>JBIIWZ010000005.1:0-77292 GCA_044338665.1 Flavobacteriales bacterium
TCGCGGATGGTTCCGCCGCAGCCAGGTGTTGGTCCTGTTGCAACATTGTTGTTATTGGTTACAATAACGCCGCTGTTTGGCACGAAAGCGGCTGCTGTAGCGCATGTTTCGTTCGGCATAAAAATGTTACACAATCCATTGTCAACTGTAGCGCATGAGTTGTAGTTTCCTGCTGAAGGGTCTGTACAACCTGCAATGTCAGCAGAGGTTAATTGAATACTAAAATTTCCTTGGAGATTGTTGTATCCACCAACTTGAACATAATACGTTGTACCCACCGTTAAGGCTGGGCATGTCATAACCAATTGAGAGGCGTAACCCATTCCCGCAGCGTCATCGTTGCAAAGCAATTGGGTTCCCGTGCAACTGTTGTATACAGCCATGCGCGTGTCTGCTAGTGTGCCTAAGGTGGTTGTTAATGTGAAGGTTCCTCCAGTAAAAGTGAATTTGTACCAAACGTCTTTTATTGCTGCGCCTGCGCCAACACCACAAGAAGGACTTGTTCCTTCCGTTACTGTATTCAAGTTTGTGGAGGCAACTATTCCAGCGTTTGGAATTAATTCAATGGCATTGGTGCAAATGTCATTCGAAGGAGCTTGTGAAAAGGCCTGAAAAGACACGAAAAATGCAAAAGCAAGTAAAATCTTTTTCATGGAAACGGTTATGGTTAAGGAAAGGAAGTTACAAAGAATAGGCGGAAAGGAATAGAATTATTTCCGAAAAAAACCATCATCCTTGAAGTGCCAAGGGTCTGTCTTTCTTCCCGGAGCAATATCGAAGTGACCGAGGATATACTTGAAGTTGTACTCTGCATCAAGTTGATCGATAAGTTTACGCAGCACTGCGTATTGCGCCTCGTTCGGACCAACGGTATAGGTGCACATGATTTCAATACCAATCGAACATGCATTCACATCAGTTGTTCCATCGGGAAGTTGACTTTTTCCAGCGTGAAAAGCTATGTTTTCGTTATCTACCAATTGATAAACAACGCCGTCTCTTCCAATTAAATAATGCGCAGCAACGTTGTATTGCTTGAATTGTTTAATTACCCCTTTGACCGAGAAAGTATCGGGATTTTGAATGTTTGGAAATGACGCGTTAAAGGTTGAATGAATGATGAGTGCCTTAATCTCTCTCGCAACTTCACTGGTTTTGTATCCGAAAGAAACGGGTTTACGAACAATGACCGTATCACTCACTTGCGCTGTTCCGGCAAAGGTTACAAAGTATAAAACAAGAATTGCGAAAAATCGCATTAGGCCTCTACAACGGTGAAAGTGTAGTACTCCATGATTTCGTTGCACAACAATTTCTTGCATGCTTGATCAACGATTTGTTCTGCACCCGCATGGTCGGCAGACTCAACGAATAAACTCATGTGTTTTCCAACGCGAACGTTAGCAATGGTGCCAATAGATAAACTGTTCAATGACGAGGTCACTGCTTTTCCTTGTGGATCTAATAATGCTTCCAACGGCATTACGTTAATTTCAGCTTTAAACTTTTTCATGGTGTTTCCCAAATAGGTGTTGAACGGCAGATAAAATAAGGTACAAAAGTAAGGCAATTGGAACAGTCCATAGGACTTTTTTCAGAATGAAATGAGATCCAATAGCGGCAATGATGATACTTCCAATGAGAATAAACTTCATGGCGTTTTCCTTCCAACTAAAATTTGAAAATTTGAAGGAAAGGAGCGGCAACGTAGATGCCATAAGGAATGCAAAGAGAAGGATGAGTCCAATGAGAACTTCAGTGCTCAAAGGTTCTGTTTCCGTCAACGACAAAACACTCAGCCAAAACAATCCATTAGCGGGCACGGGAAGTCCTTTGAATCCGGTTGATTTCGAAGTGTCTAAATTGAAACGGGCCAATCGAAAAGCAGCAGCAACGGCAAGAAGAAAAGCGAATGCAGCCCACAATTTTATTTCAGGTTGAAGAAGTTGGTAAAGCCAAAAAGCAGGAACAACACCGAAGCTTACTACATCGGCTAAAGAATCCAATTGTTTTCCCATCTCGGAAGCCGCACCAATGGCACGTGCTACCAATCCGTCTAAAAGATCTGCAAATGCGGCAATAAGTACGAAGGTGAATGCCTCTTGAACATTGTGTGCCAATAACGCTGCGCATCCCATAACTAAATTCAGCATGGTGAGGGTGTTGGGGATGATTGCTTTTTCAAACATGCGGCGAAGATAGGTTTTAGAATTCGAATTGAAGTTTTGCGCGCAAACCGAAACGAACAATGTTCGCGTGATCGAGGTAAGACAAACGCCACAAGGCATCTACACGAAGAATCTTAAAGATGTTTTCTATCCCGATGGCGGCTTCCGCATAGGGCTGCTTCAAACGATAAATATCTGCAATCCCGTCTGCGTTAAAATCACGACTCAGCAATTCGTCATTCTTCAAATCATAACTCCCAACCAACACTTTTGCACTTGCGACTTCGCGCCATTTCAACTTGCGCAATAGCGGAATCTTGTTGAATAACAAACCTTCAGCGTGGTAAGAGGCCCAAACACTTGCCCATTTGTCGCTTACAAATTCGAAGTAGTTCATCGTATTGTAACTCGCTTCGTCATAGAAAAAAGTTTCGTTTCCTTGGTGCATTTGAAGCATGGGATAAGGAAGATTTCCGAAAATTTTTCCTGCTTGAACCGTGAGGTTTAAATATCCAAAGGGACCGAAACGCATTTTGTCATACACCTGCATTTGCAGTCGTTGGTATTTGTATTCAGCGTTCATTACACCTGGCATTGCAAGGCTGTAGATCATTTCAAATTCAGGATAGTTCGTTCCTAAGCTAATGCGTTCGAATTCTCCGTAAACGAATTTTTCTTTGAAGGCAAATCGGGTATAAAGAGAAACCTCTGTTGTTATGAGTGCGTTCTCTTTTTCGTAGCTATTGGTAAGTGGAAGAAATCGAGTGTAAGAATATTTTGTTCCGGCGGGCCTTAATGCGCGGTGGGTAAATATGAGTTTATTGGAAAGTCCGTACAACCACTCTTTTTCAATGTAAGAATTGAAGTCGGTTACATCTGTGAGCTTGTTAGCCGGATTTCTTCTGAAGAGAGAAGATAAAATATTGTCTTGACGGAAGGCCCCAGCTCCAAGACCTAATTGTTCCATGTCTCTTTTTCCGTGAGCGGAAATAGCGAATCGTGGACTCTTTTGAATGATGTACAAGCCACCTGCTCCGTATTTGAATTGATCGTCTCGGAAGCCGTAGGCTAAGTAACCGTCGAGCATGAGTTTCGTGCTGAACGCATTGCTTGTTCTTCCGCCAAAGCGAAGACGGTTTCCTTCGATTGGATTGAAGCTATAAAACGTGTAATAGGGTCCGAATTCAAAGTTTCCTTTCACTTTATATCCAGAAACGAAAAGCGTAATAATATCCGTTACCGTTTGGAATTGCGGAAGGGTTTTTAGCGTATCTGCCATATTGAAGATGCGCTGTTCTTTCGCTGTTAAAGCTGTATGCCGCATGCTTTGCCAATAGGCATCGTCGTGATTGGAAGAGTTCGGATCAACAACAATGTCGGTGTACCCCTGGTAGAAGGGGTCTTCACGAGGTTTGTTAATAATGAATCTTTTATAGCTGCTGTTTTTTCTTCCGTATATCCCGATCTTTTTTTCGCTCATATTGAATTCAACCAAGAGCTGATCTTTTACGAGCATCCAAACTTCGTGTTCTATTTCGTTGTATTCTTGATGCACACTGAATTCCTTAATCCAGTTGATGTTGGCATCTTCAGATATTGCCGCATCTACCTGCTTGACCGCATAGGTAGTGTCGTGAATCCACATTTCACCATGAAACAAAAGTTCTTGTTTTCTACGTGGAAAAAATTCCAATTTGTAACACCACTTCCCTTCAATGAAAGCGCTGTCTACTAGACCGTAATCATAGAACCCTAATGCGTAGGTCGAGACAGGAGAGGTGAAACTTTTCGAGAAGATAACAATTTCGTTGTCGTAGATGTTTACGTTCTGGTACATGTCGCCCAAGAACTGATTTACGCTTTGATTTTCTACTCCGGTTACTCGGGTGCCTTTGACTATTTCTTTGGAAATTTTTGGATTGCGTCTGTAGTAAAAATCGGAAAGTGATTCAGTCATGAAAACGGGTAAGTATGGCTTTTCCTGTGTAGTGTCTATTCCTTCGAAAATAAATTCGAAAGGTTTCATGAGTTTCTTGTCGCCTATGGCTGCGCTTATATTATTCAAATCGAATTCTACTTTGTTGTAGGCCTCGTATTCGTAGGCATCTAATTTTTCTCTGTTGTTAATTTTTTTATTGGCGATCACTTTTTTCATGAGTGCTATCGCGGGATTGGGTTCATCTTTCGGACGAATGACTACAACGCTGGTGGTGTTTTCATCTGCGAGAGCAAAGTTTATTTCTTTGGTAGAACCTTGCTTTACATAGAATGACTGTTGTGCATAGCCCATGCCTTTGCAGCGAAGGGTGTCGCTCGAGTAGTAAGTTTCAATTCTGTATTTCCCGTTTTCATCTGAAGTTGTTCCAGACTTTGTTCCAACGAAATAGACAGGAGCAAAGGGGATAGTTTGCTTGCTAACGGCATCGACTACTGTTCCGAATACGATAGTTTTTTGCGCAGAAAGCACGAGAGAAAAACATATCGATAAGAAAAGTAAAAGTCCTTTTTTCATTCCTCACGAAGAAACGAAAAAGTTTTTAATGCGTCAAGTCGATTAACTAACGTTACCCATTACTTTTTGTTGAAAGCTTGCAATCCTTCTTCGAGCCAAGCACGGAATTCTTTTTCGTCAGGGGTGTATCCTACAGGTTGATTCATGAGCTCCTCATTTCCTTCAGTCATTGGATCAATGATGGCATACAACGGTTGCGAGTTGTTGTTGAAGGTTTCAATTTCAAAAGCTGACCACAAATCACCGTAGGTTACAATTTCTTTTTCAATACCCGCCCACTGCGTAACAATGGTTTCCTTCATCTCGGCTGGAAGTTCTTGCTTGTCGTCTACATACAGACTCACTACGACGAATTTATCCTGAAGTAAATCCAACGCTTTCGGCCAAACATGTTCTTCCATTTTTCTACAGTTTACGCATGCATATCCTGTGAAATCGACGAACAGAGGTTTACCTTCTTTACGAGCGCGCTCAAGTGCAACATTGTAATCGTGCTCACAGATGAGTCCGTGCGGACAGTCACTTGGATAAATCCAAGAGTATCCTGAAGGTGGCGCAAGACCGCTTAATAATTCCAAACCTTTCCATCCGTGGGCACGCTCATCATAGGTGAATCCCATGCATAAGTACACCACGAATGCTCCAATGATACTAGCAAAACTTAATCTGAAAATCGAGAGTTTTTTAATAGGCGAATCGTGTGGGAATTTGATTACGCCAATTAAATATAAAAACATACCTAAGAAAATAATAATCCACAACCCCATGAATAGTTCATACTTGAGGAAGTTCCAGTGAACCACGAGATCAGCTTGAGACAAGAATTTCAACGCGAGTGCTACTTCTAAAAATCCAAGAACCACTTTTACAGAGTTCAACCAACCCCCTGATTTAGGTAAACTCTTCATCATACCCGGGAACATCGCGAACAACGCAAAAGGAATACCGAGGGCCAATCCGAATCCACCCATTCCTACAGTCAATTGAATTGCTCCTCCGTCTTTTGCAAGAGAACCCGCAAGTAAAGAACCTAAGATTGGACCGGTACAAGAGAATGAAACAATTGCCAAGGTAAGCGCCATAAAGAAAGAACCTAACAACCCACCGGCTTCAGCATTTTTGTCCATCTTATTCGCCAATCCAGCAGGAAGCGTTATTTCAAACAATCCGAAGAAAGAAAGTGCGAATACAATGAAGATTACAAAGAACGCAATGTTCAAAGGTACGTTGGTAGAAATGTCATTCAGGATGTTCTCGTTAATTTGATCCAAGAAATGGAACGGCATAGATAGCAAAATGTAAATCAAGAAAATGAATCCACCGTAAATCAACGCTTGGAAAATTCCTTTTTTCCGATCTCTATTTCCGTTAGTGAAAAATGACACGGTTAACGGAATCATAGGAAACACGCATGGGGTAAGTAACGCAACTAACCCACCTAAGAATCCTAAGAAAAACAGCTGCCACATGCTTCCGCCCGCATCGCTGTCAGTTTTACTTGCAACTGCTCCGCCGTCTGCACGAGTGGTTAATTTTTCTTTATCGTTGCGAATACTTTTAACCCAATATTTGAATTTGGTATTCGATGTTGCTTCCTTTTTTAAGGTGTCTTCAACAATTCCATTAGCAGTTGTATCAACGGCGGGAATAACAGCTCCTGCGGCAACAGGTGTAATGTTTAATTTGAACTTTACGGGATCAGGGAAAATACATTTCGATTCGTCGCATGACATGTATTCCAAAACTCCATTCACTTGGAAAGGAGCTGTGCCATTAATTTTAATGCGTTGTTTAAAGGTCGCGGAATTTTCGAAGTAATTCAAATCCAAATCGAAATTTGGGTCGAAATGAGTAATAAATTTGCCTTCCGTTACACCACCCATTTTTGTGAATTGGGCATTATTTTCAACAAGGTTTAAAGAAGTGGGGATAGGGCCAATAGCATTCGGGTCATTTGAAATTTTCAATGCATAAATATGCCATTTAGCGTCAATTTTTGCTGATGCCGTAATTTCTGCCTCTCCATTTTCGAGGTAGGTAATTCCGAATTTCCATTTAACCGGTTCTAAAATTTGCGCTTGCGCATTCCAAGATGAAAACAAAAGTGCAAGAGCCGCAAAAATCTTTACTGATAAATTCTTCATAGCTTCAAAAATAGTTCAATTCAATTTGACTTAGGTGAGTCGCATCACAAAAACCTTTTTGGCTGATGCTTCTAGCTTATAATCCTCCGAAATACACAATCCAATTACCGCAACAATCTCATCTTTACTCACTAAAACAGGATAGTTCTTTTTCTCATTCATCGGAATTTTTGCTTGCACAAGCACATCACTCACCTTCTTCATACCCTTCATTCCCAATGAACGAATTTTATCTCCGGCCTCATATTCGCGAATCTCTAATGGAAAACGCAATTTATCGGCATTCAGTTGCATGACCTTCGTATCTTTTTCAATTTCATACCCCTTTGCTGGAAGAATATCCACCTCGTATTTCGATTCGTCCAATGGCATTTCACTCTGCAAAGCATGCAACACATAGTTATCGCGATCGCGCGCAACTGCATACGTTGCATTTGAAACTTTTGCTCCGGTCTTCTGAAGTTTCAAAATCTCTTCAATTTCTCCGGTTGTGAATTCAAAGAGGCTCAACCATTCCCATAAAATTTGTCGCGGTGCATAGTGGTTGTGCACAGCTGCAATCGAAAGCAATTCGTTTTCTCCTTTCATGACTACATTCTGTTCGAGCCAGTTTTGCAAACTCTCTTGAACAATCGAATGCTGTTCTTCCCAAATTTCAATGCTGTTGGAAAGGGTTTGAAGAATATTTGGATTCAACTCTTCTAAAATTGGAACGACCTTATTTCTAATTTTATTTCTTCCATACACGTTCGAACTGTTCGAAGCGTCTTCTCTCCATTTCAATTTTATTTCTTTCGCAAAACCTTCCAATTCTTTTTTCGAAAGATCTAAAAGCGGACGCCATTTGGTTGAAGTCATGCGCTTCATTCCAAGTAATCCTTTCAATCCGCTTCCACGAACAAGGTGTTGCAAAACGGTTTCCAGTTGGTCGTTCGCATGGTGCGCAAGAACCACAGTGGTATATCCGAATTCATCTTGTAACTGCTGAAAGTACGTGTAACGAAAATCGCGGGCACGTTCTTGCAAATTGTTTTTCGAGTCCTTCCACAAATCGCCTGCTTGCGCACAGTGAAAAGTGAGTTTGTTTTTTTTGCAATAAGCCTTCACAAACTGTTCGTCTTTTTCAGAATCTTTCGCGCGAAGTTGGTAGTTCACATGCGCCACCGCGAATGGAATTTTAGCGCGAAGAAGCAATTCAGCCATAAGCATAGAGTCCATGCCTCCGCTTACTGCCACAAGCAATTGCGCGTCTTCGAATGTTTGATATTCGGCTTTTAAATCTTTAAGTAGTTTTTTCATGTTCAGTTAAATATGGAAAGGGTGGAAGCGGCTTTTAACAGGCATTCGTCGTATTCCGATTCGGCATTTGACGCATGCGTAATGGCGCTTCCCACTTTTATAGTTGTTTGTTTTTTTTCTTTGTTGTAAACCGCAGAACGAATAATAACATTGAAATCGAAATTACCATTCGGTTCAATAACGCCAAAGGTACCGCTGTAAATGCCTCGGTCTTGCAGTTCTATTTTTTCCATGTGTTGAACTGCGCTAATTTTCGGAGCTCCTGTCATGGATCCCATGGGAAACATTGCTGCTAAAATTTCTGTGAATGTAATGTCGGAAGGAAGCTGCGCTTCTACCGTGCTTACCAAATGATGAAGGGTTTTGAAGGTGTGAAGTTCGCACAATTCCGTAACCTGAACACTTGCTTTCTCTGCCAGGCGTGAAAGGTCGTTACGAACCAAGTCAACAATCATGATGTTTTCAGCTTGCTCTTTTTTACTTGCTCGAAGGCAGGTTTTGTTCTCCTCATCTTCAACGGAATTCGCTCCTCTTTTGATGGTTCCTTTGATAGGTTGAGAAATTAGAGTGTTTCCTTTTTTCTGAATGAAACGCTCCGGTGAAGTACACAAAAGTTGAAGATTTTCACCATTGAAATAAACGGAGTGAGGTGCTTCCGTGGCGTTATTCATTTTTGAAAAATGCGCGAACGCATCGTTCAACGAACCCAATGCCTGTAGAGGCATGCAGAAGTTTGTCTCGTAGTAATCACCGCGCTGAATATCGCCCAAAATTCGCTCTATCTTTTCAATGTAACTTTTCTTGGTTTCGAGCATTTCGAACACAAGTTTTTCGTCAAGATCCGAGGGTTCTATTTTTTTGTAGTTGGAAAGAAAATCTTCGATTCCCGAACGTTCGTTCGGTTGTTCTTCAGTAAGGCAAATCCACATTCCGTTCTCTTCCTTCCACATGTGTTCAGGTTCGAAGAAATGGACGAGTTCACTTCCGTCTGAACAACAATTCTCGTAAGCGTTTTTTTCAAAAAGTTTTTTCGCTTCGAACGAAAGATATCCGAAAACAGGTAGCGTTTTTTCCTTCAACCAAACATTCAGTTGCTCTATTTCAGAGGTGTTGTTTTCATTCAAAACAAACGCATCTTTCTTTCCCCAAGCAAGGTACGCCTGACGTTCGGGCGAATTTGGAGGAAGAAAAGTAAAGTGTTCGTTTTCCCAAAGCTGCATGGGTGCAAAGGTAATGCTTACTGACGCCTATTTGCGAGAAGAACAGGCGGGCCTCCGTCGAACGGATTTTCACCACGGCCAATACTGCGCGCATCAATACCCGCGGCTTTCATAACGGCCCGATCTCCGAATTTTTTTCTCATTTCATCCATGGCAGTGTACAAGCTAATTTGTTCTTCGTTATCGTCGAACAAATTAATCTGGTATCCGCCAGAAACCAAGTGGCTGAAGCGTACGCCAATGAGGCGAATGAGCACTCTTCGCGAATAAAGCTTTTCGAAGAGTTCTAATATTTTCGGGATAAGAATGTGGTCTGCCGAAGTATAAGGAATGCGGCATTGCATGGTTTCCGTTTGAAAATCGGAATACCGCAATTTCACAGTAACGCAAGAAGTGAGTTTTTCTCCTTTTCGTAATTGAAAAGCCAAATTTTCGGTCATGGCAATTAAGAGTCCGCGCAGCTTGTGCACGTCTATGGTGTCTTGATCAAATGTTCTTTCCGTTGAAATGGATTTCCTTTCTTGGAAAGGCACAACAGGCGAGGGATCTATGGCATTGGCTTTTTTCCAGATGCTCGCCCCGTTTTCTCCGAGGGCCTTCGACATAACATCTAAAGGCATTTCCTGAAGGGTATGTATTTTCCGAATGCCTAGATTAACGAGAAGCTGATGTGTTTTTTCTCCGACCATCGGAATTTTCCGAATGGAAAGCGGAGCAAGGAACGGCTTCTCTGTTCCAGTTTCAATTCGAATCTGGTTGTTCGGTTTGGCTTCACCCGTGGCCACTTTAGAAACAGTTTTACTGGAAGATAAACCGAAGGAAATCGGAAGCCCTATTTCTTTGCCAATCTTCTGTCTAAGTTCTCCGGCGAACTGATAGCACCCGAAAAAACGATCGAGCCCCGTGAGGTCGCAGTAGAATTCGTCTATGGAAGTCTTTTCGAAGAGAGGAACCGCTTCGCGAACCATTTCGCTTACGAGGTCTGAATACTTGAGGTAATTGTACGAGTTGCCTTTGATGACCACGGCTTCTGGACAGAGCTTTCGAGCCATGTGCATGGGCATGGCAGAATGCACTCCGAATTTTCGCGCTTCGTAGCTGCACGAGGCCACTACGCCGCGGTCGCTCGTTCCGCCAATAAGAACAGGTCTGTTGTTGAGACGGCTGTCCAATAAACGCTCAACCGACACGAAAAAGGTGTCGAGATCCATATGTAGAATTGAGCGTTCAGATGACATAAAGCAAACTTATCTCGTGGAAGCACAAGATTTGAAATTGTTAAAAAAGTTTTTTGAAGAGGTTGAAGAATTATTTTTTCTTCTTTCCGGTTTGGTCTGTATCGTCCTCGTCTTCGTCGTCGGTGATACCGTCATCCTCATCATCAGTAATGTCTGAATCGCCTTCAGAATTGCGGTTGTTGTTCGAAACAGATGAGTTCGTTGGAATGTCGTTGTTTGTGTTAACCTCAGTGCCATCAACGATTTCAGAACGCTCGGTTCCAACGGAAGTAACTTCTTCCATCCAAACAGATTTGGTGCATGAAGCGAATGCCAATGCAACAAACAATAGGAGCGTTATGTAATTGAGTTTTTTCATAGTGGACCGAAGTCTATACAAATATAACGAAAACTCTTAAAAAGTGTTGCCCTGAGCGAAAATTTCTTGGAAATCTTTCGGGAAGAGAATGTTTACGCGCGTTCCCGATTCGCCCGATTCCGATTTCCAGTCTTCCGGACCTTTTAATTCAATGTGTTTTCCGGTCATTTGCTCAATAAGTTCAATGCGGCTTCGTGTAATTTCCATTCCTTTCGAAATATGCGCGTCGCTGTTTGTTTTGCGCGCTTGACTTTCAGCTAAACCAATACCGTTATCTTCAATTCGAATTTCTAAGCAATCGTTTTTCAATCCGAAAAATACATTCAGCAATCCTCCAGAATCTTTCGGAAGCAGACCGTGCCAAATGGAATTTTCCAAAAAGGGTTGAATGAGCATGGCTGGAATCTTAACCTGACGAAGAACTTCGGGCGCGTCGAGTTGAATGTGGTACTTGAACTTATCTGGGAAGCGCATGCTTTCCAACTTCAAGTACAATTCTAACCGCTCTATTTCTTCCGAGAGCGGTGCGAAGTTTTCTTGCGAGCTGTCTAGATTCTTTCGAATCAGTTTCGCGAAGTCTGTGAGGTACTGATTCGCTGCAAGTCTATCCTGGCGGTTGATGTAGTATTGAATGGAATTCAAAGCGTTGAAAATGAAATGACGATTCATGCTTGAATTCATGCTCTGTTGTTCAAGCATAAGTAGCTTCGCCTTCATTTCAGATTGCTCTGCTAAATGTTTGTTGCGAATGTTTCTTCTTCTTGAGCGAGAGATGAGAACGACAACACCAACAAGAAAAATGAATTCAAGAAGAATAACCCACCACATCAAATACCACGGTGGTAAGATTCGAAATTGCCAGGTTACCTCTTCGCTCCATGGTCCGCTTTCTCCGCAACGCGCACGAATATGAAACGTGTAATTTCCGGAAGGAAGATTGTTGAAGTTCACTTGCGAAAAGGTTGTTGCACTGCTCCAGGTGCTATCTAATCCTTCCAACCAATAACTGAATTCTAATCTTTCAGGATAAGTGGTACTTGAAGCGTCGAAGAAAAACGTAAATGAATTTTGTCTGTAATTGAATTCAAGTCCATTCGGAAAAGATTTGCCGTTCCAAGTCCCAGAAGTAAGCGCCCTCCAATCAATGCTTTCAAGATTCGATTGAATGTTGGTGAGGTGAACAAGGGGAGTAGGGATGTTGAATTTGGCGTCAATGGCGGAAAGTTCAATTTGCATAACTCCATTCGGCGTACCAACCCATACTGTGTTTTGAAGATCAACGAAGACAGCGTTCAAGTTTGTTTCAAGGCTAATGAGCCCATCTGATTCATTCAAGTGAATCTTACGCTCACCGAGTCCGCCAGACTGATTCAGCTCCCAAATGAAAATACCATTCAGCGTTCCAATCCATAATTTATTTTGAATCACTTTCAAAAAATTCACGGTATTACCTCCTGGTTCTTTCGAAATGTTTACACGAACAAAACCGTTTTCATTTCCTTTGTAAAGTCCCGATTGTGTTCCTGCGATAATCTCTCCATTTGGCAATTCCGCTATGCTGTATGCACTTGCGTCTTGAAGACCTTGCGCCTCTCCGAAATTTGTGAATGTGTTGTTGTGGAAGAGCGAAATTCCATCGCGAGTAGCCATCCAAATTTTTCCATTGCTAGCCTCCAACATGTGGCGAATTCTGGTTGCAGGGAAATTTGGCAATTGCGAAAAGCTTTGAAACTTTTCTTTTGAATAAGCTTGAATTCCTTTGTTGGTTCCAATGAGCAAAGAGCCATCACTTCGTTCCAGTAGGCTAAGAACGACTTCTTCCTCTAAACCTTCTTCTTTCCCGAAATGAAGCCAATGCGGCATTGCGTAGGAACAACAGTCGTATTCATAAAGTCCTTCGGGCGTTCCAATCCAAATACCTCCTTTCCAACCCCAACTTTTCAAGGTTGTCCAAACACGCAGATTCGGAGATAGCTCTTGCAATGCTGCATTGAAATTTGAATTGAAATTATCAGACTGATTAGGCAGTATGCTTATTCCGTTGTCGTAGGTTCCGAAGAAGTAATTTCCTCTTGAATCTTGTGTAATGCTCATGACGGCATTACCGGTTAATCCGTTGTTTGCCGTGTAACTTTTGAACTGCGTATTGGTAAGTTTGAATATCCCACCCCCATAACTCGCGAACCATTGAATTCCCTCGCGGTCAATAAAGACCTGACGAATATCGTCGACCGCTAACCCGTTCGATTTTGAAAAAAGCAGATGACTTCCGTTTGCTTCATTGAATAGGACAACTCCGGTTCGACTTGTGAAGTATATGTTCCCGTTGTTGGAATCTATTCCTGTGAACACATTCGCTAGCGCGAAGTCGCCTATGTTCGTGAGTGAAAGGCCTGTATTTACGTCGAGCACTCCACCGAGTGAAGTAACCGCCCAAATTTCATGTTTGGAATTCTCAATAAAATCGAACAATACGTTCTCTTCATCATTAAGAATAAATAACTGCACCCATTGATTGTTTTTTAATTTCCAGATTCCTTTTTTTGTGGCGACGAGCAATTCGTTGTTGCTATTTTTTCGAATCCGCTTAATGTTTTCTCCTTGAAAAAACAAGGTGATGTTGTCCTCTACGAATTTATTTTCTGAGTAGAAAATAAGTCCACGCTCAGTTCCTATGATAAGTTCATTCGGGTTGAATTCGACCAGTGAAGTGGTAGAGGCGTCATTTAACTCCCCGGTATATTTATGGTTTGAGAAAGTGTTTCCCTCTAAAACGGATATTCCTCCAATAGAACCGAATACGATTTGTTCGTTTTGAAGTTGTTCAATGCAATTGATTTGATTGTTAATGAGCCCGTCTGTTCTGCTGAAATTCACAAATTGATTTCCATTGAATTTGGAAGCCCCACCAAGTGTTCCCAACCATACATACCCTTGCTTGTCTTGCTGAATGCATCGCACTTGAGTTTGCGCTAGCCCTTCCTTTAAATTATATTGAATAAAGGAGAATTGCTGTCCAAAGACGAGCATTGGAAGACACAGTATAATAAGTGATATGTAGTTTTTCAAACGCATGATTACTCTTGCATCTTATCTAAAAACTCTTGCAGTTTTCTTCTGGAGACAGGCACGTGATCGCCGTTCGATAAGACAACAACATTCCCTTCTGTTCTGTTAAATTCTTTGAGGTGAAGAGCAACGTTTACAATGTGCGATTTGTGCACGCGCATGAACATGTGGGAATCTAATTTTTCTTCGAAGGACTTTATGTTTTTACTACTCACGTATTTCTTTCCATTTACACAATAGAGTGTCGTGTAATTCTCGTCCGCCTCCAAGCGAATCAATTCGTTGTTTCGAAGAATGACAAATCCATCTCTTGTGGGAACAATGGTCTTGTCGAAGTTGCTGTGTAAGGCAATTTCTTGAAGTACGCGGTTGATTTTATTTTCATCCAACGATCCTGTTTGCTGTCCTTGGTTCTTAAAGGCCTTGGCAACGACATTCTTCAATTCCTCTATATCAATAGGTTTTTCAAGATAGTCGAGTGCATTTTCCTTAATGGCCTTCACGGCATATTCTCGAAAAGCCGTAGTGAAGACAACTTGAAAACTTCTGTTTTTGACTTGTTCTAAAAATGCGAAGCCGTCTGCTTCGGGCATCATAATATCCAAGAAAACCAAATCAACTTTATTCTTCTCACACAACTCGAGGGCTTCTTTAACGGAAGCCGCCTCACCAATTAGATTCACATGTTCACTGGCATAATCTTCCAACAACATTTTTAAATTCTCGCGAGCGAAAAATTCATCATCGACCAGTATCGCTTTCAGTTTTTCCATAATTCTTTGGCTTCAATGCTTGCAAAATACGAAGGAAAATGCAGTTTTAAAGAATGATTATCTTTGCAGTCATGACAGATTCAGCAAAGCAGATAATTGGTGTTTTAGGTGGCGGTAGCTGGGCTACTGCATTAACCAAACTATTGAGTCAAACGCAAGAGCATGTTTATTGGTGGATGCGCAACGAGGATGCTGTGAAACACATTCAAGAATTTGGGCACAATCCGAATTACATTCAGGCCATTGAATTCGATTTAAAGAAAGTGCACGTCTCTTCAAACCTTCAAGAGGTAGTTAATGCATGTGATATTTTAGTCGTTGCTATTCCTTCTGCCTTTGTCCATTCGGCATTTCAAGATGCTGAGGTTAAAGGTTTGGAGAATAAAATTTTGTTTTCGGCTATTAAAGGGGTAATTAACGAGTTCGATGCTATTCCTGCTCGTTATTTTCACAAGACTTGGAACGTGCCTTATGAGAACATTGGAATCATCTGTGGCCCTTGTCACGCCGAAGAAGTAGCATTGGAGAAGTTATCGTATTTAACTATCGGGTGTTCTGATTTGGACAAGGCGGGTTATATGGCAGAACAGTTAAAGTGCCGTTACATAAAGACCACAACAACTGAAGACGTTTTTGGAACTGAGTTATCGGCTATTTTGAAAAACGTTTACGCGGTTGCTTCGGGTATTTGTCATGGATTGGGCTACGGAGATAATTTTCAGGCCGTGCTTGTAACTGCCGCTATTGGTGAAATAGAGCGCTTTATAGATTCAGTACATGAGGTACATAGAGATGTTAAATCATCTGCCTATTTGGGAGACTTATTGGTAACAGCTTATTCACCCTATTCGCGAAATAGAACTTTTGGTACAATGGTGGGAAAGGGCTACAGCGTGAAGTGGGCAACCATTGAAATGAATATGGTGGCCGAGGGTTACTATGCTACACGCGGAATTCACGAGATCAATAAAAAGTTCAATGCAGATATTCCTATAGCCGATGCGGTCTATCGTATTCTTTACGAGAAAGTTTCTCCAGCTATGGAAATGCGTATTTTAGCGGATAAGCTCAGCTAGTTTTTAATCGAAATTTTACCGGTTGAATCAATCGATAATTTTGTTGAAGGCAAATCTGCTTCAGTTAAATCTTTTATGTCTTTAGCTACACGACCTTGCGCATCTAGCGTAGGCCCACCTTCTCCTTCTTGAATAAAGCTTATTATTTCTCCTGAAATGAAATCTCCCTTTTTATTTACTTCTATCGTAACCAATGGCGCATAACCTGCCTGACCTTTTAAGCTGAACCGCGCGTAGGTTGCGAAATTTCCCAGACTGTATGCAATGAATTTGCCTTTGTAAAGATCCATAGCTCGAGGCACATGAGGCCCGTGACCGAAAACAATATCGGCACCCGCGTCTATAACGGCTTTTGCAAATTCTTGCGGATTTCCTCTTTTTTCACCCAAGTAATTTTCGTTTGAATTTGTTAAATGGCGAAATCCACTTCCTTCGCCACCAGCGTGAATGGAAACAATGACAACATCACAAATTTTATCGAGGTCCTGAACTATCTTTTGTGCGTTTGATATGTCGTTCACATTAACAGTTCCGTTATTCGGTGCAAAAGCACAAAAGCCATATTTCACGCCGTCTTTTTCAAATGTAGTTGTTGGGCATGAAGTTAATCCGGCGTAATACATCCCCGCTGCAGTGAGGACTTTCTTCGTGTTAATTCGTCCAACTTCCCCGAAATCACCAACATGATTATTGGCGATACTCAAAATATCGAATCCTGCGTTTACGAAATGATTTATGTAATGGTCGGGCATTTTAAAAGCATAGCATTTTGTTGGATCGGAACATTTTTTAACGGGACCTTCACCGGTTAAAAATCCGCCTTCACAATTGCCAAATGCTAAATCCGATTTTTGCAAATACGGCGCTGCATCACGAAAAATGTCTTTTCCATCGTTAGGAGGAAGCAGATTTGCACTTGGGTAATTGGTGCCTATCATGCAGTCACCAACTGCGGAAATAAAAATTCGTTTTTCTGTTGTGTCTGGAACTGCTTGTATATCAGTTTGAGTGACATTAGCTTCCGACTTCACAGGTGTGTTGCCAGTAGAACAGCTAAGGATTGAGGAAAACCCAATAAATAATGCGCTTTTCGAAAAAAATGATAACATAAGCTAAATTTAAACTTTAGCTAAAGTAGGGTCTATTTTAATTCGCGCACATTTAATAAATCTCTCTTTGTAATATTTTATTTTAGGAAACTCGTCATAACGAATCCCTCTATTACAGCTGTGTATCATTGTTATTTTCCCATTGTCATTTTTCACAACCATGGCCACGTGACCCACTTTGCCTGAATGAGCGTTTCTTCCGGTGAAAAAAAGTAAATCGCCAGGCTGAGCTTCATTTAAAGCGATTTTTTGTCCAAATTCGGCTTGACCGCCTGAAGATCTTGGGAGCTTGATGTTGTGTAAAGAATAGATATAGCTAACAAAACCAGAACAGTCCAAAGGCCATTTTGCTATGCCAGATGCTTTGTAAGGTAAGCCCAGTAGTTTTCTACCGTCCTCGAGAATAGAGGCAATGATTTCAGAACGCTTAGTAACGAGTGTAGTGTCGATTTGAACAGCAGAAGAGTCCATTTGTGTAACCGAAGAATCTTTTTCGATTACTGCTTTCGCAGATGGAACTGCAAAGACAACTTCGTTTTCATCGGATTCATTGAAACCAAATGCAACTGAACTCAAAAGAAGCAACAGCGCAACTGCTGCAGTCAAAGAATTTCTCATAGAATTTGTTTAGGGCCGCGAATATACAACATTTTTCTTGTTTGAAAAAATATAAGTGATTCGTAACGTGTAGTTTGAAGCAACTTAGTGTGCGTTACATTTGTCTAGATGACCATGGGAATATCTGAGTTGGCGAAAAAGGTGTTTTGTTATTTAGTCCTATTTTTATTTGGACAGATAGCCCTATTAGCTCAGATTTCTTTCATACAGAACAAAGGTCAATGGCCCACTCAGGTTAAATACAAAGCCGATATTCCCGGGGGTTCGTTCTGGATTCAATCGAACGGATTCGCCTATGAGCTTTTCGATTCAACGATTTTCATACCGGATCATAAGCCTAATGCTCTTCCCGAAAGTGTAAACACGCTGTTCTTCCTTCAACAGTTGGAATATGGAAGTTTGAACGATGCCGTGGAAGAGGATGACCTGCCTGGTTACTTCAATTATTACCTAGGTTCCGATTCAACGAAATGGAGTGCTCATGTGAAGCGATTTCAAAACATTAATTTTCAAAATGTCTATGACGGAATAAATCTTCGCTTATTGGGTAAATCGAAATCTATTAAATACCAGTTTGAACTTGAAGCACACGCCAATCCAAATCTCATTTCATGGAAATATCACGATTCGTTGCATTTGGAATTGGATACCTCTGGAAACTTAATTTCACATCATGATTTAGGAAGAATATACGAGTCTAGGCCTTTTGCGTTTCAATCTATAAACGGACACCTCATTGAGGTGAAATGCGATTATGTGTTGAATGGAAATCGACTTCAGTTTGTGTTAGGTGCTTACGATTCAAACTATTCGCTTATTATAGATCCGGAAATTGCGTTTTCTTCGTTCATTGGTTCTGCAGCAAATAATTTTGGATTCACCGCATGCGATGACCTGAATGGCAACTTGGTTTCAGGAGCGAGCGTATTCGCCAACAACTATCCAACTACAGCCAACGCTTATTCCACAACGTTCAATCCTTCAACTGGGAATTATTTCGATGTGGCTATTTCGAAATTTGACGCTACAGGATCTTCCCTTTTATACAGCACTTACATAGGTGGACTTCATCAAGAAACTCCGCATTCTGTTGTTGTAGACAACCTCGATCGCATTGTTGTTTTCGGGGTAACAGGAAGCAGCGATTTTCCAACTTCGATGGGTGCTTATCAGCCCGTTTTTGCAGGAGGAAATCCCTTGATGATGTCGACTTTCTTTACAAGCGGGCATCCGGACGGGTGCGATTTTTTCATCACGAAATTTAACGCAAGTGGAACCTTAGCAGCTTCAACTTTCTTGGGGGAAAACGCTACCGACGGGTTGAATTATGCCAATGAATTGTTCTACAATTACGGGGATGCTTTTCGCGGTGAAGTGAATGTAGATAGTAACAACAATATATTTATTGGATCATGTGTTCGCGGTAATGCCGATTTGGCCGGTGCTTCATCCCAATCGAATTATGGCGGTGGAGACAGTGATGGTTATATAGCGAAGTTCAATTCGAGCCTAAGTATGTTGTTATGGTCTACCTACATTGGTGGAAGTGGTGCCGATGCTATCTACGCTTTGGAGTTCGCGAATGACGGAACTATTCTTGTTGCGGGTGGAACACAAAGTCAAAATTTCCCTTTCTGTTCCGGTGGTGAAGACTCCAATTGGAATGGTGCTACCGACGGATTCATTCTTCGGATAGACCCTGTGAATTTCAATGTCACCTCTGGAACCTTCGTGGGAACTGGGCAATACGACCAGGTGTACTTCCTTCAAACAGATTTGAACGATAATATTTATTGTTTGGGACAAACCGCAGGGACCATGACCATTACTCCAGGACTATATGGCCAGCCGAACAGTGGACAATTCATTCGGAAATACAATTCAACATTGAACACGCTGAATTGGAACACAACCATTGGAACAGGAAGTGGCGAGATTGACATTTCTCCTACAGCTTTTTTGGTGAGCGATTGCAATCAGATTTATTTCAGCGGCTGGGGCGGACACACCAATTCCCTTACCTGTCCGGCGCTGACATGCCTGGCATACTACAGCACCACGAACAACCTTCCGATTACTGCAGATGCTTTTCAATCTACAACCGATGGCAGCGATTTTTACTTGGCGGTTTTGAATGCGAGTGCTACGCAGTTGGTTTACGGTTCTTATCTCGGTGGAAGTTCAAGTGCAGAACACGTTGATGGTGGAACGTCGCGATTCGATAAGAGTGGCTCTGTGTATCAGGCGGTGTGCGCGGGCTGTCAGAACAACGACGACTTTCCTACAACGCCCGGAGCCTGGTCTTCCACCAACAACAGTTTCGGATGTAATCTAGCGGTTTTCCGTTTTGATCTGGGACAGTTAGAGGCTATTGCGAATGTTCAAGGTCCTTCGCAAATATGTGTCGGAAATCCCGCTCAGTTCTCCAATGGAACATTGAATGCTTCTGATTTTATTTGGAATTTCGGAGATGGACAAACGAGTACGGCCTTCCAACCCAGTCATGTATTTAATTCGGTTGGAAACTTCACTGTTTCTATGATTGCCTCTGATATTAACGATTGTTACGTCTCGGATACCGCGACAGTGAACCTTCAAATTATAGAATTTATTCCTCCAACAATTGCAAGTGTAAATCCGCTTTGCTTAGGAGAATCTGTGACGTTGAATGCGAGCGGTTCGAGTAATTTATTTTGGTTGAATAACGCCACGCTTTCGAACTTGAATGGAAACACCGCCGTTGGAACGCCTTCGAATTCCACAACCTATTACGTCTCCGATTTTAATGCATGTGGAAGCGATACCGTCGGTGTTTATGTGAACGTCATTGTTCCCGTTGCAGAAGCTGGTCCCGATCACACCATTTGCATTGGCGATTCACAGCTACTCACAGCTTCTGGAGGAGCTTCATACCAATGGCAAAGTTCAAATTCATTGAGTGCGTTGAACAACGCAAATACCGTTGCAACACCAACCCTAGACGAGCAATTTTTCGTCACCATAACAACCCTTGAAGGTTGCGAGGCCACAGACAGTTGTTATGTCTTTGTGGAACAGACGGTCCCAGGTGGTGTTGTTTATCCGACAATAAATTTGTGTTTGGGAGAGAGCGTTGTGCTTCAATCGGAAGAAGGACTTTCCTATTCATGGTCACCTTCTGCGGGATTGAATTCAACTACGATTCAGAATCCGACAGCCTCACCGAGTAATTCAATAACCTACAACGTGTCTATCACTAATGCTTGTGGAGAAGGTATTTCTGAAGTAAGTGTTGATGTTATTGAATTGAATGTCGTGGCTTCCGAAGGAGGCACCGTTTGTCTCGGGGAGTATTATCCCATTGAAGCAAGCGGAGCAGATTTTTATTCGTGGATTCCTTTTAGCAGTGTGGTAAATTCTTCAGCAAGTTCAACCCTTGCTAATGCTCCGTTTTCGCAATGGATTACAGTTGTTGGAACCGATGTGAACGGATGTGCAGATACCGATTCGTTGTACATGAATATTCTTTCTTTGCCTGAAGTGGACGCGGGTCCAGATCAGTACTTCGATTATCCTGGAAGTACAACGCTGTTCGGAAACACCTTCGGTCTCGCTTACAATTGGTTTCCCTCTTCTGGATTGTCTTGCACCGATTGTGCCTATCCGAATGCAGTTCCTTCTGCACCCACTTGGTATTATTTGACCACCACAAACAACACGGGGTGTATAGGTATAGACTCGGTTTATGTTCGTCCTTATTTTCCGGTCTATGTTCCAAATGCATTAACACCGAACGGAGACGGAGTGAACGATGTATTCTTTGTTGTTGGAGAGAATTTAACAGGGTTTCACCTCCAAATTTTCGATCGTTGGGGAATCATGGTTTTCGAAACGAACAATCCGAACGAACCATGGTTGGCGGGATACAAAGGATATTTTGTTCCGAACGATGTCTATACCTGGAAGCTCTCTTTCGATAGTTTGGAGCGAAGACAAGAATTAATTGGACACGTTACTGTGATTCGTTAAACTCTTTTAGAATAAATTCGCAAAAACAATAATTACATGTCGTTTCAATTTTTACTTCTTGAAAACATTGGTGCAACGCGCATCATTACCATAAACAGACCTGATCAAATGAATGCCTTGAACAAGGCTACCATTGAAGAGTTGCACGCCGCATTCGCAGATGCTGAAGCCGATGAAAATGTTCGCGCTATCGTGCTTACAGGCGCAGGAGAGAAAGCGTTTGTTGCAGGTGCCGATATTAAAGAATTCGCAAGTTTTTCTGTTGAACAAGGAAAGGAACTTTCGTTGTTAGGGCACGAACAACTGTTCAATTTCGTGGAGCGTTTGAACACACCGGTTATTGCTGCTGTTAACGGTTATGCTTTCGGTGGTGGATTGGAATTGGCCATGAGCTGTCACATGCGTGTTGCTTCAACAAACGCAGTAATGGGATTGCCTGAAGTTTCTTTGGGCGTCATTCCAGGATACGGCGGAACACAGCGTTTACCACGTTTAGTTGGAAGAGGAAAAGCAACCGAGTTAATCGTTACCGCTGGAAGACTTTCAGCAACCGATGCTTTGCAATGGGGATTGGTGAATCACGTTGTTGAATTGGAAGCGCTCATGCAGTTCACTACTGATATGGCTGGAAAAATTGAAAAGCTTTCTCCTTCTGCAATATCAAGCGCTTTACGCGCCGTGCAGGCTGGATTCGATAGTGAAGCTGTTGGATTGAAAGCTGAAGCAGAAGAGTTCGGAAAGTGTTTCGGAACAGAAGATTTTAAAGAAGGAACAACAGCCTTCATGGAAAAACGCAAGCCAACGTTTACAGGGAAATAATGAAAGTTGCACTCATAAATAAATCGAAATACCCAGCTCCTGCTTATGCTACATCGCATGCGGCAGGACTAGATCTTCGTGCGAATATTGAAGAATCGATTGAATTAAAATCACTCGAAAGAGTATTGGTTCCAACAGGCTTGTTCATGGAATTGCCGGTGGGCACTGAAGCGCAAATTCGTCCACGAAGCGGACTCGCTTTCAAGAACGGAATCACTGTATTGAATACGCCAGGAACCATTGATGCCGATTACCGCGGAGAAATTAAAGTTCTTTTGGTAAATCTTTCGAATGAACCGTTCACCATTGAACCGGGAGAACGCATTGCGCAAATGGTCGTTGCCAAGCACGAACAAGTAGAATGGGAGGAGCAAAGCGAACTTTCAGAAAGTGAGCGAGGTGCGGGCGGATTCGGCAGTACAGGAGTGAAATAATTCATTCAATTTCAAATGTTCATTACTTCATTGAAGGGCCGAAAAGATTTCGGCCTTTTTGCTTTCTTTTGTTAGAAAGAATATTCAGAAGAAATGAGAATTGTAATTCCAATGGCTGGTATGGGGAAGAGATTGCGCCCACATACTCTTGTTACGCCGAAGCCTTTAGTACGTATAGCTGAAAAGCCGATTGTACAGAGGCTTGTAGAAGATATTGTTTCCATTCAAACAGAAAAGGTTGAAGAGATTGCGTTTATTATTGGACGATTTGGAAAGGAAGTAGAGAATCATTTAATTGCTTTGGCCGAGCAGCTCGGAGCGAAGGGTACCATTCATTACCAAGATCAAGCATTGGGAACGGCGCATGCCATTATGTGCGCTGAATCTGCGTTGAAAGGCCCAGTGACTGTTGCATTCGCAGATACATTGTTCCGCGCCGATTTCAAATTAGATCCAAATGCAGACGGCGTTTTGTGGGTGAAGAAAATAGAAGATCCTCGTCAATTTGGTGTGGTGGAATTGAACCCCGAAGGAACCATTGTTTCTTTCCAGGAAAAACCGCAAGAGTTCGTTTCAGATTTGGCCATGATTGGAATTTATTATTTCAAAGACGGTGAATGGTTGAAGAGAGAACTTCGTTATTTGTTAGACAACAACATCATGAACGGCGGAGAATACCAATTACCAGACGCCATGCGCAACATGATGAAACAAGGAGCGAAGTTTATTCCGGGTGAAGTGAACGAGTGGATGGATTGCGGAAACAAAGCAGCGGTTGTAGAGACCATGGCCTCTGTGGTTTCAAGACTTCCACAAAATCACAACGTTCAATTGGAAGGCGATTCGAAAATTATCGAACCGTGTTATTTCGGAAATAACGTGGTGCTCCACAATTCAACTGTGGGTCCGAACGTTAGCATTGCTAGCAATGTTTCCATTATGAATTCAAAACTTGAAAATTCGTCCGTTGAAGCGAATAGTAAAATTGAGAATTGTCAGCTTACAAATTCATTAATTGATGAGTATTGTCAAGTGTCAGGTGTAAAGGGTATACTTGATTTGGGTTCTTACAATTCCATCCAAAACAATGAAAAATAAAACCCTTCTTTTTTTCTCGTTAATCGTTCTTGCTTCATGCGGAAGCAAAAAAGCTTCTGTTGTAACCGATGAAAATCACGCGAAGTTTCAACAGTATTTCTATGAAGGCGAGAAAGCGAAGATGGCAGGCAATTTTGAAATTGCTGTCAATTATTTTAATACAGCACTCAAGTACGAACAAGTAAGCGCTGCTCATTATGAAATTTCAAAACTGTGTTCTCAACTTCCTAAGTATGAAAAAATGGGAAAGGAGCACATTGTTCGTGCTGTTGAAATGGAGCCCACCAATTCTTGGTATTTGAAAGATCTTGGGTACTATGAAGTATATTCTGGTAATGTGAAAGAGGGCATCAAGTGCTTCGATTTAGCGGTGAAATACAGCTTGAATCCGGCGCCTATTTTAGATGAATACTTAAATGTTATTGCAGACTACGATATAAATCAAGCTGTAATCGTTTTAGAACAATTAGCAGCTATTCAAGGAGAAGATGAAGATATTGCACGCAGAAGGTTTGACCTAATGAGCTATCAGGGGAAATTCAAAGAGGCCGGAAAAGTACTCGAAGATTTCGAGAAGAAAAATAAGGTTGAGGATGTATATTATTTTCATTTGCTAGAGTTCTATCGGGAAATGAAATTGGATAATGAGGCCAAGCAATGGTTAACTCACATGAAAGAAGTAATACCGAACAATGGTAAATTGCTTTTAGAAGAAAGCAGTGAATTGGCCATTTTAGGTGAAGACGCAAAGAGTTACGAGTTGTTGAAGAAGTCAATCGCTTCCGGGGATTTGGGTTGGTCCGATGCAATAGATGTCTTGAAAAAATATGAAGAGCTAGTAGCTCAAGACAAGAAATTTGAGAAACCACTTTGGGAAATTTTCGATTTAACCTTCAATCAATTCAAATCTGAATACCAATGCTTGGTTCAATTGTCATTTATTGCGAACCATGCTAGCAAATTTGTGCGCCAAGAGGAAATGCTCGTTTTGGCTCTTTCCTTGCACAAAAGTGATGTGTTGGTTTGGCAATTCTTATTGGGAAACCAAAAGCAATTGCGCAAGTGGAACGAATTGGTGAAATTCGGAAATGAGGCCATCGAGCTTTTCCCGACGGACGCAGAGGTCTACTATTACACAGGTCTCGGATACTTGAAGCTACTTGATTATCCGAAGGCTATAGAGCTCCTAATCACCGGCAGAGATTTGGTCATTGATAATCCCGAGCTGCTTTCGCAATTTTACTCTTCCATAGGAAGTGCTTATTTCAAAACGAACAATTGGACCGAATGCGAGAAGGCATTCGAACAAGCTTTGATTCAAAATCCGGATAATGCAACCGCATTGAATAACTACGCTTACTACCTTGCTTTGAAAAAAATTCAGCTAGACAAAGCCATGGGAATTGTTCAATATGCCGTTTCAATGCAGCCCGAAAATGCTATTTATTTGGATACGTATGGATTTATATTGTTTCAGAAGAAGCAATACCAAGTCGCAGTTGTTGAATTGGAAAAAGCAGTAGCCTTACTTTCAACCGATCAAGAAATTTGGGAACATTTAGGCGATGCTTATTTCATGTTGGGAGATGAAGTAAAGGCATTGGAATGTTGGAACAAGGCCTTATTATTGAATCCAGCTCATACGAAACTGAAAGAAAAAATTAATCAAAAGAAGTTCATTGAATAAGTATCTCCTCATTCTATTTATTCCGGTTTTATTTTCTTGTAGAAGCAAGGAAGTTGTTGTTACGCAAGAACCGTTGAAGGAAAGGTCTCAGGCTTTTTTAATTCGACATATAGATAAAAATAAATTCGACTTTGAATGGTTGGGTATGAAGCTCGATGCAGAGTTTACCAACGGTGATGAGCAGCAAGGATTCAAAGCCACTGTGCGTATGCGCAAAGATAGCGCGGTTTCTGTAAGTGTTAGTCCTGCTCTTGGAATTGAAGTCTTACGTCTGCTAGTAGACAAGGACAGCTTGAAAATGGTATCGGATATTCCTGGAGATAAATATGTATTTCTTGGATCTGTAAGCCAATTAAGTGAACTGGCGAAAATAGATTTGGATTTATCCGCGTTGCAAGATTTGCTGATTGGAAATCCCATTGGATTAAGTCGTGAAGAAGGTAAGATGAAAAGCGGAATTGAGAAACTGGATGTAGAATATTACACCTTAGTTTCTCGATTATCTCGTCGCGTTAGAAGAGCTACTGAAAGCCAAGATTCGTTGTCGAATCATGAAGGAAGAAGAATATCCAAACGACTTGAAGACAACGATTGGATTTCATCGAAATTTTGGATTGAATCGAATGAATACAAAATAGTGAAATGTGAACTCATGGATATTCGCACGAAGCGAATGGTTCAGATAAATTATTCCGATTTCGATGAGGAGGACCTTTCGCATTATCCGCATAAATGCAATATTCAAATCGATGACATAAAGGGAAAGACATCGCTCGACTTTAGAATCATTCGGTTGAACACACAGAATCATTACGATTTCTCGTTCGACTATGACAAGGACTATCCAATTAAACGGAAATAGGCATGAATAAGCTGAATAAATCACATGTTTCTTATGGCCTTCTTGTGTTAATTCTTGTTTGTTCTGGAATTACTTTTCAATGGGTATTTGCCCAAACGAAGAAGGCCGAACTTACATCTAGGAGAACAGAGTTGAACAGCGAAATAGCACGAACGAAGCAGCTTATTAAAGAGTATCAGACAGATCAGCGCAATGCTTCTGCAGAACTTACTTTGTTGAACGAACAAATACGTTTGCGGGAAGAGTTAATTCAATCCATCAATTCTGAAGTGGGCACAATTGACGGGGAAATAAAAAATGGAGAAGGTCGTGTGGGTGAATTGGATAGCACTATTCAAGATTTGAAAGCAGAGTATGCGAAAATGATTTACAACAGCTACAAGCAGCGCTCATCCTACTCTAAGATAGCTTTCATACTTTCATCAACTGATTTCTTTCAAGCTTTAAAGCGTGTTCAACTCTTGAAGCAATATGCCGAAAGTAGAAAATTTCATTCGCAACAAATGAAAAATGCGCAGCTGGAAATTGCCGAAAACATTTCCATGTTGGAAGGAAATAAGCAAACGAAATTGACTTTATCGAGCGACGAGCAAAACGAAAGGAATGAGATTGCATTGAACAAATCTGAACAACAGAAAAAGCTAGATTTTTTAAAAACGGAAGAGGTGAAATTGCGTGAGGTTCAACGTCAAAAGGAATTGGAGCGAAGACAATTAACGTCAAAAATCGAAGAGGTAGTAAGGCAAGAAATAGCGGCGGAGAGTGAGCGCATGCGTAAAAAGGAAGCCGAGAAGGCAAGACTTGCCGAGGAAAAGAAAAAAGAAGAAGCGCGAAGGATCG
The DNA here is from genome assembly GCA_044338665.1 of Flavobacteriales bacterium. Lineage (GTDB taxonomy): Bacteria > Bacteroidota > Bacteroidia > Flavobacteriales_D > Sanyastnellaceae > CAIZGX01. Next base: position 27,333 of record JBIIWZ010000005.1, read on the forward strand.
CAGCCAACGCGAAAGCAGCGAGTAACGCATCTGCCAGTGCTTCTGGATCTTCAACACCTGTAAAAACAACGACTCCTGCTCCAGTGGTTACTCCACCGAAGCCAGTGGAAAAGGCAACTCCGAAAATTGAAAGTGCACCTGAAGTGGTTTTAGCAAGTACGGTATTCGAACAGAATAAAGGGAGTCTGCCATGGCCAGTATCTTCAGGAGCCATTGGTTCCAAGTTCGGAAAGCACGCACACGAATCCATTTCCGGAATTGAAGTAAATAACAAAGGAGTTGATTTTATTACCTCTGCGAATGCAGAAATTCATACAGTTTTTAGCGGAACAGTTACCAGCGTATTCAATATTCAAGGTGCGGGAATGAATGTAATAATTACGCACGGTGCATACAAAACGGTATATAGCGGATTGCAAAATGTTTCAGTAGCGGTTGGTGGCAAGGTGAACGCAAAAGATAAAATTGGAACCGTAGCCGATAATGGCGAGGGTTATGTTTTACACTTCGAGTTGGGAAAAGTTTCTGAGGCAGGTTGGGTTCCCCAAAACCCAGAGCTGTGGCTAAAGCGACGTTAGGAGTTACACGAACTTCGGATCTGTTTCCATCATGTGTCCGCATGATTTGCACGTTCTCATTTCTTCACTTCCGTAAAATTCTTTGAAGCGAGGAAGGAAATCTTTTTCAATATTTTCCAAAACGAAATAGGTTTCGTGAAGGGGTTGATTACACTTTTCACAGAACCATAAAAGTCCGTCTTTTAATTCGCGATCTGCGCGTTTCACCTCGATTACAATTCCAACGGTTCCTTCTCCTCTGCGCGGTTGGTGAGGAGTTCTGGGAGGAAGCAAAAACATTTCACCTTCCTTCACTTCAATATCTATGGCCTTGCCATCTTCTTGAACACCGATCATAACGCTACCCTCAATTTGAAAAAACCATTCTTCAGTTTCGTTGAAGTGATAGTCTTTGCGCGCGTTTGGCCCACCAACGATCATGATCACGTAGTCTTCCGATTCAACATAAAGATTTTTATTTCCAACGGGTGGTTGAAGTAAACTTCTGTTTTCTTCTATCCATTTTTTTAGGTTGAAAGGTCTACGAATCATAAGGCGTTCAATTTTTGTATTTCGAAAAGTATTTCGGGATTCTGTTCTACTGCAGTTCCCATTACCACAACATCAGCGCCTGCTTGCCACGCTGCATGCGCTTGCTGTTCATTCACAATTCCACCACCAACAATTAAGGGAAGTTGTGTGGTTTTTTTTACAGCATAAATCAATTCTTGTGAAACAGGAAAATCTGCGCCGCTCCCCGTGTCTAAATAAAAACATCTGAGTCCTAAGTACTTTCCTGCAAGCGCAGTTGCCGCGGCTACTTCGGGTTTGTCATTTGGAAGAGGCACGGTCTGACTGATGTAAATAGCTGTTGTGGTATTTCCCCCATTCACTAACATGTATCCGGTTGGAATAACTTCTTGTTTCCATTCATGCAAATAGGGGGCTGAAACAACTTGATGTCCGATGAGGTATTCCGCATTTCTTCCAGATATCAACGAAAGAAAAAGTGTAGCGTCAACGTGCTTCGTTAATTGTAAAGGATGACCAGGAAAAAGCACAAGAGGCAAAGGACAAGTCGCGCGTAAATGTTCTACACGGTCGTTGAAATCTGACGCCGCATTCAAGCTACCACCCACTAATAAAAAATCTACTCCGGCTGCCTTAAATAAAGCTCCTTGTTGTTTGGCGTTTTCACTGTTCCATTTATCTGGATCAATAAGAACGGCCAATTGTTTCTTCTTGGAATGAAGCAACAATTCTATTTTTCCGGCAGGGGTCATGTTTCAAAAATACGAAAGATGAAGATGCTTTAAGCAAATTCACTTTCAATACGATCGACCGTTAAGACGCCGTCGACATCTTTGAGGTTTTTGATCAAATGATTCAGGTGCTCTGTATCGTGCACCAGCACTACCATTTTCCCTTCGAATATACCGTCGCGCGCTTCGAAAGAAATAGCCCGCATATTCACGTTCATGTCGGTTGAAATGATATTTGTTATTTTCTGAACCAGACCCACGTCGTCTGTTCCAGAAAACTTCAATCCCACTTCGAACTGAACCAAATCGTTGCTGCTCCATTTTGCTTTAATCACGCGGTAAGCGTATTTGCTCATGAGCTCTTGGGCATTCGGACAGTTCGTTCGGTGAATTTTAATTCCTTCTGACACTGTAATAAAACCGAATACTTCATCGCCTGGAATTGGGCTGCAACAGACAGATAAACTGAAATCCACTGTTTGCTTGTCATCTCCAATAAGCACCGTGTCTCCGGTTGAAGGAGCAGTAGTCACAATGCGCGTAATTTCTTCGTGTTTTTCCTGTGTGATCTTGTCGAATCGAATACGATCACCTTCCACAGTATGCGTTTTGAGTTTCTTTAACTCAATTCTACCCTTTGCAATTTTGTAATAGAAATCGATAGCTGTTACACATTGGTATGCTCGAACGAACTCATCAATGTTCTTACTTCCCCAAGTTATTTTGAGCGAATTGAATCTGCGCTTCAACATTTCTTTTCCTTCTTCGGAAATTTGTTTCTTCTCTTCTTTGAGCGCAGTTTTAATTTTCTGACGGGCAGAAGCGGTGATGACAATGTTTAACCAATCTTCTTTCGGATGTTGTTTTTTAGAAGTTAGAATTTCAACTTGATCGCCGCTGCTTAGTTTGTGACTAAGTGGCTCCAGTTTATGGTTAACCTTCGCTCCAATGCATTGGTAGCCAATTTGCGAGTGAATGAGAAAGGCGAAGTCTAGCGTGGTTGATCCAACAGGGAGCGTTTTCAAATCGCCACTTGGCGTGAAGACATAAATCTCTTCGCTGAAAAGTGAAAGTTTGAAGTTGTCTATGAATTCAATGGCGTTGTCGCTCGGAGCTTCCAGCACATCTCTAATTTGTCCAAGCCATTTATCGAGTTTGCTTTCCGGACTTTCAATCGCGTCTTTGTATTTCCAATGTGCCGCGTATCCTTTCTCGGCAAGGTCGTCCATGCGCTCGCTTCGAATTTGCACTTCCACCCATTTTCCTGTTGGCGACATGACTGTCGTGTGAAGCGATTCGTATCCGCTGCTTTTCGGTGTGCTTATCCAATCGCGCAGGCGCTCAGTGCTAGGCACATAGAAATCGGTTACTGCAGAGTATACTCTCCAGCAATCTGTTTTTTCAAGTTCTTGTGGCGTCTTGAGAATGATTCGAATGGCAAATAGGTCATAAATTTCTTCGAACGGAACTCCTTTCGTGTGAATCTTATTGTAGATGCTGAAGATGCTTTTTGTTCGGCTTTTGATTTCGTAAATCAATCCTTGTTCATCGAGCGCTCTGCGAATGGGTAGTGTGAATTGATTGATGAATCGCGTTCGAACTGCTTGTGTCTTTTGAAGTTTTGTTACAATCTCGTCGTAGGCCTCGGGATCGGTAAACTTCAGACTTAAATCTTCAAGCTCTGTTTTGACGTTGTACAGACCAAGACGATGGGCGAGTGGGGCATACATGAAAAGCGTTTCACTTGCAATTTTCAATTGCTTATCTCTTCGCATGTGATCGAGCGTGCGCATGTTGTGCAGGCGATCGGCCAGTTTGATGAGGATCACGCGCACGTCGTCTGACAGCGTCAGAAGCATCTTGCGAAAGTTCTCGGCCTGATCGCTAGAGCTTAGATCTGCAACGCCGGAAATCTTCGTCAGGCCGTCGATAATAACGCGTTCTTTTTTTCCGAACTGTCTTTGAATATCGTCGAGCGTTATTTCCGTGTCTTCGACAGTATCGTGAAGCAGCGCACAAACGATGCTCATGGTATCTAGACCCAATTCTTCCGCGGCGATTTTCGCCACGGCAAGCGGATGATAGATGTAGGGCTCGCCGCTCTTGCGTCGCATGTCTTTGTGGGCATCTACGGAAAGCTCGAAGGCTTTCCTAATCCGCGCACGATCGGCACGGGTTTTCGAGCGATAACAAACGCGCAAGAGTGCGCGGTATCTGCGAAGAATCTCGCGATTCTCTTCTTCTAAATCAATTTCTATTTTCGCCATAACATCACAAATTAAAGGCTATTCTTTCAACATAAAATTGTGAAACTTATTAGCTATTAACAATGCATGTTTTGAAAGACTGTTCTATCTTCCCCTCGTGAAAAAAATCATTGCTATACTCTCGCTTTGTACAGCGTTTAACGTCGTGTTTTCGCAGGACTCGTTATTCAATGAGTTACGCCATGCTACTTTATTAAAGGTTGAAAAAGACTCAGTCATTTCAAAATTCAATTTTGAAATAGCCACAGGGCTAGATCGTTCGCGCGAAATTTCAAATCTTGGTTATTCAGCAGTGTTGAACTACAGCAATGTTTTTCAGAATGAAAAAAACAAATTGACGTTGTCGCTCACGGGAGCAGTTTTTCATTTTCCGGAATTTAATAGGCGTTATTTAGATTCATTGGGAACCCTTCCGGGTTTTGGAAGAGTGCTAACACCCGATTCTGGAGCTACTGTTTTTGCGGCTATACCAGCAGTAGTTTATTCGAGAAAGTTGAACAAGCATTTCACTTGGATGCTAGGTAATTCAAGACAGGATATCGGTTATGGCTATCGTTCTCTAATTCTCTCAGCTAGCGCCAGCGCACTTCCTTTCATGCTCTTAGAAACGAAGATTGGAAAGAAAATAACCTTCACCAATCTATGGTCGAGAACCCACAGCTACCAGCGCATGGGAGATCATTTCGATTTGAATCCAAAGTACTTTGCAGTTCACACGTTGGAGTGGAAGATCAATAAGAAGTGGTCGGTGTCTGCGCATGAAATGGTGGTTTGGCAAGCGCGCGATTCCGCAAGTCACAGAGAATTAGATCTTCATTATTTGAATCCGTTTTTGTTCTATCGCCCTGCTGAATTCTCACAAGGCTCCGCCGACAACGTCTTATTGGGTGGATCATGGAAATATGCACACAGTGAAGAGTTTGGAATCTATGGACAAGTGATTCTTGATGAGTTTTTACTCAGTGAAATTCGAAACAGAAACGGCTGGTGGGGAAATAAATTCGGTATGCAATTCGGTATGTATGTCACTCCGAAAAAAATAGAAGGGCTTTCTTTGTTCACCGAATGGTCCTTTGTTCGTCCCTTCACCTATACCCACGGCAGCGACGTTCAGGCGTGGGAGCACATGGGGCAGCCGTTGGCTCATCCGCTCGGAGCAAACTTTTACGAATGGTACACTTCGGCGAAATACAATCGCGCTAATTGGAATTATTCAGCTAGCATCGTTTGGGCGGCCTTTGGAAGAGATTCTAATCGCAATGTCGGAGGAAATATTTTTCAGTCCTATGTGAATCCATGGAGTGTATACGGCAACAACATTCTTCAAGGGAACAGAAGCACTTTGTTTGTCGTGAATGCCGAAGCTGCTTATCAGTTAACACCGAAACTTCAAGTGTTTGGATTTGCTCGCTATCGCTCGGAAGACAGGCGCGTGGATGCGTTCAAAGAAGCGTGGCTAATGATAGGTATTCGTAAGGGACTGCTTTCTGTTAGACGTTGGGATTATTAATGATTGAAGGACAATTAAGCAGTACTTTTGCAAAAATTGAGATAAGCAGAAATGGAAGTTTCGGTTGAAGAAAAATCAGGTGTAATGATGAAGATCAAAGCTGCTTTGGATTTGTTCAAATTGCGCTTGTCGTTTTTGGTTGTTGTCTCATGCGTTCTTTCTTACGAAATGGGTGCAAAGGAATGGGATTACACCAAAATGGGATGGCTCATTCTAGCAGGATTTTTATTAACGGGTGGAAGCAACGGTGCCAATCAGGTTCTCGAACGTCAATGGGACGCTCTCATGCACCGAACAAGAACTCGTCCACTGCCAACCAACAGAATCTCACCGCTTGGAGCGTGGCTCGTTTCCTTAACCGCATCAGGACTAGGTATTTTCATTTTGTTTTATTACTTAAACACTGCCTCAGGTATACTCGGATTTTCAGCTTTCCTATCTTACGCTTTTATCTATACACCACTTAAAAGAATTACGCCTTGGGCTGTTTTTATTGGCGCTTTTCCCGGTGCAATAGCACCCATGCTCGGATATGTAGCTGCTACCAATCACTTCGGTCTTGAGGCAGGAATTTTATTCGCAGTTCAGTTCATGTGGCAGTTCCCTCACTTCTGGGCCATCGCTTGGGTGTCACACGAAGACTATAACCGAGGTGGCTACAAACTTCTTCCCTTTAACGGAATGCCAGATAAAAAGACTGCTTTTCAAATTATGGTCTACAGCTTTTTCCTTATCCCTGTTAGCCTTCTACCTTGGACCCTTCCCCTTGAAACACCTATGGTTGGTAACATTGCTGCGATAGTAGTTTCTGCAGCAGGTATCTGGATTTCATATTTGGCCTACAACTTATTTAAAGAACCAACCTTGTTGAATGCACGCAGAGTTATGTTTGCCTCATTCTTTTATTTACCCATTGTTCAAATTGCCTACGTAATAGATAAACTCTAAATGGAAAACACAGACTTTAAAGAAATTAATCCTTTCGAAGGACACAATCCAGAAGTAGAACTACGTTCTAAAAAGATGATTGTTTGGCTCGTTATATTCGCTATTGTTATGCTGTTCGGCGGAATTACAAGTGCCATCATGGTTCTTTATGGAAAACTATTGTGGGTGCACATTCAACCACCAAGCATTTTTTGGATTGGAAATGCACTTATTGTTTTAAGCAGTGTCACCCTCATTTTCGCTTTAAGAGCTCTTAAAGCAGGAAGGCAATCAACGTCATTGTACCTAACATTGGTAACGTTTATTCTAGGTTTGGCTTTCGTTTTCACTCAAAACGAGGGCTGGAACCAAATGGCTTCAATGGGAATGGGGAATACCATTACACAAACGGAACAAGGTTTAAAGCAATCGCGCTGGAACACCTTAGGTAAGTTAAACGGTGAATACGGCACGAACTATTATTTCGAATTGAATGGTCAGAAGCTCACGAAAGAGGGTGACAATTATTATTATATCCGTCCTGATCAGTCGCGAGAAGATAAAACCTTGGAAGTTTTAACCACTTTCAACGCCTCGGGTGCAATGCTCAGTGTGCTCATCTATTTGCACATTGCACATTTGCTATGCGGACTCATTTACCTCTTGGTAAACCTATTCAGATTGAAGAAAGGAAAACTAAACCAAGACAAATGGATCGGCCTTAATTCCAACGGAATGTATTGGCATTTCATGGGAATCCTTTGGATTTACTTGTTCTTCTTCATTTTTTATATCTACTAAACTCGAGACTCGGCTTATTCAGAATTATTCAAAATAGTGAAAAATGCCGATTCTCTTTTCTAAATTGATGCTTTTGAAGTAAAATTGCACCCAAATTTCATTCACTATTATGGCAGGTCAAGCAGAACATGTAACTAAGGACGAATTGTGGGGCGGTAACCGTTCTCCGTTTAGCGTTTCTTATGGTAAAATGATGATGTGGTTTTTCCTTGTATCGGATGCCCTCACATTTGGCGGACTTCTTACAGCATACGGAGTTATTCGTCATGGAAGTTCAGACTTGTGGCCTGTTGGTGAACAAGTATTCGAAGCCCTGCCTGGTTTACACGGTTCATATCCTTTGATGTATGTGGCGTTAATGACTTTCATCTTAATTATCTCTTCTGTTACAATGGTGTTGGCTGTAGAAGCTGGTCACCGTATGGACAAGAAGGGTGTGGTGAAATGGTTAGGTCTTACAATCATTGGTGGATTCTTCTTCTTAGGCTCTCAAGCTTGGGAGTGGTCTCACTTCATTCACGGTTCAGGTGGTGGATTCCAAGTAAATCAACCAATGACCGTTGCGGCTGCTGACGATGCAGGTAACACCTATCAAATTACCCTCGATAACGGAACATGGGTGCACATGACTAGCGACTTCGGTCACAAGTATGAGCACGCTATGGAAGCTGCTGAAGAGCCTATTTCTCATGACGCTCACGGTGGTCATGGCGAACATGCTACAGCTGAAACACATGAAGATATTTCGACAATGGTTCCTGAGGAAATCATTTTGAATAAATACACGTTGGAGCACAAAGACGGAAAAGACCTTCGTAAGTTGGTTGTGAAAGGAGATGACGCTAAAAAGATTTGGGCAGCGATGGAGCCAGGTTCAATGGCTTTCGGTGCAAACATGCACAAGAATGAATACGCAATACAACAGCAATACGCGAACTTCTTCTTCTTCGTAACAGGTTTCCACGGATTTCACGTATTCTCAGGGGTGTTAATCAATATCATCATCTGGTTAATGGCTGTTAAAGGTGTATTCGAAAAACGTGGTCACTACGAAATGATTGAGAAAATCGGATTGTACTGGCACTTCGTTGACCTTGTTTGGGTATTCGTATTCACATTCTTCTACCTTATCTAATATCACTGATTATCATGGAAAGAGACGACCTTATTGTAAACGAGAGCTATGCTCTTAATGCAAAACACGACGAAGCAGCTGGAAAGCAAATTCGTAAGAAATTATATGCGGTGACTGTGCTTTTAACGGTTATAACCATCGTTGAAGTATTCATGGGTGTTGCCTTCAAAAGAAATGGAACATTCACGTGGGAGGCAATCAAATTAACGTTCTTAGTGCTAACCTTAGTAAAGGCTGCCTACATAGTTCTTATTTTTATGCACCTTGGCGATGAGAGAAAGAACCTCAAGTATGTAGTTCTTTTACCGTATGCATTATTCATTATGTATTTGATCTTTATTGGATTGTATGAAGGTGTGAGTGTGCAAGAAGGACACAACATCTTCGGCTAAGCTGAAGAGCAATGAAAAACAAAAAATTAAAAAAGTATATCCTATTGGTGGGTATGCTTTTTTTTATTCCCCTAGCTCTTCTCATTTTCCTCGGACCAATGGGTAAGCATAATTTTAGTGAGCCTCTTTATTTTGGTCCAGCATGCGACACAGGTTGTGTCACTTCTGATTACCAGATTCCCGATTTCGCGTTTACCAACCAAGACAATCAGTTAATCAATCGCGATTCTCTTATGGGGAAAATATGGGTGGCCGCCTTTGTAGATTTTGAAGATCCAAATCTGCCTAAAATTACCGAGCGATTACTCATTCCGAATTTTAAGTTTCGCATGGAGCCCGAGATCTCAATCATTTGCTTCGATCCAAACGGATACTCAGATACGGCTGCTGTGAAGGCCTATGTAACCCAAAATTTAAGATACTCGAACAACAAAATGAAGTGGCAGTTCCTTCAAGGAGATTCCGCAGCTATGGCCGCTTTCGTGAGAAATGGATTTCTGATTCAAGACTTGAAGAACGAAGCGGTATTTAGAGCTGTTGACGAAGGAGGACACATTCGCGGACTCTATGGCAATACGGAATACCACTTTGAAAACCTCATGGAAGACATTGCAATCTTAAATAAAAAGAGAAAAATTAAGCGTGGCTATTAATCGTTTGTTCTTGCTGTTATTTGTCGCACTTGCGGCATGCACTGATCCCGTTAAGTCACCAGATCAGAAAGAAAAAACATTGCCCTATTTCGGTGATCTCGGAATTGAAATTAAGTACAACGACAACGGAGAAGGAATTCCAGATACCGTATACGACCCCATTCCTCTGTTTGCATTTACAAATCAAGAAGGGAAAATCATTACCAATGATTTCATGGCAGGAAAAATTGCTGTGGTAGATTTTTTCTTCACTAACTGCACCAGTATTTGCCCCATGTTATCTTCGCAAATGGCCCGCTTGCAACATTCGGTTAAGTCTGAAGGAATAAACGATCAAGTTGTCCTCCTATCACATACGGTAGACCCGAAGAACGATACGCCTGAAGCTCTGAAATTATACGCCAATCGAATGGGAGCAGATTTTTCCAATTGGAATTTCGTGACCGGAAATGAAGAAGATATATACTGGCAAGCGAAGGAAGGTTACAAGCTTACTGCGTTTCCTTCAGACACCGCGCAAGGTGGTTTCTTTCACACTGATCAAATTGCGTTGATTGATCAAGAAGGAAAAATTCGAGGATATTACGACGGCACCTCAACAAAAGCGGTGGATCAGTTGTTTACAGATTTACATTTGTTACTTAAGAAATAAGACCATGAAAGCAGAAATGAAAAAGAACGACAAGCTAGCGAAGACTCTAATCTATCTCGTATCAGCAGTTGTATTCTTGGTAGTCGTGTCTTTGCGCTACTTGAAATTCACCGATGTAGATTTGGGATTCGATGTTCATCTGTTGGCGAAAGCCAATGCACTCATCAATGGAACAGTGTCTATTCTTCTTGTTGCGGCCTTAATTGCCGTTAAGAAAAAGAACTTTGAACTGCACAAAAAGTTAATGAAAGGTGCTATTTTCTTGAGTGTGATTTTCTTAGTGACTTACATCGGACATCACATGTTCGCTGGAGAAACAGAATTTCCTAAGGATAACTCCATGAGAGGTTTGTATTTGGTAATTCTTACTACACACATTATTCTCGCAGCAATCATTCTTCCATTCATCTTATTCACAGCTTACCGAGCGCTCATAGCAGAATTTCCTGAACATAAAAAACTGGCGAGATACACCTGGCCAATATGGTTTTATGTGGCGGTAACAGGTGTTATTGTTTACTTCATGATTTCACCTTTTTACAAATGAACATGAAAAAGCTTTTCGTTGTAGTATTTTTCTTTGCATTGAATGTAGCCACCTACGCGCAATGCGCCATGTGCAAGGCTACTGCTGAAACGGCAAGTCAGAATTCTTCCGGAAGTTTGGCCGAAGGGTTGAACACGGGAATACTTTATTTAATGCTGATTCCTTACACCCTTCTTGCGGTTTTGGCAATCGTGTTTTTCAGGAAGCGAATCGCTAATTTCTTCAAAGCGAATTAAAAGAACTTCAATTACCTTTGAATACCAAATGTCTTGTGATGTTTGGAAATTTTCGAAGATTTATGAAGCGTTGTTTCCTTGTTTTCTTAGTCATTTTAGGAAGTCATTTTTCTCATGCTCAATGGACTTTGCAACAATGCGTGGGCACAGCTATCGAACGGAATATTGGCTTGAAAAGAAACGGTCTCGGACTTGAACAAACCAAACTGAACCAAGAACAAGCCTTGGGTAGTTTTCTTCCCAACCTAAACGGACAAGTATCTCACGGTTACAACTGGGGACAACGAATTGACCCGTTCACCAATCAGTTCGCAACGCAACGTATCCAAAGCAACAGCTTGGGACTCTCAACAAGTGTGACGCTATTTTCCGGATTGCAAAATGTGAATCAATACAAGAAGGCAGAAGTAGATACGCGCGCTCAATTGCTCGCCTTCGATTATCAGCGCAATCAATTGGCCCTTCAAGTTTCTGTGGCATACTTGAATGTGTTATTAACCAAAGAGCTCAAGGCATCATCGGAACTTACTTTGAATCGCACCAAGCAGCAAGTGAAACGTATTTCCGATCTTGTGAACGCTGGAAGCGCCGCCGAGGGAAGTCTTCGCGACATTGAGGCGCAATTGCTCTCAGATGAAGCCAATTTTATCTCAGCCGAGAACAATGTGCAGTCAGCAATTTTAGACATTGCCCAATTGATGCAATTAACAGAGCAAGAGCAGAGAAGTTTTACCATTCAGGCAGACCCTGCGGCATTTAACATTGCGGAGCAAATTCCCGATTTAACGCAATGCATAAAGAATGCGTTAGGAACATTCCCTGAAATTAAATCAGCAGAACTTTTATTGGCTTCAAGTCAATTGAACCTCAACATCGCCAAAGGTGGAATGTCGCCCCGATTAAGCATGAGCTATTCTTACGGTTCGGGTTACTCAGGTGCATCTAAGGTGCTAACCGGATCGCCAGATTCTTTGGCCTTTCCAATTGGACAAGTGTTCGGCTCGAACCAATACGTCTTCTCATTTCCGCAAGCCATTTACAATGTAGACGACTACACCACGAAGGCATTCGGAAATCAGTTGAGAGATAACGTGAACCAATCCCTGTTTTTTAGTTTAACACTGCCCATCTTCAATGGATTTTCTAACGATGTTACAATTAAACGCGCGCAATTGACTCGCGCGGACAATGAGTTAAACGTTCAACAAACAAAAGTGCAGTTGGAACAAGAAGTGCGCAAAGCGTATCTCGATGTCACACGAGCAAAAGCCAACTATGAAGCTACCCAGAAAGCAGTTGAAGCAAGTCACTTGGCTTTCGATTGGAACGAGTTGCGATTCAATCAAGGTGTTGTAGGAATGTCTGAATACCTCGATGCGCGCAACCGCTTGCAGCAAGCCGAATCAAACTTTGCTCGATGTAAATACGACTGGATTTTTAAACGAAAAATAATTGACTTCTACATGGGAGTCCCTCTAATGTCACAACCATGAAAAACAAAAAAAGATGGATCTGGATTTCAGTAATCGTTGTGATTATTGCGATTGTTGTATTGCCTATGATTTTCGGTTCAGGCGATGCGAAGGTGGTTACACTTGGAAAGGCAGAGAAGAGAGATTTAAGTGAAGTGGTTGCCGCAAGCGGAAAAGTACAGCCATCAGTGGAAGTGAAAATTCAGTCGGAAGTTTCCGGGCAGATTGTTGAACTGCCCGTTAAGGAAGGAGATTACGTGCAGAAAGGACAGTTGCTTGTCAGAATCAATCCAGATTTATACACATCAGCATTGAGCCGCGCAGAAGCAGCTTTGAACACAGCGAAAAGTAATTTGTCTAGCGCGAAAGCACGCTTAACACAAGCGAAAGCGCAAAAACGTTTGCAGGAAACAACCCTTACTAGACTCTCAAAATTGATCGAGCAAAAAGCAATCTCTCAAGCTGAATACGACAATGCAAGCAGTGCATTAGAATCTTCAGTAGCCGAAGTGGAAGCCGCTGAAGAAAGTGTGCACAGCGCCAATTTCTCCATAGCAAGCGCAGACGCCGGAAAGAGCGAAGCAATGGAAAACTTAAGAAGAACAACCATTGTTGCACCTATCTCAGGAACAGTAACCGCTCTGGCAAAAGAACTCGGAGAAACGGTTCTCGGCAACAACATGATGAGCGGGGACGTAATCATGAAGGTTTCTGTTTTGAATGAAATGGAAATCGATTTGGAAGTGAACGAAACGGACATCGTTCATGTTCAAGTCGGAGATACAGCAGATGTGGAGATAGACGCCTTCAGCGATCAAACGTTCAAAGGTGTTGTAACCGAAGTAGGATCTTCTGCTTTGAATTCAGGACAAGGTCTTGCAGCTAGCACTGAGCAGGTAACGAACTTCTCTGTGAAGGTCAGAATTGTGAAAGAATCCTATGCAGGCGTGAATGGAAATTCCGAGAATAATTCTCCGTTCAAACCGGGTATGAGTGCCACAGTGAAAATTCACACAGACGAAGCCAGTCAAGCTCTAGCGGTTCCAACAGCTTCTGTCACAACACGCGCAGATTCCCTTCAAAATAATATTTCATTAACTGTTGTCTTCGTTAAGAAAGCAGACAATACCGTTGAAATGAAGCAAGTTTCTACAGGCATTCAGGACGGTACTTTTATTCAGATTACAAAAGGATTGAATGAAGGAGAAGAAATTGTAACAGGTCCTTATGAACTCTTATCGAAAGATCTTGCGAACAGCGATAAGATTAAGTTAGAGGAGAAAAAATAATGTATTTGTGTTTGGAAACCGCTACGCGGAATTGCAGTGTTGCACTCATCAAAGACAATGTCCTTGTCGATGTTTTTGAGCGCGAAGAAACTGAATTCGTTCATGCGGAAGCGCTGCACCAAATGATGAAAGATTTGCTAGATCGCAACAATCAAAAGCCAACCGAATTAACTGGAATCGCAGTTGGAATTGGCCCAGGTTCATACACCGGTTTGCGCATTGGAGTCACCGCAGCGAAAGGATTAGCGTACGCCTTGAACATCGGAATGATACCCATAACAACAGGAGAACTTTTGGTTCATTCGGTTGGAAGTGAAACGGAATTTACTCCCGTTGCATTAATCGATGCCCGAAGAAACGATGCCTATGTTTATTCAAATGGAAGCTGGTCATTCGCTACGCTGAATGAAGAATGGCGAGCCAATCTCGGAATTGAAAAAGCAATTTTTGTTGGCGATGCTGCGTTTAAAGTGAAGGATTTTATGTGGAAAGAAGATCAAATGGAAAACATTACACCAAGCGCAAAACATTTTGTTGGTTTATTGCCCAATTCTTCCACTAAATTTGAAGAACACATGGCCCAAATTGAACCTTTCTACATGAAGGAATTTGTTCCAACCGAATCGAAAAAAAATATTTTGAATGGATAAGTTGAAGAAGCTCGTTGCCGGATTTTTATTCTTGGGGCTTTTGTTCGTGCCTATGCATTCGTGCACAGACCGAAGTCAAATGCTCAATGAAATTGCGTTTTCAATCAACGTAAATATTTTCGAACCCGCGTTTTTCGATTTAACCGTTCCAACCGGATGGGTTTATTACAACGGTAACACAGTTGATTTAATTATTTATCGAAACGACCTTGATGTGTTCTCAGTCTTCGACGCTAGAAGCACGCACAATCCCGATAATCCTTGCTATGTTCAAGTAAACACAGATAACGTTACCGTTTCAGACACCTGCTCAGGAAGCAAGTGGTTGCTGTCAGACGGCAGTCTCATCAACGGTCCTGCAAACTACAATTTGTTGCAGTACAACGCCGATTACAACTCGGTAACCGGATACCTTCATTTGTATAATTAATTGTTTTATGAAAATTGAACACATCGGAATTGCAGTGAAAGACATCGCTGCTTCGAACGAAATATTTTCTGCACTTCTTGGCGTAAAACCATATAAGGAAGAACATGTAGAATCGGAAAACGTCATTACTTCGTTCTTTCAAGTCGGAGATTCCAAAATAGAATTGGTCCAAGCCACTTCTCCCGATAGCGCCATCGCTAAATTTCTCGAAAAGAACAAAGAAGGCATGCACCACATTGCTTTCGAAGTTCAAGATATTTATGCTGAAATAGACCGCTTGAAATCAGAAGGTTTCACCATGATTCACGAAGCTCCGAAAGAAGGCGCAGACAATAAGCTCATTGCCTTTCTTCACCCGAAAAGTAGCAATTCAGTTTTAGTGGAATTGTGTCAAGAACGCGTGTAAAAAAAATGTATCTTCGCCTCACTTCAAATTAAGACTATGATTTCGTTTCAACGTGCAAACATTATTTTAGGTTGGTTCATGTTTATGGCAGCTACAGCTGTGTACATGATGACCCTTGAACCAACAATGCCTTTCTGGGATTGTGGAGAGTTCATTGCCTCGGCTTATAAACTAGAAGTTGGTCACCCTCCAGGGGCGCCTTTGTTCATGCTTATTGCACGTTTGTTTTCAGCATTCGTTGGAGTAGAGAATGTTCCTTATGCGATCAATTCTCTTTCAGCCGTTTCTTCTGGAGCAACCATTATGTTCCTCTTCTGGACCATTACGCACCTCGCGAAGAAAATGGTTGACAAAGACGGTGACAGCAGCGACAACAAGAACCTAATCATTTTCGCAGCTGGTTTAATAGGAGCGTTCGCTTATACATTCAGCGATACGTTTTGGTTCAGTGCTGTTGAAGGCGAGGTTTACGCTATGTCTTCATTGTTCACAGCCGTAGTGTTCTGGGCAATTTTGAAATGGGAAAGTGAAGCCGATGAGCCAAGCAACTTGCGTTGGATCATTTTAATCGCTTACCTCATGGGATTGTCTATCGGCGTTCACTTGTTGAACCTCTTGGCTATTCCTGCAATCTGTTTCGTTTACTACTTCAAGAAATATCCATTCTCATGGAAGGGAGTTGCAATTACTTCAGGTGTTGCGCTTGGATTGTTATTCTTAATGCAAACGGTAATCCTCATTTGGTCAATTCAAATTGCAGCTTGGTTCGAAAGAATATTCACAAACACGTTTGGAATGCCTTTCAACACAGGGGTATTCGTCTATGGATTGATTTTAATTGGTGGAATTGTTTTGTTAATTATCTATTCGAAAAAACGCGGTTGGGTAGCTATTAATACACTTACTTGGAGCATTGGCGTTGCCTTAATCGGTTATACCACTTTCGCTACGATTGTAATTCGTTCACAGGCAGATACGCCAATGAACGAAAACAAACCGAACAACTTCTTCGCTTTGGTATCATACATGAACCGTGAGCAATACGGTGATCGCCCTCTTCTTCGCGGGCAATACTTCAACACACCACAGGTAAAAAATAAACCTTATCTTGATGGAAACGAGGTGTATGTTAAATCCTACAGTGTTCGCGAAGACAGCAACAAGAATAAGTTGGTCATTTCTTTTAAAAATAGATTCGAAGCAGAGCAGTATGTTTCCAGCAACAACGGTCAGAAATTGAAGGTAGTTGAAGAGTATTTGGAAACGGGCGAGAAGAAAGCCACTGAACCAAACTACGAGCGTACTCATGTTTTCCCCCGCATGTACAGCAGCCAAGGAAGCCACATTCAACAATATAAAATTTGGGCTGAACTGAAAGATTTGAAACGCACTCCCACCTTTGGGCAGAACATGGAATACTTCTTCAGCTACCAAGTGAATTGGATGTATTTGCGTTACTTCATGTGGAATTTCGCAGGGAAACAAAACGATACGCAAGGACATGGAGATTTTATAGACGGTAACTGGAAAACAGGAATTGGTTTCTACGATGAAAAGCGTTTAGGAAATCAAGAGTTTGTTCCAGAATTATCGAAGAGCAACAAAGCGAACAATTCATATTACATGATTCCGCTTTTAATTGGATTGCTCGGATTGGTGTATCAATTTCTTCAACACAGAAAAGACTTCATTGTCGTTGGACTCTTGTTCGTATTAACCGGATTTGCAATTGTAGTCTATCTGAACCAAACACCTCTTCAGCCGCGTGAGCGCGACTATGCATACGCAGGTTCGTTCTATGCCTTTGCCATCTGGATTGGTCTGGGCGTTACTGCAATTTATTTCTGGTTGAAGTTAATCTTGAAGAACATTCCATCTGCGGCATTAGCCGGAGTAGCATTCCTAGTTTCATTGACAGCGCCTATTCTTATGGCTGCTCAAGGTTGGGACGATCACGATCGTTCAGACCGCAGAACAGGTATTGACATGGCGAAGAATTATCTCAATTCACTTCAGCCCAACGCAATCATCTTCACCAACGGTGATAACGATACTTTCCCATTGTGGTATGCGCAAGAAGTAGAAGGTGTTCGAACAGACGTTCGTGTGGTGAATCTTTCCTTATTGAATACCGACTGGTATATCGATCAAATGAAGCGCCGCCAGTACGAAAGTGCTCCGGTGCCGTTTTCTGTACCTGAATTCAAATACCGTCAAGGTACGCGTGACCTAATTGTTCTTAATTCAGACACCGCGCTTACCCCTCTGGATGAGGCGCTTGCTTATTGCCTTGACGATTCGAAAATTCAAGACTTCGGATACAAGAAATTCAGCATTATGCCGAACTATCAATTCTCTTACGCAGTATCGAAAGAGAACCAAGCGAAGTTCAGCCAATACGTTGGAGCCAACGATTCGTTAGTGAACAATCTAACTTTTGCACTTATGGATGATGACGGAGAGAGTCCTCGTCAGTTCATCACGAAAGCGCAATTGATGGTTATGGATTTAATCGTTCATAACAACTGGGAGCGTCCAATCTACTTTGCTGTTACCACTGGTTCAGAAGCTTACATGGGTCTTGAACCGTACTTCCAATTGGAAGGGTTGGCTTACAGATTAACACCAATCTTCCACACAGATTACGACCGCGATAACATGTCGGGTGGAGTGGCTTCTGAGTTGATGTACGATAACGTAATGAATAAATTCCAATGGGGAAATATCGATACGAAAGACATCTATCTCGATGAGAATAACCGCCGCATGGTAACCAACTTGCGCATGCAAATGAACAACCTGGCAGAGCAGTTCATCATTGAAAACAAGATGGACAAGGCAGTTGCTGTGTTGAACAAATCGATCAATTCACTTCCTGAAAAGAATGCGCCTTACGATCAACCACAAATTATGTGGCAGACTGCTGAGCTATTGTTCAAAGCAGGGGACCTTCAAACGGCTACGAAATTAGCAGAGCGTGTTTTCGCATTGAACAATCAAATGCTCGATTATTACGAATCGTTAACTCCTGCACAGAAGAAAACCCTTGAGCGAAAAATGCAAATGAGTGCTTTCGTTAACGAAGAATTGGTGAAAGACATGGAAGCGTTTGTTCCAGGTTCAGAGGCTGCGAAGAATATGCGTGCTGCGCACGAAACGGCTTTGAAAAATGTTGGACTCCTTGAATTAATGAAAGAAGAGCGAGGGAAGAAAGAAGCTTACGAAGCGCAAATGAAAGTTCGAGATTCGTTAATCAAAGTTTTGGGAAAAGATAAATTCGACTCATTATCTAACGCGAAAAAGAGCGCAGGTAAATAATAATATAGAATGAAGGAGTTCCTTCGATTCATTCAAAAAACAATAACAGCAAAGCGTTTATTAAACGCTTTGCTTGTTTATATAGGTTTTTATTTTTCGAGAATTTTCAATTCTTCAAAGCCTTTGGGAATGCCTATTTCACTGAGCATTGAACCCACTACCGCCTGCAATCTAGGTTGTCCTGAATGTCCTTCTGGATTGAAACAATTCTCACGTGACACCGGAAATTTGAAAGCGGAAAATTTCAATCGTTGGCTCAATCAACTCGCCCCAACCCTAAGCTATCTGAACTTTTATTTTCAAGGAGAGCCCTTCATTCACAACGAGATTTTACAATTTATTTCGAAGGCATCCGCAGAAGGTATTTATACTTCTACTTCCACCAACGCACATTTCATTACCGAAAAAAGAGCGAAGGAAATAGTGGAATCCGGCTTAGACCGCATTCTAATTTCCATAGATGGAACCACCCAAGAAGTCTATGAACAATACCGCGTGCACGGCACATTGCAGAAAGTTTTAGACGGCACCAAGCACTTGGTTGAAGCAAGAAAAAATCTAAAGTCTAAAACACCTCACATCATTTTTCAGTTTCTCGTTGTTCGTCCCAACGAACATCAAATTGAAGAAGCGAAACAACTGGCCAATGAATTCAAAGTCGATGAAATTCGATTTAAAACAGCGCAAGTTTATAATTATGAAGACGGCAATCCACTCATTCCAACCATAGAAAAATACAGCCGTTACAAGCGTCACGCGAATGGAAAGTTCACAGTGAAATCATCCTTAGACAATCATTGCTGGCGCATGTGGAGTGGGGCAGTGGTGACTTGGGATGGAAAGGTTGTTCCGTGTTGTTTCGACAAAGACGCAACCCATGAAATGGGTAATCTTTCGAAGGAAGATTTTAAATCTATTTGGAAGGGTAAGACCTATTCAGCGTTTCGAAAACAACTGCTAAAAGGAAGAAAAGAAATTGATATTTGTAAGAACTGTTCCGAAGGAACAAAAGTTTGGGCTTAGTCTTTTTGAATCAGCGCAACCGCATAAGCGTTAACTCCTTCTTCTCTTCCAACAAAGCCCATCTTCTCTGAAGTTGTCGCCTTAATACTCACATCGTCTTCTTCAATTTCACAAATAGCAGAAATAACTTTCTTCATTTCTGGAACAAAAGACATAATCTTCGGACGTTCCATGCACAACGTAGAATCTATGTTTCCAACCTTCCATCCATCGTCTTTCAAAACTTGAATGGTACGTTGAAGAAGAATTTTAGAATCGATATTCTTGAATTCAGAAGAAGTATCTGGAAAATAAAAGCCAATGTCGCGCTTACCCGCAGCACCTAAAAGAGCATCACAAATGGCGTGTAAAAGTACATCGGCATCGCTATGTCCTAAAGCACCTTTGTCGTGTGGAATTCGAACTCCCCCTAACCACAACTCGCGGTTTTCAGTCAGTTGGTGAACGTCATATCCAAACCCTACGCGAATCTTCATTATTCGACAGGTTCAGAAATTTTTGAGTTAGCACCTACGCTGAAACGCAGACTAAATCTCAATGTATTCGCCAACGGGTTTTGTTGCGTAGTGCTTACCAAATAACTCATGTCAATGGTTAACACTTGGTAGTGAAGTCCAGCTCCGAAAGTAATAAACTGACGATTTCCTTTGGTGTAGTGCTCATGGAAATAACCCAATCGAATAGCGAATTGTTTTGCGAAATCGTATTCAAATCCGGTAGCAATGTTATACTCGCGAATTTCTTCACGCAACTTGCTTCCCGAGACAATAGATCCAGTTTCGGCATCGTACATCCCTGGTGCATCGTAAAAGGACTGAATCATTCCAGTAGCAGTTCCTACCACAGGATTGTATCCTGAAATAATGGTATCCCCACCGTTGTTGTATATGGGTGGTGACGGAACTAAAAGTTTATTCAAGTCAAACAAAAAAGTAAGCTTGTTGTAGTCATCGAGATTCATTGCTATCGCTGTTCCCAATCTCAAATTGGTTGGAATGAAATCGCGATTGTCTGAATTGGTGTAACTCATTTTCGCTCCAATGTTCGAAATGTTTAATCCCCAATTCAATTGTGATTTGCGTCCAGCAATCTTAATCTTGTCATTGGTGTAGAAAGTTGAAATATCTACTGCAACCGATTGACCAGGGCGACTTTCAGCTCCTTGTAAATTCGTTCTTCCAGTTAAGTTCGAGTTGATGTAACGAAGCGCTATTCCTCCAGAAAATCTCTTAGAAAGTTTTTGAGAGTAAGCCAAGTCTAACGCAAATTCAGCCGGACGAAAATCCATAATATTTGTTCCCACTTCATCCGTGAAAGTAATATTTCCTAAAGTGAAATAGCGAAGAGATCCTCCAATGGCTTGTGTCTTGCTTAGTTTTTTAATGGCACTTACGTACGTTAAACTCATGTCGTTTACAAGAGCGCGTAACCAAGGCGAGTAGGATATGGCAACGTCGAGGTCGTTGTCTGAGAATGCCATTTTCGATGGATTCCAATGAATACTGCTAGCGTCAGGGTCAAGCGCTACTCCAGCGTCGCCAAGTGCTCCACATCGAGAGTCTGGAGCTATCGTTAAAAACGGAACAGCAGTTGTAATTGTGTTAATGGTTGCTTGGCGACCATTCAACTCATTCGGATTTGTTAGTTGTGCTGAGGCAACTGAGGTTGTCAAAACCAAGGCAGCAACTAAAACGTTTATTTTGAAAATACTTTTCATGCGTGGTGCAAATTTAACATACATATACCCTTCAACACATTATTTTAAAATTACCAATTTTTGAAACGATTCTGCTCGTTGTCCTTTTTCATTTCGAAGTTCTAACTTGTAGATATAGGTACCTTTTCCAATTGAGTTCCCAAAATCATCTTTTCCATCCCACGGAATGTCTTGCCCACGGAAGCCTGTAGCGTAAAATGAGGATTCAAGAGTTTTAACCAATTTACCACTCACTGTGAATATCTGCACTCGAGCATCCAATTGCTGACATGCCTGATTGTGCTCATAGATGAAGCTAGTGTTTGTGGTGAATGGGTTCGGATAATTCAACAAATGACTCAACGCAATTTTCGAATCTTCCGCTACGGTGAACTGAATGGTTTCTTCGTTGCTGTTGTTGAAGACATCCCACGCTTTTACTGTGAGGGAATGTTCGCCTAGCGACAGCGTACTCAGTGGATATCGAACTTCACCACTTGTGTATGTATCTAAGTCGGATTCGTAGAAATCATTTAACACAATAGGTTTCGCCGAATTCCCATCGATGATTGCAGTCAAGTTGTGCCCAACGCCATTTCCCACCGTATTGATACCGTTTTCATCTTGCAGTTTCGCCAAAATAATCGGAGTGGTATTGGTAGATCCTCCACTCACAAATGTTGAGTCGTTCAAATACAATGAAATGTTGGGTCCCACCGTATTTAATTGTGCGTTGGGATTGAGACTTCCAATTTTGAATGCCTCACAAAAGCCATGTCCATCATTGTTCCCTGAAACCGTGTAGTAGCTCACTCGCGCGCTATCTACCGAATAATTTATATCGAAGGGAACAATGAACTTGAATGAAAACTCTCCATTACTCACACTCGCTTTTCCGCGATAAATTATTTTGTTGTAAGAATAGAATTCTTGGAACTGCCCTTCTTCACCGTTTTGATCGTTGTTCTGCGTTATTACCTTCGACTCTTTATCATAAACGGTAGGATAGATAAAACCATTGAAGTTGTTTAAGAAATTTCCATCGCTATCTGTCACTTTGCCTTTGAATTCCACCTCGTCTAAGGCTTTTAAAGTATCCGTGAATGAAGCCAATTCAATGCTGTTGATGTGTGTTGTTTGAACATTCAATTTAGGGTAGACCATTGTTAATGCGGGGTCACCAAGTAAACTGAAATTGGGTTTACTGTCATTTCCAATTGACACCCCGTTTTTTGTAAGCATGTTTAGCTCGCCCAATGTTTTAACAGAACCGTTTTCACTGTGAAGCGCGTGCTCAAAAAACGCCAAATCCATTTCGTAATTTTCACCACTAAACACAATGCGCGTTGTTGTAAGCATAGCAATCGCACCGCCGTTCGCATTCATAACCAATAGTTCTCCGGCCGATTTAAACTCAGGATCGTCGTAACGGGCTAATTCGCAGGTTGCAGTTAAGAAAACGGGCAGTCGATATTTGTTGGTAAATCCTTCAATAGTCGGAAGGTCTAGTATACGCTCGTGGGCCCAACCTTTTTCCCCGCCGTGGCCAATATATGTCAGTAACAAGGAACCACTCTGCACGCGCTGCTGAATAGCCTTTTCTCCTTCAACATAACGCTCACCACCCGGAGTAGATATTTGAGTGAAAGCATCCATGTATAGTTTCGAAATGTCGTATTCGGGATGATTCGTTTTTACAATGTTTGAAAGTGCATTTGCTGAATTTAAATGTACCTGCTCATAAGCGCCCCCACTTCCGTCTTGATCATCGGAAACGAAAGTCACTACATTTCGCCAGTTTCCGTATGGTGAAGCTTGAACATCACCCAAGCAATAAGCTCCTCCAGTTGAGGAAGTATTGTCAGCTAAATAAGATTTTATCTTACCTAAATAGCCGTATGCCTCATCAAGCGAGCCCGCCGGAATTCTGCCAACTCCACAATCAAGTAATCCTGTGGCATTTCCATCTTCGAGCGGTGAGACCATGACGAAATAATCATCGCTCACATAGCTGCTCGTCGGTGAAAGAGAATTATTCGATTCGAAAATGAGAACATTTGTCCCTTCGTGATTCGCAATACCCTTATTTCTTGAATAATCGCCATCACCTAAAATGAGCAAATTCTTCGGAGCACGTTTGCCTCCGTTTGCTCGGTCATATTGCATTTTCACCAATTGACGGAAAGCCATGACATCTGGATTTCCACTTGAAAATTCATTGAAAATTTGAAGGGGTGTTGCAATTTCAACGGATTGCCCTTGCGTTCTGTGAATGGCCGCAATCTCTTCTGCCACAGGCATAAGAATAGGTGAGCTAATAATAATTAAATCAGTACTTGCCCAGCCGTGTAAATCCTGATTTTCAACTTTTCCGATTGGAGTCGGTGTGAAAAAACTGGATGCAAAAGCTACGAATTCCTTTAACTGATCAGTTGTTGAAGTCCATGCGGAAAGCGTGCCGCTAGCAGTAAGTGTCATACGAACAGGCGAGGTGAAATTTGTGATGTCCCAAATTTCACTCACGGCATACGACTGTTCTGAAATTTGAAACTCGGTAATGTTTCCTATTCCAACAGAAGTAGTATCACGGAAACGCATTTGAGTGCCCTGCATCTTCAATTGCTGAGTGGCATTGAGACAGATGTAATCAAGCCAGCCCTTGGCATCTGCATTTCCTTTAATGAAACTTACAGAAACATTGAAATTTCCATTGGATGGGAGGAAGGAGGTGTTGATTCTGCCTGTCCGTGCAACTTGTGAAGTAGGAGAGTCAGTAACGTTGCCAATGGAAACAGTATTTACGTTTCCTTGAACAGTTGCGTTAAAAATTGAACTGCCACCTATTGTTCGCGCGATGGAATTGAAATCCATACTTGCGGGTTCAGTCGTTTTTACGTTGGGAAAACTAAACGTATAAGATCCTGAAAGCACAGCGTCATACAAATCACCATAAAATTCTCGCCCAGATTTTGCGGGGCTGTACTGATCCGTTTCAACATATAAAAAATCTTGAAAAGAATCTGAAATTCTATTCGCTACAGCACCATTATTTTCTGTTGAAATACGAAGAGGTTCAGTGTCGTTTATTTTAATGAAATAATAAGCAGAGTCACTGTAGTAATGTTTGTTGTGAAACCATCTTTTTCTTCCGATCCCACCGTCTTGAGCAAGTGTCCAAGTATCAGGGCCTTTTCCATAAAAAAGAATGTAATCATTTGCATTAAATACCCCATCCGACTCGCCTTGAATATGAATGGCGTTTTTCACCAGATCATCTGCTTTGTCTACAAAGTTTTTTTCAGGAAGAAGCGCTCCGCCATTTCCATAAATGTTAATTGTATTCGGATCTAATCCGGAGACGGAAATGCCGAGCGACTCTAGAAAGCTGCGGTCAATTTTATACACACCATCTTTTGCAACGGCTATTTTGTAAATGTCCCCCTCAGCTAAAACACTGTGTGCGGCGTATGTGTAGTTGCTTTTTTTTATTTCATTGAAGGAAGTAGACCCTAAAACTTCGAAGGAAAGAAGTCTTTCGATTCTTCCGTTTATGTTTCTAAACGGAAATACGGTAACCACCTGATTGTTTTTTTTGTCGGATTGAACCGATTCAACTTCAACTCGAAATTCGTTACTTATGGATTGAAGTTGATCCTTGTCGAAATAAGATGAGCTTATTTCTAAAGTTGAAATATTTGAAAGAAAGGGCTGATAGAATTTTTCATTAGCCGAAGAAGTAGCACGAAAAGCAAAAAAAGGCAGAGTGAAATTGTCGGAATTGACAAGGGCTGAGCACAAATCTCCAACTACAGAGAAATTGGTCCTGTTTTGTTCAACGTCAATCCATTCTATTTTTTGCTCGGGCACAATAATCACTTGAGCCGATGTATTTACAGCGTAAATAGCTGATAAATAAATAGATAACAACTTAATCGTTCGCATTTAATCTTCTAAGGTTTTGCTTTGAGGCCTGCCAATAACCAAAGATATTCCGATTTATTGTTTAAGCCCCATGTAATTTGAAAGCAAAAATGTTGTATAATTGCTATTCAAATCGAATATTTTTTACAAACTTTCGGATGAAGATTGCGATGAAATTAAAATTCTTAGGGTTCATGATCTGTGTAATGGGTGTAACTAACGTTATGGCCCAAGATCCCGAGTTCACACAGTTTTACTCAAACCCACTTTACTTGAATCCTGCATTTGCAGGGACTTCCAAGTGTCCACGTTTTGTAATGAACTACAGAAATCAGTGGCCGTCATTAACCGGTGCATACGTTACAACGTGTGCCAGTTATGATCAGCACGTTGAAACGGTTTCTGGTGGTTTAGGCATTATGGTCATGAACGACCGCGCCGCTCAAAACACCTTGAACACCACAACGGTTAGTGGAATTTATTCGTATCAACAAGCAATTAACCGTAAATTCAGTATCAAAGCGGGCTTTCAAGCTTCTTATTTTCAGAAATCTTTGGATTGGAGCAAGCTTACCTTCGGGGATATGATTGATCCACGCAAAGGATTTATCTACGAGACAAATGATATACCACGTGGTGGAAGTGTTAAGAACATCGATTTTTCTGCGGGTATTCTTGGATTTAGCCAAACTTTTTACGGTGGCTTCGCTGTTCATCACTTGAATGAGCCAAATGAAAGTTTAATTGTAGGGACCTCTCGCTTGCCTATGAAGTATACCGTTCATGCAGGTGCTGTTATTCCTATTAAGCAGAAGTATAAAGACTCTAGCACACTTTCTCCGAACATTCTTTACCGTAGACAAGGTGAATTCCAACAATTGAACTTGGGTATGTATATTACCAAAGGCCCTATTGTTGCGGGTGTTTGGTTCCGTGGATTGTTGTTCGGTCAGCGATACAGCGATAGCTTTATTGCAACCATTGGTCTGCAGAATGATAATTTACGTATAGGATACAGTTATGATATTACAGTAAGTGCATTAACACCCGCTACTGGTGGCTCCCATGAGGTGTCATTAGGAATAAATTTCGACTGTAGAACAAGAAAACCGAAGTTTAGGACAATAGCTTGCCCTTCTTTTTAGTTATACAACAAACCCAACAGTTATTCATAAAATAGGAAATCATGAAAAACTTCAAATTAACATTAGCATCTCTTTCTCTCTTTGGAGTGATTGCGCTTACCTCATGTGAGGAGAATAAATCTACCGCCACCGGTTGGGATTACAACAAATCGAGCAATGGGGGTACCGAGAGAGTTCCATATCTTGAACAAGAAATAGGTCCTGGACTAGTATTCATTGAAGGTGGCGTTTATAAAATGGGTCGGACAGAAGACGATTTGAATTATTCAGGTGATAATTTACAAGCTCCTGTTACTGTCAGTTCTTTTTTAATGGATGAAACTGAGGTGACAAATCAGCATTGGTTGGATTACTTGCATTGGTTGAATATTGTATATCAGGGTGAATTTCCTGAGATGGTGGGTCGTGCTCTGCCAGATACGAATTGCTGGAGGAAAGTAGATGAGGACATGGAGAAATACGTTGAATTGTATTTGCGTCATCCTGCTTACCAAGACTATCCTGTTGTAGGAGTGAGTTGGTTGCAAGCTTCTGATTACTGCGCTTGGAGAACGGATCGAGTGAACGAGCAAATTTTAGTGAGAGAAGGGATAATTGTACACAATTTAGCACCGGATGGTGCGCAATTAGGAACGGAACACTTTACTACAGAGACTTATTTTAGTGGCCAATATGACGGCGAGCCTAAAGATGCGAGTAAAGCTGGAATAACTCACATTTATGACGATGGTTGGCTATTTCCAAAAAAATCCACTACCGTGCGCAGAATCAGAATGGAAGATGGAATCTTATTGCCACGATACCGACTGCCAACTGAAGCCGAGTGGGAATACGCTGCAATGGCTTTAATAGGTAATTCATACCAAGAGTTAATTACCGATCGTAGGACATATCCATGGAACGGTCACTATGTGCGTAACGGACAAGATGATAACTTAGGTGATATGCGTGCGAACTTCATGCGAGGAGCTGGAGATGCAATGGGTGTTGCTGGTTATTTAAATGACCGAGCGGATATTACTGCACCTGTTTACGAATATCCACCGAATGACTTTGGATTGTACAATATGGCAGGAAACGTTTCAGAATGGGTGGCTGATGTTTATCGCCCGCTTACCGAGGATGATCGTTCTGGATTTAGAGCATTTAGGGGAAATGTTTATAACACAAAAGTAGTGGGTACCAATGGATTGGCGGTTTCAAAAATAACACAGGATGTTTTTGATATTAAAGGAGTGAAATTGTATTTAGATAGTTTGAAAAATAAGAGATTAGTAGCACGCACTAAATATAGTGCGAATGACTTAGCTCTGATAGATAAGTGCATTACAACCGTTGATGAGGCATTAGTTAAACTCAATGAGAGAGATGAGACGGGCGCAATGGATTTAATGCGGATCAAGGTCCTTCCTGACGTTAAAGCATCAAATGCTGACATAGCTTATACGATTCTTGATAATCTCGAGAATTATATTATCGGCAGCCCAGGTAGACAGAAAATGAGAAATGTTACCCTCGAAGAAAATATTAATAGAACGAATTACAGGAAAGCGGACAATATTGATCATCATGACGGTGATTTTCTGAGTAGCAACAAATACGGTAAAGTGAGTTGGGAGGATAATACGGATAGGATGTATGATTATGGAAAAACGACCTTGATAAACAATCGTTCTCGTGTATACAAAGGCGGTAGTTGGGAAGATAGAGTTTACTACAATGTTCCAAGTACAAGAAGATTTTTAGATGAGAGAAGATCTAGTCGCTCAATTGGTTTCCGTTGTGCTATGGATTGGGCCGGAAGGAATACTGGACTGGGTGCTAGAGGCAGAGATTGAGTTTCAAAAAAATAGTAATACTGCACCCCGCTAATGCGGGGTGTTTTATTTTAGCACCATGATTGAATTAATATTTCAAAAATTTTTAGAAGTACGCCATGTCACAACAGACACACGTAACGTTCGGACCAATGATATTTTCTTCGCTTTGAAGGGAGATAATTTCAATGGGAATCATTTTGCCCAGCAGGCGCTGGATTCAGGTGCCTCGTTAGTGATCATAGACGAAGAAGTAAATGTTTCCTCAGATCGAATCGTTCGTGTAGAGAATTGTTTGCATACGCTTCAAGCATTAGCAAAACGCTATCGAGAAACCTTTTCATTTCCTGTTATCGGAATAACCGGAAGTAATGGTAAGACCACCACGAAAGAGCTCATGCGAGAAGTGTTAAGCATGAAATACAAGACATTCGCCACGCATGGAAATCTGAATAATCATATAGGTGTACCTCTATCACTGCTCTCAGTGCCAGCAGATTGCGAAATAGCCATTATTGAAATGGGCGCCAATCACCAAAAGGAGATTGCTTCCTATTGCGAATACGCGATGCCGGATTTTGGCATCATTACAAACATTGGTAAAGCCCATTTAGAAGGATTCGGCGGAGTAGAAGGAATCATTAAAGGCAAAGGTGAACTATTCGATTATGTTACTTCCCACGGTGGAATGTGTTTAGTGAATACTGAATTGGTTCATCTCGACACCATGGCGGAATCCATTCAACATAAAAAATATGGATTCAAAACAGGTGGATTTCATCTGCAGACGTTAGCCGAACACCCGACGCTTTCTTTTGAATTTAGTACACCTTCTGATAACACTATTCACTCGTGTCACGCGCAAATGGCCGGAACTTACAATCTGTTTAACATGGCCACAGCTATTGCCGTTGGATATGAGTTTGGTGTTCCGGCGGATTTGATGTGCAAGGCCATTTCATCTTACACCCCTGAGAATAATCGCAGTCAGTGGTGGAATTCAGGGAAAAACAAAGTCATACTTGATGCCTACAATGCTAATCCAAGCAGTATGGAAGCGGCTTTGGTGAATCTGTCTAAGATGGAGAACACCTTTTTCATTATCGGCGATATGTTCGAAATGGGCGAATTCGCGGAAGCGGAACACAAGAAAATTTTTGAACTTACACAAGAGCGTCGTCTTCAAGGAATTTTTATAGGGAAGGAGTTCCAAGCGGTTGGCGCCACAGAACTTTTGAATGCTCAGGACGCATTGGAATATTTGAAATTGAATGAAGTGAAGGACAAAATAGTTTTGTTGAAAGGTTCGCGCGGAATGCGTTTGGAACAATTGAAGGAAGTGATTTAATGGTTGTATTTTCGTAAAAAAATAAAAGATGAATTTTGTAGAGGAGTTGCAATGGAGAGGAATGTTACACACCAGCATTCCAGAGACTGAGGCGCACTTGAATGCGCAGATGCGCAAAGCATATATCGGATTCGATCCAACCGCGAGCTCGTTGGGTGTGGGGAATATGGTTCAGATTATGACTCTTCTTCATTTTCAACAAAGTGGGCACAAGCCCGTAGCCCTTATTGGTGGCGCTACGGGAATGGTAGGTGATCCTAGTGGAAAATCGGCAGAGCGAAATTTATTGGGGGAAGAAGAACTTCGCTATAACCAAGAATGTCAGCAAAAACAGTTGGAGCGGTTTCTAGATTTCAATTGCGGAGATCGTTCTGCTGAAATCGTAAACAACTACGATTGGTTCAAAGAAATGGGATTCTTAGAGTTCATTCGCGATGTAGGGAAACGTTTAACCGTGAACTACATGATGGCAAAAGATTCAGTGAAAAACCGAATCAGTGGCGAAGACCGCGAGGGTATGAGCTTTACTGAATTTACTTACCAACTCATTCAAGGATACGACTTTTATTATTTGTGGAAGAACCACGGAATTACCCTGCAAATGGGCGGTTCAGATCAGTGGGGAAACATCACCACAGGAACAGAATTGATTCGCAGAATAGACGGAGGAAGCGCATTTGCATTAACCACTCCGCTCATTAAAAAGGCAGACGGAACGAAATTCGGGAAAACGGAAAGTGGAAATGTGTGGCTCGATGCTGCACGCACTTCTCCTTATAAATTTTACCAGTTTTGGTTGAATGCGAGCGATGAGGACGCGAAGAATTTCATCCGCATTTTTACCTTGAAAGGAAAAGAAGAGATTGAAGGATTGGAAGCGCAACATTTGCTAGACCCTGGAATGCGCGCACTACAGAAGGCGTTGGCGGAAGATATTACTACGCGCGTGCACAGCGGATCAGATACTGCACAGGCTATTCAAGCTTCAGGAATTTTGTTCTCAAAAGACAGTACTTTCGATTCTTTACCGAAGGAAATGTTGTTAGATATTTTCGAAGGCGTCCCGCAAGGCACCGTGAGCAAAACGGAAATAGAGGCAGGTGCAGATATCATTGATGTTCTTGTTAATTCCGGATTTCTTCCTTCTAAAGGCGAAGCCAGACGAGCGTTGCAGGAGAACAGCATCGCAGTAAACAAACAAAAAGTAACACCTGAAACGAAAATTGACGCGAGTCATTTGATTCATGGAGAGTTGGTCATTCTTCAACGCGGTAAGAAAAATTACTTCCTGTTGAAATGTATATAAAATAAGCAGGGGTTCCCTTTGGAACCCCCTGCTTATTTTGTTTAGGAAATCATGTCACCAAATTGTCCTGCCCAACACATTTCAATTCGGATAAGAAGTTTTACACTTCATTATCATAGACGAAGAAGAAATTAAATGGTTGCCTAAGATTCTGAAAAAAGTAAATTGCATCCTCGAATCTCGGCGTGGTTCATTCTTCCTAGCACTTCGAAAGTGCCGTTTTCATTAACTATGCCCACATCTTCAGTAGCAATGAAGGAACAGGAATTCTGATTGGCTAGGTCTATGATGTTAAGCGCACCGCGCTTTCCAGGAGGGAGCAATGTCAAAGGATCTTGAAGATCGCGACACACCACTTTCATCCAAGTTGGGCACTCAAAAATTCCACTTCCCTTCGAATAGGCCTGAGAAAAAAGTTCAGTCATACCATATTCACTGTGAATTTCTGTGAGCTGAAAGGCCTTGCATAAAACGGTATGAAGTTCTATTCGTGTAAGTTCTTCCCGGCGACCTTTCATACCGCCAGTTTCCATTATGGTGGTGTGTTTTAGCGGCATTGGAAATTGTTCTGAAAAATCCAGCAGTGCGAATGATACCCCAATCAACAATGTTTTTAAACCCATTGATTCGTTCTGAACAAGTTGATTATGTAGCGCTTCGAAATTGTCTAGGAAAAATCCGGAAGTGCAATGCGCCTCAGGAAGTAGGGCATTCACCATGTATACCAATGAGGAGTTGTTTCGTTCTAAATACGAAGGAAGTAAAGCTAAAATGCTGACTTCTTCAAGTGGCGTTTCCAAATATTTCTTGAATGTCGGAAAGAAAGATTGCTCGTAAAGCGACAGGTCGTTGACTAAATGCTGACTGCGATTTCCGCCAGTGCCACTACTTTCGAAGGTGTGGACAATAGGTTGGTCTTGACAAACGCGATGTGTTTTGAAAAATGAAATGGGTAAAAATGGAATTTCCTTCCACGATGAAATTGAATTTAAATCCTTTCCAAGGGCCTTGAAAAATGCATTGTAAACGGAAGAATTACTAAGTTGCTTCTGAAAAGTCGCTAGCGCTTGTGTGTTAAAATTTTCGGAAGTTGTTTGTGTAAAATCTATTTTGTTCATCGCTCAAATGCCTTTCGTTCTATATCTTTACAAAGATGCGAAAGATTGGGACACCCCTTTTTATTTTCCTAGCACTACTTGTAACCAGTTGCTTGAAGGTTGAGACTTATGCAGATGAGCCTACCGTGGAGGCTGTGCGAATGACGGTGAGCAGTGATAGCGCTTTTTTACAAGTTGATTTTATTGACGGCGATGGAAATGTAGGTTTAGGTCAGTCGGACACTGCAGGTGTTTTCGGAGCGTGTGATACTCGGTACAATTTGTTTTGTGTTTACGAGGAATTGCGCAATGGAACATGGATGCAAATAAGTGAAGAGCCGTGTTTAAATCCCAATGCAGTTCCATTCTATTATCGTGTGCCTTGGGCCACTCCTCCGGGGCAAAACAAAACACAAAAAGGCACAATTACCGTTCAGATGTATCCCGGCTATTACTTAGCTAGCGGCTTCGATACTTGCAGATTCGCAGTGCGTATCTGCGATCGTGATTTGAATTTTTCAAACACCGTTTTTTCACCTACTTATATTAAACCTTGATAATAAAGACATGTACGGAATAGTTAACAGAGCCATCGAAGAGTTAATCGTAGAAAAGTTTGGCGCAGAGAAGTGGGAAGAGGTTAAAGACAAAGCAGGTTTTAAATCAGAAGGTTTTATGACCTTGAAGCCTTATGCCGATGAGCTTACCTTTCAGTTGGTAGCAGCGGCTAGTGAAATATTAAATATCCCTGCAGATACTCTACTAGAGGCTTTTGGAGAATATTGGATTTTGTATACTGCAGAAAGAGGATATGGCGAAATGTTGAACCTAGCTGGCGATACGCTTCCGTCGTTTTTAAAGAATCTGAATATGCTGCACGGAAGAGTGAGTAACCTCATGCCAGAGCTCGCACCTCCGCAATTCGAATGTATAAATGAACAGGAAAATTCCATTGATTTAATTTATCGCAGTCATAGAAATGGCATGGTTCCCATGCTTCTGGGTTTAATCAAGGGATTGGGTAAAAGATTTGGAAAAGAAGTCGTGATTCAGCAAGTAGAAAATAACATTTCAGACAAGACTGCTGTAATTTTTCATTTGACATGGTCTTAAGTTCTTTAAATCACCTTCTTGACGGGACCGCTCCTTTATATTTTAAAGTCAATAAAGAAGGACGAGTACTTTATATTTCGAGCTTGTTTTTAAAAGCCATCGAAAAAGATTTTACTGGCCAGCAGGTTGAGGAATTGTTCACGATTTCGAAGCCATTTGCCCAAATAATTGCCACATTGCACGATGAAAAATCGTCTTTGGAGGAATTGGTTTTTTTGAGTGCAATTGACAAAAAGCAAAAGTATAAAGCGGGTATTCATTTAGTAGAAGACGATTTCTTTTTTACCTGTAATCCAATAATCAATTCGAATTTTTTAATCAAGGATTACAATTTAACGATTAATGATTTTCCCATACATGATACCATGTACGAATTTGTTTTCGCGCAAAGTGCGAATCAAGCCGCGCTTCGCGATATAACTAATTTATACGAAAAGGTAGAGCATCGCAATGAAGAATTGCTGAGCAAGAACAAAGAGTTGACATTCCTTTTAGGTGAAGTTCATCACCGCGTTAAAAATAATTTGGCATTCATCTCGAGTTTGATTGAGATTGAAAGCACGCATTCTGCTTTAACTGAGGTTAAAGGCACTCTGGGAGGAATTCAATCTAGGATTAAATCCATTGCCTTGATACACGAGAGTATGTACAAGAGCGATTTGTATTCTGAACTCTCAATTAAAACTTATTTTTCAGATTTGATAAGCATTTTACTGGATTTTTACAACTTAAAAGGGAAGGTTGAATTAGATATTCAAATAGAAGATATTTTATTTAAGGGTGAAAAGATTGTTCCTCTCTCAATGCTTCTGCATGAGCTACTAACGAATGCGATTAAGCATACCCTCGCTCAAGAAGAAAGACCAAGGCTCTCTATTTCATTTGCTAAACAAAATTCTGAAATAGTTTTTTCTTTGTGCGATCATTCTGCTAACACCATGGATATTCTTCCCAAAAAAGGGTTTCAACTCATAGATATCTTCGTTTCTCAATTGAAGGGAAAAAAAGAAACCCATTTAGAAAATGGGTTTCAGACTGTAATTACTTTTCCTTATTAAGAAATTCTGTTCTTCAATTCTTGATCAATAGCATCCAAGAAATCTTCAGTGGTTAAATAATGTTCTTCACGTGTTTCACTTCCGTGAATACAAACTGCAAGATCCTTCGTCATTTTTCCAGCTTGAACCAAATCAACACAAACCGTTTCAAGTGTCTTCGCAAATGTGATCAACTCTTGGTTGTTGTCTAATTTCCCGCGGAAGGCAAGACCTTGTGTCCATGCGAAAATAGAAGCAATGGGGTTTGTAGAAGTCTTCTTTCCTTGTTGGTGCTGACGGTAGTGACGAGTCACTGTCCCGTGAGCCGCTTCCGCTTCCATAGTCATTCCATCTGGAGTGATTAAGGCCGAAGTCATAAGTCCTAAAGAACCGAAGCCTTGTGCTACGATATCGCTTTGAACATCTCCGTCGTAGTTCTTACATGCCCAAACAAATCCTCCGTCGCTCTTCAAGCAGAAGGCAACCATATCATCAATTAAACGGTGCTCATAGGTGATACCCAAATCTGCGAATTTCGATTTGAATTCATTCTGATATACTTCTTCAAAGATGTCTTTGAAGCGTCCGTCGTAATGTTTCAAAATGGTATTCTTCGAAGAGAAGTATAAATTCCAATTGCGCATAATGGCCTGGTTGAAGCAACTGCGAGCGAAACCATAAATGCTTTCGTCTGTGTTGTACATAGCCATTGCAACGCCGTCGCCATCGAAGTTAAAGACTTCCCAAGACTTTGTTTCACCACCATCTTCTGGGGTGTAGGTCATGGTTAATTTCCCTTTCCCTTTGATAACAGTATCTGTTGCGCGGTATTGATCTCCGAAGGCATGACGACCAATGTTAATCGGCTTTGTCCAACCGGGAACCAACTTAGGAATGTTGTTGCAAATGATTGGCTCACGGAAAACAGTTCCGCCAATAATGTTGCGAATGGTTCCGTTCGGAGACTTCCACATTTTTTTCAATCCAAATTCTTGAACACGCGCTTCATCAGGAGTAATTGTTGCACACTTTACGGCCACGTTGTATTTCAATGTAGCTTCTGCAGACTCAACAGTTACGCGGTCTTCCGTAGCATCACGATTCTCCATTCCTAAATCGAAATATTTAATATCGAGTTCTACGTATGGAAGAATTAATTTGTCTTTGATGTATTTCCAAATGATGCGAGTCATTTCATCGCCGTCCATTTCAACAATCGGATTGGCTACTTTGATCTTATTCATGTCTTGATTATTTATACTACAAAAATAAATCGGGAGCTGCTAATTAAAGCGAGCTCCCGATGTTTTTTCAGTTTTTGTTTAAAACTTAAACTTGCTCGCGCGTTGCGAAGAAAAATGCACCTTCGTTCGCTGCATTCTCGTCGCTGTCTGAACCGTGAACGGCGTTAGCAGCAATACTCGTAGCAAACATGCGACGGATAGTTCCTTCGTCTGCTTTTGTAGGGTCAGTAGCACCAATTAGTGTTCTGAAGCTTTCAACAGCGTTATCTTTTTCAAGAATAGCCGCCACGATAGGTCCGCTAGTCATGTATTCTACTAATTCTCCGTAGAATGAACGCTCTTTGTGAACCTCGTAAAAACGAGAAGCATCTTCTAAGGTAAGTTGTGTTAATTTCATTGCGCGGATAGTGAATCCTGACTCAATGATTTTGTCAATGATTTTTCCTGTGTTACCAGCAGCAGTTGCATCTGGTTTAATCATCGTAAAAGTGCGATTTCCTGACATAATAAATATTTTGGATTGCAAAAATACAACATTCCCATTCTAAATTCGCTGAAAATTAACTGAGATGAATTCAAATCTTACTTCGGCGGAAGCCATGGAATTGGAAGACAATTATGGAGCTCACAATTACCATCCGATTCCGGTTGTTATTGCCAAGGGTAAAGGCGTGAGGGTTTGGGATTTGGAAGGGAAGGAGTATTTCGATTTTCTTTCGGCTTATTCTGCAGTGAATCAAGGACACTGCCATCCGAAGATTATTCAAGCATTGAAAGATCAAGCTGAGAAAGTGACACTCACTTCTCGTGCGTTTTATAACAGTGAATTGGGGACGTATGAAAAGTTCATTACTGAATACTTCGGTTATGAGAAAGTTCTTCCGATGAATACAGGTGTTGAAGGCGGCGAGACCGCTGTGAAGCTGGCGCGCAAGTGGGGTTATAAAGTGAAAGGCATTGCAGACAACCAAGCGAAAATAGTTTTTGTTGAAGGGAATTTTTGGGGAAGAACACTGGCTGCAATTTCTACTTCTCAGGATCCGAGCAGTTATGCAGGATTCGGTCCGTATATGCCCGGATTCCTGTCTATTCCTTACAATGACTTGAACGCATTGGAAGCGTGTTTATCGAGCGATTCGAACATCGCCGGATTTATGTTCGAGCCTATTCAAGGGGAAGCCGGAGTGGTTGTTCCGCATGAAGGGTATTTGGCAGGTGTTCGTGCGTTGTGCACGAAGTACAATGTGTTGATGATTGCCGATGAGGTTCAAACTGGTTTGGCGCGTACCGGAAAGATGTTGGCATGTGATCACGAAAATGTGAAGCCAGATATTTTAGTTTTAGGAAAAGCACTTTCAGGTGGGGTTCTTCCGGTGAGTGCTGTTCTTTCGAGTAATGAAATTATACTGACCATTAAGCCAGGTGAGCACGGAAGCACATACGGCGGAAATCCTTTGGCTTGCGCTGTTGCTACTGCCGCGTTAGAAGTTCTTCGCGATGAGAAAATGGCAGAAAATTCAGAGCGCTTAGGAGAATTATTCAGAAGCGAAATGAGAAAGCTTCAAAGTGAAGTTTCGTTGATTACCCTAGTTCGCGGAAAGGGATTGTTGAACGCTGTGGTGATTGATGATCACGAGGAAAGTGAAGCTGCTTGGAACATCTGTGTAGACTTAGCGAAGAACGGATTGTTGGCGAAACCTACACACGGAAACATCATTCGTTTTGCTCCTCCATTGTGCATTACCGAAGCAGAGATTATGCAATGCGTTGAAATTATTTCAAACGTCATTAAAGCTCACGCGAAGAAGTAAGTCGAAGGGTTTATAACCAACCCTTAGATTTCATCCATTCGTCGTTGAACATTTTGCCCAAGTAACGAGTGCCGTGATCGTGGAAAATAACTACCACAACATCTCCTTCTTTGAATCTATCTTTCATTTGTATAACACCAGCCATGGCTGATCCGGCGCTGTTTCCAGCGAAGATTCCTTCTTCTTTCGCTATTTTACGTGTGTAGATTGCAGCGTCTTTATCCGTTACTTTTTCGAAGTGATTAATCAAATTGAAGTCAACATTTTCAGGAAGGAAATCTTCACCAATTCCTTCGGTTACATAGGTGTAAATTTCATCCTTACTGTAGCTTCCGGTTTCTTTGTATTGTTTGAATATTGAACCGTACGTATCAATTCCAAGTACTTGAATATTCGGATTTTTTTCTTTCAAGAAACGCGCTGTTCCAGAAATGGTTCCGCCCGTTCCAACTCCGACAACGAGGTGTGTGATTTTCCCATCGGTCTGATCCCAAATCTCTGGACCCGTAGATTCGTAATGCGCTTGAGCATTGCTCGGATTGTCATACTGATTCGGCTTCCAAGAATTTGGTGTTTCTTTTTCAAGTCGAGAAGAAACGCTGTAGTAGGAGCGAGGATCTTCCGGATCAACATCAGTCGGACAAACAATAACTTCCGCCCCTAACGCACGAAGCGCATCGAACTTTTCTTTACTCTGCTTATCGGTACTTGTGAAAATGCACTTGTATCCTTTCATGATGGCCGCAATGGCTAAGCCCATTCCTGTGTTACCTGAAGTTCCTTCGATAATGGTTCCTCCCGGTTTTAATCTTCCGTCTTTTTCTGCATCTTCAATCATTTTGAGCGCCATGCGGTCTTTGATTGAGTTCCCTGGGTTGAAGGTTTCAACTTTCGCCAAGACTAGCGCTGGAATGTCTTTTACAATGGTGTTTAATTTCACCATAGGCGTGTTGCCAATGGTTCCAAGAATATTTTCGTGATACTTCATAATGCGAAGGTAAGGTTACGTGATTTAATTTTTTCTGATCGACTCCGCTGGTCGAAAGGTTGAAACATACAGCGATGGAAGAATCATGGCCAATACACAAACGCAGAGCGTGATTGCATTGAGAACAATTATTTCCATGGGATTCATGAGTATAGGAATTTCAGACACATAATAATTTGTTGGGTCTAACTTAAACACCCCTGTGTACTTCTGAAATAGCGCAAGGCCAACACCTAAAATATTTCCAATTAAAACTCCCTTTCCGATGATGTGAGCCGCGTGCCATAAGAACACACGAAGCAAAATCGGATTCGGCAACCCCATGGATTTTAATGTTCCAATAAATGATTGTCTTTCCAAAATAAGAATGAGTAACGCCGAGGTCATGTTTACAATAGAAAGCACAACCATAAGTACAACAATAATAACCACGTTCACATCGAGCATTTCCAACCAAGCAAAGATTTCCGGATTGCGATCGGTGAGTGGAATCACGAACAAATCGTAGGGTACAGCTTCCCACAAAGGATCACGCACACGCTCTAGCGCTTCGAAATTTTCAACTTGAACTTCATATCCACCAATGTAATTGACTTCACTGCCGCGCAGGTTCGTGTAGGTCCATCGCGGAGTTACAAATTCATTCTCACCGTGAGGAGGGAATTTTAAGTGAACGAATGTGGTGTCTGAAATTTGGTAAGGCGCAGAAGTAATTAAACCGAAGGTGGTGTCGCGCATTTCTAAATAATAGATTGGATCCTTCGCGGGAGTGCCGTCTAGCCAATGCTGCTCGAATTTCCCGTTGTTTCCGAATCCAACGGGTGAAATGAATGTAAGCAGCGGAACGGTTGCGGTGTCTACTACAATTTGCCCTTGAAGTCCCCATCCGCCGAACTGTTGCAGGTAAGCAAGATGAACAAAAATAAATTTTTCATCATACTCTTCCAGTTCCGTTTTGTAGGTTCCAACCAATGTGAAATTTTGTTGCTGAATATCGTCTTCCGTGTTCACGATATACAAACTCAACTTTTGCCCGAGCTGAAGTGAAAGGCGATTTGCAATATGTTCCGATAAAACAATTTCAGCAACAGGCAGCGTGTCGGCTGTATAGCGCAGCTGCATGACTCTTCCTTGCGTTAGCACGCTATGCAGAAAGGTGGTGTCGTATTGTTCTTCTATTCCTTTCGCAATAACGCCTGACAGTCCGGTTTTCGATTCTACAATGGCGGGCTTTTGCGCATAGACGCTGACGTTTTTTATGCCAGAAATTTTCTTTAGATCCCCAATTAAATTTTTATCGTAAAGCAACGGTACTGATTCTTGCGCAGCATTTTCGCCGTTTGAAACAATTTGAAAGTGTCCGCCAAAACCGATTACCTTTTGTCGCACCTCCGATTGAAATCCTTTCACAACAGCCAATGCAAGTATCATAAGCGCAATTCCTATAGCCACGCCCCACATAGCAATACGAACAATGGGCTTCGAAATACGCCCGTTATCGCGTGCTCGAAGCATGCGAAAAGCCAAGAAGGATGCTAGCTTAAAAGATTTCATTGCGGCTCAAAGTTAGGACTTCGACATTGGAAAGTTACTAACTTCATTTATTTCGGTTCGATTTTGGTTAAGAATTTATAAAATTTGTGTGCTCATGAAACACATTCGTATTCCTTTGTTCTTGTGCTTGCTTTTTATCTTGAATGCATTCTCTGTATTCGCACAAAATTCGGGTGCTTCACAAACCGAGAATTATTTCTCTTTATTAAAAAACAAGCGGGTGGCTGTAGTGGCCAACCAAACTAGTGTTATTGGTAATGTGCATCTTGTTGACACGCTTTTGGCTAGCGGAATTCAAGTGGTGAAAATATTTGCACCTGAGCACGGGTTCAGAGGTGAAGCCGGAAACGGAGATCACGTGAGCAACGGCTTCGACAAGAAAACACAACTTCCCATTTTTTCTTTATACGGAAGTCATACAAGACCCACTGCAGAAATGCTTTCCAACGTGGATGTCATCGTTTTCGATATTCAGGATGTGGGTGTGCGGTTCTATACTTTTTTGGCAACCATGCAAGAGGTTATGGAGGCAGCTGTAATAAGCAAAAAGGCGGTAATTGTTTTAGACCGCCCGAATCCGAATGGCTATTACATAGACGGGCCGGTAATGACCGATCCGAAATTGTATTCGTTTGTTGGACAGCTGCCTATTCCCATTGTGCATGGATGTACACTTGGCGAGTTAGCAAAAATGATAAATGGAGAAGGTTGGTTAACAGGAAAGAAATCCTGCGAATTGACTGTTATTCCATGTAGCCAATACACTCACAAGTCTTATTTTGAGTTGCCAATTAAGCCTTCGCCCAACTTGCCGAATATTACATCCATATACGCCTACCCCAGTTTGTGTTTGTTCGAAGGAACATGCATTAGTATTGGCAGGGGTACCAATCTTCCGTTTCAACAATTTGGATTTCCGAATTGCAAGAGTGGTGAAACATCTTTCACCCCGAAAGAAATTCCTGGAGTGTCCTCCAACCCACCATTCGAAAATCAACTGTGTAAGGGAATCAAAGTGAGTTTCGAAAAGCGTCCAACCCAATTGAATCTTTCTTGGTTAATGAACATGTACAGCAGTTATCCGAATAAGGAAAAGTTCTTTTCATCTCCTGCTTTTTTCGATAAATTAGCCGGAAACACCTTGCTTCGAAAGCAGGTTGCAAGCGGTGTTTCTGAAGATGATATTCGAGCTTCTTGGCAAAAGGATTTAGATAGCTATAAAGTCATCCGTAAGAAATATTTATTATACCCCGATTTCAATTAATCATGAACAGTTCAATTAAAATTTTTCTTCTCTCCTTAGCTTTTTTTCTAGGTGGAAAAACTGCTTTTGCTCAGTTGGAAAATACGACTCGCGATGTTGCCCGAAAGCATCCGAATGGCAAACCATATGTTGTGGTGTATATGAAAAACACGACCGGAGAAATTGTGAAGGAAGAGGTGTATTATTCAAATGGAAATTTGGAATGGGAAGGATTTTACAAACGCTCCATTGAAGACGGTTCGTGGAAGTATTATTATCCGAATGGAAAATTGAAAAGCAATCAGTATTACACCAAAGGAAAAGAGAACGGTGTATTTCTCGATTACAACGAGTCGGGAAAATTGGTGAAGCAGAGTTTATTCAAAGACGGAAAACTAGTTTCAGAACAGAGCTTCTGAGTTATTTTTTCGGCACCCACTTGTTTTCTTCAGCACCTAATTCCTGGGCAGCTGCGCGTGAAAGCGTGAAGAGATAATCGGAAAGTCTATTCAAGTATTGAATGAAAATCGGATTAACCGTTGAAAGTTCTGCAAGCGCAGTAGCTGTGCGTTCCGTCCTTCTACAAACCGTTCGTGCAATGTGAATGTGCGAGATAGTTGCGTGTCCGCCCGGAAGAATGAAGTGCTTCAATTCAGGAAGCATAGCAGTCATTCGGTCTATTTCATTTTCAAGATTTTCTGAAGCGTTTTCAGGAAGCGCAGGCAATTGAATTTTCTCGGCCTGATCTGGCTCTGTGGCCAAGTGACTTCCAACTACAAAAAGATTGTTTTGAATTTCACGAAGGGTTTCTTGGTGCGAAGGAAGTAAATCCGACACAAGACCAATGAACGAATTCAATTCATCCACATCGCCATAGGCCGCAATACGTATGTGGTGCTTGGGAAGTCTAGTTCCTCCAAGTAACATTGTTTTTCCGTCGTCGCCTTTCTTCGTGTAAATCTTCATTCTCTTATTCTTTAATGGGTTCTGGTAAATTCCATTTTCCACGAATCACAAATCGAACGGTCGTTCGGTTGCGTTGTTCCAGCAACACTTCTTTGTATTGCAAGAGCTGTTGCATAACCATAGGCTTCGGGTGGCGAATGGTTAATATGCTCACGTTGTCGTTGTATCTAACATGAAAGTCGCTCAACTGTTCAACGAGCGACTTTAATTTATTTGGCTCCGATGGTATGCACACTGAAAAATTCAGCGCTGAGTTTTCCATCATGTGCACGTGAATGCCAAGGTTAGCGAAGGTTTTGAAGATGAAGGTGAGGTTGTCTTCCACCACAAAACTGAAATCTTTGGTTGAAATAGAAATTAAGGTTTGGTTCTGTTTCAAAATATACGAGGCCACCTCTAGCTCTGCATTCGCACGTTCGATGATACGCGTTCCTTCAGCTGTTGGATTTAAAAACGACTTAATGTAAAGTGGAATGTTCTTGTTTTGAAGCGGCTTAATGGTTCGCGGATGAATCACACTTGCCCCATAATACGCTAGCTCTACAGCTTCACGGAAGGAAATCTCTTTCAATAATTGCGTGGGCTCGAAGCACTTCGGATCTGCATTCAATAAACCGGGAACATCTTTCCAAATGGTAACCGATTCGGCATTCAACAAATAGGCGAATATCGCTGCTGAAAAATCCGAACCCTCGCGGCCAAGAGAGGTTAGATGCTTTGCAAGGTTCTTCGAAAGATCATTATGAAGGTGCTTTGCAAGGTCGTTCCGAAGGTGCTTCGCAAGACCTTCCGCAGGACCTTTCGAAGAACCTTCCACAGGACCTTTCGAAGAACCTTCCGCAGGACCTTTCGAAGAACCTTCCACAGGACCTTTCGAAGAACCTTCCATAGGACCTTTCGAAGAACCTTCCACAGGACCTTGTGAAACATCTTTGGTAGAGCCAATAAATCCTTGAAGAACCAACGTTGAATGCGATTGAAATTCATGTTGAAGAGAAGCAACTTTTTGTTCGCTCAAGTTCCACTGCACTCGAGCGTCGCGGAAGCGAGAGTCTGTTACTATATAATCAGCGCTGTTTAATCGTTTTGAAGAGAGATTGTTCTGGTTGAAACAGGCATTCACAATGGCCGTAGACAAATACTCGCCGTAACCAATAATGCGGTCATACTCTTCATCGAAACTTCCTTCTATTTCCTTCTTGCAAATTTGAGATAATGTATCGAAAACCAAAAGCCAATCGGTGTCTGTGTCGACTTCCAATTCTTTCGCAATATTGAAATGAAAATGAAATATTTCTTGAAGCTCTTTTTCGAAATCTTTTCCTTCGAAACGTTTCTTGTGAATGGTTTCCAGGGCGTTGGTTGTTTTGCCCATGGCAGAGACAATCACAATTTTATTTTCCGGAAAATGATTGAGAATGGAACATACGTTTCTTACAGCTTCTGCATTTCGAACCGAAGCCCCACCGAATTTATGCACGGTTATTTGTGCCATGATGCTTGTCTTATTTGTTCAGTAAATAAATATCCGTTTAACCATTCGCCTGAAAAAGTAGCGTTGTACTTTCTGTAAAAGTTCAACGCGGGTTCATTCCAATCGAGCACCTGCCAAGTCATTCCGTGGAAATTTCGTTTTGCACATTCGTTAGCTACTTCTTCAAACAAACGCGCTCCTATTCCATTTCCACGTATTTCTTCCTTCACCACAATATCTTCCAAATAAATCATAGGACCTTTCCACGTGCTGTAGCGAATGTAATAAAAAGCTATGCCCACGATTTGTTCATTTTGCTCAGCGACATAAAATTCGAAATATGGATTTTCTTGAAATCCCCAAGTTTCCATTTGTTCAACAGAAACCACAACGGCTTCGGGTTCCTTTTCATATACCGCCAATTCTTGAATAAGCGTAAGTGCTTCGCGTAAATCGGCTTTCGTTCCTTTTCGAACGTGGGTCATTTCCATGCCGCAAAGTAAAAGCAAAAAACAATGAAATACATCCTGTTGTACCTTTGCATTAT
Source organism: Flavobacteriales bacterium (assembly GCA_044338665.1). Taxonomy (GTDB): domain Bacteria; phylum Bacteroidota; class Bacteroidia; order Flavobacteriales_D; family Sanyastnellaceae; genus CAIZGX01. The sequence continues at coordinate 71,167 of JBIIWZ010000005.1, forward strand.
GGCAGGAGTACGTTTAGAAAAATTTGGTTCGCTAATTAAGCGCGAGTTGGCAGTGTTGTTTCAGCAAAATGCACGTGAGTGGTTAGGTGGAAGCATGGTAACCATTACGCAAACCCGTGTGGCACCCGATTTAAGTTTAGCACGCATTTACATCAGTGTTTTTCCTTCAGATAAAAAAGATGAGGCCTTGAAATTGTTGAAGCAGAACCATTCTTCCGTTAAAAGAGAATTGGGTTTGAAGGTGGGAAAGCAAATGCGTAAAGTGCCTGAGTTGCAGTATTTCATAGATGACTCGTTGGATTACTACGAAACAATCGATAATTTATTGAAGAAATAAGCATGCATTACGATCCTATAAAACGCAGTTTAGGAAGTGTCTTTAATCGCACACCGTTCTTGCGCAAGTTGTTTTATTTTTTGTTAGACGTCTTACTTCTTCGTTCATGGCATATACGCAGTGAACTTAGAAAACTGAATGGGAGTGCGGTGAAGAACATCTTGGATGCAGGCTCTGGATTCGGACAGTATTCTTTTTGGATGACGAAGAAGTTTTCGCAAGCAGAAATTTTAGCGGTAGATGTGAAGGAAGAGCAGGTTGCCGATTGCAACGCGTTTTTCAATCAAATTGGAAAGGGCAAAGTGAAGTTTGAAGTGGGTGATTTGGTGACGTTTGTTCAACCTGAAAAATTCGATTTGGTCTTGTGCGTAGACGTTATGGAGCACATTGAAGAAGACGTTCAGGTGTTAACCAATTATTGCAACAGCTTGAAAACTGGAGGCATGCTTTTGATTAGCACGCCAAGCAATATGGGTGGAAGTGACGTGCACGATGACGGAGAGACTTCGTTCATTGAAGAGCACGTGCGCGATGGATATGGTATTGATGAGATTGAAGAGAAATGCCTTCGTGCCGGATTCTCGAAAGTAGACGCACGTTACAGCTATGGCGCTCCCGGAAAGATTTCTTGGAAGTTGTCAATGAAGTATCCCATGCTACTATTGAATAAATCGAAAGCGTTTTTCATTATACTGCCGATTTATTATTTAGTAACCATGCCGTTTTCGTTGTTGTTGAATGTGTTCGACGTGAATGGAACGCACAGCACAGGCACTGGATTAATTGTTAAAGCTTGGAAGTAAGATGAAGTTCTTAATTGTTGGATTGGGAAACATAGGCGCAGAATACGCGAATACCCGTCATAACATTGGGTTCTTGGTTGCCGACGAGTTAGCTGCAAAGCACAACGCTACATTTTCTACCGAGCGTTACGCCGACAAGACAGAATTTCGTTCGAAGGGAAAGACATTCATTGTCATTAAACCTTCCACCTACATGAATTTATCTGGAAATGCCTTGCGCTATTGGATGCAGCAGGAGAAGGTTTTGTTGGAGCATGTCATTGTCGTTACAGATGATTTGGCTTTACCCTTCGGAAAGGTTCGTATGCGCGGTAAGGGCAGCGACGGTGGTCACAACGGCTTGAAGCACATTCAGCAAATCTTGAATACTGGAGATTACGCGCGCATTCGTGTGGGAGTAGGAAATGAGTTCGCGAAGGGTCAGCAAGTAGATTACGTCTTAGGCGCTTGGACCGGCGAAGAGAAGGAAGGCTTGGAAGCGGTTGTTCAGAAATCGGCACAGGGATGTTTGTCGTTCGCGTTCATTGGATTAGGGTTGACTATGAACACGTTTAATTCGAAGTAGATTATTTCTTCAGGACTATGTTAGGGTGTTGTTCTAAAACACCACGGGTTGTTTTTATATAAAAAATTGGTTCCGAGTGATTTAGGTGTATCATTGTTCCACCTTATTTACAAACACCCGTATGAAAAAACTGATTTTATCACTTTTGACAGTAGTAACTGTAATCTCGGCGCAGGCCTTTGATAAACTAACATTAACCAATGGAATGCAGTTTCAGGGCGATGTTGTCAAAGTTAAAGCTTGCAGCGTGATGTTTAAAACAGAGGCTAGTAAAGTCGAAGTACCTGCAAAAGATATTTATTCAGTTGAATTCGAAAATCCGAACGATGAGCAGTTTTTGGAATACATTGCTATTCTGAATTCTGTCGATTCAGCAGATAAGTGCATGAGTGGTCAAATGGACGCACAAAGGTATCACGGCAAAAAAGGTGGGCACTTCGTTTTGGGTTTTTTATTCGGTCCATTGGCTGTTATTGGAACTGCAATTGGAGCAAATCCAACGCCATATAACGCCAAGAATAAAGTTGCTTTATCTCAATCTCTAAATAAAGATCAGTTCACTGATGCTGAATATTTAATGTGTTACAAGAGAGAAGCAAAAAAGAGATTGATTTTAGTGGAATGTGCGGGTTTTGGAGGCAGGGTAATTTTCACACTATTCGGCCGCTGGCTTATGAGCGGTTTCACTATGGGATAGAATCTTTTAAGTTTGATAACGTTTGATTTCAATTGTTGGCGCAAGGATGTTTGTCCTTCGCCTTCATTGGTGTTGCTCTTACGATGAACACGTTTAATTCGAATTAGATTATTTCTTTGATCTACCTTCTTTTTTTTCTTGAATGAATTTTTCTACGTCTTGAATGTTGAATTCGAGTGGAAAGTCTAGAAGATCTTTTGTATCTACTTCGAGAATTGCTGCAATTTTAAAGAGTGTAAGCAGCGTCATGTTTTTTCCTTTCTCGAGTCGCTGGGTATTGCCCTTGTCTAGACCTATATCTTCGCCTAATTCTTGAAGGGTTAATTGTTTCTTCGTTCGGTATAGTTTGACTTTCTCGCCCACCTTAGACAAGAACTCTTTTTCTACCGAATAGCCCTTTTTCATGCAGCAAAATTGCCTTAGCACAATGTTAAGGTGTTGTTATAAAACACAACGGGTTGTTTTTTTTTACAACAAACGTTTGGTCAGCTCGATTTGCGTTGTATTATTGTACAACTTTAAAAAACACCTTTATGAAAAGAAATCTATTTTTTGCAATTGTTGCAATTGTTACTGTATCGCTTGCCGGTTGCAGTAAAGAAAAGACAGGAGATGTTACCTTTTGGCAACAAACAGGTAGCGGTTACGGTGTAACTGTAGTCTCTGTTGACGGAGTAACTTCTAACATTACTTCAGAATATGGCAGTGCGCCATCATGCGGAACTTCTGGTTGCGCGGTTTTCAACGGTTTAGATGCTGGGTCTTACAACTACACGGCTTCCGATGGAACGGCTTCTTGGTCGGGTTCAGTAACCATTACTGAAGGTTGCAAGACCGTTAAGTTGTATTAATTAATTTATTAAAATTTTAACAAAATGAAAAAGATTTTTGGTTTAGCCGTTGTAGCAATGGCGTTGTTTTTAAGTTCTTGTGCAACTTTAGTAAATGGCACAAAACAGACTGTTAGTTTTAATTCGGAGCCTTCAGGTGCTACCGTGATTTTGGTAAACAAAAAAGGACAAGAGACAACCATAGGAACTACCCCAATGGTAACTGCAATTCCGAGAAAAACAAAGAGAGTAAAGTTTTCTTCGGAAGGATTTAGCACTGAGACATACGATGCTTATGCAAATGCTAGTGTGCACTGGTTGTATTGGGTAGATGCAATTTGTGGATTAGTTCCTGCAATTGTAGATATCTCAACTGGGGGATACATCTTGTTGGAAGAAAATGTAAAAGTTGAATTGAAGAAGAAATAAGAAACAAAATGAAAAGAATATTACTTTCTCTAGCCCTGGTCCTATCGGGATCAGCGGCTTTTTCACAACAAGAACTGGTCGTTAATGGCGGCTTTGAAAACTTCGATCAAGGGTGGGATTTTACCTTGGCAGATAGCGCCTTCGCAGACATAGGTTTATGTCAAGCCCATGGTGGTGACAATTATCTCTTTTTTGGAGATTATTGGGAAGAAACTGGGGCATTTGACATGATTGATTTTGTATCTCAAGATATTCAGTTGCCAGCGAATATGCATCATGCAGATTTTGCCTGTTGGTATAGCGCCGTTTCTGATGAGCAAGACGATGTCAATGAATATGATTTTCTTGATATCATTATTTATGATGCTGCAGGACAAGAGATTTTTTCTGATTATGCTTCAAACGCAGATTGTGATATTAATTTGACGGTTGCTGATTGTGATGGATGGGTTGAACTGACATATACAATTCCTCAGCAGTATGCCGGCCAGATGATTTCAATAAGTTTTGAATCAGATGTGGACGAAAGTTTTGGAACTATTTTCAGAATTGATGATGTTAGTTTGAAGTCATATGCATCTGCAGATGTTGCTACCCTTTCGGTTGATGAATTTTCTTTTTATCCGAATCCTTCAAATGGTGCTGTTACCATTGAAAATCCAACAAACGAGAAACAAGGTCTTCGCATCAGCAATGAATTGGGACAAGTGGTTCGTTATGAGGTTTTAGATTCAGGTAAGAACACGATTGACCTAACTGAAATGTCATCTGGCATTTACTTTATTCAATTGGGAGATTCGAAAGTTGAGAAATTGATTGTGAATTGATTTTGTGATTTGAAGTTTGATTTTAAGAAAGGCCCTTCGGGGCTTTTCTTTTTTAGTCTTTCGCGAAGGTTAGGTCTTGTCATTCTCAATAAATTAACTATCTTTGCACTCCTTTTTAGGGTACGGTTATGAACGACATGGTTAAAATTCTTTCTGGTTCCGCGTCTAAATACTTAGGCGAGGGTATTGCTCACTCCTTCGGGACAGAGCTCGGGAACGTATTGATTCAACGCTTTAGCGATGGGGAGTTTGCTCCGTCTATTGAAGAAACCGTGCGCGGAAAAGATGTCATTATCGTACAGTCTACCTTCCCTCCACAAGATAACTTAATGGAACTTTTACTTTTGATAGATGCCGCGAAACGCGCGTCTGCCAAACGTATTGTTGCCGTTATGCCATACTTCGGATTGGCTAGACAAGACAGAAAAGACAAGCCACGTGTTCCAATAGGAGCGAAGCTAGTTGCTAATCTACTTACTGCTGCTGGTGTTGACCGTGTGATTACCATGGACCTTCACGCAGAGCAAATTCAAGGATTCTTTGAGGTTCCAGTGGATCACTTGTACGCAAGCACAATTATGATCCCTTTCCTTCAGGCAAAAAATATGACCAACTTGGTTATTGCTGCGCCTGATACCGGAGGAACAAAGCGCGCAAGTGCTTACGCAAAAATATTAGGTTGTGACCTCGCTATATGCTACAAGCAACGCAAGGCTGCTAACCAAATTGAAAGCATGACCGTTATTGGTGATGTGAGAGGTAAAGATGTGATTATTGTAGACGACATGGTTGACACCGCTGGAACGTTGTGTAAAGCCGCAGAAATGATGATGGAGCACGGCGCATTAAGCGTAAGAGCTATGTGCACGCACCCCGTAATGAGTGGCCCAGCTTACGAGCGCATTCAAGATTCAGTGTTGAAGGAATTAATAGTGACCAATAGCGTGCCTTTGAAAGAAGGAAAGCCAAAAGATAAAATCACGGTGTTAGACATTTCCGAATTATTCGCAAGTGTGCTTCAAAACCTGATTGAAAACAAAAGTATCAGTTCGAAATTTATTATCTCTTAAAATCAAATAACATGAAGCAATTTTCATTGAGCGGCTCTCTCCGCGAGAGCGTAGGAAGACAAAATGCTGCAGAACTACGTCGCAAAGGAGACATTCCTGGCGTTATCTACGGTGGTAACTCTTCTACACACTTTAGCATTACCACCAAAGTAATGGACAAAATCATGGCGTCTTCAGACACCTTGGAATTATTGATCGATATCGACGGAACAGTTCGTCACGGTCTTATTCAAGAAGTTCAACGTCACCCAGTAACAGACAAAGTTGTTCACTTGGATGTATTGGAATTGGTTCCTGGAAAAGAAGTTAAAACAGCTTTACCCGTTCGTGTAACCGGTAACTCTGAAGGAGTGAAGTCGGGTGGTCGTTTAGCGATTAACTACCGTAAGGTTCGTGTTTTCGGAAAGCCAGAAGAACTTCCAAACGAAATTATGCTTGATATCACACACTTGAAAATTGGTGATATGATTCGTATTCGCGAAATTGCTATCCCTGGTTGTAAAGTATTGGAAGCTGATGCTGCTGCTGTTGTTGCAGTTCAAGCAACTCGTGCTTCTATTGCTGCTGC
>JBIIWZ010000006.1:0-75471 GCA_044338665.1 Flavobacteriales bacterium
TCAACCTGTGTTCCTTCTTCGTTTTGAAGACGATTAACGAAGATCTGCTGATCTTTTTGTACTTTGTACTGATGCCCTGCTATTTCAACAATTGCGTACATAACGTTAATTTTTAATTAGTTTTTCCCGATTAAGGGGTGCAAATATACACATTCTTCGCTTGAAAACAATAACTTTTTTCAAGATGATTTTCAAGATGATTTTCAAGGTTCTTCGAAAGGTCCTGCGGAAGGTCGCTACGCGAAGCGTCCTTGCAAAGCACCTTGTGCAACACCTTGAAACGCATCTTTCACTCCGTGAATCTCGAAGCAGGTTGTTTATTCACCAAATAAATCCCCGTTAGAATAATCCCAGCAAAAGCACCGTGAAGCCAAGTGAACGGCTCGCCGTCGTAAACTCCCCAAATTATTGCAACTACCGGAATGAGATAGGTGATCGAAGAAGCAGCAAGCGCACCAACCTTTTGAGTGAATCTGAAGAATAAAATATTGCCTAGGGCGGTGCCTAATATTGCCAAGGTGGCTATGAATCCTAGGCTGCGCCATCCGTAGGTATTGGTTTGAAGAATCTCGAACGTTCCATCTGTGCCAATGAGTACCCAACAAGGAATTCCGATAACCAATAAAGAAAAGGCAGAAATAGCGAATGAAGGTACCCCATGCAATTTACTGTGAATCGTGTTCACGCTGAAACCATAGCTTATCGTTGCAAGAACAATAAGCATGCTGTACGCCATGTTCTTCGAGTCGCCCAATCCGCGCAAACTAATGAGGCAAACCGCGCCAATAAGTCCGAGGGTGACTCCTATAATTTGCATTTTCCGAACCGATTTCTTGAAGACGAAGTATCCGACAATGAGCGTGAAGAGCGGTGTGAGCGCATTCAAGATGCCCGACATGCTCGAGTGCAGGAACATCTGCGAATTCGTGAAAAGGAAGGCAGGAATGCCGCTGCCCAATAGTCCTACCACAACATACCACCAGATCAACTCACGTTTCAACCAGCTCTTGAAAATGAATGCGAAGGGAAGCATGACCAAAGAGGCAATGCCCAATCTTAAAGCAGCAACTTGATTCGGCGAAAAGACAGGAACTTGAATGCCATTGGCGTCGAAAGCAAACATGCCTCGCTTCATGAGAATGAAGGAGCTTCCCCAGATTATTGCTAAAATTACAATAACGGGAAGGCTACGCCAATTGCCTTTCATGAATTAATTCTTAATGAAGGATGTGCAAGTGCCGTTGATACGAAGCAAGTAAAATCCAGAAGCTAGTTCATCTGTTTGAATTGAATTTCTTCCGGATGATAACGTTTCCACTTGAATGATTTTCCCTTCTGAAGAAAGTATTTGAGCAACTAGAGATTCTTGTTTTGGATTGAAAACATTTAGCAGTCCGCTTGTCGGATTCGGATACACATCGAAAGTAGCAAGGCTATTTTCTTGAACATTTATAAAATTCGGTGTAAAGCGATAAACAGTGCCTTCAGCAGGCTCTCCATTCAACAAAGCGTATGATGGAATTCCTTGGGCTCCAAGAATTTCAGCTGTGGTAAGTGTCGTGATTGTTGGCGCATCGGTATTTCCTGTCACGCTGTAAAAGCCGTCCCAGTCGAATCCTGTATTTTGATTCAAGTTCTCCAAGAAGGCTGCGGCAGGAGCTCCGAACATATGGATCATACTTGCATTCGTAATATTACTTGGTCCGTAATGGTATTCGAAGATATTTGAGTTTTCATACAACCACAATTGGAAAGAAGTGGTATTGGTGTATGTGCCATTGGCCGCCCAATCTTCGTAGAAACCTACATTCAACCATTCAATTTTGCAGATTTGAAATCCAGGAGGTCCTTCAACCACATAGCTAACCGGACTTACTAACGTGTCGTTATCGGCATTTGCGATATCATCGAAGTAAGGAAGGAAAATATCGCTCAACGAATCGTCTTGAATTCCATACACTGTCGTTCCAAGCTCGCCAACGTAAAGTGTAGTTATGGTATCATTGGCAGTATAGAAGGTGAACCCCAATGGAACAGTCCATGTCGGATCATCCCAAATCTGTCCACCGTCAAGCGAGGTCGCTTCCTCTAATGGAGTGAATGTGCTGCTGTAATTGGTGAATACATAATGAGGACCAGCCGCTTGTTGAGCAAAAACCCCAGCCGAAGCCAGGGTTAGTATAAATGCAAGTATGTTATTTTTCATAAAATTATTTGAATGCATCGAATCCAGTTACATCCATTCCTGTAATTAACAAGTGAATGTCGTGCGTTCCTTCGTAAGTAATTACAGATTCAAGGTTCATCATGTGACGCATGATTGGATATTCTCCTGTGATACCCATTCCGCCTAGCATTTGACGAGCGTTGCTTGCAACTGTTTTCGCCATATCTACGTTGTTACGTTTCGCCATAGAGATCATAGAACTTGTGGCGCGACCTTCGTTGCGAAGCTGTCCTAAACGTAGCGTGAGCAATTGCGCCTTGGTGATTTCTGTAATCATTTCGGCCAATTTCTTTTGTTGCAATTGGAAAGCACCAATTGGCTTGTTGAATTGCATGCGTTCTTGAGAATAACGAAGAGCAACATCGTAGCAGTCTAATGCTGCACCAATGGCACCCCAAGCAATTCCATAACGCGCACTATCTAAACAAGAAAGTGGTCCACCCAATCCTGAACGTCCAGGTAAAAGGTTTTCTTTCGGAACTTTTACGTTATCGAAAATCAACTCACCGGTATCGCTGGCGCGAAGGCTCCACTTGCCGTGCATGGTAGGGGTTGTAAATCCTTCCATTCCTCTTTCTACTAATATTCCGTGAATTCTTCCTTCTTCGTTCTTCGCCCAAACAACAGCTACTTGAGCGAATGGAGCGTTAGAGATCCACATTTTCGCACCGTTCAACAAATAATGGTCGCCCATGTCTTTGAAGTTGGTGGTCATTCCACCTGGGTTTGAACCGTGGTCGGGTTCCGTTAATCCGAAGCAACCGATCCATTCGCCAGAAGCCAATTTCGGTAAGAACTTCATGCGTTGTTCTTCAGAACCGTATTTCCAAATTGGATACATGACTAAAGAAGATTGAACCGAAGCAGTAGAGCGAAGACCGCTATCGCAACGCTCTAACTCTTGCATAATAAGTCCGTAAGCAATTTGATCTAATCCGGCTCCGCCGTATTCTTCTGGGATATAAGGTCCGAATGCACCAATGCTGGCTAAGCCTGGTATAAGGTGTTGAGGAAATTTACAATTTTCAGCAGCCTCTTCAATAATTGGAGAAACTTCTTTTTTCACCCACTCACGTGCTGCATCGCGAATCAATTTATGCTCGTCGGTAAGCAGCTCATCCATTAAATAATAATCGTGTCCTTGGTATTGGTCTGTACGCATGGTTTCAAATTTTTGCAAAGGTAATCATTCAAGAGGAAGTATTGTTTAAACAAAATGTTCTTAGAACTGCAAATAAATGGGTGCCACAGGAACATCTGCCTTCAAAATCCCTACAATGATAAGAACAGCTATAAATAAAGCTACCTTCAGGGAGAATGGCGTTTTAGTAATGCCGTTTATTATTTTATCGTTCCAATTCAATGGAATTTGATGAAGAATAAATGCTCCAATGATGGTGAATAGAATCCATCTGTAGTGAATTGCAAATTCTCGCCAAGCGGATAAATCCATATTTGTGAAAATCTGTTTAACTATAACGTTACTTTTTTCAATAGAACTTGGACCGAAATAAATCCAACAGAACACTACGAAGTGAAAAGTAAATGCTATTCCTAGGACTTTTTTCCAAGAAAAACCAAGTTGCATATAGGTTGGTTTTCGGGTTCCTAGTCTCAATTTATCTATCGCCAAAGCAATTCCGTGCAATGCACCCCAAATAATGAATGTCCAATTGGCTCCATGCCAAAATCCGCCCAACAACATGGTAATGAACAAGTGCAAATATGTTCGACTCTCTCCTTTTCTGTTTCCTCCAAGGGGAATGTAGAGGTAATCTCTTAACCAACTGGAAAGTGAAATATGCCAACGACGCCAGAATTCTGTGATAGAAGAACTTTGATAGGGGGCTAAAAAGTTGATTTCTACTTTCAGTCCCATCCACCGTGCAATTCCTATCGCCATGTCTGAATAGCCGCTAAAGTCGCAGTAAATTACAATTGCGTAGGCATATGAAGCTGTTAAACAGTAAAGGCCACTGTAACGAGTGGGGTCATCAAAAACAACTTCAACAATATTTGTATATAAAAAATCGCTGATTACCATTTTTTTAAACACTCCAGTTAAAATGAAATAAAAACCATAGCTAAGGTCTTCTGCCTTTAGTTCAATTTTCTTTCGGATCTGAGGGAGAAAGTCTGCTGCGCGAACAATAGGACCCATCATTAATTTCGGGAAATAGGTGAGGAAAAATAGATAATCTACAAATTTATTGACGGGTTTGAAATGGCCTTTGTAGACATCTACCGTGTAACTTAAATTTTCAAAGGTGTAGAATGAAATTCCGACAGGCAGGGCAAGATGAAGAAGGTTGTAATTCCCGTTACCCCATTCATTAACCATTTCAATAAAAAAATCGGTGTATTTGAAATAGAAGAGCAAACCTAAGTTCAAAGAAATGCTAGTAACGAGCAGTGTTTTTTTAAGTCTAACGTTTTGCGTTTTCGCAATAATGTGACTTAGGTTGTAGTCTACAACTGCCGCAATTAAAATAAAGACGACATATTCACCACAGGCTTTATAAAAGAAAAACAATGAAAATAGTGAAACGAGCCAAAGCCTTAAGGTGATTCTTTTGTGCACTAAAGCATAGACTACAAAAAAGAAAGTGAAAAAGAAAAAGAAGAATGCCGAGTTGAATACAAGTGGCGATTCCACTTGAAATTTCAATTGTTCAACAATGGCACTCAAACTAATCATGGTTTTTTAAGCTGTGTTAAATGATGGGCAAAGGTTTTTGCCATGGATTCTCCAGCAAGGGTATATCCTTGCATGCTTAAGTGAATTTGTCTAGAATCTGTTAAACCAAGCTTCGACCAAGCGCGCATTCCCCCAGCACCCCCCATGCAAGTATAGAGGTCGTAAACATAGAGGTTGTATGTTTCGCATAATTCGATTTGAACTTTGCGAATTCTTGGAACAAGTGGATTTGGTTGATAGACGAATTTTTTTCTAACTTTTTCAGAAATGCTTACACCTGGAGGAGTAGTTAGAACGATTAATGGCGGGTGCTCAAGGCCTGAGAGTAACTGAATCATGCCGCGGACCTCTTCTCGAAAGGTGCTGTCCGAGAATGAGGTGCCCTGAAAAGCCTCGTTCGTTCCCAATGATAAAATAACTATATCTGGAGCTAAACTCTCGATGTGTTTTCTGAAATCTTCCGCATGATTGTATTGATTGAATGTAGCGCCATTCACTCCAATAGATGAAACAACAGCTCCTGATTTATTGGATCGAACGTAAACGCCTTGAATAACAGATGTGGTTTGAATTTTATATAAACGTAGGTGAGTTATTCTAAATTTCAGGACTGGTTTTTCAAAGAAAAAAACTGATTTGAAAGGCGTGCTTTCATTTGGCAAGAATTCACTTTTAATCCCGGTCTTCGATTCAACGGAGTAATGATAATTTGAATCTAAATTCGATGAGTGGAAAATGGTGACAAAATGAATAGCAGGAGTTTGAAGGGAGTCGAAAGAATAGTCTATGTATGCGTTGAGTTGATTTGTGAATAAGCTATACCCCGAGATTCCAATGGGCTGATTCGGGTTTTTCGAGGTTACTTTATATGGCTTCCATGATGCGTTTGAAGAAGTTTTGTAGGACGAATGTCCATTCGTGTTTGCCAATTGATAAGGATACGCCATTCCGTATCCACCATTTCCAAAAGAACTTTTCAACAGTTTGCCCAATGGAGCGGCCATAACACCCGGTTGAATATGGGAATCTCCAATTTGAACAACGTCTAAAGGCAAATCCATTGTTTTGGTAAAATAAAATAGATTCTCAATAGCCAGAGGATTGCCGATAAGTGAATCTTGCTCATGAGCAATTTGCCCAAGTGAAATGGATGCGAAAAAAAGAAGGGTAACAAAAGGGAAGTATTTCACTTTTTGGAATTTGTTTTTTTCTGGTTATAGACATCGTATGACCGCATGAGATAATCGAAGATCATCTGTCCGGCAACTTTGGTTCCGTCTCTACTCAAGTGGGTGTAATCATTGTTTGCCAATTTTGGAACCGAGTCTTGAACCCAGCCTACAATTGACCCTTCTCCGCCCATTGCGTCATATAAACTAAAGAAAGCACATCCATTATTTTGAGCTGCAGTTCTTTGTGCTTTTTCAAGGTCTTTAACTGTTACATCGCTAGTCCATTCTCCTTTTATTTTTCGACCCTTGTCTGAAATTCCGATTACTAAAACGGATGAATTTGGGAAACATGATTTGACATGTTTAATTGTTTTGTCGAAGGATTTTTCATAATTCCTGTAGTCTGAAACCCCCACTCCGTGAACATTCAATCCGAATTCTAAAATAATGAGTCTGTAATTTATTACTTCTTCGATGCTTGTAAATAGTGGTTTCGGTAATTGACTCAAGCCCGATCCAGAACTTCCGCGATAAGCGAAATTGTCTACGTAGCAGCCAATGCCGTTTTCAAAATTTACACCATAAATTGCAGGAGCTCCTTCGCTACACTTAATGTTGATTTGCTTTCCTTTTAAATCGTTTAGGGCTATGTAATATTTTTTTTCTTTAGGCCAATGAATTGCAGATTTTTGACCGTTATTCTCGTATTCTATTGTTCCAGAAGATGAAGGGTCTGCGAACATCCATGCTTGATTAAATGCAAATTTTGTAGCGGTGAATGTTGTGCTTGCACCGGACTTTCCAATAAATACTTGACCTGTTGGACCAGGGGTATATGGGCTTGAATTGTCTTGAATATTTGGAGCGTCCCAAGCCTCATTGAATTGTTGCCCGATTGTAACGCGATAACCGGCTACTATAGACGTCATAGGCATCCAACCAACTCCACTTCCACCGAATTTTTTTTGCATTTCATCTCTAAGGTCAGATGTAAGTAAATCTCCTTCAATCTGAGAATCACCGAAATGCGCAATATGAAGACTTCTGGTATTCCCTGGCAAGGAATCTAAACCTGAAAAAAAAGCATCCAAGTTTCCGGTTAATTCAACTTGCCCCTTTCCCACAACTAAAATTGAGTCATTGTACAAAGAATCTTTTACTTGATTAATCGAATCTTGAATAATCTTCTCGGATTTAATTTCACTAATGAAATCTACCTGTAGGTTTTCCGGTAAACTCTTAACAAAGATGGAATATAAAATAACGCCAACAGCTGCCAGTGCAAGCAGCAATGCAATTTGTTTTAATGGGTTACGCATGATTTCCTAAATCTGTAAGAATGCGAATTTACGAATATTTTTCGTTTCCGCGAGGTTTCTCATTGATTTTCATAGCCGTAGTCAATGTTTCTTGAAGTAGCGCTAGATGCGCTTACCGCAAGTTCATCGCAGCGTTCGTTATATTTGTTGCCAGCATGTCCCTTCACCCAAACGAATTTCACGTTGTGCTTGGAAGCCACAGCCATGTAGCGTTTCCATAGATCGGGATTCTTCACATTCTTCCATCCGCGCTTCACCCAACCGGCAATCCACTTCTTTTCTACAGAGTCTACAACATATTTTGAATCGCTGTAAATGGTAACCGGACTGTTATCGAATTTCAATAATTCCAATGCAGCACATACAGCCATAAGCTCCATGCGGTTGTTGGTGGTGAGGCGAAAGCCCTCAGAAATTTCTTTGTGGAATTTTCCTGCCATAAGCACTGCTCCGTATCCGCCTGGACCGGGATTGCCTTTCGCCGCGCCGTCTGTGTATATGATAATGTCCATCAGTATCCCAACAGTTTTACCAAACGATCAATTTCGCTTTCAATGGGCTTGGTGCTGTCAATGATTAAATCGCAATGTTCAATGAAGGGTTCGAGGTATTCGATCTCTGCTGGACGAACATGATTGTCCCATTGGTAACGAACTTCATGTTCTGGATATCCGCGTTGCCCAAGGTCGCGATTGATGCGTCTTTCCAAACGCAAATCAACAGGAGCGTCTAAGTAAATTTTATGATGAAGTATTTCGAAAATTTCGCTGTAATGAAAAACAAACAATCCCTCCATCACAACAATGGGCGCCGGTTGAATGGTCATCTTCTGCGGTTCCCAAGCTGGATTGTTGAAGTTATATTCTAAAAATTCAATTGCATTTCCATTCAACAATTGATTCATGTCGTGAATCAATCGTTCTCTTTCAATTCCCGTTGGAAGATCATAATTCACCCAACCGTTCTCATCTCTGTGTTGCTCTATTTGCGGCTTATAATAATTGTCCTGAGAGACAAGGGCGAGATGTTCGGCTGGAATTCGTTCCTTCAATCCACTTAAAAAAGTAGTCTTGCCCGATCCGCTTCCGCCTGAAATTCCAATAATTTTTATTTGACTCATTTTTTCGATTGCTGCTTTATTAGTTCGAAAATTTTCGATTGTGCATCCTCTGCATTTTCAATGCAGAGAAAAGATCCTTCTCCAAATTGAGAAATCTTTTCCAAATTTTCTTTCGCGAATTTACTTCCTTTCACCACAATTACGGTCGTGTGAATTTTTTGTTTGCGCGCTAAACGAACAAGCTTTTCAATGCGTTTTTCATCGTCGGGTTTGAAGGCGCCGTCAGTAATGACATAGAGCTGATTGTTTCCCGCTTCAATTTTCGATTTGCGTAACTTGCGGAAGGCCGCATTGAATCCGGCCGTTCCGCTGGTCTGACCGTTCGGCTTTTTTCCTTCCAACAACAATCCAAGATCTTTTACTTCATTTCCGCTTGTTGTGTTTAACAGCACCTTTGCTTTTTCTGAATACGTGAGAACAGAGAGTTGATCCGTTGCGCGCATAACTCCCGATAGCGAAGAAAGTGATTGACGCGTCAATGGCCATTTTTCTCCTTGAGCCATTGATCCGGAGATATCAATCAGAAATGAAATGTTGTTCGGAACGAAATCTTTTTCGCTGAAGGATTTGTTAAGATCTATTTCAATTGTTACAACAGATGGAATTGAATCTATGGGCACAATTAAAGGAGGCGGAGGAACGATTTCTTTCTTTTCCAATTCAAATACAAATCGATGGTTATGCAGATTTACTTGCGTGGTGATTGACTCCCCTATATAACCTTCTTTTCCTGCATAGAGGGTATAGTATCCGATCGGAATTTCAGCATTGATCTCTCCGTCTTTATTTGTTTTTTTTGCAAGTTGAAGTTGGCGTTGTTCGAGAACTTCTAAATCTGCGTCATGAATGGGTTTGCGTGTAACTTTATCAATGACCAAAACATCCAAAGAAAAACCGCCACAACAGGAGGTGGGTTTCTCGTTGAAATGCGGACAGGGGAGGTCTTCATTTATGTTGACGTAGGTAACTTCAGCGTTAATGGTAATCGGAATAGAAACGCTTTGTGAAGCGAAATAAACAGGAACAACTTCTTTGAATTTTCCTTTTTTTCTGGGGTTGAATTTAATTCGAATGACTAGGCTGTCTCCGGGCTGCACGTCTTTGGTAGAATACAGCACTTGAAAGTTTATCGAAAAGTCTGCACGAAGTAAATGATCTGTTTTTGTTCCTTCATTCCAGATAACAATATCGCTTACACGCTCGGTATACTTCGTGAGGACTCCGTAGTTAACGTTCTGCTCACTCCAACGCAATTGTGCGCTAGCTTGAAAGTAGAGAAGCGTTGAAACAAAGAGAATAATTCTATTTATGTTGAAATAATGCATCGGCCAATTTTCGATCGTTCGCGAGTCGTGGAATTTTATTTTGACCTCCTAGTTTTCCTTGCGATTTCATGTATGCATTGAATGCTCCGTTTTTCACTGGAGTAATTTTTAGCTTTTGTAAAACGCTTCCAACAATGAGGTCTTTGTAGTAAACATTTTGTTCTTGCATTTTATTGTCCAGGAGTGCTTGAAGCACATTCAAATCAGGAACGTCAACGTTGAATTCAATAATCCATTCGTGGTAGGGAAGTCCTTCCGAAGGCTGCACTTGCGGAGCAACATGAAATTCATTCACAGAAAAGTGAAGTTGCTGTAATGCGTCTGACATGGCTCGGTCTACTTCTTCACCAATGACGTGTTCACCAAAGGCACTGGTGAAATGTTTAATTCTTCCCGTGACTATAATGCGATACGGATTGAGCGAAACGAACTTCACGGTGTCTCCTATGCTATAGGCCCAAAGTCCTGCGTTGTTGCTAAGGATGAGTGCGTAGTTCACACCCAATTCGACCTCATGCAAGGCGTAGCGTTTCGGATTTTCAGAGAAGTATTCTTCTGCTTTGATGAATTCGAAATAGATGCCGCTGTTGATGTTTAAGCGAAGTCCTTCGGCTTCTTGACTGTCCTGATAGGCAAGGAATCCTTCGCTGGCCGGATATAATTCGATGGTTGGAATTTCTTCTCCAATGAGCTCTGCAAATCGCGATTTATATGGAGCGAAATTCACTCCTCCGAAAACGAACAATTCGAAATTCGGGAAAATTTCTTTGATGGTTTGCTTGCCTGTTTTTTCAAGTAGCATTTCGAAATACATCTGCACCCAACTCGGAATTCCGGAGATGAGACGCATGTCTTGCTTGCATGTTTCTTCAACTATTCTATTGATCTTCGTTTCCCAATCTTCAATGCAA
The DNA here is from genome assembly GCA_044338665.1 of Flavobacteriales bacterium. Taxonomy (GTDB): domain Bacteria; phylum Bacteroidota; class Bacteroidia; order Flavobacteriales_D; family Sanyastnellaceae; genus CAIZGX01. Next base: position 10,773 of record JBIIWZ010000006.1, read on the forward strand.
TTGGTTGCGTATGAAGGCATGCGATTCTTTTGTAAATACGCAGGAACGTGATTGGCAACAATGCCCGAAAGCCTTCCGTATGGAATACCTGAGTCGAGTCTGTCTAATTCAGGACTTCCTTGAAGGAAAATCATTTTTCCATCTACAAATTTCGATTGCCCTGTTTCACCAATGTAGTTCAATAGTGCATTGCGCGCGGAACCGATGTGGTTGGGCAATGAAGCTTGTGTAAGCGGAATGAATTTCGTTCCGCTAGTTGTTCCGGAAGTCTTGCAGAAATATTTCGGCATGCCGGGCCACAAAACAGAAAGCTCTCCGGCCTTCGCGCGTTCCATATACGGAACCAATTCCTCATAGTCGCGAACAGGCACCGCATGTGTCCATTCAGAATGACTTGAAATATTTTTGAAGTGGTGGTCATTTCCAAATGCAGTGTTACTGGCTTCATGCAAGAGTTTTTTTAGAACGCTTTGTTGCAATTCTTGCGCATGGTCATTTTCATTCAACAACGAAGTTCGTACTCGCTTTCCGAGCCAAAGACTGGTACTTGACTTAATGGACATGCCTTATTCCTTGATGAAAATTTGCGACGAAGAGTGATTCGCTTGAATTACCTTAACAGTATAGATTCCAGCAGAAAAATCAGAAACATTCATTTCAATTTTCAAAACTTCTGTATTACTTTTTTGCGAATGAATTCGTCTTCCGGTTTGGTCGAAAATTTCAATCAGCGCCAATTCTTTTTCATTCAAAAGAATGGAAAGTGATTCACTAGCTGGATTCGGATAAAGTTGAAATTCCTGACCGAATGATTGTTCGGTTACATCAGAAACAACGCCGAAATTCATACGAATCATGGGTGTTCTTGTGAGGTAAAAAAGATCGTTGTTTGAATTGTTGAAGCGAACCCACGCGCTCAAGTCTTCTGACTTGCCAGACAATCCAATCACCGCTTGAAATGCACTGTTCGGTGATCCGACGGCAACAAGATAGAGTCCTTGAGATAAATTTACTGGCGTGTCGAGAGAAAGGACTTTCATGCTTGCACCTCCAAAAGAATTAATATCGGCTTCCGTAATGGCAAAGTCTTGTGTAGTTGCAATGGCTGCTCCAATTCCTGTTGCAAGCGAGAACGGAAACACAGTGGCGTAAACCGAAGAGGGAAGAGTAGTCCCCTCACCAATAGCAACACTCACGCTGTGCAATTGCTGTCCAGATGATGGAAGTAAATAAACCGCGCCCATTTCGAAAGGTGCATCGGCGTATGCTGCCGAAGGAAGGAACATAGAGCCCAAACTGTTTTCATCGCGAGCGTATGTAACGGGAGTTACATCGAACTGAAGCCAGTCTATCTGATTGAATATGTTTCCATCGGTTTCGGTTTGAAGACCATTGAAATAGGCGCTGTAGTGTGAAACCGTTGGGTCAATCTGAAATTCGCCAGCCACAAGAACGGAGTCGGCACCAGGAGCCAAAGCAGAAAGAGTAGGCGAATTGCTTTCGTATATCAATGCACCAGAATTATCATTGATAATGCGCGCGTTCAATGCCACGTTGGTTTGAACATTCGTTCCTAAATTGAACACGTTGCTCTCCAAATGCACGAGTGGGGCAAATGCACTAGGGTATTGCGTGTACTCCATCATTTCGAATCCGGTGGTGTGATCGGGATTGTTTAAATCGAAATCGCCGTATGAAGAATTTTCAATAATCAAGTCATTGGCATAACCTTGAACAATGCGAATGTCATCGAGTTGCCAGAAGTAGTAAAGTCCGTCGTAGACAAATCGCAATTTCACATTACTCTGATTTCCTGCTGAGGCTGGCAAAGGCATGCGCACGGTTTGCGTATTTTGAGTGGTGATTCCTTGATCTAGAATGTTGGTGTAAAGAACTTCCCACGGTCCGTTGGCTATGGAGATTTCAACGCGTGTATTTCCGAGGTAATAGCGGATGTATTGTTCGAATTCCAAAACCGAATTTGGGAATCCGCTTAAGTTAATCGATGGAGTAGTTAAATAAGATAGATGCGGACCCGGTGCCTGTCCTGTCCCGAAATTATCTACGGTGCATGGATTCAGATTGTTGTCCCAGTAATTCGAATCAAAAATCACAAATCCGTTTGAAGCGGTGCTGCTGGTCATTGCTTCCCCCACGTTTCCATCGGGAAGACACGATCCTCTTGAACCAACCAATTGATTGGGGTTTGTTGAAGGACCGCGGTATTCCCAAATAGCAAGAGCGGGTGCTCCTGAGTTGTTCCAACTGCTAGGAATGCCGTCGGCGAAGTCTTCCGACCAAATATATATTTCTCTATCCGATGGGTTTGAAGCGTTGCGCGCATGAATGTATGTTCCAGGAGCCGACAGGAATTGTCCTTCAACATAAATAGAAAAAAGAATCAGAGCAAGGGTAAAGAAGCTTCTCATATTATTGTGTGTATACCACAAAGGTATTGTTAAGGTTCATGAGCTTGAGGGTGAAAATGCGATCGCCATGAACACCCGAATAGTTAGCAATTATTTCTTCCGAATTCCATTTTATTGAAGTCACGGTTATGCTTTCAGCAAACGGAACGTCGGTGCCGAAGTATTTGAAAATCGCTTCTTTGGTGCACCAGATGGCAGTTCTTTCTTCGGTAGACTGAAATTGATTCAGTTCGTTGTCGTTACAAAATTTATTCGCAATGCGATGAATTCGCTCTTCCACAGTTTGAATATCGAGGCCAATTTCTTGTTCCTGAATAATAATTCCAACAATATTTTTGTCATGGGAAATACTAATGAATTGGCCATCGCGCAGAACAGGTTTCCCAAATTCATTGTATTGAAGTTGATCTTCAAGCTTCGCTTCTTTCAACAACAATAATGTTACGAAACGCTCGATATCTCTGCGGTTGGCAAGTTTGTTGGGAAAAAGATGCCCTGTTTTTTCGGCTAATTCCATCCATGCCTCATCAGACTCTGTTAAATGCCAGAGCTTTAGATTTTTATTCGAAGGGAGAGACCAAAGGGGCATGAATTTTTTTTTGCTAATGTATTCAACCTTTTGTTTAATGTTCTGTTTATACCTTTGCAACCTAATAATTGAAAACATGAGCCAAACACTCACAAGCACAATGAACTACAAAGTAAAAGATATGTCTCTCGCAGAATGGGGACGTAAAGAAATTTTATTGGCGGAAGCAGAGATGCCAGGACTAATGTCTTTGCGTTCTGAATTCGGAGCCAGCAAACCGCTTCAGGGCGCTCGCGTAGCGGGTTGCCTGCACATGACCATTCAAACGGCAGTGTTAATTGAGACACTTGTTGAATTGGGCGCTCAAGTATCTTGGAGCTCATGTAACATCTTCTCTACACAAGACCACGCTGCTGCTGCAATTGCTGCTGCGGGTATTCCTGTTTTCGCATGGAAGGGAATGAATGAAGAAGAATTCGATTGGTGTATTGAACAAACACTTCACGCTTTTGAAGGCGGAGAAGCTTTGAATATGATCTTAGATGACGGTGGAGACTTGACGAATATGGTGTTCGATCGTTTCCCTGAATTGGCTGCGGGTATCCGTGGTATTTCTGAAGAGACCACAACTGGAGTTCTTCGTTTGTATGATCGTGAAAAGAACGGAACGTTAATGCTTCCTGCAATTAACATCAACGACTCTGTTACGAAGAGTAAGTTCGATAACAAGTACGGATGTCGCGAGTCGTTGGTTGATGCAATTCGCAGAGCCACTGACTTAATGATGGCAGGTAAAGTGGCAGTTGTTGCCGGATACGGCGATGTTGGAAAAGGATCAGCTGATTCTTTGAGTAACGCAGGTGTTCGTGTAATCGTAACTGAAATTGATCCGATTTGTGCGCTTCAGGCGGCAATGGAAGGATATGAAGTTAAACGCATGGATACCGCAATTGCTGAGGCAGACATTATTGTTACTGCAACCGGTAACCACCAAATTATTGTTGGAAAACACTTCATGGCTATGAAGCACAATGCAGTGGTTTGTAACATTGGACACTTCGATAATGAAATTGATATGGCTTGGTTGAACAGCAATTATGGTTCATCAAAAGATACCATTAAGCCGCAAGTTGACAAGTACACCTTGGAAGGAAAAGACATCATTGTTTTGGCTGAAGGTCGCTTGGTGAACTTGGGTTGTGCAACTGGACACCCTTCGTTTGTAATGAGTAACTCATTTACGAACCAAGTATTGGCTCAATTGGAATTGTGGATGCACCGTGAGAACTACGAGAACAAGGTTTATGTTTTACCTAAGCACCTCGATGAGAAAGTGGCTATGTTGCACTTAGCAAAGATTGGTGTTGAGTTGGAGTCATTGACCCAAAGTCAAGCCGATTACATTGGTGTTCCATTAGCTGGTCCATTTAAAAACGATGCTTACAGATATTAATCTTAGCAAATAGAAATGAAGAAAGGGTTGTCGAAAGTCAACCCTTTTCTTTTGTTTTATATTGAAGGGAAAGACTAAATTCGAAGAATAAATTATTCGTTTTATGATGAAAAGAAATTGGATTGTTCTTGTTTTCGCCTTGTTGGCTTTAGCTTCTTGCTCGGTTGAAAAGCGCGTTTATCAGCCGGGGTATTATATTCAGTGGAATCATTTTGCGAAGCAGGATGTTTCACAAGGTCTTTCCGAAGGTGTTTTTCAAGGTGCTTCGCAAGACCTTCCGCAGGACCTTTCGGAGAACCTTGAAACCGATGTTTCACAAGGCCTTTCGGAGAATCTTGAAACCGATGTTTCACAAGGTCGTTCCGAAGGTGTTTTTCAAGGTGCAGAGCAAGGTCGTTCCGAAGGTGCTTCGCAAGACCTTCCGCAGGACCTTTCGGAGAATCTTGAAACCGATGTTTCACAAGGTCTTTCCGAAGGTGTTTTTCAAGGTGCAGAGCAAGGTCGTTCCGAAGGTGCTTCGCAAGACCTTCCGCAGGACCTTTCGGAGAACCTTGAAACAGATGTTTCGCAAGATTCAATGCAGTCTATAGACTCAGATTTAGAATTCGTTCTTTTGATTATTCTAGCCCTGTTTTTACCGGCATTAACAGTCTTTCTATTGGAAGGATTTAGCAAGAATTTCTGGATAGCCTTGTTGCTTATGGCGGTTGCTTATTTATTGCCTTTTTCCTCTTTTGTTGTTCGCGGATTGATAGTTGCTATCGCTACAATTTTGGCAATAGCCGTAGTTTTTCACTACATGTGAAAAACACAATTCAACAAGAAAATTTTAAAGTGAAAGCGTTCTTCCTCCGTCAACGGGTAAGTTAATCCCGTTAATGTAGGCGGCAGCTGGAGAGCACAAGAATGAAATGGCATTTGCAATTTCTTCGGGTTTAGCCAAGCGCTTCAATGGGACTTCGTTTTCCATTTCATGTTTCACTTCTTCTGCGGTGTGTCCGGTTTTCGCGGCTTTGTTGTTCATGATTTGCTCCAATCTTCCGGTTGAAGTAGCGCCAGGTAAAACGTTGTTTACAGTAATGCCGAAAGCTCCAAGTTCTGAAGCTAAGGTCTTGCTCCAGCTAGCCACAGCTCCACGAATGGTATTGCTTACTCCCAAATTGGGAAGAGGTTGTTTTACTGAAGTAGAGATCACATTGACAATACGACCGTATCCCGATTTTTTCATGCCTTCGAGAACAGCTTGTGCTAAAATTTGATTGCAGATTAAATGCGCATTAAAAGCTTGACGAAATTCTTCTATGTCGGCTTCAATGGCCTTGCCTGGATTTGGTCCTCCGGTGTTGTTTACGAGAATGTTTACCGTGTGCTCTGCTGTGACTTGCTGAATAGCCTCTTTCACCGATTGTGGATGAGAGAAGTCTGCGACTGCGTAAGTGTGTTTATCTGGATTTTCTAATTGCGAAATGGCATGTTTCAATCGTTCTTCGCTACGGGCAATAAGAACGAGTGAAGCCCCTTGTTTTGCCAACTGCCTAGCAGTTGCAAAGCCAATTCCTTGCGTAGCTCCGCAAACAACGGCTGTCTTTCCAGTTAAATCTAAATTCATCATGTTCTTAAGTCTTCAGGTATTGTGCACACCGGAATGGGTTGCATTTTGTGTTGATTTTGTCTGTTCAATTTTTGGTAAATGGCCAAGACTTCTCGCTCGCGTTTTGTTGGACTCTCTTTTCCTTTGACATAACTCATGGCCCACTCCAATTCAGGATAGGAAGCTCCCAGTTGGTCTTCATCACTTCTGTCATCTCCAAATAAACCATCTGTGGGTGCAGCGTTTAATATGTCTTCATGAATTCCAAGGGATTCAGCTAAGGAATAAACTTCAGTCTTCGTTAAATCTGCAATGGGTGAAAGATCAACACCTCCGTCTCCGTATTTTGTAAAAAATCCGACTCCGAAATCTTCCACTTTATTTCCCGTTCCTGCAACAAGGTATCGGTGAATTCCAGCGAAATAATAAAGGGTTGTCATGCGGAGTCGAGCGCGTGAGTTGGCAAGGCTTAAATGATACAAAGCGTCATCAGAGTCTTGCGGGAGTGCAGTTACCAACGTGTCGAAAGTAGAAGTTAGTTCTACCCGCTCGCAGTTAACTTGTTCGAACCTGTTTTCAAGAAAATCCATGTGTTGCTGCGCCCGTGTAACATGACTTTGCGCCTGGTGAATGGGCATTTCAACGAGTAGCGTTGGCATTTCAGTCATAGCGCAAAGAGTTGATGTCAAGGCTGAATCAATTCCTCCGCTAACGCCTAACACGAAACCTTTCATTCCATTAGTTTCGCAATAATTGCGAAGCCATTTTACTATGTGATCAACAGTTTGCTTTTTTTTCATAAAAAAATCCCGACCTCAAAGGTACGGGATTTACAAAATGAAAGTAAGGACTTAGAACAAAATGCCAATGTTCAATTCAACATAATTTGGAAGTCCAGATAAATCGAATTGTTTTGCTGTTTTTGTCGCGTCGTTATTGAATACAGGTGAGTTTGTGCTTTGATCTTTCGCAACACCACTTCCTTTAAATGCATCTGTGAATCCGTTTTGGAAAGTTAATCCAGCTAGAAGGCTTGTGTTTCCTGAAAGACTGTACTCTATTCCAGCAGCGAAAATTAAATTAGAGGAAAATATGTTTATCTCATTTTTAATATCGTTCGTGCTAACTGAAGAGCTTTCACGATTTGATTTTTCCCAAGCGTATGAATTTTTATTTTGATAATAGAGATAATCAATATTATCGTCACTAAGTGCCTTAAGATTCATATTCAACCCCAAGCCGAATTGTCCCCAATAGGTGATGTATCCAATCTCGTCGGTTTTCATTTTAAAGGTGAGTGGTATTTGAAGATATTGAAGTCGAAGATCTCTACTAATTAACCCCACTTGGTTCATATTTGTTATCGCGGTTCCTGTAGCATCAATATCATCTCCAGTGTATTCTGCGAAATAGGAATATTTTCCTCCAGTGTTATTAATGTTAAATCCAGTGCCAATAGCATAATGATCTGCGAAGAAAATATCGAAGTTCAAGCCGTATCCGAATTGAAGAGATTTGTCGCCCACTGTCATGTTTGAATTGTCGCTCGCGAGCCAGGAAATGTTCGGAGAAACTTTAAATCCCAAGCGGTATTTACTTGGTGTTGATTTTTTTTCCTGCGCGAATGACAACGAAGTCAATAAGCAGAATAGAATTAAGGTGTTTATTTTTTTCATATAAAGATCTTTTTTAGTGACTTTTGCAAATAACTATGCCAAAGCTAACGAATTCTCTCCTTGTTGTATTGTCAATTTTGTTGACAATCTTTTGTTATTCATGCCGTGAAGCCGATAAGCACAAGAATATCGACATTGAAACAGAAGGAAAATCGATGTCTCCCCTAAGATTTGACATGGAGTGTTTCAGCACGAATTGGCAAAATGCCGAACAGATTTTTGTTCTTAAACAGAAGTATGGTAATTTTTTCTGTCTTTATTTGGAAGATGTAATTAAGGCGGGACCCTGCGATAGCGCTGCTACATTTAATCTTGTTCAGGGATTTGTTTTGAATAAGGACTTCCAGGATTTGAAAGCTGAGATTGAAAAGAATTATCCACAGCAGAGACTCGATTCACTTCATGAAAAAATTCTCGAGTCAACGTTGCGTTTTCAGACATTGATTCCAAATATGAAATTGCCTCAGTTAATATGGATGAACTCGGGATTCAATTCGGGTGCATACAGCTCTGACGATTATTTGGCAGTAGGGTTGGACTTTTATCTAGGAAAAAACAATCGCCTTACCAAGTCGGTTCCATTTCCTCAATACCAAAAAGACGACATGACTAGCGAGCAATTGGTGCCGAATGCGATTAAGAATATGGCATATTATCATCTACTGAAATCGGACACCCTCAAAAGTGAAAAAGACATGCTTTCAGAAATGATTTTTCATGGGAAAGCCCACTATATTACATGGTTAGCTTTTAAAAATATACACGATTCCACGCTTATGGCGTGGACTTCCAAACAATACACGTGGGCGCAGAGTCATCAGTTGAATATTTGGAAGGAAATAGCGCAGCAAGACGTGCTTTTTTCAAAGAACAGAGCGGAGGTGCAGAAATGGTTTGAATACGGACCATTTACCAATGCCTCGAATGTCCCTCAAGAGAGTTCCCCTCAATTAGGTGTTTATATGGGTTTGCAAATGGTTAAAAGTTACATGGAAAAGCATCCTGAAATTCCCATTAGTCAGTTGTTAAAAGAAGACAACGCGCAAAAGATATTACAAGCATACAAACCGAATTTATGAAGAAATCGACCATAACAATTGATATTGAATTAGACGAAAACAATGTGCCGGAGACCATTCAATGGGAAGCTCCAGAACTTGGTAAGAAGTCTGAATGTAAAGCCATGATTTTATCGGTGTGGGACAAAGCTGAGGCAAATACCATGCGCATAGATTTATGGACGAAAGAAATGCAGGTGGAAGAAATGACGTTCTTCGTTCATCAGACATTGCTCACTCTTTCAGACAGTTTTGAAAAGGCAACAGGAGATGCGCGCATGGCAGCAACTATGCGGGATTTCTGTGACTATTATGCGGAAAAAATGAAGATTAATCCTCCTTTATAAGGTGAAGTCGTTTGCAAACTCTTTCCTCCAAGCTGCAATTTGCTCTTGAATTTCAACACGCCCCATGCGCTCTACAGCTGCAGTAAGGAAGTGTTGAGGAAGTTCTTCCCAGGTCTTTTTCAATTCGGCTGAAAACGCATCGAAGCGAATGGTTTTCTGAAGTTCTGTCAGTTTTTCACACTTCGTGAAGGCGATACAGAAGGGCAGTCCTTGCTCACCCAGCCACTGCATGAATTCAATATCGATTTTCTGCGGCGGTATTCTGAAATCGAGAAGTACGAATGTGCAGATCAAGTTCTCACGCTTATCTAAGTAGCTTCGAATGAAACTTCCCCACTTGTTGCGTTCGGTTTTGGAAGTTTTTGCGTAACCGTATCCTGGAAGATCGACTAAAAACCAAGGATTCTTTTCTTCGTTTATTAAGAAGTGATTGATGGTCTGGGTTTTTCCCGGACTTGAAGATGTCTTGGCAAGTCCTTTCTTGTTCACCAACATATTAATGAGTGAACTCTTCCCTACGTTCGAACGGCCAATAAAGGCGAATTCAGGATATGCTGGAGGAGGGCACTTGTCGATTTCAACAGATGACTTGACGAACGTTGCAGAATGAATTAATTCTTTGCTCATTGTGCGTTATATATTTTGCTCAGTTAACCAAGCGTCGAGTAAAGTGTTGAATTGATGGGATTGTTCCATCATGGGAGCGTGTCCGCATTCTTCAATCCAATATAACTTGGCTTGTGGAAGTTTATGTTGAAATTCTTCAGCTACTTCCGGAGGGGTAATGGTATCGTTTTTTCCCCAAATTAAACACGCCGGAATATCCATGTCTTTTAAGTCGTCAGTCATATTATGACGTATGGCACTTTTTGCAAGCGCAAGAATGCGAAGCACTCGGTTGCGGTCATTCACCACTTCGTAGCATTCGTCTACCAATTCAGGAGTGGCATGTTTCGGGTCGTAGAAGGTGAGTGCTACTTTTTGACGAATAAATTCTTTGTCTTCTCTTCTCGGAAAACTCGACCCGAACGCGTTTTCATACAAACCGCTACTGGCAGTAAGAATTAGCGATTCAACTCTTTCCAGATGGTTTTTGGTGTACACAAGCGCCACGTGTCCACCCAGTGAATTACCTAACAGGTTCACCTTATCCCATTTTTTATGTTGAATGAAATCGTGTAAAAATTCGGCCAACGTCTTTACGCCAGTGGTAAGCAGAGGCATGGTGTAAAGGGGTAACATTGGGATAACAACTTTGTAGCGTGGTTTAAAATGATCAACCACGTCTTTAAAATTGCTCAATGCTCCGAATAAGCCGTGAAGTAAAACAAGCGGCTTGCCTTCTCCTTCCTCTATGTAGGTGTATTCACCGTCGGTTTTTAAAGTGTATTCCATAATGTATAGCTCACGAATTTACGCGATTCTACCCGAGAACAGTCATTCATTGTTACAAGCAATGAACAATTCGAGGTGAATGACGGGAGGTGTTCATTGTAATCAACATTCCCACTTTTTCCCACAGGGGTAAATTTCAGTTTAAAGTATTGAAAATCAATAGTTATAAAGATTATTGAAGGCGGGCGTATCGCTGAAGTTTTTAACAAAATTGATATTTTTAGCTATGTAGTGGTAAAAAGTGGGAAGAAGTGATTATTTTTGGAAAACAATTCACAATTGAATGTTAAACCTACTCGGAGAATACCACTGTAAAGTCGACGCAAAAGGGCGCTTGCTCTTTCCTGCACGCTTGAAAAAGCAGCTGGAGGACATTCTTCATCATGGGTTGGTAGTGAATCGAGACATTTTTACTCAATGCTTAATAGTTTATCCGAAGCCAGAGTGGGACATCGTGAATGAGGAAATGTCGAAGTTGAGCAGATACAATCAAAAGCATCAGATGTTTCAGCGGAAGTTCATGAAAGGAGCAACTCTTCTTGAATTGGACAGCGTAGGTCGTTTGTCATTGCCAGCGAGCTTGCTCGAGTATGCAGGAGTTGACGGTTCGAAGAATGAATTGGTTATTTCTGGATTAGGACAGAAAATGGAGATCTGGGCTTTGAATCAATACAACGCAGAGGTGTTGGGTGAGGAGATGGATTTTGGAGCGTTGGCTGAAGAGGTAAGAAAAGACATTGACGCAAAAGGCGACAAATAATGGAGCAGGTATATCACACCCCAGTGTTGTTGCACGAGTCGATAGAGGGGTTGAACATTAAACCCAACGGGGTTTATGTAGACGTAACCTTTGGTGGCGGCGGTCACGCAAAGGAAATTTTGAAACACTTGACAACCGGGAAGCTCATTGCATTTGATCAGGACGGTGAAGCCGCGAAGAATGTCCCTCAAGATGAACGATTGATTTTTGTTCCGCAAAATTTCAGGTTTGTTAAAAATTGGATTCAGCTGCATGGCTATCAGCAGGTAGATGGAATCTTAGCAGATTTAGGAGTGAGCAGTCATCAGTTCGATTCTGGAGAGCGTGGATTTTCAATCCGTTTCAACGGTCCCTTGGATATGCGCATGAATCAGTCATCGGGCATTTCTGCAGATGAATGGATCAACAAGTCGAGCGTTCAAGAGATCACAGATGCGTTAAGAATGTATGGCGAGTTAGACGGAGCCTACAAAGTCGCAACTGAAATTGATATGCACAAGCCCTTGGGAACTACGCAAGCGTTAATAGACTGCACGCAATCGTTTGCGAAGAGAGGTAAGGAGAAGCAGTTCTTGGCGCAAATGTTCCAAGCATTTCGAATGGTAGTGAACGATGAGATTGCTGTTTTGAAAGAGTTCCTGCAACAATCGCTCGAGTTGTTAGCTCCAGAAGGAAGGTTGGTGGTTATTAGTTATCATAGTTTGGAAGATCGCTTGGTGAAAGATTTCCTTCGGTCTGGAAATTTGGAAGGGGAGATAAAGAAAGATTTTTTCGGAAATCTCGAGCGTCAGATAGAGCCGGTGAAGAGCAAACCGATTCTTCCATCACTAGAAGAAATAGAAAGAAATGGTAGAAGTCGAAGTGCTAAACTTCGAATAGGACAAAAAAAATAAAACTATAAACCGAATGAATATTCGTTCGGTAAAATGAAAATGGCAAACCAAGAAGAGAATAAACGCAAAGGAATAACCTTCAGAGAAATCATTGGAGGAGATTTTTTGACACGTCAATCGTTGGTGCGTCAAATGCCTTTTTTCTTTTTTATTGTCGTTCTTTTTTTTATTCAGATTAGCATGATTTACTATTTCGAATCGGTTCAAATTGAAATGAAAAGAACAAAGGAGAGGTTGAATGATTTGAATTCCGAGTATAGCACGAATGCCAGTGAACTGAGTGTAAAATCACAGCACAGTGAAGTAGTGGGACAAGTTCAGCAGTGGGGTTTAATTAATTCTACAACCACACCGTTTATCATAGATGTAGATACGAATTTCTTCAAGAAGAATCATGAATGAACTGAAGAAAATATCTGTTCGAATCTACGTTCTCTACGTTGTTTTATGCGTTTTGGCATTGTTTATTATTGGGAAAGTATTTTACATTCAGGCAATTCCGAATGAAGATGCTCAAAGACGAGCAGCGCAGTTTACCTATCAGCTTCGCGATATTGAACCGGAGAGAGGGAGAATTTTAGCAGCGGACGGTTCGCCTTTGTCTACAAGTATTCCAGAATTTGAGATACGGTGGGATAGTAAAGGTGGGTATAATATCGAAAGATTCAATGCTAAGTTAGACAGTTTAAGTGCTGGAATAGCAGAGATTTTAGGCACGAAGTCAGCTGCCGAAATCAAGTTGATGTTTCAGAACGCGGTTGGTTCGAACAACCGATATATGAAGGTAGGGGATCACCTGAATTACAATCAACTTCAACGATTCAAAAAGCTTCCGTTTATCAAAGAGAAAAAATTAAAAAACGGATTTATCATTCTTCAAAAAGAAAAAAGAGCGAAACCATTCGGAGCCCTAGCAGCAAGAACTATTGGGATTTTCAGGGAGAGCAAGATGGTTGGACTTGAGGCTTCATATGATTCGTTGTTGCGAGGAAAAGTTGGCAAGCAAATGCAGCAGAAAATAGCTGGCGATACCTGGATGCCGATGACCGATGAATACGTTGTAGAGCCAGAGCCAGGTTTCGATGTTGTTACAACCTTGGATGTGCATTTGCAAGATGCTGCCCAGAGTTCTTTGCGTCACACAATGGAAGTGAACAAGGCCGATTGGGGTTGTGTCATTCTTATGGAGGTGAAGACAGGCTATATTAAGGCACTTGCTAATTTGACTTATGATTCTGTAGCGAAGAAGTTTTACGAAATAGAGAATTTGGCTTTAACTCAAAGCGTGGAGCCGGGCTCTACAATGAAGTTAGCAAGTTTGCTTGCAGCGATTGAAGAAGGCAACCTTGACTTAGGTAAAGTTGTTCATACGGGGTCAGGAGAATTTACCATAGGATCACACACCTTGAAAGATGTGAAAGCTTGCGGATCCATTACCATTGAACAAGTTTTCGCTAAGTCTTCGAACGTTGGAACAGCTATGATTGTTCGCGATGTATTTGGAAGTAAGCCACAGAAATTTCTGGATTATTTAGAAAAGTTCGGTTTTGGACAATTGGTGGGAATAGATCTTTTAGGTGAGGGAAAATCTAATGTTAAAAGAACAACGAAAGATGCAGGATGGAGTGACTTAAGTCTAACCCAAATGGCTGTTGGATATGAGTTGCAAGTTACGCCATTGCATCAGCTGTGTTTTTATAACGCCATAGCGAATGGCGGAAGATTCATGAAACCCAGATTGGTGAGTGAAATCAGAAAAAATGGATTGACTTATGAGAAATTTGAACCGGTTGTTATTCGCGAGAATTTTTTAAAGCAGGAAACAATTGCGAAGGGTCGCAAATTGATGGAAGCGGTAACAACAATCGGTACGGGAAAGAAGACATTTGCAAATTCTCCATACAGAGCTGCAGGTAAAACAGGTACAGCTCGAATTTATGAGAATGGCCATTATTTGGAAACGGCACACAGAGCATCATTTGTGGGTTACTTTCCTGCGGAAAATCCAAAATATTCTTGCATAGTAGTCATAAACAAGGCAAGAGTTTTCGAAGCATTTGGTGGAAAAATTGCGGCTCCTGTTTTTCGCGATTTAGCGAATATATTATTTGGAACCGAATTAGACATTCCCCATAATGCAATGGGCAATGATAGCACGTTCGTAGCCCAACCATGGGTACCAACTATTTTGTCTGGCGAATCTGGTGCATTGCGCAAGGCAATGGCTCATGTTCAATTTCCTTATGCCATTCAAACCGATGCTCAATTTGTTCGTGCTGAAGTGGTAAATGGAAATATGGCTCTCTCGAGCAAAGACGCTAGTGGAAATCAAGTTCCAGATGTTCGAGGAATGGGCCTCACTGATGCACTTTATATTCTAGAAAAAAGAGGATTGAAAGTTTCCTCAAAGGGGTATGGCAAAGTCGTTTCTCAAAGCATTCTTCCTGGAACGAAATCTAATCATCAAAACATTCAAATTACTTTACAATGAAGCTGCTGCAAGACATATTGTACAAAGTGCGACTGGAAGGTGTTTTAGGAACAACCAATGTTGCGGTTGAGAGCTTAACCTCAGACTCGCGCGCAGTTCGGCCAATGGCGTTATTCGTTGCTGTAAAGGGAATTCAATCTGACGGACATTCATTTATTGCAAAGGCCATAGAGTTAGGCGCTGCTGCAGTGGTTTGTCAAGATCTTCCTGAGAAATTGGAAGAGAATATTGTTTATGTTCAAGTAGCTGATACTTCCAAAGCGTTGGGAATAATGGCTTCAAATTTTTATGAAAACCCTTCAGAAAAAATGAAGGTGTTAGCGGTAACAGGTACTAACGGTAAGACAACAGTAGCAACGCTTTTATTCCGTTTGTATCGTTCGATGGGACACAAGTGCGGATTGCTTTCTACTGTAGTGAACCGCATTAATGATTTAGAAATTCCTTCAACTCATACAACACCAGATGCTGTTGCACTAAATGATTTACTGTCGCGCATGCAACGAGAAGGCTGCACGCATGTATTCATGGAGGCCTCTTCGCATGCATTGCATCAAAACAGAATGGCCGGAGTGAACATTGACGGAGCCATTTTCACGAATTTGACGCATGATCATTTGGACTATCACGGTTCAATGAATGAATACATTAAGGCAAAGAAGATATTATTTGATCAACTAGGCCCGAATGCTTACGCAGTAGTGAATGCGGATGATCGTTATCACGATGCTTTGGTTTCTGCTTGCAAAGGGCGTGTTCGAACCTATGCGTTGCACACCATGGCTGATTACAAGACCAAATTAATTGAGAATACCCTTGATGGACTTCAAATTAACATCGATCGTTTTGAATTGCATTCACCTCTTATTGGAGAATTCAATGCCTACAACTTAACTGCTGTATTCGCAGCCGCTGTTGAACTAGGAACAGATGCGACAACGGTTCTTGTTCATCTGTCGGCTTTAGGCGCGCCGGAAGGACGCTTTCAACACATTCGTAAATCAGATGGAACAACAGCGATTGTCGATTATGCGCATACGCCTGATGCATTGGAAAATGTATTGGACACAATCCAATCGGTAAGGGGTAAAGAGGAAATTATTTCAATCGTGGGTTGCGGTGGTGATCGTGACCGCGCAAAACGCCCCGTTATGGCGTCAATCGCAGCTAATAAAAGTGATCGTGTAATTGTGACCAGCGACAATCCGCGCAGCGAAGATCCGAAGGCGATTATTCAAGAAATGGTAGCAGGTCTTGACCCTATTCAAAAGAAAAAAGTATTGTCCGTTACCGATCGTCGTGAGGCCATAGAAGTGGCGTGTTCACTGGCAAAGCCAGGTGATATAATTCTCATTGCAGGAAAGGGACACGAGAAATATCAAGAGATCAATGGAGTGAAATATCCATTTGACGATTTACAAATTATAACAGAACTCTTTCAAACGAACTAAGTATGTTGTACCACTTATTTGAATACCTCGACAAAAACATGCATTTCCCTGGATCAGGGTTGTTTCACTATTTGTCGTTTCGTGCTGCTTTAAGCATCCTTATTTCATTGACGATTTCCATGGTATTTGGAAAGACGTTGATTCGAATGCTCCGTAAGAAGCAAGTGGGAGAGACCATTCGCGATTTAGGATTAGACGGACAAATGCAGAAAGCTGGAACTCCGACGATGGGCGGGTTAATTATTCTTGCGGCTATCCTAGTGCCGACGTTGTTGTTAGCCGATTTAACGAACATCTACATTCAGACCATGATCATTGCAACCGTTTGGTTGGGACTCATTGGATTCTTAGATGATTACATCAAGGTTTTCAAAAAGAACAAAGAAGGACTTGCTGGAAAGAGTAAGATTGTAGGTCAAATTGGAGTTGGAATTATTGTAGCGAGCATGCTTTATTGGAATCCGTCTGTGACCATTAAAGAGAAAGTTTCTGATGTTCAAATTCAGAACGCAACAACTGAAGAACAGGCCATGCAATGGGAGGAAGAGAAAAGTTTAAAGACGACTATTCCCTTCATTAAAGGCAACGAATTTGACTATGCTTGGTTGGTTCCAGACAGCATGGAAAGTCCATGGGTGCTGTGGGGTGTGTTCGCCGTGATAGTGATATTCATTGTTACAGCAGTTTCGAATGGCGCGAATATTACCGATGGAATTGATGGGCTAGCCACAGGGACGAGTGCCATTATTGGAATTACGCTGGCCATCTTCGCTTACGTTTCGGGTAACTACATTTTTGCAGATTACTTAAACGTAATGTATATCCCACACAGTGGTGAACTTACCGTATTCATTGCGGCGTTTGTTGGAGCGTGTGTCGGATTCCTTTGGTACAACAGCTTTCCAGCGCAAGTATTCATGGGCGATACAGGAAGCTTGGCTCTCGGTGGAATTATTGCAACCTTCTCAATCGCTATTCGAAAAGAACTTTTGATACCAGTGTTGTGTGGAATTTTCTTGATTGAAAACTTAAGCGTAATGCTTCAAGTGGGGTATTTCAAGTACACCAAGAAAAAGTATGGCGAAGGTCGTCGCATCTTCTTGATGTCACCTCTTCACCATCATTATCAGCGTAAAGGAATGCATGAATCGAAAATTGTTTCTCGCTTCTGGATCATTGGGATTATGCTCGCTGTCTTAACCATCATCACACTAAAAGTAAGATAATGAATAAGCGATTAGTCATACTTGGTGGAGGTGAAAGCGGAGCAGGCACAGCAGTGCTTGCAAAGAAGATGGGATACGATGTATTTCTCTCAGACAAAGGCTTGTTGAAGGACAAGTACAAAGAAGAGTTGAATGCACATGGTGTTGCTTTCGAAGAAGGAATGCACACCGATGAATTAATTCTAAATGCAGATGAAGTAGTGAAGAGTCCGGGTATTCCGAACTCGGCCAGATTGATTGTTGCGCTTCACGAAAAGAATATTCCAGTGTTGTCGGAATTGGAATTCGCTTACCGTTACACAAAAGCGAAGCTCATTGCAATTACAGGAAGTAACGGTAAGACTACAACGACTTTATTGACTTACCACATTCTTAAAAACGCAGGATTGAATGTAGGCCTTGGTGGAAATGTTGGAAAGAGTTTTGCGAGACAAGTGGCCGAAGAGAATTTCGATTTTTATGTGTTGGAAGTAAGCAGTTTTCAATTGGACAATATGTATACGTTCAAGGCTGACATTGCTATTCTGACCAACATTACCCCTGATCACTTGGATCGTTACGATTACGATTTAAGTAAATACGCCGATGCGAAACTTCGAATTGCGCAGAACCAAACGTCTAACGATGTTTTCATTTTCAATGCAGACGATGCCATTACTCAAGAGACGATGGCGAGACATGTATTAAATGCCACCCTATTTCCAATTTCAATTGAACCGGGAAAGACCTACGAACAAGGTGGCTATTGCGACGAATTAAATTTTAACCTAAACACAAACCATAATTTATTTACTATGAAAATTACAGAACTAGCATTGCAAGGCAGACACAATTTGCAAAACAGCATGGCAGCAGGTGCAGCCGCGCGTTTTTTAGAATTAAGAAAAGAAGCAGTGCGCGACAGTTTAATGAACTTCGAAAACATTGAGCATCGCTTAGAGTTTGTTGCAAGTATTCATGGCATTCGTTTCATTAACGACAGCAAGGCGACTAACGTTAACTCAACGTGGTATGCATTGGAATCTGTTGACAAGCCAATCATTTGGATCGCTGGTGGGACAGATAAAGGAAACGATTATTCTGAATTGTCTGAATTGGTGAAGGCTAAAGTGAAAGCGATTGTATGTCTTACAAAAGACAGTTCAAAAATTAGAAAAGCATTTGGATCTATTGTAGATACTATTATTGATACAGACAGCGCAGAGCAAGCTGTTCGTGTTTCTTATGATTTAGGAAAAGATGGGGACACCGTATTGTTATCTCCAGCGTGTGCCTCGTTCGATTTGTTCGAGAACTACGAAGACAGAGGTCGTCAGTTTAAAGTAGCTGTGAAAGGATTGTAAATCATGCAGAAATTTCTTTCATATCTAAAGGGAGATCGGGTGATCTGGATGGTTGCACTATTCTTGTGCACCCTTTCAGTATTGGCTGTATACAGCGCCGTATCTTCTTTGGTGTGGAAGGCTGAAGGTGGCAGTAGCGCTGGAGTATTGATAAAGCATATTTCTATGCTCGGTCTGGGAATGGCTTTCATGTATATAACCCATCTCTTGCCGTTGTCTTTTTTTTCGCGAATAGGACAATTAATGATTTGGGTAGTTATTCCGCTTTTGGTATTTACGTTGTTCTTCGGTTCAAACATTAACAATGCCGATCGCTGGATTCGAATACCGGGTATTGGCTTGACGTTTCAAACGAGTGATTTAGCGAAACTGGTCTTAATCATTTATGTTGCGAGACAACTTACAGTGAAGCGTCAGCTGTTGGGAGATTTTAGAAAAGGTGTTCTTCCCATTGTTATTCCTATTGCAATCGTTTGTGCTTTGGTTCTTCCTGCAAACTTCTCAACTGCCGCATTAATTGGGTTTGTGTGTTTTTTAATGCTGGTTTTTGGAGGAGTGCCATGGAGACATTTGTTTAAGCTAATTGGAGTGGGAGTTGGGTTGATTGTCTTGATTATTGCCGCAGGTGAATTGGGGCCGGAAAAATTACTTCCGCGTTACAGCACGTGGAAAAATCGTTTAATCGGAAAGGAAGTTCAAGCTGGTGCAATAGACGATTCAAAATATCAAATTGAATTGGCGCAATATGCGATTTATGAAGGTGGAATTATTCCGAAAGGACCTGGATCGGGATCGTCGCGTAATTTTTTGCCGCATCCTTATTCAGATATGATTTACGCCTTTATTATTGAAGAGTATGGTTCTATTTTAGGTGGAGTATTGGTCATGTTCATGTACGTTATTTTCTTGTTTCGTGTCATTCGAATTTCTATTCGAAGTCCGAAATATTTTGGTGGATTAACAGCGTTGGGATTGGGTTTAGTCATTTCCATTCAAGCTTTCATTAACATGGGAGTTGCAGTGAATTTATTTCCAACCACCGGGCAACCACTGCCGCTAGTAAGTATGGGTGGAACATCAATTGTTTTCGTAGCCATTATGTTCGGTGTTATTCTTAGTATTTCGAAGATGAGCGAGGAGAATGATGATGCAGAGCAAAATGATGAATTAGAGGGATCCCCATTTTAATTTCAAATGGAAAACAGGAATTTAAATAGAGTTTTGTTATCAGCGGGTGGAACGGGAGGACATATTTTTCCGGCCATTGCAGTTGCGAATGAAATAAAAGCTCGCTTTCCTGAATGCGAGATTTTATTTGTTGGGGCGGAAGGAAAGATGGAGATGGAAAAAGTTCCTCAAGCGGGATATAAAATTGTTGGACTTCCCATTGCAGGACTTCAACGCAAATTAACGCTTTCGAATTTTTTACTTCCAATTAAAATATTGAAAAGCATGTTGAAGGCGAAATCGGTAGTGAGAGAATTTCGCCCGGAAGTAGCTGTCGGTTTTGGAGGCTATGCTAGCGGTCCAACGCTTCGTGCGGCCGGAACAGCAGGTGTTCCAACGGTGCTGCAAGAGCAGAATTCATTCGCGGGAGTTACCAATAAGTTGTTGGCGAAAAGAGCGAAAGCAATTTGTGTGGCCTATGAGGGAATGGAAGTGTTTTTTCAAAAGGAAAAAATTCAATTAACAGGTAATCCAGTTCGGAAAGATTTTGTGAACCTACCCTATGCGCAGTCGGAAGCTTTATCGAAATTGAATTTCGATTCAACAAAAAAAACAATTTTAATTGTTGGTGGAAGTTTAGGTGCACGCGCTGTGAATGCTGCAGTGGAAGCATCTCTGAGTGCTTGGCTTCAGCAAGGATTTCAAATTATTTGGCAATGCGGAAAGATTTACAAATCGAATTTAGAGGCGAAGTACGAAGGAACTTCTGGTTTGCGTCTTTACGATTTCATTCAAGATATGGCATTGGTGTATGCTTCTGCCGATGTGATTGTTTCTAGAGCAGGGGCTATGAGTGTTTCAGAACTATCGCTGGTAGGAAAGCCAGTGGTATTTATGCCTTCTCCAAATGTTGCGGAAGATCATCAGACTAAAAATGCAATGGCGCTCGTTTCGAAACGAGCAGCATTGATGGTGCGAGATAGTGAGGCGGAGTTGAAGTTGGCGGAAGTTGTTTCCGCGCTTCTTCAAAACGAAAATGAGATTTCGGAATTGAGAGAAAATATAACTGCATTCGCCATGCCGAATGCAACGGAAGAAATTGTAGATACTTTAATTGAAGTGGTGTATGGAAGAGCGTAAGCTAACATGTGATGTCATGTATTTCTTAGGAATTGGAGGCATTGGAATGTCGGCCCTTGCACGCTATTTCCATAGAAAGGGAGTGCATGTGATGGGTTACGATCGCACGTCAACTGCCTTGACCACAGAGCTCGAGTTAGAAGGAATTTCAGTTCAATACGAAGACAGCGTAATGTCTCTCCCGCAACTTCTTCATTCAACTCCGAAAGAGAAAGTGCTTGTTGTTCGGACACCAGCTGTTCCAAAAGATTCTTCTCAGCTGCAATATTTCCTTCAACATGAATTTAGAATTTGGAAACGCAGCGAGTTGTTGGGTTATATAACTCAACTCGATGAAACCATTGCCATTGGCGGAACGCATGGTAAGACCACAACGTCAACATTGGTGGCGCACATTCTTCATTCAACCATTGGTTGCAATGCTTTTTTAGGTGGAATTTCTTCCAACTTCAATAGCAATGTTTTGCTTTCGAATACTTCACGCACGGTGGTGGAAGCAGATGAATTCGATAGAAGTTTTTTGACTTTATTTCCGAAGATTTCGGCCTTGACTTCCATGGACCCGGATCATTTAGATATCTATGGAAACGAAGAGAGTATTCGTGAAGGTTTCCTTTTGTTTTTGAAACAAACCTGTGCAGATGGCAATGTTGTGGTGAAGAAGGAATTGAATATTCATGACGAATTAATGGCAGAGCGGAAAGGTGTTTTGACCTACAGTATCTTGTCAGAAGCCGATTATTTCGCGAAGAATATTCGAATTGAAGAAGGAAGTTATGTTTTCGATTTTCATTCTCCACAAGGAGAGTTGTTAGGTGTTCGTTTGGGTTTGCCTGGAAGACACAATGTGGAGAATGCAGTTGTGGCTATGGCTTGTTCGCTTCTAGCTGGCGTTGCGCTGAATGAACTGCCAGCTGTCCTTTCCAGCTTCAAAGGTGTTGCGCGAAGATTTGATGTGCGATTTAAAAGTGAGAGCGGTGTTTACATTGATGATTACGCGCACCATCCGACCGAGCTTTCAGCATGCATTCGTTCGGTGCGTGAACTATTTCCCGATAAAGAAATTATAGGGATTTTTCAACCGCATTTATTTTCAAGAACGAGAGATTTTGCAGATGGCTTTGCGGAAAGTTTGGAGCTTTTGGATATTCCAATTTTGTTACCCATATATCCTGCTAGGGAATTACCCATTGAGGGAATTGATTCACAATGGCTATTTGATAAAATTCGAAAGACGGATAAATACCTTGTAGAGAAAGATGCCATCTTCACCTTGTTAAATAAACTGCAGTTTGATGTGCTGTTAACGTTAGGAGCAGGGGATATTGATTCTCTCGTTTCTCCGTTGGAAGTATACATGAAAGGCGTGTAAAATGAAAAACGAAAAAGAAAATACAGCGAAAAAATCCTCTTGGTTCATGAGGGTTTTAGTGTTGGTGTTCTTTGTGCTTACGGGCGCTGGAACGCTTGCTCTGTGGGCTTTTTCAATTTCAAAACACAACGTTCAACCTGTTCCAGAAGTTCGAATTAATATTCAACGCGGTGACGGGGTGAATGAGTTAATTACAAAGGGAGAAGTGGACTCAATTGTTCACGTTCATTTTGGAATGTTGATTGGAACGCCCATAAATCAAATTGATGTTGGTGCCATTCAAGTAGCCGTTGATCGTCACCCAGCAGTTCAATCGTGCAATGTGTTTTTAGGCGTAGATGGAATTTTGCACGTTGATATTCAACAGCGAGCTCCTATGTTCAGGGTCTTAAACAGTGATGGAACGGGATTCTATGTTGATACTTTAGGCCAGTCCTTCAGTTTGCTAGATCGAGCGGTGGCGTATGTTCCTGTTTTTTCAGCTGAAGGTACAATTGCTTCAATGGAGTTTCCGGCTAACAAAGACTACTACGATGAGAATGCTTTGGGCTTGACCTATTTGGATGAGCTGGTTTTATTTGGAAATCACATGCGTAAGAATGCGGATTTAAAAGACTGGGTAGAGCATGTGCATTTAACAAGCATGGGTACTATAGAGGTTATTCCACGTATAGGAAGACATGTGATAGATTATGGAAGTATCTATAATTTGGAAATGAAAACAAAGATGCTTTTCCAATTTTATCGTTCGCAATTGTACATCACAGATCTTGAAAAATACAGCCGAATTAATTTGAATTTTGAAAATCAAATTATTTGTGAAAAGCGCGGGGTTTCTGCATTCCCAGCTACTGCAGATAGCTTGACAACGAATACGAACAATGCACCCATTGTGATAGCTAACGACTTAATACCCGCAGCGGCAACACCTGCACAACAACCTCAATAAATATTTGATGAATATGGAATATACATTTGCGACTTACAACAACCCAACCCCGAGCAACAAAGAAAAATTGGTAGTTGGAATTGATATTGGAACAACAAAGATTGCTTGCGTTGTTGGTAAAATAGACTCGTTTGGAAAGGTGACCATTCTTGGAATTGGTCGCAGTAAAAGCGACGGGGTGAAGCGTGGGATTGTTCTGAATATCGATCAAACGGTTGCTTCAATTAAGGAGGCCGTTCAAAAAGCCGAGATTGAATGCGGAATTAAAGTTCACCGCGTGAATGTTGGAATCGCTGGTCAACATATTAAGAGCATTCAGCAACCGGGAATATATACTCGCAAGGAATTAGAAACAGAGATAAGCATGAGTGATCTTCAGGCCTTGAAGGACGATATGTTCAAGATTCATGTTCCGGCAGGAGAATCAATCATACATGTTATTCCACAAGAGTATACTGTTGATACGGAAGGCGGAATTAAAGATCCAGTTGGAATGGCTGGCGTTCGTTTGCAAGCGAATTTCCACATTATTACGGGTTCACTTCCTGCTATCAAAAACATCTATCGTTGTGTGAAATTGTCGGGTCTGGAAGTGGGTGAATTGACCTTAGAGCCGATTGCGAGTTCTGCGGCGGTGTTGAGCGAAGAGGAGAAGGAGGCGGGTGTTGCGTTGGTAGACATTGGTGGCGGAACAACAGACATTGCCATATTTCACGATGGCTTAATTCGTCATACTGCTGTGATTCCTTTCGGTGGAAATATTTTAACTGAAGACATTAAAACAGGGTGTTCAATATTAAGCAGACATGCCGAGCAGTTGAAGGTTCAATACGGATCTGCCTTAGCAGCAGAAACACAAAATGCAAAAGTTGTTGTTCCGGGATTGAGTGGCAGAACACCAAAAGAAATTACGTTGGGTGCGCTTTCTGGAATTATTGAAGCGCGCATGAAGGAAATTTTAGAGTTGGTTCACTTTGAAATTATGCGCAGTGGTTATGAGAGAAAGTTAATTGGTGGAATTGTATTGACCGGTGGTGGTGCGCAATTGAAGCACATTAAGCAATTGGTTGAATACATCACAGGATTGGATTGCCGCATTGGTAAGCCCATTGAACACGTAGTTAATTATAAAGATGAGTCTCAGTTGCCACCAGCTCTTTCTACCGGCGTAGGTCTTGTTATTACTGGAGAGGAGAATGTGGGTGAAGATTATTTCGAGCGTGTTCTTGGAGAAGAGTTAGTTGAAGATAACGTAGCGTCAGAAATGCAAACAGAGATTCAATCAGAAGATACCGAGGCAGAAGAAGTGTTTGTTCCTATTGGTGATTTCTCTTCATACATGGAGACCATGGAAGAATTGAACGAAAATTCCATAGAAGAAGGAACACAAACAGAAAGTGTTAATGAAGAATCTGTTCATACGGAAGAGGAAGAAACTCAGAAGCCGGTGAAAATTCGTCAACCAAGAAAGCCTTTCGGTGAGAGTATGTTAAGTCGATTCAAAGGATTCTTTGAAAACGACGAAGCGGTAAATTAATTTTTTTCGAAAAGTGTCACCGCCTCCAAATGTGAGGTGTGTGGGAACTGATCGACGAAACTAATTTTCTTCAACTGATACCCTGAAAGAATCAGTGTCTCGCAGTCTCGTGCTTGTGTCGCAGGATTGCATGAGATGTAAACGATGCGTTTCGCATCGAGTCCGATTACTTTTCTTAATGTCTTTGGTGAAATGCCTCCACGGGGAGGGTCGAGCACCAACGTGTTGATTTGGTTTTGAAACTGCGGTTGTTCCAACAAGAATTTTCCTACATCGGCGGCGAAGAATTCAACATTCGAAACGTTGTTTTCTTTTGCATTTTTCTTAGCGTCTTCAATGGCAGCTTCCACAATATCAACACCTATAACAGGTAGGGAGGTTTTTTGCGCAATGAGTTGTCCTATTGTTCCAGTTCCGCAGAACAGATCGAGAATATATCCATCAGGAACTTCAGCTGGATTGCAATAGTCTATGGCCTTGGTGTACAGTCTCTCTGCGCTTTTCGGATTGGTTTGAAAGAAGCTCTTCATGTTCACTTTGAACTTCAATCCCAATAAAATTTCTTCGATTTCAGAATTTCCATAGAGCAGATGCGAGGAGCCGTTCAAAGGTTCAGCGCGGTCTCCAGTGTCATCATTCAACGTATGAATAATTCCACCGCAACGATCGCCGAGTATCTCTAAAACAAGTTTCACAAATCTATCGCGATCGAACTGTTCTAGTCCAACAGATGAAGTTACGAGGTTAATCAGAAGAAGGTCGTGGGTGAATGATTTTCGAACCACAACGTATCTGAAGAATCCTTCGCGCTTAGGTGGATGCCAAGCTGGAAGTCCGCTGTTAATGCAGAAGGCACGAATGCGATGAAGGTTGTTTTCGAATGTCGCATCGAAGAGTCCCGATTCAGCATCTAGATTTTCAACCATCCACCAAGTGCCTCTGTGCTTGAAGCCAAGACCGAAATCATCGAGTTCGTTTTTGGTTGGAAGGTCGTAGCGTATAGCACTGAAGCTATATTCCATTTTATTTCTGTAGTTCCAAACGGAAGGAGAGTCGATGTATTCATCGAAGAGCTCGTCTATGTTCTCAATTTTCCCAATGCGTTTGTAGAGTTGAAGACAAGAATCTTTTTTCGCTGCGTGTTGTTTTTCTATAGGCCATGCGGCATAAGGTGCGCCTGGAATGCGTTGGTAAGGCAGTTCAATTTCATCGGGAGAGTTCTCAAGTACTTCAACCAATTTGCAATTCGCAAATCGTTTATCGGGCTTAATCACTTGCGCGCGCACAAGCTGTCCAGGGAATGTATTTTCAACAAAAACGGTAAAATCGCCTTTGTCGGTTTTCAATAGTCCAATGCCATTGCCTCCGAAGGCAAAGCGGTCTATTTTAATGTCGAGTATTTGATTTTTTTTCAGCACGGGGCAAATATAGGGTATGCTTTGCAAGGCGCAAGCTAGGTCCCGTGGAAGGTGCAAGCAAGGTTCTACGAAAGGTCCTGCGGAAGGTCTTGCGTAGCACCTTCGGAACGACCTTGTGAAACACCTATTTCAAGGTTCTACGAAAGGTCCTGCGGAAGGTCTTGCGAAGCACCTTCGGAACGACCTTGTGAAACACCTATTTCAAGGTTCTACGAAAGGTCCTGCGGAAGGTCTTGCGAAGCACCTTCGGAACGACCTTGTGAAACACCTATTTCAAGGTTCTACGAAAGGTCCTACGGAAGGTCTTGCGAAGCACCTTCGGAACGACCTTGTGAAACACCTATTTCAAGGTTCTACGAAAGGTCCTACGGAAGGTCTTGCGAAGCATTGTTTATCTTCGTTGAAACAAAAAACACACTTATGAAATCGATACTACTGGTTTTTGCAATGATTGCATTTGGATTTAGTGCAACTGCTCAAAAGATTTATTCAGTAGATGCTGAATACAAGGCTCAGGTTAAAGTTTATGTTGTGGATGCCGAGTACAAAGCAGATTTACTGGTTTACAAGGAAGACGCGGAGTATAAGGCGGGAAGTAATGATGGACGTTGGTATTTCGTAGATGCGGAATACAAGGCGACTAAGAAAATATATTTTGAAGATGCCGAGTACAAGGCTGATTTGAAAATCTACTTTGTCGATGCCGAGTACAAAGCCGGTTGGAAGAATGCTTCTAAGAAGCAGTTGTTGTACTAAATTCGTCCATGCGAAAAATAAATTTATTTCTTCCTGTTGTTCTTGCATTCGCGATAACTCTTGGGCTGCCGAATTGGTTGTCTTGGAATGAACGGGTAGTCTTGTCAACTGTTTTAGTTATGCTGTGGTGGTGGATATCTGAAGTGATACCCATGGCTGTAACGGCGCTTGTTCCATTGTTGATTTTTCCAATTTCGAATGTCATGAGCATGGAAAAGGTGGTGGTGCCTTATGCCGATAAATTTGTCTTTTTATTTCTAGGTGGATTTCTGTTGGCTTTGGCTATTGAGAAACACGGGTTGCATAAACGGATTGCTTTTCGATTGTTGGATCTAGCGGGTAACGCGAAGGCTCGAATTTTACTTGCCGTCATGTTATCGTCCTACGTTTTAAGTATGTGGATTAGCAATACGGCAACCGCGATGATGCTGATACCCATTGCGGCATCTGTTGCTCATTTGCTTTCAGCCCATCAACACGAGGCGAAGTTTAAGCGCGCGTTGGTCTTGGGAGTCGCTTATGCAGCAAGCATAGGTGGAATGGCGACTTTAATAGGAACTCCTCCGAATGTTGCTGCTGCAGGTATAGTGAAGGAACAGTTTGGTGAAGAAATTTCATTCTTGGATTGGATGAAGTACGGTGTTCCGTTTTCGTTGGTCTTGTTGTTACTTGTTTTTCTGGTTCTTTCAAAAATTCATTTCAAACGGAAAGAAACCATTGAGGGTGCTCATGCGGAATTGCATAGCATTCGCGAGGGAATGGGCGGCATGATGAAATCTGAAAAGAGAGTGTTGCTTGTCTTTTTGGGAGCTGTTCTTTGCTGGATATTTCAATCGCCTATTTCGAAAACGTTGAATTTACCGGCCTTTAACGATACTTGGATAGCCTTAGCATTTGGACTGTCTTTGTTTTTCATTCCGAATAAATCAAGTGACCCGAATGATCGTTCGGTAGCCTTGTTGGAATGGAAGGACACAGAGAAATTATCTTGGGGAGTGTTGTTGATGTTCGGTGGAGGCCTGGCTTTGTCTCTCGCCTTTAAAGAAGTTGGTTTGTTGGAACGACTTGCTCAGTGGTTGTCGGTTGTGAACGTTGGAAGTTCAAAGGCCTATCTGATTTTGTTGTGTGGAATTGGCCTTCTGCTTACGGCGCTTATGAGCAACTTAGCAATGGTTACTTTGTTCGTCCCAATTGTCGGAGTTCTTGCTCAAGCGAATGGAATTTCTCCGGCTGCCTGGGCTATTCCGGTTACATTGGCTGCTAGTTGTGACTTTATGTTTCCGATGAGTACGCCGCCGAATGCGATTGCTTACGGAACCGGTTGGGTGAAAGCGAAGGATATGTTCGCAATAGGGATTATTGTGAATTTGATTTCGTTTGCGTTGTTGGTAGCACTCGTTTTTTTGAGTGCGAGCCTATAGCTTAGAATTATTCTTACGAAATTATTTCACAGTTAACGTTAAGGGAGATAGAACGAGTTGCATTTGGTGACCCCATTCTTTGTTGTAAGTTGCTATTATTGTCGCAGAATGTATTTTTACTTCATCTCCCGATTTAATTGCGCGTTCTAATTCAACTTGAGAGGAGTAGTCCAATGAACGACTAAATTCATTGCCATATTGGAAAGGCATTCCGTTTATGTCTATTTTATATTTTACTATTCTTCCTGATGCTTTTGACGGGTTTGACAATGTTGAATCTGCTTCAACGCCTATTTTGCCATGTGCCAAAGTAGATCTTTCCATTGGGCTATTCTGACCTTCCCATGTCAAGTGAAGGATTGATTCTCTATGCTTCTGAAAATCTAAATCGTTTTGAAATTCTTCTTTTAAGAAAAATAAACAACAGGGGTTTTTAGTAGTTAATTCAAGCATGAACAATCTGTCATTCTTCAACTTGGAATTCAAGAATAGCATGCTTTCGGGGTTTCTAGAACTAGCAATAGATACCAATTCTTTATTCTTTTTAAGTTCGCTGCTTGCGTAGGCGAGAGCATTACCGTCTTGATTAACTGCCTGCTTCACAATCTCGAAATTGTTTCTTAAATCTTTCGAGGCATATTTCAATGCAAGGCCGTTGTTGGCTAAAGCAAGTTTGACAGTTTCAACATCTTTACTTAAGGTTTTATTTGCGAGTTTAAGGGAAAGTCCATCTTGAATAAGCGCAGCACTGAGAATTTCTTTGTCTTCTTGAAATACATGAGGCGCGAGATAAATAATCTCCGAATTTGTTTTTACATGTTTGAGAACGAAATCCCTATTTTTTTGAAGTGATTTATCCGCGTATTTATAGTTATTCGGGTATTTATCTAGACGAAGCACATCGAATAATTTTGGATTGGATAAAATTTTCACATCGAGCTGCTGAAGAAGATTATCTATTGTCCGGTCGTTTTCCGGGAGGTTTGCGAAAAATTTTATCAAGAAATTTTCATCTTTTACAACGGATTCACAAATTGAGCAACTCAGACAAAAGAGTAGGTCTTGAGGCTTTTTACTTGCAAATAACAAAAGGGCTGTTTCGTTGCAACTATAGTTAGGGAGAATCTTAGATATAAAATTAGAGGGTCTTTTATGGTCGAGAGCTTTAGAAAGATTGGCAATACTCATAATCTCCTTATCGTTCTGCAAAATAGGGCCAGCGTATTGAATTGCGGCTATATCAGAATCCATTGCTAATTTTAATAATTCTTTATTGTTTCTCAAATCACTACCTGCGAATTGAATAGATAAAGGCTGTGATAGTATAGCCAGTTTTACAATTTCAGTATCACTCCTTAATTCTTCACTTGCAAGTTGGAGGGCATACCCGTCTAATTGTACAGCGCGAATAATGATTTCTCGATCTGAGCGTATTTTAGGACTAGCGTGTTCTAAATAATAAACGTCACTGTTTATTACGTTTAAGACGAAATCTTTATCGTTTTTAAGCTCTTCACTGGCGTATTGAAAATACTCACTTCCTGCTGCTTCGAAAAAACCTTTTAAGAATTCTTTGCTTTGTTGTAGGGAATCGCAGATTGTAAACTCCTTTACATAGTTATAACTCTTTTCGCCACGCATTTGTTGGTAATTAAAGCGAAACTTCAATCCTTGATCAACATCTTTTTTAGTTTGCGTATCAATCTGTTCTGTGTTCTTACTAGGTGTTAATTGAAAGTATAATTGCTGTTTTTGAAACATTGAAATAAGCGCTTGTCCATTGCATGAATAATAGGGCAGCATTTCATTTAAAAATACGGACTCGGAAAAATCCATAGATTGAATTGGAATAAGTGAGTTTCGTTTGAATTCATCTGATGTTTGTCTGAACGCTTCAATAAGCATTCTTTCAGAATAAATGTTATAGATTAATTCTTCGAAAAAACTGTCATTATTCAACATGGAATCGGGTATGAATTTTATCAGCCCCAAGTCTTCAGTCACAGGTAACAAAGAATAAAGAAAGAAATCTCTATTTCCCAACAGAGATTTGGATACATAGTTTAACTCAGTGATTCCATTTAATTCTACTGCAAGCATTGCAATATCCGGATCTTTTTGGAACTCATGAGGGAGGTAGTTAAGTGAGACTCCATTTTCAAGTTCTCCATACGGATCTTTTTCTGTTTGACCAATCATACCACAAGCGAAGAAAAGAGAAAGTGTAAACAGGATAACAAATTTTTTCATTTCAGCGGCTTATGATGGATTTAAATAAAGGGTCAGACTTACTTAATGATGAATCTCAATTCCGTTCGTCTGTTTGCTTGATGTTCATCTTCAGTACAATTTACACCGTCTGAACATTTATTCGTCAGTTGTTTTTCTCCGTATCCTTTTGCAACAATACGTTCCTTAGAAATTCCTTTCTTAATGATGTAGTTCACACAACTTTGCGCTCTGTTTTGAGACAGGACTTCGTTGTAACTGTCTGCTCCACGACAGTCTGTGTGTGAAGATAATTCAACAACTAATTCAGGTCTTTCTTTCATGTATTGAACAAGTTTGTCGAGTTCTTTTTCACTTGCTTGACGCAAGAAATACTTGTCGAAATCGTAAAGTATTAAGTCAAGCTTAACAAAATTTTCCTCAGACATTTTACGCATAGTCACACGATAGTTTTGTGGTGCGTTACAGTCACTTCCGGCAAGTTTAATAATCTGGTCATCATAATTTACAGTGTTGCAATTTATTTCGGTAAGCACAGATTCTGTGTTGGTCCTGGACCAAGAATATACACCATCTTGATTTGCATTCGCCTTCTTAACGGTGTTGTCGGTTGATTTTATTTGAATGAGACTTCCCACAAGTGGTTTGCCATTTTCATCAACAACAGTAACGGTTTGAGTGGATTTCAAATAATTGGAAGACAAACCAACGTTGAATTTTCCTTCAGCCGTGGCGTTAAACGATTCTTTTTTAGATGCAGTATACAATTCATTGCCAGCATACGAAATCTCAAATTGATCTTTCAATCGGGGCTTTAATTTCACCTTACCTTCTTTGTCGGTTGTTTGAGAAGTTGTTGTGTTGTTGAGCTTATTTTTTATTTCAACCGTAGCGTTTTCTATTGGCTTTTTATCGCATGCAGTTAAAAGAATTTCAAGTTCAATATCATACACCGGTGTAGATATTTTGAAAATTTGATCTTTGTTTAAATTGCGGTTTGAAGACAAATAACCCGTGCCTGTTTCGGCGTCAAGGAAAAAGGCGAAATCATCACTCGATGTGTTAATTGGAATACCTATGTGAGTGGGTATGCCAGCCGTGTTTGCTGAAAACACATCTAAGCCACCTAGACCAATCCAACCTTTAGATGAAAAGTAAAGCGTTCCGTTGCTATCTACAAATGGGAATAATTCATCAGATGCAGTGTTCACGTTTATTCCCAAGTTGCTTGGTGCAGACCATTTTCCGTCAGCAAATGAAACTTTGTAAAGATCAGAACCGCCAAGCCCACCAGGTCTATCAGATGCGAAAATAACATTACCATTTACATCGAATACACCATGTCCAGTTGAGAAATGTTTGTCATTGAAATTGAAGGTTTCATCTTCTTTCCATTTCCCATTTTCTTTTTTAAATAAGCTAAGTTTTAAGCGAGAATATTTCACTCGAGCAATGGTATCTAATTCTTCGAAATTCCTAGTTAGCAGAGCTTGAGAAAAATCTTTGTTGAATGAAATAGGTCCATCGTGTGAATGGGTGTGTTCAATTTCATTCCAGATGTCATTGTTTTTTAATTTATCAAGTGTAGAGTATGATTCATAAGGGGTATTGGCATCTTTAATGAACGAAAGTTCATAATAGTTTTGACCTGTCCAAGTGTCTTTTCTAGCTAAAAAACCTGTGTTGAATTCAGAGGTTACGAAAACCAAACCTTTTTCATAAGGTACTGCGGCAAACTCTTCACCTTTCGATACATTGCGAAAATCTTTTACTTCAAACTCGCTTGTGTCTTTCAGGTAAGAAACCATTGTTGGGGCTTGTCTCTTCCATTCAATAATAGATGCTTCAGCAGGGATTAATGCCAACGCTGAATCCACAGACGCAACCAGCAACGAATGCTTGTTGTTCAAACGAAGCAATTCAAAATGCAATGTCCAATCTGCTACAAGAGCTTGATTGCTTCTGGTTAAAAGCGAATTCCAGTGAAGCGCTTCTTTGAATTGCTCTGAATTGTAGGCCGCTTCAGTGGTCATTCTTAGATAACTCCAGTCGCCCTTTTGTTTGTCTAGAAAACTCTGCGAGAGGTCTGCCCAAACGGGATAGGCTTCAACAAATTTGAATTGAGCTGACAACGATTTTGCATAGTCCTCTTTGAAGGTTTGTGCATTCGAAACAACAGCTGTGCAAAACAAAAACAGAAAAATGAATATTTTTTTCATGATAAATTAGAAATATCGTGGACTTACAAATGCGTTATTACGAGGGCGAATGTCAAAAGAGATAACCACTTCATGATTTCCCCATTGATTCAATTTCATGCTGTTCATTGGAAGATCAAATGCATATCCAATCATGAGATTGTCATTAATCTGATAAGAAGTGTTGAAACCAAGACCTTCTCCTAAGCGGTACATACTTCCAATCCAAAATTGTTTGTAGAACAAAGCAGAGACGTTAAGTTCCATAACAGCAGGACTGTTTTTGGTGAATTTCATCAACGTTGACGTCCGTAAGTCAGTAACCGAATTTATAGGGAATACATATCCGCCCGTTAGGAAATAGTGTCGCTGTGACGTAGCATTTCCATTATTGTTGTCGATGTTTCTTTCGATTAAATGAGGCACAGAAAGACCAACGAAATAAGAGGCTTGACGAACATGGTTGTCACTTGCAACTTTATACAGATATGCACCAGCACCGAAGTTAGCTTGTGATTTGTTGTAAGGTGTTGTGAAGTTAGGATCGTTCGGATTCGTTACAGAAAGTCCGTTAAAATCATATTGAAATTTCTGAATTCCTCCAGAAACACCCAGCGATAAACGAAGGTTATTTGGATTCAATTGCATTTGAAAGGAAGCGTGATTCATCCAATCGATTGAATTGCGAGCGCCTGTTTTATCAAAAGTTAAATTTGTGCCAAGTCCTATTCTCTGTCTTGCGACAGGTGCATGAACTGAGATGTATTGTGTTGAAGGGGCTCCGTCCCAGCCTATCCATTGTGAGCGATGAACCATGTTCATGTTCAGCGTTCCGCGTGTTCCGGCATATGCTGGATTGTAAGAAAGTGGATTGTTGAAATAGAAGGAGCTTTGCGGGTCTTGCTGTGCGTTGGAAGCAAATGATCCAACGAAAAGCAATAATAGAAAGTATATTTTTTTCATTTTCATTTGATTCTTATGGTTGTACTTCAATAAATCCTTTGAATGGATCTTGTGATTTTTTATGGGTGTCTATGAGATAGAAGTAGGTGGCTGCTGGTAAAATTTCTCCGTTGCCTTTGTCGTTGGTGCCTTGCCATGCGTTTTCATAGGGCGAAGCATAATACAGAAGCGTTCCCCATCGGTTGAATATCCATACTTCATTTTCAGGATAAAGCTCAATGTTCTGAATCATCCAATTGTCATTCGTGTTATCGCCATTTGGAGAGATGAATTGCACGGGTTCAACAGGAATAAGTGGCGTACATCCTATTGTCACGGATAGTTGCGCTTCGCAACTGTTCTGATCGGATACAACTACCGTGTATGTGCCGGCATCTATTTCATTTAGCTGGACTCCATTATTTTGGCCTATCCAATCAAAAGAATATCCTGGAGTGCCACCGGTGGCAGTAACGAGAATATATCCGTTGGCTTCTCCACATTCCGAGCGTAATGTGTCTGTAAGAGAAACGATTATTGGTGTTGGTTCACTTATGTTGAATGAATCGCTGTCAACGCATCCAGATAAATTTGTTACGGTCACTGAATAAGCTCCAGGTGAGAGGTTTGAAGCTGTTCCGCTGTTCGAAACATTTGGTGTCCAAGCATAAGTAACAGCGTCTTGTGAATCCGTATTCACCTGAATGGTTCCGTCATTCGCTCCGAAACATGTAACATCTGCAAAGGATGTGTTAGTAATGTTTATTGGAGTAGGAGGGTTAATGGTTACAGAAAATTGTGATTGGCAAGTTGTTCCTGGGTCGGTAACAACAACATTGTAGGTTCCGGCTTGACTAACAGTCGTTGTAGTTGAAGTAGCTCCAGAAACAATGGTACCTCCGCTCCACAAAAGAGTGGCATTACTTGGAGTCGGGTTGGAAGAAATAACTGCAAGTGAAGTTACGCAGTCAAGGCCTCCGTCGGGACTAACAGAAGTTGTTAATGTTGGTGAAGGATTTACGGTTACTGTAAAATCATCAGTTGCAACAGGGCAATTGTTAATCTGCGCTGTAACTGTTATTGTACCGGTTATATTCGAACCAGTATTGTTTTCCGGAGCGGTCCATGTTGGAACATTACCGTTTCCTGAAGCGGCTAAACCGATAGAGGTGTTTGAATTTTCCCATGTTAAAGTTGCTCCGGTTGGAGTAGTAATGTAGTCTATCGGATCGAAAACAAAATTCGTACATCCAGTTAAATCGACATTAGAAGAAATACTTAAGTTGGGTTGTACAACAACATAAACTGTTGCATTGTTACCGGGGCATTGCACACCAGAAGGTTCAATCTGATAGAAGACTGTATCGGCTTCATTGCCGTTGTTGATTAGCGTCTGATTAATTGCGGTACCGCTACCATCGCTGAATCCAGTTATTGTGGCTGGTCCGGTTGCAACCCAAGAGAAATTTATATTGTTCAAGTTACTTGAAATCTGAAAACTGGCTTCTTCATTGCTACAGATATTCATGGAAGAAGGACTGGCTTGAACATTGGCTTGCGGTTCAACATAGATTGTGTGAAATACCGGTGGCTCATTTGTACATCCAACTGTTGCGCTGATCTCTACAAATCCAATGTTGTTTGAAGTATTGATTAAAGTGAATTGAGGAGAGTTTAAAGGACTTGCGCCGCTTCCGTTTGTTGGTGATACAACAGAAACGTCTGAAGTGTTTGAAACGTTCCAATTGATTGTGTAAGAAGGAATAGTTCCCGTTAAAGTGAAAATATCGGAAGTTTCTCCGCTGCAAATTGTTTGTTCCGTTGGATTCATGATTACCGTTCCTACCGGGTTAATGACCACTGTGTGAAGCACTGAATCTGCTCCGCAGAAGTTTGAAGTGTGCATCCAAACATGATAAGTTCCGGGCGTATTGAAATTCAGTTCCAATTGATCGGTTCCATTTGTCCACTGCGAATAGTCTTGTGAACTTCCAGTATATCCGTTTGAAGTGCCAAGTGTTCCGCTACTCACTACATAGCCGCTTGGTTCATCGATTGTCCAATAAAATGAATAAGTGTTGTCGCAACCACTTGAATTAATGTTTTCTCCACCCGCACTTGAGTTGGTGAAGTTAACGGGTTCGTTTAAACAAATAGGGGAGGCTGGCTCAAAAGTGAAAGCAGCATGCGTCCCCGTGGAAATAGTTATTGGTCCAACTGTTATTACAGTTGGTAAACCGTTGCTTGAACATGCGTTTTGTGCAACAATGGTCGCTGAAAATGCATTCTCTATAGGTGGAAAACCAGGTGCGTAGAAATAATCGATACCACATGAAGAGGTGTTGAAGATGTGGCTAATGGTGGTGTCATTGGCAGTGTTGAATGTCGATGCGGTTGATCCATCCGAAAATGAAACCGTGTAATCAATGGGCACGTCGTTCGATAGAACATCTATAGCGAATGGAGAAGGCAGGCAAGTGGTTTGTCCTGATCCCGAAACGGTAACTAGCGGAGCGCTTCCGTTGAATACAATGTAGTTTTTTGTAACTACACATCCGTTGGAGACACTTATGGTATGTGTAAGTGTGAATTGGCCAAGCGGGTAGTTGTGACTGATGGTTGACCCCGTCATGTTAGACTGGTTTTCAGTAGGGCTGCCATCGCCCCAATTGAATGTTTGTGAAGTGGTATTCGCATAAGTAGATTGAAAACTGAATGAAATGGTATCTAATCCGTTACAGTTTTTAAAAATGGTCAATCCGCCTTGGATTGAAGTGCCATAGCCTTGTCCTGTATTTGTTAGGGAAAGGTTTGAAACTGGGCTCGCAATTACTTGAACGTTCAAGCTGAACGTTGAAGTAGGATTGCCGTTGTTGTTATTCACCGTTAGCGTTGCGGTGGTGTTTCCAACGTTGTTGTAAACGGTAGACTGCGGATTTGATCCACTACCTGTATTTGGAAGGGCTCCTGCTCCAAAACTCCACGAGTAAGTCGTGCCCGAAATTGTATTTGTGGAATTGTTGATGTAAGAGACGGTTTGTCCTTGGCAAACAGTTACGGTTCCACCTGAAGCTGCGGGCACAGCTATGAAGCTAGCTGATGGAGTTTGCGCATTGGATTGAACGGCCCAAAACAATAACAATGCTGTGGCAATGAAAAATTGACGAGTTACTTGTCTCATAAAATATTCTTGTATTTAATAAATACCTCGGTAAATATAGGTTAAAATCGATTAGGGATTATTATTAATGCCATTATTAGATTTAATAATTGTCAAGAAATTGTGATTTTTTTTCTAATTATATAAATATTACTCATTTTCAGAGTAAATTTGCTAATCTGTGAAGTTAAAATACTGCCGAAATATAGTTTTGAGAAATAGTCTTGCGCTACTTTTTATGTTGTTTGCAACAGGAGGGGTGTTGTTTGGGCAGTGTACAGTTTCCATCAATCCTGCGTTTGGAGTAGTTTGCAATAATAATGGAACTTTTAATTATCAGTCACAGGTCACCGGCACTGGTCCCTTTACCTATCAGTGGCAGAATTACGATTATTCGAACGATGAATGGGATAATGTGAATAATGCAAATAATTCATCTTATACAAGTCCAAGTAACAGCAATTTTGTATACTATCAAGTTGTTGTTTCGCAGAATGGAATTCAATGCGGCACTGCAAATGCTTATTTCTATAACTTAGACAACACTGCCTTTAGCTTAGCTTCAAATAATGTTTGTGTAAATAGCGGGGGTAATGTTTCGGTAAATAGTTCTTTGAACAACCTCCCTTCGTTTGTAACGGGATCAATTCCAACAATCACTTATTTGTGGACAGGACCGAACAACTTTAGTTCAACTTCTCAGAATTTAAGTGTTTCAAACTTTCAAGCCAATCAAGCGGGTACTTATAATTGCACGGCATCCATATTAATTCCAGGTTCATCACCTGCGGCTTATTGCACTTTTTCGCAAAGCGTCACAGTTAATATCAATCCGCCCATTCCAACTTTTAATGTGCCAGCAACTGGTTGCCCCGGAGTTGCCAATGCAATTACAGGTTTTTCACCCGCTTCAGGAGTCACTTACAATTGGTCTCCCTCCAGCGGAAATTTTAATGGACCCTCGTCTTCTCCAACTTCTGTCACATTTAACAACGGAGGAAGTTATAACGTCAGTGTGACCGCTTCACAGAATGGTTGTACGTCTACATCTACCCCTGATCAGATTTCGATTACGGATGTTGCAGTTGGTCAACCCACTGTCACTGGGCCTTCAGGTCCTGTGGCGTCATCTAATATTGTAACAATAGGTGGGGTAACAACATTCCGAATTTGCGGTGGAGCTAGTAGTGTGAGTTCTGTAACTTTGTTGAATAACCCTCCGGGTGGTAACCCTACGAATACATCCTACACCATTTCGTGGAACGGTGCTACTGCTGTTCCTTTTACAGGGACTCTTCCTGAGAACATAACCTCGGGAAATAACCCCTTTACCATTACAGCAACTTCCGGAGGCTGCAGTGTTTCCCAGAACTTTATGGTTTATGCAGGCTCTAATCCATATGTGTCAATAGGTACTCAAGAATCTACGGGCTTATGTGTTGGATCACTGGTTCCATTTTCAATAAATCCATTGTTTCAAACAACAAGTATTCCTCCTCAAGGTACAACTTACACCGTGACTTTTAGCGATCAATTGGGGAATCCGGTGGTATTAAATGATTTAAGTTCAAATTATATTTTAAATCATGTTTTTACTACAACGAGTTGTGGAACTCCAGCTGGAATTGCTCCTGCAAATTCATTCTACGCTCGAGTGGTTGCAGTAAACGCTTGTGGTTCATCGAGCAGTACCTTTTATCCAATTACAGTTAATTCCCCACCTGTATCTAACTTTGTTTTGAATCAGAATGACGTCTGTGTAAATGGATCTGTAACAGCAACAAATACTGGTCAGCCCGGGAGTACAATTACCTCTACTTCAGAGCCATTTACTTGTTCACAGACAGGGACAATT
Source organism: Flavobacteriales bacterium (assembly GCA_044338665.1). Taxonomy (GTDB): domain Bacteria; phylum Bacteroidota; class Bacteroidia; order Flavobacteriales_D; family Sanyastnellaceae; genus CAIZGX01. Next base: position 49,559 of record JBIIWZ010000006.1, read on the forward strand.
GTATGGAGTGTAACCCCAAGCACAGGTTGGACGGTAAACGCAGGGAGTAGTTTGGGAACTCAGAATGGAACTTACCAGAACTGGAATTCGTGGGTTTCTGGAACTAGTACATTAGGTTTGACTTTTTCAACTTCTGGAACTTACACAATAACTCAAATTTCTGCTAATGGGTGTGGTCAATCTGTGACCACGCAACAAGTTTGTGTTGTTACTATACCAATTCCAGGTTTTACTGCAACCCCAACGACAGGTTGTGCACCCCTGCCGGTTACAACCAACAATACAACTGCTCCGCTCATTACATGTGGAAATACCACATATAACTGGAGTGTTTCGCCAGCAGGAAACTATTTTGTTGGTAATACTTCAGCCACTTCGGTGAATCCAATTTTTAATTTTCCAGCTGCCGGGACCTATACTATTTCGATGGTTGTCTCTAACTTGTGTGGAACATTTACACCAGTTACCCAGCAGATAATTGTTAAGGCACCCCCAACTGTATCCTTGCCTGCGGATATTACGGGATGTAGTCCGAATACAGTGGTCTTTTCACCGGCAATTAACTTAAATGGAGCTTTAAACGTTACTTCTTCTTGGAATATCTCACCTGCTGCGCCAACAACTGCCTATTCATATATTTCTGGAAGTCAATATTCAGCTAATCCGACTATTCAATTTATAAATCAGGGGGTTTATCAAGCTACGTTGTCAGTTCAAACGGAGTGCGGAACAGCGCAAGCTGACCAGAATATTACTGTTATTGTTCCGCCCAGCGCGACGTTAGCACCCATTAATAATGGTTGTGTTTCGTACAATGTTGCGCCGTCCGCTACGGTGAATAGCGGTGGAGCGAATAGTTTAACCTATGCCTGGACGGTATCCCCGAATACGGGATACACTTTAACTGGCGGCACAACATTGGCATCTGCAAATCCTCAATTTGTGTTTACTGGCGTGAATACGTACACTTTGAGTTTGGTGGTATCCAACAGTTGTGGATCTTCATCATTGGTTTCTCAAACTTTTTCAACCAAATCTCCACCGATAGTATCCATAGCCGGAGCAAACGGTTGTGCTCCTTTTAACTATGTTCCTGGTCAAGGAGGAATAGCGCTTCCGACAATTGCAAACGGAGGAGGAACAATTTCAGGATATAGCTGGGCTGTCACGCCAAGCACCGGAGTAACCATATCCAATGGAACTACTCCGGCGCCTTCTATTTCGTTTGCTAATTCAGGAACATATTCAGTTAGCTTAACTGTTACCAATGAATGTGGACCGACAACTGCTACTTCAGCTGTTGTTGTTTCTACGATTCCTAATCTTACTTTACCAACGTTTCCAACAGGTTGTACTCCATTGGCTCTCAACTTTGCAACCAATACCCCTACAATAAACAACGGTGGAGGTGCGATTTCATCCTACACTTGGGAGGTTCTGCAAGGCAGTACCTTAATTCCTCCTGGTGCTGCTTGGAATTTCACCACTGGTGGAGTGAACAGCCCAACACCAACAATTAGTTTTGCACAGGCTGGAAGTTATATTGTAAGGTTAACGGTTACGAATCAATGCGGGTCAGCTGTTGCGAACACTCCGATTACGGTTCAATCTCCACCAGCGATCACAATGCCTGCCGTTCCAACAGGATGTTCACCTGTAACCTACAACGGGGGAGATGCTATTATTTCAAATAATGGAGCTACCGTTCAATCTTCAACTTGGTCAATTACTCCGAATTCAGGTTATAATTTGGTTCTAGGAACATTGGCTAGTCCGAATCCTCAAATTCAATTTACCACTCCGGGAACATATACCGTTTCGTTAAACGTGGTTACGTCATGTGGCACCATTACTCAACCTCAACAAATCATTGTAAAGGGTCCACCGACGTTGACTTTGGATCCTATTGCTGCAAGTTGTTCACCATTGACATACAATGGAGCGGCAACAATTGGAACCAATGGTAGTCCAATAACTTCTTATTTGTGGAGCGTTACCAATGTTCAAGGAACGGCTATTCCTGCTGGTACAGGATGGAGTTTAACACAAGGTACATTAACATCGCCTCAACCCAACTTTAGTTTTAGCACCGCGGGTTCTTACGTTGTCCATTTAACCGTTGCCAATTCATGCGGAAATGCTACAGCAGAGACCACTGTGGTAGTCTCGACCCCACCTGATGTAACTTTCACTGCTCCGGATGGTTGTTCTCCACTAAACTTAAGTCCTGTTGTTGTTGTAGATAACGGAGGTGGAACAGGATTAACCTATCAGTGGACTGTTTTGCAAAACGCCACAGCAGTATTACCAGGAACGGCATATACGTATCTCAACTCAACCAGTGCAACATCTGCACAGCCACAATTTAACTTCACACAAGCGGGATCATATACGCTTCAGGCTTCAGTAACGAATCAATGCGGAACAGATATAGCCACAGATGTCGTGGTCATTCAAAGTGCACCAACGGTTACTTTAAGCGCCCCGAACAATACTCAAATTTGTGCTCCTGTCTCATACAACCCAACGGCAACAATAAACAATGGAGGTAGCGCCATAACTTCTTATCAGTGGTTGGTGACTCCAAACAGCGGGTATACAGTAACCTCAGGTTCGTTGAGTGGACCACAGGCAGCATTCCAGTTTACTGTATCAGGAACTTATACTGTTTCATTAACTGTTATAAACGCCTGCGGACAAGCAACCACTTCGCAGCAGATTACTGTGAATACACCTCCTTCTGTCGCTCTTGGAACAGATGCTTCGGGTTGTGCGCCATACGTATATGCATTCTCTGGCGCAAATTCTCCAGTTGTAAACACAGGAGGATCAACACCGAACTATTTGTGGAGTGTCAGTCCGAATTCAGGCTATACTTTAACCAGTGGAACTCTAACGAGTTTATCTCCAGGATTCAATTTCACCCAAGCAGGAAATTATGTGCTAACATTAACGGTTTCCAATTCATGTGGAAGTCAGTTTGATCAGATTGCAATCATAATTAATCAACCACCTCTAGTCACAATTCCGGCATTAACATCTGGATGTATTGTTAATGGCGTTTACACCACCAGTATAGTGCCCATTGTAACAACAGGATCGACTGCACCTGTTACGAATTATGCATGGACTTCCATACCATCTCAAAACGTTTCGTTTAGTATTTTACCCAATAGCCTTTCGCCAAATACCAACGTTTCAATTACAGCTGGCGGGACTTATGCTCTCACTCTAACGGCAACAAATACATGTGGTAGCACATCTGCAACACAAAATATTTCAGCTATTGTGCCGCCAACGGTTACATTGGCATCAGTTCCACCGTCTTGTATTCCCTATACATACGCTCCATTGCCTTTAGTGAACAACGGTGGAGGAACAATTAGCAGTTATTCTTGGACCATCACACCGGGCGTGCAAGGAGTTAACTGGTCAATTACTTCAGGAAGCTTAACCTCTGCAAATCCTGTAATTAATTTTTTACTTCCAGGTTCATATACTGTTATACATTCTGTTGTCAATAGTTGTGGAAATGCGAGTGATACAATCACCATCCTAACATCTGGCACCCCACAATTCACATTGTCTGATCCAAATGCTACGCATTGCGCACCATTTTCTTTTACTCCAGCAGCGGTTACGATAAATGCAAGCAACTCCAATTTAACAGGTACCTCATGGAGTGTAAGTCCTAGCACCGGTTGGGTATTGGCCTCAGGAAGCTTAAGTTCAGTTTCGCCAAATCCAACGTTTAACTTCACCCAAAGTGGCGTATATACTATTGCATTAACTGCTTCGAATGCGTGTGGTTCGACTACGGATAGTATTATTCAAACCATAAATGGAAGTCCAACTGTAACGCTCGCACCGCCAGTTCCCACGTGCACTCCTTATGTGTACAATCCTTCACCCACAATAAGCACAAACGGATCTCCGGTTACTTCTTATGCCTGGGTGGTAACGCCAGCCGTTGGAACTCCTGCAAACGGCTTTAGTCCTTCGGGAGCATTGAACGCATTGAATACAACGTTCCAATTCAATCAGCCGGGTACGTATAACGTTGCGCTAACAGCTCAAAACGCTTGTGCACCTGCAACTACAACCAGCGTGAGCGTTGTAATTACTGGTGAGCCTTCAATAAGCATTAACCCATTGACAGCAGTCTGCGCGCCGAGTGTAGTTTCCCCAACTGCTGTTATAGCAAACAATGGAGCGAACATTACAGGTTACGCTTGGCAGATTACGCCAGTAACCGGTTGGACAGCCACAGGTCTGACCACAGTGTCTCCTCAGATTACTTTTTCCGCTCAGGGAATTTATTCAATAAGTTTAACGGTTACGAGTAACTGCGGACCTAAGACTTCTCTTCCACAGACCATTCAAGTATCTGTTGCACCTACAGCAACAATTGCTAGCACTGTCGGTGGATGTGCTCCTTATACCTATGATCCGGCTCCTGTTGTAACCAATGGTGGTGGAATAATCACATCTTACTTGTGGCAGGTGACTCCAGCGACCGGATGGAGTGTTGCTTCTGGAGCTTTGAACAGTACCTACTGCTCTTTTTCCTTTACTCAACCTGGTCAGTATAATGTTCTATATACTGTTGTTAATGGTTGTGGAAGTGATACAGCATCTCGAGTAATTAATGTTAAAGGTTTACCTGTGGTTCAGCTGCAGAGTCATGCTCCTGCCTGCGCACCTGTTGTCTATCCTGGAACTTCGGGTTCACCGAACATTGTTACGAATAGTTCACCAATAACTTCATACCAATGGGCTATCTCTCCGGGTATTCAAGGAACAGATTGGCAAATTTCTTCAGGAACATTAACGGCTGCGAATCCATCGTTTCAGTTTTTAACTGCTGGAGATTACACGATTAGTTTGACAGCTACAAATGGTTGTGGCCCCCATACCGATCAGACCTTATTCGAAGTTCATTCGGTTCCAATACTCGATCTTCCGGATGCAGTGGTTTGTAATCCTCCGAATACGAATTATCAACCAAATCCTGTAATACTTTCTTCAGGAGGTGTTAACATAAACAGTTATCAATGGAGTGTTTTCCCGAACAGTGGATTTTCATTTACTTCGGCAAGCACGATATTGAATCCGACCATTAATTTGTCGTTGCCAAATACCTATCAAGTTACCTTCAGTGCTACAAATGCCTGCGGAACGGGAAATACGGTAGCGAATGTTATTTCAGCAACTCTTCCTGCAATAACTATTGCCGAGATAAACGATGCTTGTGCACCTTTCAATCTAGATCCAACAGTTACAGTTTCTGCGGGTGCAGGGACGATATCTTCTCAAACATGGTCCATGCTCCAGACGTCAGGATGGAATACACCGAATGCGCTGACAGACAACAACGCCATTTTCAATTTCTCTCAACCTGGAAATTACACATTACAATATTCTGCAACCAATCAGTGCGGAACGGGAACAGATCAAGAGAGCTTTACTGTTTTCGCTTCGCCGTTGGTTGATATTGCCAACTTGCCAGCAACGATTTGTGCCGACGTTCTCTTTACCCCGAATTTAATTGTTCAATCTCAAGGAAATCCGGTTACGGGTTATGAGTGGAGTGTTTTGGATATGAATAATTCTCCAGTAACTACGGGGTATGCTCTAGGAAATGGAGTTACGTTAAATTCTGATAATTTCAATCTAACATTTTTGCAAGCTGGCAATTATCAAATAAAGGTTGAAATCACCAATTCATGCGGACAGTTTTCTGATCTTGCGCCAATAACTATTCACGACGATCCAATTTTAGAATTGGGTCCTGATATTGCTGGATGCGCAACCTTAAACTTGGCATTCCCGGGCAACTCGGCTTCGATTCAAAACCAAGGTGCACCTATTACTTCTTATACATGGAGTTTACCAACTTCAGGGGTAACTATAACCAATGGAAATATCAGCGGTTCCACCCTTGGATTGCAGTTTGCAAATCAGGGGTCATACAACATCGGATTAACCATAAACAATGCTTGTGGTTTTGATGATGATATATTACAAGTAGTTGTAAGTTCTGCCATTGGATTAACATTGCCAGATGATACAACAATGTGCGCAGGTAGTATTGTTTTTCCTGCCACAACGGTCTTGAATGGCGGAGCCATTAACAGCTATCAATGGTCGGTGAATCCTTCAACAGGATGGGTGGGTACTGGTTTAAACAGTTCAACCGGTACTTTCAATTTTACCGAACATGGACAATACACGGTAACCTTGGCATTAAATACTTCTTGCGGTCCAATTACGCAAAATATGCAGGTTGCCATTCAAGAGGCCCCTTCTGTAATATTAACTGACATCAGCGATCTCTGTTTCTCCTCACCATCTGTATTACTTAATCCAAATGCGTTATTTGATAACGGAGGAATTCCTACTGATTATTTATGGTCGATCAATCCTAATTTAAATACCTTAATCACTCCAAACGGCGCAATAGACAGTCCTCAAACCACCTTTAATGCGCTTGCTTCTGGGAGTTACACGCTCACCTTAGTCGGTGAAAATGATTGCGGAATTGGTAGCGATGCCATTACAGCAAATGTAATTTCGGCACCTACACTAAGCTTGAATAGTGCTGTGCCGACCTGTGCCCCATTTACTTACACGCCGACTTATAATTTGAACAACGGTGGTGGTGTTGTATCTAGTTATGCGTGGGTCGTTAAATTGGGTGGAGCAGTTATTCAACCGGGTGTCAATTATTATTATCAAACTGGAAATGCGTCATCTTCCAACCCATTGATTGTATTTACAACTGCAGGCAGTTATGAAGTGCAGTTAACCGTTCAGAATGCTTGTTCACCACCGGCGGTTCATTCAACGACGTTTGTTGTAAATTCAGCCCCTGTTGTAAATTTCACATTGACGGATGCCACAATTTGTTCAAGTGATATTGTAAATCCGATAGAATCAATAACTGGAGCAGGGGCTGGAAACATAACTTGGAGTGTATTGCCAAACACGGGCTTTATTTACGCTACAGGAGATGCAAACCTATCAACCTCTACCTTTAATTTTTCTGAAGCTGGAAGTTATTCTTTAAGTTTAACAGCAGCCAACACCTGCGGTTCGAGCACATACTCGAGTAATCTTGTCGTTAGTACACCACCAGTTGTGACCTTACCAGAGCCTTCCTCAATGGTACATTGTTCTGGAACCTACACATACGGTGCAAGTGCAACGGGTAATAACGGAGCAGTAGATAACGGCGGTGAATTCATTACAGATTACCAATGGACAATCTCGCAAATTTCGGGAGTAAATCCAAGTTTTACATACCTAAGTGGAAGTTCAAATTCACCAAGCGCGAATGTACAATTCAACACAGCGGGAACTTATCAAGTTCAATTGCAAGCAACCAATGCCTGTGGACCTTCTTCTGACTCTGTTAATTTTGTTGTTATTTCTCCTCCGGCTTTAACCTTGTCAAATACGAATGTCTCAGGCTGTGATCCGTTGGTTTATAATCCGACCCCTCTTATTTTCAATGGCGGTGGAAACATAGGCAACAGTTTGAACTGGACTGTTATTGGAAATTCAACTGGTTATTCTGCCAATGGAGGTTTAAACTCTCCGAATACTACCTTCACCTTCAATAATTACGGACAATATACTGTTCAATTGAGTGCAATGAATGAATGTGGTTCGTCAACAGTGAGTCAGCCTATTTCTGTTCAGAGTGATCCTAATATTTCACTTGCCAACCTTATTGTAAATAATTCTTCCAATTGCACGCCTTTGTTGGTAACCACAGGGGTAAACCTGGTTCCAAATACAAGTGCTCCTACAGATTACTCTTGGTCTGTTGTTCCGAATACAGGATTTACCTATTCTTCAGGAGATTCAACAGCGATGCAGCCAACTTTTTCTTTCACTCAATCGGGTGCTTATCAAATTTCGGTTACTGCATCTAATCAATGTGGAAGTGATATTGAAGATTACGAAGAATTGAATGTAACAACTCTGCCAACTGTTACATTAACTAATTTTCCAACGAATACATTATGTATAGGAGCTCCATTCACGCCAACACTTTCTCAAGTTTCTGTATTAAACGGAAATGGAACAATTAGCTCTACGAATGGATTACAGTGGCAGGTTTCTCCAGGTGCAGCTGGATTGAATTACACCATTACTGGCGCAAATTCTGGCGCCCCAACAATTACATTTTTAACTCCGGGAACATTCAATATTAAGCTTACTGCATCCAATCAGTGCGGTTCACACTTTGATATTGAAACAGTTTCTGTGGCAGGTCCACCAATCATTTCAGGCCTGAGCGCAATAAATGATTGTCTTGATTTAGGAAGTGGATTTACTGCAGCCTTTACACCAACAGTGGGTGCCAATGGATCAACAATTACGGGATATACATGGAATAGCGCACCAAGCTTGCCTTTTTTAACCCCTACGAGTTCAACCAGTCAGAACGCGAGTTTCGATGTGACTCAAGCAGGAAATTATGCTATAACCTACACCGCTTCGAACGTTTGTGGCACTACTACGGCTACAACTCAAATTGGAGCAAATCAGTTGCCAGTCATTGCGAATTTGCCTTCAACTTTGTATTTGTGCACAGAGGTGAGTCAAGGATTTAGCGCAACTGTTACAACCAATGGTTCTTCAATAGTTGGACAACCCAGTTATACCATTACACCAGCAACCGGTTGGCAGATTAACAGTGGTGCCTTGAACAGCGGCGCCATCGACGTGACGTTCCTGCTGCCAGGTACCTATACTGTTGTTTATTCTGTATCTCACAACTGTACAAATAATCCTGTAGTATCAACAACTGTAGTTACTGTCAATGGAACTCCTTCTTTTACATTGGCTGCACCTCCAACAAACACATGTGTTGCCACAGGTGGTGCGTTTTTATACAACCCGTCACCTGTATTTGCTGCCAACCAATTGCAGGTTACGAACTATGCATGGACATTCAATTCGACGAACGTTACATTAAATGGACAGGCAAATTCACAGAATGCCACATTCTCAATTTCAAATATCGGACCGAATAATACAATTGGGTTAACTGCAACGAATGCTTGCGGCACAAGCACAATAAATCAAGTCATTACTACTTACGGTTCTCCGCAATATACCTTGCCGGCAGTGCCTGCTTCTAATTGCGCACCTGTCAATTACACAGGAGGAGCAACGTTGAATTCGCCGAACGGAAATGGAGGTTCTCCAATAAGCTCCACTACGTGGAGCGTTACTCCGAGCGCAGGAGTGTCTGTTATTGGTTCGTTGTCTAGTCCAAGTGCTGGATTTACATTTAATCAACCGGGAACATATAGTGTTAATTTTAATGCTCAAAATGCCATTGGTTGTCCTGCCTTCTCTCAGACACAGGTTATCACCGTTTATGGCGCACCAGAGGTAAGCTTAGCTACCACAAACACGGGTTGTGCTCCTTTCAATTATAATCCGAGTCCTGTTTATACCACCTATGGATTGCCAACAACTTTTAACTGGTCGGTAACCAATGCTTCGGGAACAGCCGTTCCGAGTGGTTTGAATACATGGGACTTTCTAAGTGGAGATGTAGCAACTTCAGATCCTCAGTTTACGTTCTTCACTCCTGGAATTTACACATTGAGTTTAACCATGTCAAACGCCTGTGCATCGAGTGTAGTGTACACCACCACTGTTACCGTGAAAGGAAGACCGACAGTAACGCTGCCGGCTTTAAGCGCAGGTTGTGCTCCTTTGGCTGTTCCACTTGGAGCTTCCAGTGTAAATGGAAACAACAGTCCAGTAACGAGTTATTTGTGGAGTGTTTCTCCGACTAACAATCCTGTTGGATACACATTCACGGGTTCTCCGAACGCATCGAATACCAGCGTTACTTTTAGCATTCCGAATACATACATAGTCAACCTTACTGTAGGAAATAGTTGTGGGGTAGAAACTGCCTCAACCACAATTGTTGTCAATGGTGCGCCGACTCTTCAATTGTCCCCGATTCAGCAGGCTGCAATTTGCGCGAATGCGGGAAGTCCTTTTGTATTCACACCCACTGCTAATGTTGCTTCCAACGGGGCAACCATTACTTCTTACAGTTGGACATATACTCCAACAAACAGCACGAGCATAGGACTAACCGGGGCTTCCGATCAAGCTACCGCACCACAGTATTCTTTTGCACAAGCAGGAACGTACAATGTTGTTCTGACAGTTAACAGTACTTGTGGTAATCAGTTTACCACTTTACCGGTTGTCGTGATGACTTCGCCTTCGGTTTCCTTATCAAACGTTACAGGTTGTGAGCAATATCCATACAATCCCAATAGTTTGGGTGCGGCTCCGAACATGGTAATTGGCAATGGTGGAGGAACAATTTCTCAATATCAATGGAATATTCAAGGAGGGAATTCAGGTACTGATTTTATTGCAACGGGGCCATTAACAGATTTAAACACGGATTTCACATTCAATAACTACGGTCAGTATACAGCGACATTAACTGCGACCAATCAATGCGGAGCTACTACTTCATTGCCGAATATTATTGCTGTAGGCCAATCGCCTTCGTTGTCCATTGCTCCATTGACTAATTTAAATTGTGTGCCTTATACCGTTCAGCCGCAAGCGACCGTTGTCGATTATGGTAGTCCAATTACATCCTATACATGGAGTGTTTCGGGCGGTGTTTCTGGAACGTCGTTGATTTCAAATGCAAATACAGCGACTCCTTCTGTCACATTGAACGCGGTTGGTAATTACAATTTAACCTTAACGGTAATTAATAGTTGTGGAACTCAGGCTTTGTCTATTCCTGTAATGACGAGTGGTATTCCGAGTATCACCATGTCAACACCGCCAACGGGTTGTGTTGATCAAAACTACGCGCCAATACCATCTATTATTCCAAATAACTCCCCTGTAACGTCAACAACATACTCTATTCCTAATACCACGGGATGGAATTATTTATCAGGAAATGCTGCCGACACGACTGCGGAATTCGTATTTACTTCTCATGGTTCATATCCTGTTACATTGTCTGCTGTTAATGGTTGCGGAACAGGAACGGGTTTAGCGAATGTTCAAGTCTTTGGTGCTCCAATCATAGCTGCTCCTGTAAATACAACTCCGCATTGTTTGCCTTATACTTATACCCCAGGATTCACATTTAACAATGCCGGTTCAACTATTCAATCATACGCTTGGGTAGTTACGCCAAGCGCAGGAGTCGTGATTCAGAACCCGAACTCTTCGAATCCGAATATTACCTTTAATCAGCAGGGAAGCTATATAGTAAAATGTGCAGCTATAAATAGTTGTGATACTACCGAACAATCTCAGACAATAAATATTATTACAACTCCAACGATTACCATTGCACCTTTGGCAGTGAATTGTGTACCGTTCACATCAACTCCTCAGGTTCAGATTCAAGATGGTGGAAGTGCAATTTTATCCAATGGTTTGAACTGGTCCGTGACTTCAGGTCCTTCAACAGGTTGGAGTTATGCTGCAAATTCGAATTCCACTATGCTCAATCCGTCGTTTCTCACGACAGCTCCTGGAATTTATAACCTTCAATTAACAGCACAGAATATATGTGGTGCCACCTCGGATAACGTTACGTTAACGGCACAAGGTGTTCCAAGTATTAGTGTTCCCGATCTTCAATTGTGTACCAGTGATCCTTTTGATCCTGCTCCATTAATAAATGCTAATAACAGCACAATTACATCTTATTCATGGATTGTAAATCCTGGGTCAATGACTTCGACAGACTTGAATGCAATTTTCAACTTGGGAACTGCGGGAAATGTTGATTATGACTACGCCCTTACTGCAGTTAATGCTTGTGGATTGTCTACAGACGCAGGTGAAGTCCATGCGGTAGCCGCGCCGGTAGTTACTCTATCAACCGATGCTCTTACACAATGTTTGGCAGGATTTGTACTGAATGAAAATCCAGTATTTGATAATGGGGGTGGGGTTATCGATACATATACTTGGAGTTTAACAGGAGGTCAAGTTTCAGATTGGAATTTGGTGAATGGTGCTCTTAATACAAATGATGCTGATTTCAGTTTTGTGAATTCGGGTAATTTTAATTTGAGTGTATTTGTTCAAAATGAGTGTGGAACTAGCACAGATGTCATGAACTTGACAATTCTGGATGTGCCAGATTTGAACTTAACTGTTGTCCCTCCGCATTGTGAGCCTTATGTGGTTCAGATACCATCCTATGCCCTGGATAATAATTTATCCCAAGTAACGAATTACGCATGGACTATTTCACCAGCATCGACCTCTGTTCAGTTTTTAAATGGAACACTTGATTCGAGTGCATATCCAACCATAGAATTTGGAACGGATAATACTTATACCTTGCAACTCGCAGTGACAAATATTTGTGGTGTCACCACAGACAGCGAGCAGGTTGTTGTGTATGATACTCCAATAGCTACTGTACAAGGAGGAATCATTTGCCCTGGTGGAATGTTGCCAATAAACGCAATTCCTTCAGCAGGCAGTGGAACAGGTTATACTTATTTGTGGACTCCAGCTAATTCAGGATTAAATTATACTATAGGTCAAAACGTTCAAGCGAGTCCTATTGTGACGCAACCATATGCCGTACAGATTACGGATTCGAATGGTTGTACTTCAACAAGTGACCTAACCGTTACTGTTCAGCCCGACCCTGTTTTAGTCGTAAGCGATGTTAATATTTGTGCTGGAAATTCAGCCGTTTTATCAGCAGCTGGTGCAACCAATTATTCATGGTCACCAAGCACAGGATTAAATCAGATAACAGGTAATCCAGTAACTTCAACTCCTGCAACAAGCATTACCTATACCGTAACAGGAACTGATCCTTATCCAGGTTGTTCAGGAACAGCTCAGCTTACAGTTAGTGTAACAGATATTGTTGTGGATGCGGGATTAGATTTTGAAGTGTGTGATCAAAGTCCAATTATTCAACTAGCTGGAATTCCTGCTGGTGGTATCTGGACTGGAAACAATGTAACGAACAATCAGTTTATCCCTAATGGCCCCGGGGTCTATAACTTAACGTATGCCTTTACCGTCAATACTGCAGGAATTGTAGGAGGTTGCACGTTCATGGATGAAATGCAAATTACGGTGAACGCATTGCCCACAGCAACGCTTACTCCTGATTCGACCATATGCCCGGGAATTCCAATTGACATAACCGGATTGGCCGCTGGTGGAGTAGGACCATATAGTGTGACATGGTTGCAAGGGGGAGCGCTACTTCAAACATCGAATTCAACCAATCCGTTGACATTAAATGTAGCACCATTAAATTCAACCACCTATGATTTTGCGGTTGTGGATGCGAATGGTTGTGAAGCTGCGGATAGTGTGGTGGTTAGTACGTGGGAGCAACCAATAGCATCAGCTTCACCAGATGTAACCATTTGCTCGGACCAAAACACAACATTGACAGGCGCGGGTTCTTTAGGTTTGGCACCTTATCAGTATGACTGGTTTGTTCAAGGAAATGCCCTTTCAATAAACAATACAACTAGTCTATTTGTAGATACAGACAATACCACCACTTATGTCTTCCAAATAGAAGACAGTCATGGATGTTTTTCAACAGATAACACCACGGTTACCGTTCATCCAACACCTGTCGCGAACTTCCAGGTGGTTTCGAGTTTGTTGAATGTGACATGTATTAACACACCAATTTCAATTTCAAACTTATCTACAGGTGCTGATTTGTATGAATGGTATTATGATGGGCAATTGGTTTCAACAAGCCAAACTCCGAGTATTGTTCCAACGGGATTGGGAATGCACCAGATTAGTTTGGCGGTAGAGAATTTATTTGGATGCGATGATACAATCTATCTCGATGTAGAGGTGATTGCCCCGCCGACTTCTTCTTTCACCACGGCATATAACCCAAGTGGTTGCGGACCATTGGATGTTACATTTGATAATACCTCAACTGGTTTGTATGTTACCTATGCATGGGAGTTCTCTTCAAATGATTTAGTTCCGAACACCTCGAATGTGGCAGAGCCAGGCGTTTATACATATCAGCCAGGCCCCGATGTTATTACTTACGTTCCAACCTTGACAGTTGAGAATATTTGTGGCACTCAGTTTTATTCGCAGGAGATAATCGTTAATCCTATTCCAATACCGGCATTCACACTTTCGCAGGATGTTGTTTGTTATCCGTTCCCGCTAGATTTCAATAATACTTCTCTAGGTTTACCAGATGTGTATACTTGGGACATGGGAGATGGAAGTCCGATAATAACTATTGATGCGACTTCACCTATTACAAATCCGCAGGGTTATATCTATGCTCTTGTAGATGATGTAACAGTTTATACCATAACCCTTACTGCGACGAATGAATGCGGCACTGTTTCAACAACTCAAACGGTGACGGTTCTGCCAGATGTTATTAATGCATTTGTTACTGCAAATGTTGTTTCGGGTTGTTCACCGTTGGTTGTTTCATTCGATGGGTTAGGTGTGGGAGCAACTGAGTTTAGCTATGATTTCGGGGATGGGGCAGTGGCAGGTACAGAAGATGCCATTCATATTTTCAATGCGACTAGCTATCCTTCGCAAATTTACAATGTTGAATTCTCGGCAACGAACGGTTGTGCCGATGATCATGTTTCGCTTCAAATTGTTGTTTATCCGACTCCAGATGGAAACGTGTTGATGAGCGACTTAGGATTGTGTCCAAATCAGAATGTTCTTGTTGAAGCAGATGTCAATGATCCTTACATTCAAGATTATACATGGACGATAAATCAAGTTGATGTAAGTGGAAATGTTCTCGGTGTTGCGAATGATATGTTCATGGAGAATTTGAATAATGTGAGTTCATTCAACTACAACTCTGGGGTTGTACCAGGTCTTTATCAAACGCAATTGGATTTAACGTCTATCAATGGTTGTACAAACACAATTACCACGAATTTCGAGGTGTACGAAAATCCAGTTGCAATAGCAACGTCCAGTCAAGGGCTTAATCCGATCGTATGTCCGGGTGGCCAGGTTTGGCTTCAAGGAAATGTTCAACAAAGCACGGGAGCTCAGCCATACACTTATGCTTGGCAGGATTTAAGCACTGGAGCAATAAGTAATCTGCAGTTTTTCTCAGCTTCACCGTTTTTACCGGCAGATTATATCGTCACCGCTACAGATGCGAATGGTTGTGTGGATTCAGAAACGATTACCGTTGATACATATTTAGCACCTGTTCCAATTGCTGGTAACGATGATGTGGTTTGTCCGGGCACAACTGTTCAACTTACTGAATTTGTATTCGGAGGAACGCAGCCTTATACAAACGTATGGACTGATTTAGATAACAATGTTGTTTTGAATAGTATTACAGTTCAACCATTGATTCAAAATGGAACAACCTATCAGCTAAGTACTACTGATGCGAATGGTTGTGTCGGAGTGGATGAGGTAGTTATTTCATTGCATGAAGAACCGATTGCTGTCATACAGCCGAATTTTGTCTTGCCTTTATGTTCTGGAAGTGTTGCGCCATTGTTTGGTTCGGAACAAAGCAATATGCCTGTTTCGCAATATGCTTGGAGTATTGGAAGTGTGAATAATCCAGTTCTAGGAAACTTACCTCAATACAATTTTGTAGGAACGGGTTCGACAGAAACTATTTATTTAACAGTTACAGACATGAACGGGTGTTCAGACTCTGAAACTATTACCATACAAACAGGAGTTACTCCTTTGGCTAATATTCCGAACCCAAGCATTAATGTTTGTGATGGTCAAGTAGCTACATTGGCAGTGCTTCCAAATCCATCCAACTCTCAAGTAACTTGGACAGGAAATGGAATAGTGGGAGTTGCCAATCAAAGTATTATTTCCGTTGAACCAGATCTTGGAGGGTTATGTAATTCTCAAACATTCCAATATGACGTTGCTATCAACAACAACGGTTGTGTAACGAATGAGGTAGTATTGGTTACGGTTTATCCAACCCCACAGGTTACAGATAACCAAGAAACGTTTTGTGGTAACACGAATGAGACACTTTGTGTTTATTCAACTTGTGGAACAGGTAACTTGGACTATCAGTGGTCGATTGGAAATAATGTCCTAAGCAATTCTCAGTGTTATGCTGTTAACTTAACTGAAAATACGGTGTTTACAATTTCTGCGACCGATCAAATGGGCTGTACATCTTCTGGTACATATGGTATTAATATTTTGGAGGTGCCAGAGCTAATTACAAGTGTATCTGACAATTCTATATGTGCCAACGATCCGGTTCAATTGCAAGGTTCTGTAGTGCCTGGAACTGGACAGTCACCCTATACAGTCCAATGGATTAACGACGCTACGGGCGCTGTTGTAAGTGCTTCGAATGCTGCAACGGTTAACCCCGTGTTGACTAATTCATACACTTACAATGTGATTGATTTTAATGGATGTGAAAGCAATTCATCGGAAGGAATAACTGTAAATCCAAATCCAGTATTTACCCTCGCCGATGAGTATCTGTGTTCTGGTGAAGCCGGATTCTTAACGGCTGTTCCACCAGCAGGTACTCAATACGCTTATCAATGGTCTCCGAATAATAATACTGTTGGCACTATCATCGGCGGTGCTCTTGAGATTTTACCGCAAGTGAACAACGGCAATGTGCTTACTCAACTGAATTATTCTGTTGTTGTAACTGATCAGTTCACAGGTTGTTTGTCAACTGATGACGCAGCCGTATTTATTTGGCCACAGCCGATAATTTCAATCACTGGACCACCAGCTACCGATATTTTATGTTATGAGGAAGAGGCTCAATTGATTTCAAACGTTACGCAAGGTCAATGGCCCTGGGTAATATCATGGGAAGCATTGAATGGTTTGGAGTCTGGAATTGGAAATACATTTACCATTAATCCTACTGAGACTGTTGTTTACGAGGCAACGGTTACAGATAATCAGGGTTGTGTTGGAACCGACACCTATCAAGTGAATGTTTTCGATACGAATAACTTAATTGTATATGCTGGACCCGATGTTGCCGTTTGTTCAGATGGTCAAGGTACATTGCAAGTCAACGGTGTCTATGCTAATGGAGTGAATCCAATTACTATGGAATGGACGTACCAAGGAAATCCACTTATTCAGAGTACTACGAATTCGTGGGATGTTCCTTCTGATTACAATGGTATTTTAGAATTTGAAGTGACAGATGGCAATGGATGTAAGTTTGAGGATGAACTTTCGTTCGTGGCCTTGAACCCGCAAGCATTGATTTCAGTGGGTACAACAATTGGTTGTTCACCCTTGTCTGTTAACCTCGGGGCTAATGGTGGAAATACCTATTCATGGACTTTCTGTGATGGAATTTCAAGCAATCAACCTGTATTAACCTATGATTTTGTTAATCCTTCAACAACAGATATTTTAAATTGCACCATTGAGTTAACGGCTTATTTGCAGCAAGGTTCTTTGGTTTGTGAAAGCACGGCCTATGAAACCATTACGATTAACCCGACACCGGCCGCAAATTTCCAATTCCCTGCTGCAATTCTTTGTGATCAAGAACAAGTAACAATTACAGATTTAAGCAGTGGTGCAGAATCTTATTCTTGGGTATTAAATGGAAATCCGTTACCTGCAAATCAAAATATTCCTGAACCGAATTTAGGTCTGACAGCGCCTGGAAATTATATCATGGTGCAAACAGTATCGAATTCGTTCGGTTGTCAGGATTCCCATACGGAAACAATCAACGTGTTGCAAGGACCAGATCCGGTGTTTTCATTCAATCAGGATGGACCATGTGTGCCAGTTTCCGTTCAGTTTACAGATGAATCACAAAGTGCAGTGGCTATTACTGGATATGAGTGGAATTTTGGCGATGGCTTAAGTTCCTTTGTTCAAAATCCAGTTCATATTTATCAGAATCCAGGCACCTACGATGTAACGCTTACAGTGTATTCAGCGAACGGCTGTTCGGTTGTAGAAACTGTTCCGAGTGCCTTTACATTTGGCGAGTTGCCAGACATCAATAATGTTTTCTTTACTGTTACTCCAGAAGTTGACAATGAGTACAATTCAACATTCAATTATAACGTAGATCTGCCCGATTTATCGCTTGATTACAATTGGAATTTCGGAGATAATTATTGGGGTTATGGTGCATATACACAGCATTACTATGAATATGTGGGAACGTTTAACGTCGAATTAATCGCAACGGATAATGTTGGATGTCAGACTTCCGTGAACCAAGTTGTGAGAATAGAAGATCCATTAAACGTTTATGTTCCGAATGCATTTACTCCAGATCAAAATAATTTGAACGAAGTATTCTTGCCTGTTATTCGAGGAAAAGATAAAATTGTGAACTACACTTTCCAGGTATTTGATAGATGGGGAAATGCAGTATTCTTTACGGAAGATTTTTATGAAGGTTGGAACGGGACTGTCAACGTAAGAAACTTGAGAAACAACTTCCATTACAATGCTACTAATGGAGCATTCGAATTGAGCAACGGTAGTTATTTATGTCAGACAGATCAATATGCTTGGCAGATTATCATCGAAACCCTAACCGATGGAGCAAGAGAGTATAAAGGCACAGTATTATTAATTAGATAAGACGTACAATGAAAAAAGTATTAATAGCATGGCTTCTTCTATTCAGCTGCAATTTTTGCGGAATGGCTCAATCGAATCGTGGAAAATCAAACAGCCTGGGAATATATGCCCAAGGGGGTTTGAACCTTGGAGTTGAAATGGATATGTCGCCTATGAAAATTAACGACTATATTGTAAATGACGCCCAGGAGCCGAATAATTCGCAGTTTCGTTATGGATCAACTTTCAAGTTGTTTCTAAATAAAGTAGGTCTAGTTTTGGGGTATGGGATTACGAAAAGCGGAGGCGTGAACAAAGTTGCTATGGCGGGTTCAAAATTTAATTTAGGATTGAACTTCTTGATAGGAGATTCACATCATAAGAACCCTCAAGTGGGTTGTTATTTTAATTGGGGTACTCGAAATTACTATTTTAACAACACGTTATTTATTCCCTCTGTAAGCATGAATCCCAATTTAATTACGAATGAAGTCAACTTACTTCGTTTTAATCAGAGGTCTATAGGAGGGTTGTTTTCAGTGCCTGTCGTTTCAGATGATAAGAGTTCATCTCGAGTTGTTTTTGCAGTGGAATATAATTTGAAATCTTCCTTTTGGAACATGGGTGAAACTCGAATTCCTGAATATGGTAAAAGTGATTTTGTAATTAACTTTATGTATCAGATAGATTTTGGATATTCAAAGTCGGGTAGAAGATAAACACGAGCCCATTTCTGACTTCATGTTTTAAGTTTAAGATAGATTTCTAGTTTGCTCCTTCAGTCAGAGTGTGGCGATAGGTGGTGTTTTCGGCAAAACTCACCAAACCTCTCTCTGCAACAATTTCTTTAACTCCGCATTCGCCGCCATATTGATGTAATGTTCCCCCATTTTTTTTTCAAGTAGGTCATTTTTTTCTACTGGTTTTTGAAATGGTCTCAATTGATAAATAAAGTTCTAAATTAACATGCTGGGTAAAGGCCAAAGACATGTTCACCATTGGAATTGTTGTGAATTTGATTTCGTTTTTGTTGTTGGTGGGGTTGGTGATGTTGGCTTCTTAGCTCCTGATGTTAGTAGCCATAAAGAGCCAATAAAATGAGAAGGATGACAATTAATATTGCCAACAAATACAAAGGCCATATGATGATGCGCCAGTATTGTATTATTTTATTTAGATAGTATGTTTTATAAGGACTAAATTCTGCTAATCTTCTTATTTTTCTTATAGTTAGCAAGTTGATTAAAAATATAGGCACATATAAAAAGTAAAACGGAAGAATTGACAGAATCGCCGAAGTAATTAACCATTGGGTTAATCGGTCGAGTCTGGCTTGATCTTTTTGTGTTAGAATAATATTCTCTGGGTCGTACGAGTTTTTAATTTCGTTTGAGTGAGTGTTCGGAGATAAATACTCTTCTTCTGTTTTTGACGGATTTTCAGGTGTTACAGTGTCTAAAGGAGCTGAAATCTCGGGGCTGATTAAAGTGCCTTTTTCTTCGGAATATTCGATTGAATCTACCTTTTCCGAGGTGTGCGAAGAAGGCGTTGGCACGTCGTGATTTTCAAAATGGGAAGATGCTTTCTGATGAATTTTTTCTCCATGAAGCCACTCAATGTGATAGCCTGAAGAATACAATTTCTTTTCAATGGTGCATGAAGTAATTCCAACACTGAAAATGATAAATAGAATAAATCCGTATTTCATGAATTAAAAATACAGATTATTTTATTTCAATGAAACTTCAAGATGTCAAGTGAGAAATGAGGTTGCGATCTACACCAATCTTCTTCACTTCCCCATTCGCCCCCGCAATGATGTAGTGTTCTCCCATTTCATCTCCAAGTAAATCATTTATTTTTCTTCTGATTTTTGAAATGGTCTCGCTTATTTTTTGGGTGTTCCTATTGTCTGTGCGTTCAAAGATGCGCCTATATGCGGTATCTCTTGTCGAAGTTGGACTGACCTTCAGATAGAGCTCAATAAGTTCTTCTCTGTGCTCGTCCAGCATGTTAAGCCTAACACCTTGTGGTTTGCTCAAGAAAAACAAGAAGATGGTTTTTTCAATCTTGTCAAGTTTCAATTCGAGGTTGGCAAGATCGGGAAATTGAATTTTATAGTTCGGACCTGTAATACTCATGCGACTGGGCTTCTTTAAAAGCGAATAGCGGTCTCGAAATAATATTTCGCCGCGCATGGCCTCCATGATTTCAAAAGCTTGCGTAGCAAGAAGAGGATCGACTTGTCTGTCTTCCAATCTTTTCACACAGTCGGAACACAAATCGGCCGTGCGAAGTTTCAAAATGAGTTCAGCTTTGTTTCCACAAAAATCGTTCATACATCCCACCGATTTTTGGTGAACGCCTTCTGACATCTCGAAAATGTCGGTGAACATGTAGTGTCGAAGCAAATGCGTAGTGATTAAATAAACGATGCTCGCTCTCGAAAATCCAGGTAAGTAAAATCCGAGTCCTGAAGTTTGAACGAATCCATTTCTTCCTCCTTTTGGGTCAGGCGCTGCAAACCAGTTGAATTCATTGCCTTTGTCGGTAAGGAGAATCACGAATTCAAATTCTGAAGTGTCATTCGCTTTTCGGAAGGTTTGACACCTCGCAAAGATGTCATTCCATTTCAATCGAGTAAGTGTTTGTGGTGCCTCAACATAACGAGCGTCTAAAGAACAGATTTCCTCGCTCGCATCTGAATAGGAGGCGTAGTCTTGAATCATTTCGTGGGGAATAGGGTGCTTTTTATCCCGTCCATTCTCGTCTTCGTTGTCGAATTCGATACCTTCATCGTCATCGAACACGGGTTCATCTATTGTAGACACAAATTCTAGCGGACCAGAAAACAGTTGCAATTGTTGCAAGATTTCGTGGTAAGCAGCTTTGTCTACTTCTTCTGATTTTAATAAATGAACCCGTGTTCGCATGACGCTAAATTTAATAATTATAATTCACCAAACCCTTCCCAATTTTTTCCAGATCTTTTTGATTGGATAGAACGCTCCAATTCGTTCGCAGCATAGTGCATGGTTTCTTTAATGTCTGCCTTTGCTGAAGAATACACACGTGATTGTTGCATGTTCAATCTGCTCGCGGCTCCCCAAGCATCTATGTCGGCTCCAATGAAAGCGAAGTTCCAATTTCCGGTTGCTTCTAATTCTTTAATTGAAGAAGAGATTTCTTGGTATTTGAACATGCGTGAGGCGTTCTCTCCACCATCTGTGAAAATAACAATCATGACCGTTCCGTTCTTCTCCTTGAGGTCACGTCCAACTGCATACTTCATGCGGTTGATCACGGTGCCTATGGCGTCAAGCAATCCGGTCATACCATCTAATACGTAATCTTTTTCAGTAAGTACAGGTAATTCTGCTGCAGGCAGGTTTTCGAATACCAATTCAGGACTGTCTGAGAAAAGTGTTAGCGATACATAGATCGGCTGATCTATGTTGCGCTCTTGAATGGCTTTTATTGAATGAAGCTTCTCATTCAACCCTTCAAGGGTTTCTTTGTAATGCGATTGCATGCTTCCACTTTTGTCTAAGACAATGTGGTAATGGGTGGCGTTTTGTTTATTCATGTTGTTTAATTATTTACGCAAAGATGTGTTGTTGACCAAGGGTGTCAAAAGTTCTACAACCTTGTTTTTTTTAATTGAAATGAACCTCCTGTTGAATGACTTTCTTCCAATTAACCAATATGTTGGCATTGGTTGAGAGTGATGGAAAGATCTCGTTCTTTTTAGTAATCCAATGCCTGTTTACTTTTGATGAGCTACTTCGTTGGTTTTTTATGAAATGATAAATTCTGACATCCGATTTTTTAGCCCCCTTTTCAAGAATGATTTGTTTAACTATATTTTGAAAATGGCTGTTTCGAGTTTCGAAGAAAAAAATGTAGTGCGGGAAGTGTTTGGTTATCTTCTTAATAAAACTCGCGATATCATTCGCCGGGACAAAACTCTCGATATTATCGAGATACATCCATCCTGGGTCGTTGTGGTAAACAAATTCTCTGTGGTGCAATTCGTGAGTTAGAATTTGTGTGATCAGTAGAATCATTTTCTTTTCCATTGAGCTCAATTGATAGAATTGAACTTTTTTCTTATTTCTGTATTGAAAGAGATAGGAATAACCGTAATTATTTTTTTCACTGTCTAGGATATCTGATCGCATGATCTCCGGAAGTCCAAAGTCTTTGAAGAGTTGAGAGATTCTGACTTGGTTTGAAAAAAGAGGAACCTCGTCAAACTTCCTATATCTTACTTCGATTAGTCTGAAGTCAGCAGGGACGAAGTGATTAAACGGCCGCATGGTGTTTAGAATATTGCGGTTGAAGTACGAACCCATATTCGAGAAGCTTTGACGAACAAACCAGGAAAGTGATTCAGCAAATTCATCGAGACCATTAAAATCATTGATTTCAAACAAATGGAAGAAGAATTCGAACCAATTAGATTCAGGATCAGGATTGGGTTCTTTCTTTTTCATCTTAAGCGTCGGTGTTCTTTTGAAGAATTCTCTTTCAACTTCACCAATGCAACTTGTGTCGTCAACTAGCCGGAAAATCGCCGAGAGTAATTCTGAATGTATTGGGCAATCCGTTGGTAGTGTTTTGGTTTTGTCTATGCCCTCGATATAGTTTCGAGCAGCTTCAAAGAGTTTTATAGTTGGAAGTGTATAAAGCTGACCATCTTCATTTTCGTAATGAAATACAAGCTCTTGATTGAATTCAATTTTGAAATCGGACAATACCGCCTGTGTGTTTATCGAGTCAGGTTTGAACAGGTAGCTTTGATTAACAACGCCAAAAGGGGAATAAATTTCGAAGGCAATTTTCAAGGGCTTACTCGAGTCGTGAAGAATATTTTGAAAATTTGCAAACGGACCAAACGACTGGAAATCTTTCACCACTTTCATTTCTTGATGGTTACTTGGGAAAAGTTCGAGCAGATTAATTAAACTGCTTTTTCCGCTTGCGGCTTCGCCGAATAAAAAATTATATTTCCCAATTTCCCAGGATTGTTTTTCTTTGAATACCGTGAAATTCTCGGCGTGAATGATGAGTTTATTCATATTTGTTGCTGTTCGTGGCTAAAGTATTTGTTAGGTATGCAGTGTTGCTGCACGGAAAAAAAAGTCAAAGCGGTAGCTGTTCCTGTTTATGCGGGAAGTCCCGTAAATAAAGGAGTTTAGCGTTTAAAAAATAAAGCGGGGTGATTTTTTCAAATCGGGATGTCAAAAGTAGAATGACTTCTCGCGCGAAAGGACAAATAGTTTTTAACTGTTGAAAAAACGAATCGCTTCGACCTATGTTAAAAAATATTTATTTTCAGCGAGGACAAGGGTTTTATAAAATTCCGCAATAAAATTCAAAGTGAAATTAATTTTTTGGCACGGTGAAATAATTATCCACAATGGAATGAAAGGTGCGTTTTCGTCCTAATTTCACTTCCCTATGTCAGCCGCTAAAAAAACATTTACCCTTCTTCAACTTACGCAAAGCATTCACAGAGCTGTGCAGTCGGCTTTCGATGGCCGTTACTGGATAGTTGCTGAAATGAACAAGCTGAACCTTTATCCAAAGAGCGGACATGCCTATCCGGAATTGGTTGAGAAGCAAGACGGAGTAATCGTTGCTGAAATGCGCGCAAACCTTTGGAAGAACGATTTCGAGCGAATCAATCAGAATTTCATACAAGCCATTCAAGAACCGCTGAAAGATGGAATTAAGGTGCTCATGAATGTTTCGGTCGGATTCGATTCAAAATATGGTATTTCATTGACCATTCATGAAATAGATGCGAGCTATACTCTCGGTGATTTAGAACAAGAGAAGCAGAACAGTATTCTCACGTTGAAGAAGCAAGGCATTTTCGATTTAAATCGAAAAAAGTCTTTACCCCTGCTTCCCCAGCGGTTAGCAATCATATCTGTTGCCAATAGCAATGGTTATCAAGATTTCACCCACATAATAGATGGCAATAGTTGGAAGTACAAATTCTTTCACATGCTCTTTCCTTCGTTATTACAAGGCGATAAAGCAGTTGGTGATCTGACCAATCAGCTAAATCGTATTCGAAAAGTAGCGCATCACTTCGATGCCGTGGTGATAGTTCGTGGAGGAGGCGGTGATATTGGGTTAGCATGTTACAATAACTTAAACCTCTGCAAAGTCATAGCCGAGTTTCCGCTTCCTGTGCTTACAGGTATTGGTCACCGTGTGAACGAGTCTGTAGCCGATATGGTGGCTTATAAGAATCTGATTACTCCAACAGATCTAGGTAACTACTTCATTCAACAATTTCATAATTTTTCGCTGCCCGTTCAACGTGCAGAAGAGGCCTTGGTGGACAAATCCTTGCGTCTGTTGTCCGAAACAAAATCGAAGTTACATGCTTTTGTGCTTTTGTTTCGGTCTGTTGTTGAAACAACCTTGGTCAAGAACAATTCAAAAGTTGAAACGCTTCGTGTTGGAATTCGAGCGGGTTCGCGACAGCACATGACCAATGAAAAGGGAAATGTTCAAGGACTATCAAAGGCACTTGCTAATGACGCCAGAACGCTGCTAACGGCAGGACGTGTTTCCGTTTCAAAATTGCAAGAAGGAATGAAAAACCGAATAAACGTTCGGTTTTCGAAAGAAGAGTTAGCGTTAAATGGATTGGAGAACAGTGTTCGGTTGCTCGATCCGCGTAACGTCTTGAAACGAGGATTCAGCATAACACTGGTAAACGGCAAAGCTGTGACCGATGAAAGCGAAGTGAAATCAGGCGAAGAAATAACAACACTGTTATACAACGGAACAATAAAATCAATTAATGAATAAAAAGATGAGTGAAAAGGAAGTGAACTACGAAAGCGCCTTCAAAGAATTACAGGCCATTGTATCTGAAATTGAATTGGGACAAATTACGGTAGATATTCTATCTCAAAAAGTAAAACGCGCTGCAGAACTTATTGCTATCTGTAAGACGAAGTTGTCTTCAACGGAGGAGGATGTGAATAAGATTTTGAAAGAGCTGGAGGAGTAGGTGCTGAAGCAAGGTCCTTTGGAAGGTCCTTTGGAAGGTCGCTACGCGAAGCGTCCTTGCGAAGCACCTTGTGAAACATCTTGCAACTGCACCTTGCAGTAAAGTAATCATGTTTTTTGAAAACAAGTTAGAAATCTTGTTGTTTAGGTTATTAGAATGTACAAAAATTGAGCAATATGAATGCAGTAGAAGCAATGCAATGGAGATATGCGGTGAAGGCCATGAATGGTGAAAAGGTGAGTGATGATAAGATTGA
>JBIIWZ010000007.1:0-75227 GCA_044338665.1 Flavobacteriales bacterium
AGCAATTCAAGCGATGAATAAGATTGTATGTATGAACGATCGAAGTTTATTGGCATTTCGTAAAATTAGGCTAATTGCAAATATGAAATAAAAGTGGACACAAAAATCAATTACTTTGTAACTATGGACATAACTATTAACACCCCCGCATTATTGTTCCCTGCGATTAGCTTAATCATGTTGGCCTACACCAATCGTTTTCTTGCTTTGGCTAATGTCATTAGAAATCTTCACGACCGCTACAAAGGACGTGAGCCAAAGGAAGCAGCGCTTCTTCACGCCCAAATAAAGAACTTGAAATTTCGGCTGAGACTGATAAAAAACATGCAGATATTTGGAGTCATTAGCTTCACTTTTGCCATCGTTTCTATGTATTTCATTTACAGGGAAGAAATGGACATCGCTGAATTCACTTTCGCAACTGCGCTCATTCTTTTTTGTGTCTCACTTTTCCTTTCACTCATTGAACTCATTAATTCAACGCGTTCTCTGGAAATTGAGTTAAGCGATATGGCGGGGTTGGAAGATAGTATTTTGGACTATTTGAAGAAGATGATTAAATAGCCGAAGGCGAATGTTGCAGAGCAACTAATGTCTTCGACGAATGCTTCGCGAGTAAAGATTAACGGATGATTACTACTGAACCGGTTAGTTCAATGGGTTCGGAGAAAGAAGAGGTGATGATTCGCAAAGTCCAAGTGTAGCCATCTATTTGAGCGTAGTAATCGTTTCCAAAAGCGTTACCAATCCAGGCTTGTTCAGGATCTTGCGAATAGAAGATGCGTTCACCGTATCGGTTGTAAATTCCAAATTCATATTGAATTTCATTCAAATTAAATCCAGATAAGACAGGAAAAAACACATCGTTCAGTCCGTCGTCATTGGGCGAGAATGAATTCGGGACAAAGACCATTTCTTCCCGATTGACAAAAATGGAGTAACACGTAGAGTCTGCACATCCGTATTGATTGCTCACTTCCAAACATGCTTCAAATGAACTGCCTATGGTCTCAGAAAAAGAATATTGTGTATCTGTATTGCCCGACAATTCACCGTTTACATTCCATTGATTGGTGGTATTTCCTAAAGACAGATTAGTAAACTCAACCAATGGATTATTTAAAGAAGGGGTGATAGGACTCCATTGAAAAGCAGCAACAGGAAACAAATCGACACACACTAAATCTACTTGAGAAACTGAATTCACACAACCGTTTCCGTCAGTTGATGTTAATGCAACAGTGAAACATCCAGCAGATTGAAAATTGTAATTAAAAATTCCACATCCATTCCCGACATTCTGACCATCTATACTCCAAACGCAACTCGACAGTGCTGAAGCAGATGAGCTGTTGAATTGCACATTCAACGGAGCACATCCTGTTGTTATGTTCGATGTAAAATTAAATTGTGGAAGCGGAACCACTTGAATACTCAAAGTATCGGTTCCACCGCAACTTCCTGCGATAGTATAAATCGCTTGAAAAGTTCCAACTCCAAGAGCCGCTGGACTTACCATTCCACTTGAATTAACGGCATTGCCGCTCCATGTTCCGCCGGCATTGGCAACTTGCAGTTGGACAGGATTTCCATTCACACATAACGGAACTTGTGCTAAAATAGAAGCATCTAATGACGCTGCTACAGATATACTCAAGGTGGAAGCTGAAGTGCAATAGCTATCGCTGTCGAACGAAATAAGAGTACTCACATTTCCGCCCGCAGCACTCGGCAGAAACAATCCTGTGCTTGAATTGGTTATTCCTAATCCACTCCACACGCCCGGCTCATTCAGCGAGTTCAAATCGAACGCTGCATCTGAAATACAAAAGGGTCCTGCAGGATCTATTGTTGAAGGAATGGCTGCATCAACTATTACATCGGTTGTATAAGTTGAAACGCAGTTGCCTATTGCGACCAAGCATGTATAAGTTCCGGCAGCCAGAGGGGTGGCTGAAACAATCGTAGCATTTTGAGTAAGTGAAGAAAAAACATTCGGACCGCTCCATAAATAGTTTGCTCCTGCTACAGGTGCAGCAGTTAGGTTCAATGAGCTTCCCTCACACAACGGAGAATTAGAACTTATTGAAGAAACAGGCGCACTTGATACGTTTACAGTAATAGAAGCTGTTTGCGAACATCCGTTAATGGTCGCGTTCGCAATGTAGGTTGTGGTTATTGTAGGGGTTGCAATAACCGTTGCCCCAATGTCCGTATTCAAAGTAGGATCTGCGTTCCACAAATAATTCGCGCTACCACTTGCGGTGAGCGTGGTTGATTCTCCCAAGCAAATGGACAGCGAAGTTGCGGCAACAAGTAAAACAGGATCAGTTGGAGAAGCTGAAATTGTGTAGTTAAACAACTGCGGAGTTCCGCACTGACCTTGATCGGTGACTGCCAATGTATAATTGCCGGGTTGAAGGTTTCCAAGATTTGGAGTTGTATTGGTGGTGCCTAACCATTCATAGGTAAATGGACCAATTCCACCTGAAATAACAACATCTATTGAACCGCTAGTTCCACATGAGGGTTGGACAATTGTTGGGGTCGAAGTAATTGGAATGAAGGGAGCGTTCGAAGCTCCAGGGGTAGGCACTGCTAAACCTGTTAACCAAACATCTGTACCATCACATTCTCTATAAATAGATTCTCCATCGTTATTCGATTGTCCGCTTACTGATACAAGCGCTGGATCACTTGCTGAAAGAATTACGGTCACATCTGGACAACCGACTGTATTCGCTGTGGTAAAGGAAGGTGTTTGCGCAAATTGTCCCCCGCCCCAGTACAGTCCATCTAATATAACTCCCAAGGGATTAGCAAATGCCAATTGTTCCGCGCTATTCGTGAAAATTCCAACTTGTGACGTTGGACCAGATGTGCATCCGCAAGTGCCTAAATCGAGGTTAACCGTTATTCCTGAATTGGATGATCCAACGACAAAAAAACTATAGGGCTGAATAATGGTTCCTACAGGAAAAGTGACTCCAAAATCTCCATCGGTTAAGATAAAACATGAAATATCTTGAGGAGTGTTGCAGGTGTTGTAAAGTTCCACCCACTCTGCCGTGCTTGGAGTGCATCCGCCATCGCAGCCTCCCGCGGCATTCACCATAACTTCATTAATGACAATGCATTGGGCATTCGCCGAAAGCGATAAAATAATAAGCGCTAAAAACGAACCTATTTTCTTTCCCAAACTATTTCCCATTGACAAATTTACCGTTATCAAAAGTACGTCTGAATTGAGGTTCAACAGGTATTAATGAATCATTAAGAAATACATCTATTGAACACTCCAGGTCTACCTTGATTAGCGTATAACCGTGACATGCCCTGTCTGCTCGAAAGGCTCTTGACCGTTGTTGGGTAAGATCTTTATTCTCCACGAGTAAACTGCGTCAATGGCATAATATTCTCCGCCGTCTACTTCACCATACCAACCGTCGTTGATGTCATTTGTCTCAAACAACACGTCACCCCAACGACTGAATATTTGAAATTCATACGTCTGGATCAATGATTCGCCTCTAATTGATGGCTTGAACAATTCATTTCTACCATCTGTATTCGGTGTGAAACAGTTCGGAACGAAAATGGAAAACTGATCTGATACTGCCACCGTCCCGCAACTCAAGTCCGTGCATCCGTCTGCGTTGGTTACCAATAAGCACACGCTGTATTCGCCGGGAACTTCATTCGGAAATGTGAAGACCGGCTCGGGAGCATTTAAATAATACATGTCCATGATGGTCCAATCATAGCTCACTGCACCTAGCGAGTAATTGATAAACTGAACAGTAGTATTTCCAACATTTGGTGCAATAGGCGACCAACTGAATGTTGAAACCGGCTGCTGAGAAACGCAGATGTAATCAACAATCGAAGCGTTGCTGCTACAACCGTTTCCGTCGGTAGTCGAAAGCATAATGTCGTAGCATCCTTGGGTATTGAACGTGTAGTTCAAAGAAGAACAATTATTTCCGCTTGGAACTCCATCTACCCACCACGTGCATCCATTTCCAAGTGGAACACTAGTATTTGTAAGATTAACTGTAAGCGGCGCACATCCAGAAGTAACATCCGCCGTGAACGAAACAACAGGTAATGGATTCACCGTTATGGTTTGTGTATCGGTGTCTCCGCAGTTTCCAGCTATCGTGTATGTAATCGTCGTTGTTAAAACACCTGCTGCACTCGGATCGAAAGCTCCCGTTGCTGGATTTGTAATACCCACTCCGCTCCAAGTTCCGCCAGGACTAGCGGCTGTTAATGTAATCGGATTAGCGTCAAAACACAACGCACCTGGATTCACAATGGTCGCGTCTAGTGGACCATATACGAGAATATTCAAAGTTCCTGTCAATGCACAGCCAGCAGGTAAGTATGAAATAATTTCAGTTCCTACACCAGCTGTTGTTGGATTGAACAAACCTGTTGCGGAAACACCGACACCTGTCCAAGCTCCACCTGCTGGTGTTGCTGTCAATTGCACCGGAGCATCTGATACACACAAAGGGTTTTGTGCGGTTAATGTTGGAATAGCTGGACCAACAAATGGCGCCGAAGTGTAACTATAAGGACAACCGTATTGGTCTTCAATTGTATAAGTTACAATATCTCCGTCTAACAATCCGCCTACTACGATAGTCCCGTTATTTGGAGCGACATCGTCAACGAAGAAGGCATTTGCGGGAGATAGATTAATTGCGGTGAAGGATGTACCCAATAATTCTGGCGCACCGCCTGAGAAACCAACGGTTAGTGTCTGTCCAACGCAGTTCTGTGTTGAGGTACCTTCTATAATTTCGGGTAAATAAGTATAGGTATACGTTGGTCCCAAATCATAACACATACCTGCAAAATTGGTAAATGAATACGTCGCGGTAGTTTCATCGTACATCGTTATCGGAGTGAAATAAACCGTGTTGTTCGTAAAAGTTCCTGCAGGGAATTGAGCTATAAAACTGCCGTCATTCAGGTCAATCAAATCTTGAGAAGAAATAGTTCCAACCAAACATGGATCTGTTTCTACACTCCCCCCCTGTCCGACAGTAGGTGGACATGAATATACTAAATACCAAATAGCAGGATTGTAAAGCGTGTCGTCATCGAAAACATTCGCTGAGAATAAATAATCGTTATTGGAAACAATATTGAATTGATCGTTGAAGCACAAATAGCTTGGCGTGTTGGTATCACCATTTGTAGTTGTGACAAACGTTCCTGCATTCACCGCACAAACACAAGGGTCTGGAGCAACGTATGCCACTGAGTTAGTACAAGCCGGAGTCGCGCTGAAATAGGCCGTAACATCGCAGGCACCGCCATCAGATGTAATATCTAAAATTGAATAATTCAAAGGTGAAACAAAAGGTGGGTTAAAAACCGCTTGTTGACCGTTGCAGGTTTCCACGATTAATTGACCAGTTGTAGGAGCATTTGAAAATTCAACATAACCCGAAATATCGTAGGCGTTATTTGCAAAATCACAAGCCCCAATGTCGGCCTGCAGAAAGTCCATACTGCACAAAGCAACAGCGCAAGGTGCAGGTGCATTGTAGTTTACAGTACCGGTACATGTTGCATCAGCAGAAAAGGATGCTGTTATTGTGCAAGCAGATCCATTCGCAGATAAATTTGAAAATGTATAGGGTATGCTTGAAGCAAAAGGTGGGTTCATGACAATTGGCGCTCCTCCGCAAGAATTCGTGATGGTTAACGTTCCTGTGCTTGGAGGATCGGTAACTGTTACGGTTCCACTGACACTGTATTGCTGCGTTGCCTGGACGCAAGCCGTTGGATTAGCTGTTATACCGTTGAACGTGCAAAGAATGGCGCAGTTCGTTGCACCACCGCCACTGATTTGAGTTGCTGTAATGTCGGTAGGCATATTCGAGAAGTTTGTTACCATGAGCATATACCACTGACCAACCTGAGCATTTGGTATGTTAACCTCTTCACTGGCTGCTGTGCTATAACTGCAATCGACAACATTCCCACAGGGGTATGATAAGCAACCAAAAAATCCTCCACTGCTTGTGAGCTGATTGTTGTTACAAGTAATGTTATTGAATGGCCCCCAAATAATAAAATCAATATCTACCGCAGCATTATTGGTTAAAGAGATATTAATGTTTCCAGCTTGAGATATGTTCAAATAATACCAAGCAGGATTGGGTTGCGAAAGCAAACACTCATAATCGGGTCCAACAGCAGCATCGCCATTATCAACTCCAGCCGGATATGAAACACCGGTGCTTGTGCAGAATGGATCCGCAGTGATACAATCGTCCTGAGCATTTCCAAAAAAAGAAAATGCTATAACGAACGCAGAGAATAATATTATTCTTTTCAAGGCTTCGGTTTTGTTGGTCAGTTGTAAGACAGCAGTTGCATACAATAAGTTGCTTCTACTACCTTTAAAGGTTTAGCAATGTACTAATTTCTTTGCATACTATAAACCGAAATTGCTCAAAAAAAAACAGCACCCGATGAGTGCTGTTCAATTTATTCAAAAGAAGAAGACTTAATCTATCTTCTCAACTTTAATCAATTCAACTTCGAAAATCAAGGTTGAAAACGCCTCGATTTTCCCTTGAGCCCTAGAACCATAAGCCAATCCTTGTGGAATATAGAAGGTGAATTTCGACCCTTCTTTCATCAATTGAAGGCCTTCAGTCCAACCTGGAATAACCTGATTCAATCCGAACGTAGCCGGCTTGCCACGATCTACAGAGCTGTCAAAAACAACTCCATCTATGGTGGTTCCATGATAATGCACCGTAACCTTGTCGTTCTTGTCGGGCATTACACCTTGACCTTCAACATTCGATTTGTATTGCAAACCTGTTGAAGTTGTTTGAACCCCTGGCTTTTTGCCATTCGCAACAAGATAATCCTCTCCTCGCTTTTTATTCATGTCACTTTTCTTCTGAGAGTTTTTACGAACTTCGGCATTAATGATACCTGTTGCTTTGTCCTTGTCCAATTTAGACTTACCTGCTTTGCTATCAATCATGGCTTGCATGATTAGCTCATTAGTTAAGTTCTCAAATCCAGCACTCTTGGCATTCTCGATAACCGAAAGACCGAATGCATAGGATAAACTGTCTTCGTGAGTTAACATGGCCTTAGTCTCTGACTTGCCTTTTTTCTTTTGCGCTGCGGAAACCGAACAAAGCGCCAAAAGTGTAACGAAAATTGCTAAGCGTTTCATAATTTTTAGTTCACTGGTTTAATTTCTACAATCTCCATTTCGAAAATAAGTGTTGCAAAAGGAGGAATTACTCCACCTGCACCTTGCTCACCGTAAGCTAAGTTCTGTGGGATATACAATTCATACTTCCCTCCTGCTTTCATAAGCTTCAATCCTTCTCCCCATCCTTGAATAACTTGTCCAGCCGTGATGGTAATCGGTTCGTTTCTCTCGTATGAGCTATCGAAGACTTTTCCATCAACTAAAGAACCTTTGTAGTTCACTACAATTGTATCGTTGTCATCTGGAGATAAGCCTATTCCTTCACGAATAATCTTGTATTGCAATCCTGATTCAGTTGTAATAACACCTTGCTTCAGTTTATTCTCTTTTAAAAATGTTGTTTCCTGTTCCATTGTTTTTGCTGCTTTTTCTGATTCTCTTCTTGCTAAAATTCCTTGAATGTATGGATCTACCATTTCATTTGGAAGTTGGTTTGCTTTGTTCGCATGATCCAATACCGCTTGTCCCATAATGCTTTCATTTAGGCCTTCAATGCCGCTGGTCGAAATGTTATTGGCTATACTCACGCCAATTGCATAAGACAAACTATCGTTTTCGTTGGCTAGAACAACAGTAGACTTCTTCTCTTTGTCTTTTGGTTTTTTCTTTTTATCTCCTTGATCCATTGCGTTCGAACTCAATACCAATAAGCTCGCTCCAAGAAGTACAATATGTTTACGTTTCATTGAAATTTAATTTGGTATGCAAGTTAATCAGATTATGTATTCATTCGGCTTATTTTTGAAAAATGAAGTTTTTCAGATTACTTATTCTTTTTGGAATAATAACCCTTTTTTCAAATCCCGCTCAAAGTCAAAATGATTTGTACGGAGGAATTACGTTTGAAAATTTGACTTACAACAAATCGAGTGTCTACTCTATTGGAACGGATTTCTACGCGCCGTTCAAAGATCGTTTCACCTTGAACTATAGCTTTAAATTAGGTTTGAGCAAAGACCATAGCTTCGTGTTTCACTCATCCGTATCAACTTTATTGGGAACTTATCTTTTGGCGTTGAATGGCAATTACCCTGGTATTGCAACACTTGGACTCATTTGCCTTGCCATACCCGAAGGCGTTGGAATGTACATGGGACCAGAAGGACAAGCGCTTCACCTTTCTTTGAATCCGTTGGGTATGGACTATTTTTCGGCTGGTGATTTCACACAGGAATATATTGGCATGAGTTGCAGTGCTGTAGCGCGCATTCATTACAAATTGAAATCACATGTCCCCTCGTACATCACACCCATGGTTGGACTTTATTACAGATACAAACAAACCAGCATCAATGAGCAATATGGAATTCGCGTAGGAGTTTCCTTTGGACTCGCTTCCAGAAATGTAGATTCAGGAACAAGTATTCAAGAACTCTTTCAATGAAAAAACTATTCTTGACTTTTATTCTTCTGAGTAATCTGATTGCTCCGTTGAACGCGCAAACTGATACCCTCTTCATTCAAAATTGGGAAAATGGACATGCCGTTTATTTATTACCTCCAGGAAAATTTCAGAAACCTCCAGTATGGACTTCTTCAGACAGCATTTACTATCCTCCCGTTCCTTTCTTTCGGAATTTCAAATTCGATTTGAAAGAAACCTATCTGCCACTTTCGGTCTATAAAGGACAATTGGTTTATTACGATCCGTGCGATGGCATATTCGAATCGGCATGGGTATTCAACGACTCTGCTTTTGTGCATTTGTATTACGATGGACCGGAAGGCATGCCCATTGCGGCCATTGAGCACGAAGATGAAAATGAAATTCAATTTCGCATTCTTCAATTCAATTATGAAGACATTGAGAAATCGGTTGAATATTACTTAACCGTAACATCCATGAACAAAGAAAAGGGAATCTACCTTTTCACCTTTGAAAGTCCGTACGACGCTGAATCGAAGTATTCTTTTCCCGTTGTTGAAAGAAGCAAGCTTCACCTTTTCCCAACTTTGGTTTGCGATTGTCGTGCAGACAAGTATGCCGAATTTCAATGGGAATTAGAACCTTTTACTCCGGATTTATTCAAATAAAGAAAGCTCGCCGTTGCGAGCTTTCTTCGTTGTGTACCTCTACTTAACCAAAACCACTTGCTAGAAGTTCAACTTAAGCCCGAAGGCATTTGAATAAATTTCGGGGCCTTTCCCGCTTGAAAATTTCGGAAGCAAGGCGGATTCAATAAAGAAAGACAATCCGCTGCTAAAACCGAAATCGACATAAAGATTTGCCATGAATTCGTTCAATCCAAAATCGCCCGCCACACGCTGCTTGCGCTTGTCTCCATTTTCTTTCCATTTATACAAAGCACTTGAGCTAATGCGGTATCCTCCAATAATTCCAAAGGATACGTGGAAAATATTTCGTTCTTCATTCATCCAAAGATCTTTTCTGTCTTGTTCTGTTACTTTACCGTTGTATTGAAACACCAATGGAACGGTTAGATAAGACGAGTTCAATGTTGCCAACTCGCTCACAGGAAAACTTGCCGATTGAAATCCAAATGTATCTGCTTCTGCTAATCGTAAATTTCTATTTATAGCTATCGTCTGCCATGTAAGACCTAATCCCGTTCCCAAGCGAAAACGATCTTCAATTAATTCAAAAGATGTGTTAATGATTCCAATTCCTAAATATCCGCTTGAGTTTCTTTTTCCCTGATTTTGCAGCCACTCGGGCTCATACGAATTTTGATTCGCATCCATAAACGTCAAGAAACCGAAGCGAAAACCCTCGAATCCATACCAAGGAAAATCTTTTATAGGAAGCGATTTACACTTTTTATCTGTTGTTGCTAGTTTCGAAGTTGAATCGGGATAGATATCAATCTTCATATCGCCAATTCGCATGTGTAAGGTGTCATCGTCTTGATTTCCTTTGATAGTCGTATCATTGAGCAAGACAACTGTGAACTCATTCTTACTTTCCGTTTGCGCAACAACTCCTGTCATCGCAAACGCTGATAAAATCAATAACAACTTCGTTTTCATTTCTATTTTTTTTGTTTTTATTTATTCAATTCTTGGGCGAAAAACGTTTCGTTTCCGGGCGAAATATTTTCTTAATACGGGCGAAATATTTTTCGCCCCTATAAGCCAATTCGTCGTCCTTTCCAATCAACAATCAATCGATCTTTATCGTTTTCTTTATTTCTATTTCTTGCCGCGCGAAGGACACGCTTGATCTTTCGTAACTTCTCAACACGTTCATCGATTTCCTGTGCAATCAATTCTCGAATGGTTAAATACTTTTTTGTATTCTCTTTCTGTTTGAACTGCTGAAGACTTGAATCTATTTTGGCAACAAGAAGTGAATCTTGATTGGCTTCAATTTTCATTTCAAGTGCTGTGGAATCAACAACCGGATTGTAAACTAGGTTCGACCATGGAATGGTACCGTTTGGAAAACCATATCCATAGTCAGTATTCCACATGTTGGGAAAAACCGTTCCTCCACAATACAACGGAAAATTCACATCGTTCCAAGGGAGGAGCCATTCAGAGCTAATGAAAATAATTGAATCACGTTGTTCGAACTTCTGTTCAATCTTCTGTTCAATCTTCTTCTCTGGACGGTGATAAACATACTCCGCTGGAGCGGGCTCATCGGGAATGACAATGAATGTTCGAAGTACCAACGCCGCAATCCATGCTGCGGCCATGCCGCTGATCCAGAAATAAACACTTCGATTATTTTCTTCCTTCTTTAAACCCTGTTTTCGACTTTCATTCAACTGAACACCGGAAATTTCCTTTTGAAAATAGCCCTGGATTTCCTCATCGGAAACAGCATAGCGCTTCAAAGAATCCTTCTTGTCAAACGAAACTTCTGTCCGTTCAACTTTCGGAAACTCATCTTCTATATGTTCATTCCATTCGTTCATGCTGTCCAATGAAGGGTTATAAATTCTTTCAATTCCTTTCTTGCTCGGAAGAGCGTAACTTTCACCATGGATTCTGACAAACTCGTTATCTCTCCAATCTCTGCGTAAGAATAGTTCTCATAGTCTCGAAGAAGTATCAATTGTTTTTGCAGAAGGTTCAATCGTTCCAATCCTTCGTCTATCAATGCTTTCAACTCACCGCTGTGATCTTGCTCTGCAACTTCATTCGAAGCAGATACGTTATTCTTCAACTTCTCTCTTCTCGACCAATCCACTACTGCGTTGTAAGCCGAAGTATACAGATATGACTTCGCTTTATCCGCTTCAACAACGTCTTTCTTCTTCCAAAGTTTTTCATACACATCTTGCACAAGGTCTTCGGCTAATTCTTTGTCGCGCACCAACTTCAATACAAATCCAAAGATTCGATCAGACCACAGGTCTACTGCTTCATTGTACTCTTTAATGCTCATTCGACAAAACCAAGACGCATGAATAGGCTAAAAGTTACAAGACTTCAAGAAATAATTTGTAACACTCAGTTTTCGCGACGCTCAGAACGAAGCTCCTTGCGGGTTTTTCTATTGATCTTCATTTGACTCAATTTATCGAAGAGCCTTTTGCCGATTCCCTTCTTCATGGAAGAATTGATACTCGCTTGAGCCAATTGATTAACCGCATTGGAATCATTACTCGCATTGAATAATGAATCTTGATTCATTGTTTTCAAAGAATCTGTATTTGTTGAATCTGCGCCAGGCAATGTAATAACTTCACCAAGCGGATATCCTCCGTAAGAAGGAAAGCCATATCCGGGAATCATAAATCCTGGATTCCACGCATCCCAATTTACAACCCCACCACAACCATAGTAGGGGAAATTATATATTATGAAATTAAGAGGAAAGATCCAATCTCCCGAAATCAGATAAAGAGTATCACGCTGCTCAACTTTCTTTTCAATTTTCATTTCTGGACGATGATACTCGTGGACAATTGGAGTAGGCTCATCTGGAATAACAATCATAGCACGAAGCGCAATCATAAATCCCCATGCAAGAAACATCAGGCCAATTCTTATATAGGTTCTATTCAATTCTTTCTGCTGCTCCATTTGCAGATAGACTCACATTTCAACAAAATAGTTTCCTCGCTCTGAAAAATCGTGACTAACCTCACCTAAAGATTTCGAATCAACTCCTACTTTCGCATTATGAGAATCATGTCAGTATTCATTCTAGCATTCTTAACGCTTCAATCAGCAGCGCAAGAATTTCCTTATACCGTTGTTTTGAATCCTGTATATTCAAGTCAAGACATTGCCTTGCAATCCTTCGCCTACGGAACTTGGGAGAATAGAGTGTTATTGATTGGAGGAAGGAAAGACGGATTGCATGAGCGTCAGCCCTTCGCTTCTTTCGATGTTGCGGGAATGCCTTCGAACATTTCAATACTAGATCTGAACAACTACACTTCCACCCCTGTTGAATTCGATATCATTGATGTGCAGTTAGCAGAACAGTTCTCTTCCACCAACATTGAATTTTATCAGACCGATAGCATTTTGTGGTTGGTTGGCGGTTATGGCTACAGCAACACCTCACAAGATCACATCACCTACCCCATGCTTACGGCAATAAACTTGAAGACTTTCTTTGAAGCACAAGACAATGGGACCTTCGCTTTTGAAAGTTTCGATTTCATTACCGACGAGCGTTTTGCTGTGACCGGAGGGTCGTTGAAAAAGTTAAACGACGTCTTTTATTTAGCAAGCGGACATCGCTTCGACGGTCGATACAACCCCATGAATAATCCGACCTTCACGCAGACCTACACTGAAAAAGTTTCTCGATTTATTCCAACACTCACTATCAATGGAATTCAAGTGGAATGGCTCCCTGAATTCAATGACCCTGCTTTGCTTCACCGAAGAGATTTAAATGTTGTTGAAGGAATTGATTCGAACGGACAAGTGAATTTCACTTTATTCAGTGGTGTTTTCCAACAAGTCGCAGATCTGCCTTTTACCAATTGTGTTGAAGTGAATCCGAATGGCATAGCGGAAGTTCCTGAATTCCAACATTTGTTGAATCAATACCACTGCGGACATATTTCACTCTACGATACGCAATCTCAAAAACAGCATTACTTATTTCTTGGTGGAATTTCAGAGTACTATTATGAAGGCGATGTGCTGACTCAAAATGTCGATGTCCCTTTCACCAAGAACATTGCGTGTGTTACTCGAGATATAAATAACCAATGGCAGGAAGAGTTAAATCCTTCGCTAATGCCTGGGTTTTTAGGGTCTAGTTCTGAAATAATATTGAATGAAAACCTACCGATGATTTCAGGCGAAATCATTGATCTGAATAATGCATACAACGGTGGTGACATTCTATTGGGCCATTTGCTCGGAGGAATTCGCAGCACCGCACAAAACATTTTTTGGGTAAACAACGGAACGCAAAGTTTTCCGAACGATACCCTCTACGAAGTATGGCTAGTGCCGAATTCGGTTGATGTCCTTTCAACATGTGCACTTCCAAAAAATGTATTTACCATTTATCCGAACCCAACTAGCGGTAAATTCCGAATTGAATTTTCATGTGCTCAAAATTGCGATGTAGAATTAACAGCATTCGATTCGAATGGCAAGCAAGTCGCTCACGATAAGCTTGGAAATTTCCCTTCAGGGAAACACAGCGAAGAAAATCGCTGGAGAATATTCGAGCATCCAGGCACTTATGTTCTTCAACTAAAATTAGGAGAAGAAATCATTACTCAGAAATTATTGGTTGAACCTTAACCCAAGGAAACGCCTATAAGCGATCCTATTCCGAACGTTATTGCTGCTGCAATTAATCCGAATAAAACCTGACGAAATCCGCTATACCAAACGTTTCTTCCTGTGAACAAGGTAATTGCCGCGCCAATTCCGAACAATCCGAAGGCACTGCAAACGGTGCTTAAAATGATTGCTGTGAATCCTGATGTAAAGAAGAATGGCACAACTGGAATGATTGCTCCCATTAGAAACAAGAAGAACGAAGAATACGCCGCTTCCATGGCCGAGCCTTTGAGTTCCTCTGCATTTATACCCAACTCTTCTCGCACTAAAATATCCAAAGCTTGTTCTTTGTTCTGCATAATTGAAGCCGCCATTTCCTTGGCTTGAGCTTCGGGAATTCCCTTGGCCATATAGATTAAAGCAATTTCTTGTTGTTCTCCCTCCGGATTAATCTCCAACTCTTCAGCTTCCAATTCCATTTGATTTTCCGAAAGCTCTTGCGAAGACTTCACACTAATCCATTCACCCAATGCCATCGAAAGAGCGCCTGCTAACATGCCTGCAAGACCTGTCATGAGAACAGGTCCGCTTCCAGCGCTTGCCCCTGCAACACCCATTACCAAACTAAAGTTTGAAACAAGGCCATCGTTTCCGCCAAGAACTGCTGCGCGTATAGCGTTTCCGCCAACATTGCGGTGACGTTTTTCGAATCGCGCCAACGAAGAACCTGAGATGTTTTTATTGGTCTGAAGAATATTTCGAAGAATTGAAACGTGAGCAGTGTCAGAAATAGAATTCTGCATATTCTGTTGCTTCCGTGCATTCAATACTCCTGCGGAAAGTCCTTTCTCTGTATCAAGTAAAACGCCCAAGACGTAGTCATATCCGAATATCTTTCCAATTCTTCTTAGTGTTTTCGCTCTTCCCGAAGGGCCCGGCATATCAGACTCTGGAAGACCTTTACTTTTCAGAAAAGCCTTGGCATGTCCCATTTCAATTTCACTCATCTCACGAAAAACATGCGCGACATTCTGATCTTCTTCGTGCTCTGCTAATAGCGCATACAAAAAAGATGCGTCAACTTCGGTTTGAATACTCGCTAAATTTTCCATTTGGTCCTGAATTGAATTAACTCTTATTTCTTTATTTTTTGAAAGTACAAATTACGAACTCTTCCGGTTGTAAGATAGAAACCTTCAACTTTCTTCCTTTTTCCTCTTGAAAATTGAATAAAGAAATTTCCTGAGAACTCGTCCTTGGCAAAAGAAGAGAACTCTAACTTATTATTTCGTGGGATTTTAACAAACAACACACTGTCGTTGGCTGTAACAATATATTTCGTATCAAGTTCAGGACTGTAATACTCCCCAATAAATTCCAGAAAATCCGAAGGTTGCAAGTCAATCTCAAGTACTCGTTCATAATTCCGGTTAATCGCATTTACATTGGTAACGCAGAACTTGTCAACTCCTAATTCTCTCGAAAAAGACAACTTCGTGGTGCTGCCTCGAACGCTAAACTCCATATTACTCAACGATAAAAGCTTCGTACTTCCTAAAAACAAATTTCCATTTTCAAAATTCAATTCGATTCTCCTTTTTGTCAAAGCATCTATGTAAGTCCCAACCCATCCTTTTACAATTGAACTGTCTATTGCGAAAATTGCATCAGGAACTTCTTTCGTTTTGATCTCCAAAAAAATATCCGCCACCTTTTGAGACAAAAGCATGGCCTGACTTTCGGCATGATTGGCAAATAAAATAACGGAAAAATGTTGATCAGGGAATCGAATAAAATTGCTGCGATATCCCGCATCGGCTCCGCTGTGTTGTTCCGTTTTAAAGCCCTTGTATGATTCAGTGCTTATCCCACCAGCATAAGCCTGTTTGGTTCCATTGTTCAAAATTCCATTTTCCAACATCGCACTTATAAAAGCCGAACCTCCAACTCTTTTCGAGTAAAAATTCTCATCCCATTTACTCAAATCCTCAACGTTAGTAAATAGACTTGTCGCGCCGTAATTATCAAATACTGGAATGTATATTTTCCAATTGCCTTGCTCGTCTTGTTGATATGCAGAAGTTCTATTGGGAGTAACTTCTGAATGGTCACTATGAAAATGTGTGTTGAACATTCCTAGCGGTTTAAAGAAAACAGAATCACAATACTCTCTTAGGGAAACTCCTGTAATTCGTTTAACAGCAACTCCAAGGATTGTATAACTTGTGTTACAATAATAATACTCCGATCCAGGAATGAAATTCAATGCAACTTGTCTGTGAAGCATCTCTAAAACATCATCTTCTGTAATTAAATCTCCATCGCGCCAACCCGCTAATTCCTGAAGATCCCACTGGTCTCTCATTCCACTTGTGTGGTGAATGAGGTGATTAAATGTAATGACATGCCCAAAGTCGGGAACTTCCGGAAGATATTTCCGAATGTCTTCATTCAAACTTAATTTACCTTCTAATGAAAGCATTATTATTGCTGCCGCTGTAAACTGTTTAGAAATAGACGCTACGTGAAATATTGAAGTTGGAGTTATTGGAATGCCGTATTCTAAATTCGACATGCCGTATCCCTTTTCATAAATGACCTTACCATCTTTTACCAATGCTATAGCGCATCCTGGTGTGTTCGGAGATTTATAATTCTCGAAAATCGCATCTACTTTCTCGCGCAACGAATCTTGTATTTGAGCGTGCGATGGAAAGAAAAAAAACACGGAGCATGAAAGAAGAAAAATGGCCTTCATACTGATTGAGAATTTGATTATACGCATCGGGATGATTCTACTGAACTATTATCTTCTGAACAATCAAATTCGAATCGTCTTGAACTTTCAACATATAATATCCCGATTGAAAATTCAACTGTTCAATTTTTAATTCAGCTTGACCTGCAATGAATTTATCTGAATAAACCAGCTCTCCTATTGAGTTGTAAATCTGCACACTCGCCCTAGCAGAAAGATTCCCGCTATACCGAACGGTCATAATGCCATTCGACGGATTCGGAAAAACTTCTAACATTGAATCTTTATCATTGATTGATGCTACTGAGGTTGAGATGCAAAAAGAGGTAGAGTCGAATAAATTCAACGAAGGAATAATATCTAATGTCGGAAGCACATTCCAAACAAGTTGGTCAACATCGACTACTAGATTTGCAGTATTTAATGGTCTCGTATTCAGTAAAATGGCCCAATTCAATTGATTATTTGCGCGAACAATTTCTGTTGTTGTTCCAGGCAGAGAACCCGTGTGCCAATAGTTATTATGAAATGGACTCACATTCCAACCAAGCGCGTAGTATTCATCTACAAAAGACGGGCTTATCATGGTATCTATTGTTGCCGGAAGCAACATGTCAGGAACCGTGGTAAAACGATCTACCGCACAAAGAATTTTGCATAAGTCTTCGGCTGAACCAACCCACCCGCCTGCCGCGTCAAGTGCTTCAACGTTAATACCTCCGTATGGTCGAGGAACCAGCGTAAGATTGTCATAAGCTGAAAGCACATTATTGGCTGACGAATAGTCGTAATAATTAACTTCATTCGGAAGTTTATTCACCAATAAATTCTTCCCACAAAACATATCAAAAATATCTAGTGGAGCTAAAATGCTATCTCGAACATAAGTTTCATATTCCTGTCCTGTTATCTCTTCAATAACTCTTCCGAGTATACTGTAGCCTAAATTTGAATAATGGGCTTGAGTTCCTGGAGTAAAGTCCAGCTCTTGATTATTCAATACATATTCAATAATAGCCATTTCATCTGCCGGAGCTGATACAGCCATTGCCTGAGCGATGTAATAATTATTGAACATAGGATCCCCAGACACATCTCTATCCCAACCGCCAGCATGTTGAAGAAGGTTTCGAACTGTAATGT
Organism: Flavobacteriales bacterium; assembly: GCA_044338665.1. Taxonomy (GTDB): domain Bacteria; phylum Bacteroidota; class Bacteroidia; order Flavobacteriales_D; family Sanyastnellaceae; genus CAIZGX01. The sequence goes on from JBIIWZ010000007.1 coordinate 17,835, forward strand.
TGTAAACCCGAGGGTCGATTGCATTTTGAAAAACGATTGAATTTAATAAGCCGTCTGCACCAAACACAGTGTCATTCAAACCTACCCTTCCTTGCTCATAAAGATGCATAATAGTAATTGATGTAATTTGCTTCGACAAGCTAGCCAATCGAAAAATATTATCGGGACATACCAACGTGTTGGCATCTACATCTGCGTAACCAAATCCTCGGTTATAAATGAGTCTGCCCTTGTATGTAATAGCCAATTGCGCACCTGGTATAGCGTAATCGCTAATCAGATTCGACATTGCTTCATCAAAATTTACTAAGTCAGGAACTTCATAACCCGTCTGAGCTTTGGAAGAAGAATAACAAAACAACAATAAAACAAATAGAGCTTTTTTCATACTTTTCTGTTTGTGGAGGTTTAAGAAAATTAACGGAACGCGGTGGCCTAATTATTCGCCTTTCAGAGATGCGTTTTCAACAAAATACATATCGATTTGACCTTTATTCTTGGCCTCTATTTTACCTCTGTGTGTGCATGCGAATTGGTCTTTCACATATTCGTATGTGCTGCCGCTGATGTTTATTTTTCCAGCTTCCCCAGAGGATTCAAGACGAGAGGCAACGTTAACGGTATCGCCCCAAATATCATAAGCGAATTTTCTTATTCCAACAATTCCAGCGACAACAGGCCCTGTGTGAATGCCTATTCTAATTTCAAACACTTCTTCACCAACCAATTTCTTTTGCTCCAAATGTTCCTGCATGAACTGTCGAATCTCAATCGCCGCCTTTACCACATCAATGGCATGAGTCTCATTCGAAACTGGAAGTCCACCAGCGCACATGTATGCGTCGCCAATTGTTTTAATTTTCTCAATGTTATGTTTTGCTATAATAGCGTCGAATGCTTTAAAGCAAATATGTATTTCTTCAACCAACTGGGATGGTGATAATCGCTCAGAGATCTTGGTAAACCCTTTGAAGTCCGTGAACATGACAGTTACCATATCGAATTGCTTCGCGTCGGCACTGCCCTTTTCTTTCAGTTCATTAGCAACTTCTTCGGGAAGAATGTTCAACAATAAATCATCTGACTTTTGTTTTTCTAAGCGTAATTCTTTCGTTCGCTCCTGAACTTCCAAATCCAATTCATCGCGCTGACGAGCCAGTAACAAATTATTTGTAACCGATTGACGTGCTAGAAAAATACTCAGTGATATAGGAAGAGACAAATAGAACGAAATTCTATGACATATGGTTACGAAAAACGGTTTTGTAGTTCCTAACGAATTAAACAATTGCTCCAAAACAGGCCCTGCTAGAATGAAGACAAGCGATCCTATAATGATTATCCAACCGCCCATGACCTTATTCTTAATTGACAACAAAGACATCCTTACTATTTCGAAGGATGATATTAATAAAATTAAAAAATTAAAATTCGCGAAATTCTTAGCAGTAAAAAACTCATAATATCCAACCGATAAATATGCAATTAAAATGGACAAATAAACGTATGGTGTAAACCTATTCTTGGCATCGAACAGGGAGCGCATTACATGAAGCAAGAAAAAAGTTGTTAAGGCGTAGAACAATTGATTAACGAAATGGATGAGTACGACAGTACCTGTCATTATTTGAAATGCGCCTAGTTCAATAAAATTCGTCAAGGCCACGCTCGCTGTGAAAAAAGTAAAACAACTAAATAGCAAAAGCGTTTTGTTCTTATATCTTTTATTTACTTGAAAAATGGTTAGTAGGAAAATAATACAATTGATACCGAAGAAAAAACCGTAATAAAGAAGGGTGTTGCTACGTGCCGTGTCTATATGTTCGGCTGCTTCAGTCGTATGCAAACTAAATGACAACCATTCTGAATTAGACAGCGACTCTTTAATTTTCAGGTTTCCAATATTTGAGTGATGTGCGAAGCGAAAGGCTAGAATATTCGAAGAATCTGAATCTTTAAATGTGACAAGCACTTTTCGCAAAGGAATATGAAAGGCATCTTGAATAACAACCGCATCTCCCTTGTTTGAAATCGAACCAAAAGAGTATATGAGTTCTCCGTTTAAAAAAACCTCCATTGCTCCTTGCCATTTAACATAGAGCGCCAAAGTCCTATTTTGCAATTCCGGTGAAACACGAAACTTCATTCGACTCCAGTAAATCTTGTCTACTGCAAAAGCATTGCCTTCCGTATTTGTAAGGTTTAACCAATTCCGGTCGTCAAAATCAGACGTTGAAAAGGACGCACTGTCTCCCAGGTAGTATTTCGATGTAACAAATGAATCAAGATTCACTCCCGGAAATTTCCGCTTCGTAATAGAAATAGAAATTTCTGTATTTGAAAGGTTGTTGAGTGAAATGGTTGGAACCGAATCTTTCGGAATACCTGCAGAGAACGAATTATTAGAGAATAGAAACGTAAAGCAAAAAACTAAAAATACAAAAATGGAGTATGCTCTATATCTCATAGAGCAAATATCATCTAAACATAGCGTTTTCAGAAGAATTTCTTTCGCATGGTAAATACCCAGACATCACTATTGGCAATCACTTGTCGGCAATATGACAATTATCATTCTTTCAAGTGACAATAAATACATTCAGTTAAGGACACAAAAGAGCAATTGATGAAAAAACACATCTTTAATTGTTAAGAAAGCGTTAAATTAACCGCGCGATAATTATCATTCATGAAAAAAACGATAGTCCTTGTTATTTCTATTTTTCTATTTTCTTTCGCGCATGCGCAAGTAAATCATTGGGAAACCGCTGTTTACGATACCCTCGAATGGCATTACATTGTTCCCAACGCCACAACGCCTTTAGATTGGATTAGTCCAACCTTTGACGATTCTGCTTGGAACATTGGAAATGGTGGCTTCGGTTTCGGAGATGCCGACGATGGAACAACTATTCCAGCAGGAAACATTTCAGTGTACCATCGCATTCATTTCAACATTAACAACTGGAATGAAATTTCGAAATTCATTTTGAACATGGATTACGACCTCTATTACTATTGCTGGTCCTACCAAGTCTAGCTTGGTCACAAAACGATTTTTTCAATCGAAATGAAATAGGCATAAAGATCAAACCTACTAAGCGATTTTCTGCTACGCTTTCTGAAAGGCTCTATTCGAAAACGCTATTTACCACTCGTTTGAAATACGACATCGCTAAACCATTTTCAATTCTGGCTACATACAGAAGGACATGGATGCCGAATGAATTCTTCTATTTAGACAATCAAGAAAACACATACGGACATCGCTTTGCAGCTGGATTTTCATGGGATATTTTAAGAACTTTCAAATCAAAAGCGAAATCAAGTTTTAAGTATACCTCGCAATACCAAAAAGAATTCTTCAAGTACAAACGCGAACAGATTTATTGGAGAAACCGATTGTCGCTAGACCTTCACATTGGCTTGAAAAGAATGACTCCGGTTTTGAGTGCCGAGAACTTTTTGAGAACGAATGAATATTACCAGCTCGTAAAGGGTGTTGCTGTAACATCGGGTGCTGTGACTGAAATGCGCTATGGCTTTGGGCTGAACTTCAATTTACCCAACAACCATGAAATTCAAATTGGAACACTTTACCGCAATCTTAAAACGAAAAAGAACGACGCTTGGGTTTTCCAATTCGCGTATTTCTATACCATTAAAAAGAAAAAGGAAAAAGCTCCAAGAACAATTGGAGTTCCTGAGTTTTGATATATTTGCTTTATGAAGAGGCATATTTTAATTACCCTGTTATTTGCTACAATCTTAAGTTCTTGTAGCATTGAAAAAAGAGTTTATCAACCGGGATATTACATTTCTGGAAGAAACTCTTCCCTTTATCATGAAGATGCTCCGAAGCGAATAAAGCCTATTGTCTCTATAGAGGCGAAGACCATAGAAAAATCTTCTGAAACAGTTGTTGTCGTAACTGATCAATATTCAACTTCAACTTTGGCGTTAGATTCTTCTGAATCAACAATAGATGAAAGTATTACCTCAAATATTCATCAAACCAACAAAATTCTCACTGAAATCAATGCTGACTCCATTCCTGACGAGGGAAAAATCCTCTTGGCCAAATACGAGAAAAACCATGCAGCAAAAAATAAAATAAGGAAGATTGGATATTACCCCTTGACGGTTGCAATGTATGCCTTTTACCTGACTTGGCTAATTTTTCTTATTTACCTCTTTAGCACAATGACTGCAGCGGTCCTTTTAGCCTCAGTGGTCATTTTCGCCGCAGCCTTAATATTGGTAATTCCTTTAGCTATTATTTATCTCGTTCTATCTATTATTACAAAAAAGCAACGTCGAAAACTTAGAAAATTGGGAGTGGTGAAATGAGGACAGTTTCACTTTTCATTTTCTTCTCGATTTTCATTGCACTGAATTCAACCGCACAAAGCATTACAGAACTTACAATTGGAAAGACAATTGAATTCGAATCAAGCTTTTTAAATGAAACGCGAAAGCTTAACATTTACCTTCCTTCTGACTTCGATTCAACGAAGAAATATTCTGTCATCTATTTGCTCGACGGATCTATCGATGAAGATTTCATTCACGTAGCCGGATTGATTCAATTCTTCGACATGACCTTTGAAATTCCGCAAATCATCGTAGTTGGCATTGCTAACGTTGACCGTAAAAGAGATTTCACATTTGTTACCCAAGACACTTCGCTTCAAAGAGAATTTCCAAGTGCGGGACATTCAGATAAATTCATTCAATTTATTGAAAAGGAATTGCAACCTTTTATTGGAAATCAATTCAAGGTGAATGAGCAGAAAATGTTAATCGGACAATCACTCGGTGGATTACTCGCCACAGAGATTCTATTGAAGCGTCCGCAACTTTTTACGAAGTACTTTATCACAAGTCCAAGTCTTTGGTGGGACAATCATTCATTACTTCTTCAAACTGAAAAGTATTTATTGAATGAATCATCTAACACTCCCGATGTATACATTGCCGTTGGAAAGGATGAAGATAAAATTATGATTCGCGATGCAAAAACTTTCTACAAGAAAATTAAAAAACATTCGTCACTCGGTAAAGTTGTGTTCAACCTCATGCCGAATGAAAATCATGCGACCATTCTTCACAATAGCCTCTACCAAGGATTTCTAACTTATCTAAAGAAATAACTCTTCCCCTTTCTTAACTTCTCTTACCTATGGTCGAAAGATATTTCGACCCGATTAATCTTACCCTTTCTTCTCTTAACTTTTCTTAGCTTTTTAATCACCCCTCGTCGTAGACCCTCGTCCGAAGGACATTCGCCTTCGGCATTCGTACGAAGTACCCTCGTTCTTCGAACATCCGTATCTTTGATACATGAACCCTCAAGTAAACACCATTCTCGCCGAAGGCTGCGGAAGATGCAAACTCGTCGGCACCCCGCAATGTCGAATCATTATTCGGAATTCAGAAATGAAGGAGCTTAGAAAAATAGCGTTGGAAACAGGGTTAGACGAAGAAGTTAAATGGGGATTTCCGGCGTATACCTTCAAGAAGAAAAACATCTTCATGCTAGGCAGTTTCAAGGAATACTCGACTGTCTTGTTTTTCAAAGGAGCCTTGCTCAGCAATCCTGATAACATTTTGGTTCAACCCACTGAAAACACAAATTCAGGAAGACAACTTCGATTTACCAATGCGAAAGACATTCTTAAAGCAAAGAAATCAATACTCGCATATATCTTCGAAGCCATTGAACTCGAAAAGTCAGGAGCGAAAGTTGAAGCCAAGAAAACTTCTGAATATCCCATGCCCGATGAGTTGAAACTCAAATTCAAAGAGCTTCCTGAATTGAATGCTGCATTCAAAAAGCTCACCCCAGGAAGACAACGTGGATACTTGCTTCATTTCTCTCAAGCCAAACAATCTGCCACTCGCCTATCTCGAATTGATAAAAACTTAGAAGCCATATTCAATGGCAAAGGACTTAACGAATAAATAAAAAACATGAGACGCTCAAATCTTTCAAAGAAAATATTTTTACTCGTAGCATTGATGTCATTGCTCGTTGTCATTGTTTATGCATTTCAATCCAATAATGAAATCGTTCTTCAAACTACCCCAGATGTTCAACAAGAACAAAAGCAAGAAGTTCTTCAGACAGAAAACATTTCGAATCTTGAATTTCCAGCGCTCCTTCCAAATGAAAAAATAATATCGCACACTGGATATTCTTTTGTGTACTCTGAAGAGCACGAGCAAGCCAAATGGATTGCCTATGAATTGACAAAAGAAGAAACAAATAGTCTATTCGAGCGCACAGATAAGTTCCTCGTTGACCCGCTTGTATCGACAGGTACAGCAGAAAATTCTGATTACGCGAAATCAGGATATGACAAAGGTCACTTAGCTCCCGCTGCAGACATGGGGTGGTCTGCCTTGACTATGAAAGAAAGTTTCTATTTCAGTAATATGAGTCCTCAACTGCCAGGATTCAATCGAGGTGTATGGAAACGATTAGAAGAACTCATGCGCTCTTGGGCAATCGACAATAAGGCCATCTATATTGTTACTGGCCCTCTATTATCGAAAGGACTTCCTGCTATTGGAAGCAATGGTGTTTCTATTCCAAACTATTATTACAAAGTTGTTCTTGATTATACACAACCTGAAATTCACGCCATCGGATTTGTTCTTCCTAACGCATCCTCTAGCGCATCATTGAGCACATTTGCCGTGAGTATTGATGAAGTTGAACGTCAAACCGGCATCGATTTTTTCCCTGCTTTGCCAGATGACCAAGAAACTAAACTTGAAAAAGAAGTTTGTCAAACCTGTTGGCACTGGCAAGCTTCAAAATCAAATGGTGGTTCAGGATCTACTCATAAATCAGGAACTTCCGTTCAATGCTCGGGCAATACAAAAGCAGGGGCGAGATGCAAGCGAATGACCCTAAGTGATAACGGACGCTGCTATCAGCACGGCGGAAATTAATACCGCTTTTCTTTCATAAATAAAATCTATAATTTCATAAAAACTATTGATGAATACTCTCGTAGTATCGCATCTACTTTTGGTTGGTCAAAATAAGACTCACTAAATAAATTATAGTATGAAAAAAATCTTATTAATTATGGGAATAGCCGCATCTGCGAGCAGTTATGCGCAGCATCATGAAGGCATGACCGGACAATGTCCCTTCCACACCTCAACCACTCCAACAAAGACCGAAGTCATTGGCAGCGGACAAAACAACAGAGATTGGTGGCCGAACGCTTTGAACTTAGAAGTTCTTCGTCAGAACTCAAGTCTTTCTAATCCAATGGATGCACAATTCACTTATGAAAAAGCATTTACAATGTTGGATTATTTCGGGTTGAAAAAGGATATCAACGCTCTTCTTACAAACAGTCAAGATTGGTGGCCTGCCGACTTCGGTAACTACGGACCTTTCTTTGTCCGCATGGCATGGCACAGCGCAGGAACATACAGAACCGGCGACGGACGCGGAGGTACGCGCTCTGGAATGGAACGTTTCGCACCACAAAACAGTTGGCCAGATAATGCGAATTTGGACAAAGCACGCAGGCTCCTTTGGCCAATTAAGCAGAAATACGGTAATCAAATTTCATGGGCCGATTTAATGATTCTGACAGGAAACGTTGCTCTTGAAAACATGGGATTCAAGACGTTTGGATTCGGTGGTGGACGTGTTGATGTTTGGGAACCGGAGCAATATGTTTACTGGGGACCAGAAACGAAATGGTTAGACGACAAGCGCTACACCGAAGGAAGACAGCTCGAAAAGCCTTTGGCTGCTGTTCAAATGGGATTAATCTATGTAAATCCTGAAGGACCTAATGGAAATCCTGATCCTCTTGCTTCAGCGAAAGACATTCGCGAAACATTTGGAAGAATGGGAATGAACGATGAAGAGACCGTTGCGCTTATTGCAGGTGGACATACCTTCGGAAAGACGCACGGTGCGGGAAGTGCATCGCATGTAGGTGAAGCACCTGAAGGAGCTGGAATTGAAGAACAAGGACTGGGTTGGAAGAGCGATTTCAATACAGGAAAAGGAAAAGATGCCATCACTTCAGGATTGGAAGTAACGTGGAATTCTACTCCAACACAATGGAGCAATAGATACTTCACTACGCTTTTCAATAACGAATGGGAATTGACAACAAGTCCTGCTGGTGCAAAACAATGGACTCCGAAAAACGGCGTGGCAAACGTTCCTGATGCTTTCGATCCAAATAAAAAACATATGGTCGGAATGCTTACCACCGACATCGCATTGCGCGTTGACCCTGCTTACGAGAAAATATCTAGAAGATTCTTGGAGCATCCTGAAGAATTCGCAGATGCCTTTGCGCGTGCTTGGTTCAAACTAACGCATCGCGATATGGGACCGAAGTCAACGTACTTAGGCCCCGAAATTCCAAAAGAAAATTTGATTTGGCAAGATCCTATTCCTGCTTCGAACAATGTGAACATTGACAAAGCAGATATTGATGCATTGAAAACGCAGTTGCTGTCTTCGGGCATTTCAATTAGCGAAATGGCAACTACTGCCTGGGCATCTGCTTCGACCTATAGAAATTCAGATAGACGCGGTGGTGCAAACGGTGCGCGTATTCGCCTAGCGCCTCAGAAAGATTGGGAAGTGAACAACCCAAAGCAATTAACAAAGGTGCTCGCTGCTTATGAAAAAATTCAGAAAGATTTTAACGGAAAAACCAAAGACGGCAAAAAGGTTTCTATGGCTGACTTAATTGTTTTAGCTGGAAACATTTCAATTGAACAAGCAGCTAAAAATGCTGGAGTTACTATTTCAATTCCATTTACTCCTGGACGCATGGATGCAACACAAGAGCAAACAGATGCTGCATCTTTTGCAGTGCTTGAGCCAATGGCCGATGGATTCCGTAATTATCTAAAAACGAAATACACCGTTCCAACGGAAGCGCTTCTAGTTGACAAAGCACAACTGTTAACACTTACTGCTCCTGAGATGACTGTTTTGGTTGGAGGAATGCGCGCGTTGAATGCGAATTTCGACAATTCGAACAACGGTATTTTTGTTTCAAAGAAAGATCAACTTTCGAATGACTTCTTCGTTCAATTGTTGGATATGAATGTGATCTGGACCGCTGTGAATGACGATGATGAATTGTTTGAAGGAAGAGACCGCAAGACAGGTGACGTTAAATACATGGCTACGCGCGCCGATTTAATCTTCGGTTCAAATTCTGAATTGCGCGCTCTTGCGGAAGTTTATGCTAGCAACGATGCGAAAGAAAAATTCGTGAAAGATTTTGCTAAAGCTTGGAACAAGGTGATGAATCTTGATCGCTTTGATATGAAGTAATTCTTGAAGTTGAAGGTGTTGAGGAAAAAAGGTCGACAATTGTCGGCCTTTTTTATTTCAATTTCTTTTCGGTTTGCACGAAAAGAACAATGACGCTAATAATCAATAAAGCAGCCGAAATCACGGCAGACACTTCATCAGAAATAGGCAGCGCGATCAGCATTCCTCCAATTGCAAACATAACCAAACCTTGCTTCAGCATAAGCCGCGAAGAATAGCGCTGAGCTATGTCCCAATTCTCTTGAGACTTCATACTTCTCGCAGTGCGATATCCGTATATGCCATTAATCTTCTTTGGGGGAAACTTCATTGTGATAAATGCTGCAATGGAAAAGGCTAATCCAACCAAAAACAAAGGAAGCGCACCCATGATTATTTAATTTCAATTGTAACCTTTTTTCCCAAACCAACTTCGAACAATTCCAAAAGCGTCTTCAACGTCATGTTGCGTCCGTCGTTTTCAATTCGAGAAATGTAGCTGCGTTTTTTGTTCACTTTTTGAGCGAACTGTTCTTGTGTGAAGTTGGCTTCCTCTCTTAGTGCTCGTAATTGCATTCCGATGAGGAATGCCGCAACATCTCTTTCATAAGCATCCCGATCTGGAGTTCCTATTGGCCCTTTGAATTCATCTTTAAATTCCGACCAAGTTGTTAATTTACCTTTTTCTTTCTTCATGGTATTTGTGCATTAATAGTTTCGCTTTATCTATTTCTCGTTTGGGAGTCTTTTGATCTTTCTTAACAAATCCATTGAGCAAGACCACAATATTACCCGCATCGAATAAGCAGAAAATTCGCCAGCAATTCGTTCCAAGCATAACCCGAAGTTCAAACAAACCTTTTACATTCCGAATACTCTTCATGTGATTGCTAAATAACTTCTGATTTGTTTCAACCAATTCTATGAGCCAATCAATCTTATCTTGAACTCTTTTATTTTGTTCGAAATAAAACCGATGAAAATAGGTGTCAAAGAATACTATTTCTCGAATTTTCTGCATAACAAATGTAACTTATAAGTATCATTGCTCCAAATTGAATTCTGAAATTTTATATTGAAATGGAGTAAATCCTTATGTGCTAGTTATGCCAATTAAAGAATGAACGATGAATGATTTGGCCTGTACAGCAAGACTTCTATACCTTTATAACGATGAATAAACTTGTTCTAATCTTGACTCTTTTCATTCTTGGGGAAGCCAATTCCATTTATGGACAAGAGATTCAGTGCCTCTTCAATCCGTATAATAAAATTGGAAGTAACTACTTCTTCTCTACCTACTGGGATGTTTCTCCAAGCAACCTTATGGACGGGACATGCATTCAGTACATGTCGAACACAACTGAAATATACGAGAAGCGTATTTTCAAGAAAGGAATTATTCAACTTGAAAAAACGCACTACATCAACCCAACGCGAATTCGAACATCCTTCGAACGTGTGAAGCGAGATAGCACCATAGCGGAATACAAACAATACCGAGAAGACGGAAAATTAGAACGCACAACAAAATACTACCACGATCAAACGGGAAGGCGCTGCTGGCAAGATTCACATTACTATCCAAATGGAAAAATGCAATCAGTTGAATCTTACGCCGCGCTCCGCGCTGAAGAACTCAAAGGTTTTTCATCGGATGTCATTCCTGAGCACACGATTGATTCAGAGGGATACGGTTGGCAAGTTGTTATCGTTGGGGTAAGTAAGACCTATTTTCAAAACGGAAAACTAAACACGCTCAGCACCTATGGTTTCACAAAAAACGCGCTGGCTGCTTACGACATTGGATTGAATGGTCCTTATGTGTCTTACAGCGAAGAAGGCGTGCTCGTTACAAAAGGGCAATATGTCAACGGCAGAAAGAATGGCGAATGGCGCACTTATTTTTTCGATGGAAAACTCTCTGAGGTGAAAACGTACAAGGACGATTTCGGAGTTGGCACGTGGACGAGCTATCATTACGCAAATGGAAAGGTGGCCCTCACCGAAGTGTATGACAATGAAAAGTATTATTGGCCTGTGCCTAAAACCACTCGTTATAACGAAAAGGGACAAGTGGTTTACGAAAAAGAAATATTACTCGATGGAAAAGGATACGTTAAATCGTATTTCGACAATGGAACTCCGAATGACATTACCATATACTACCACGGTCCTTCAGAAATCTCGGAATACTATGCATACTTCGAAACTGGGCAATTGAAACGTAAAACCTATTACAGAGCGAAAAACGATACGCTTAGCGCAGAGTATTTCGAGGACGGCAGCATGAAACACTTAAACCTAACTCCAAATATTGGAAGCGGGAACACAAAGCAATTAATGGCCACTTATTACTCACCCGGCAAAATGCAATCCCAATCTTACTATACCTACAAAGACGGCATTACAGATCAACACATTGAGCAATTCTACGAAAACGGAAACTTCAAATGGGAACTTGTTCTTCATGAAAAAGAGCAAACCGAAAGAGACTTTTATCGAAACGGAAAATTAAAAACCGAAAAACATTATATCAACGATTTACTCAATGGAAATTGGATTCAAAAAGATTCGTTGGGAAACACGCTGCGCAATTGCTTTTATTCAGCCGGATTCAAACTCGGGAAGTGCGAAACCTTAGAACCCTTAAAAATCAATTCTGCACCTAAAGACGAACTCAAGGTGTGGCGAGCTGCCGTTATTTCAACCTATATGAGACGGTTCTACAACAACAGTATTCAAGACCCTTCTCCGAGTTTCGTTGAAAAAGAAATAATAGATAAAGAAGCAGAAATCATTTGGAAGGTAGTAGAGTATTGCAATCAAAATGGATACACTTTCTTACCGAATATTGATGCGAAGTTTGATGAAAAAATTTCGTATACGTTTAATGCGCCTGTTAGTGCTTACGATCCGCATGAAGAGCAAGTTGATTCAATCTTAGTTTCAAGAGGATTCAGCATTTCAAAAAAATCGAAGCAAGCGGGATATTGTACTTTTCAACTCTCAACCGAAGACTACCACGGTATCGCATCCTTCAATGAAATGCTCGTTAAGTTTTTTCCATTTAATAGCGGATACTTCTATGCGAACAGTCTTCAACCTGAAGTTGATTATGGATTGAGAGGATACCGCAACTTCAGCAGTTTTTTGTTCGAACGACGAGAAAACGAGAAAGCGTATATTGTAACACTTAACAACTACGGGGCGTCAAAACTATTTACACTTTACGACGATGGAGACATTGAGTTTTACAACGGTCGCGGAGATTGGAGTCAACCCGACATGTCGAATTACCAGCACATGTGGTGGGATTGAGTTACCTCACACTGTACTCGCCAAGCGTAGTAGCAATCTCATCGGCAAGTGGAAGAACTTCTTTCGTTCCTATACCCACACAATAGAACCCTCCGGTTTTAGCGGCTTGAACACCTGAGATAGCATCTTCGAAAACGATGCATTCACTTGGAGCCAATCCCAATTGTTCTGCAGCGGTTAGGAAAACGGTTGGATCTGGTTTCGATTTTGAAACAACATTTCCGTCTACAATAGCGTCGAACAAATGTGTAATTCCTAAGCGCTCTAAAATCATCGGAGCGTTCTTCGAAGAAGAGCCCAATGCAATCTTAATTCCTTTCGACTTACATGATTCAAGGAAAGGAATAGCGCCAGGCAAAGCTTCATCGGGATTCATCTCGGCGGCCAATTCCAAATACCACTCGTTCTTTACATCCATGAGTGCTTGCTTCTCCTCTGCCGACTTTTCAATGTTTCCTTTCTTCAGAATGATTTCCAAAGATTCGGCACGACTCACTCCTTTCAAATGCTCGTTGTCGTCTAATGAAAATTCAACACCAACAGAATTTGCTAAACGCTTCCAAGCTTGATAATGATATTTCGCGGTGTCAACAAGGACACCGTCTAAATCGAAAATGGCTCCTTTCATTCTGCGTGATGGAAAACATATTTCACATGGTAGTTCACAAGACCATCAATTGGCTTCTTGATTATGTTACCCAATCTTACGCCTTCCAATCTGCATGCTTCTTCCAGACAATGTTTGAAATAGTGAGAGATCGAGCCAACGAAATGAACAGGCACTTTGTCCCAATTTTCAAATGACTTTACGTGAATGTCTAAGAACTCGCGCATACCGTTTACTACCCAATTCATCACATGTGGATGATGAGCGAAATTTCCAATAAAACGAGTGAAGCTTGCGAGGTAAACGTTTGCGTTTGGCTCGCGGTATATTTTTGAAATGAATTCGTCTTTGCTTAGTGGGAAGCTGTTCTCAAATGCTTCAGCAATTTCAGCAGGAAGTTTCTTGTAGAAATACTCGCGCAACAAAATCTTACCGAAGTATGAACCGCTGGCCTCATCGCCTAAAATGTAAGCCAATGAAGGAACTGACTCATGAATATCTTTTCCATCGAAGAAACAAGAATTACTTCCTGTTCCAAGTATACAAGAAATACAAGGCTCTCCGTCGTACGTTGAATAAGCGCTGCCCAATAAATCGTGTTCAATCAATAATTCTGCAGTTGGAAAAACAGCACGCAAACCGCGTTCAATAATTCCACACATCGTTGGCGTGCTGCTTCCAGCCCCGTAAAAATAAACATGAGAAATTTTGTCGGCGTAAAGGGCCAGAGGTGCATTTCCTCGAATGGCTCCTTCAACAACTTTCTCATCGTGAAAATATGGATTCAAACCCATTGTTTCAAAATTTCCTAATCGAGATCCTTTCTCGTCAATGAGAGCCCAATCACATTTAGTGGACCCGCTATCAGCTATAAGTATCATTTCTCTTTTTTTACTGTTTTATCAATCTGTTATTCGCTTCAATCACATTTTGTGAAGCAAGTCAATCACACGCTTGCTGTAACCAGCTTCGTTGTCGTACCACGACATAATTTTCACCAAGTTTCCGTTTGCAGAAGTTAAGTCGGCGTCGAAGATACTGCTTGCAGGATTTCCAACAACATCAATACTTACAATAGGATCAACACAATACTCAAGTATTCCTTTCATTGGACCATCTGCAGCGGCTTTCATGGCAGCGTTCACTTCCTCTTTGGTGACTTCTTTTTTCAAGATGACCACTAGGTCGGTTAAAGATCCGTCAGGTGTAGGGACGCGCACTGCTACTCCGTCTAATTTTCCTTTCAATTCTGGAAGGACCAATCCAACTGCCTTCGCAGCACCTGTGCTTGTAGGAACCATGCTCAATGCCGCCGCGCGAGCTCTTCGCAAATCTTTGTGCGGAGCGTCTTGCAGACGTTGGTCGGCAGTGTATGCGTGAACCGTTGTGATATATCCTTTTTCAATTCCAAACGTATCGTTCAACACTTTCGCTATTGGAGCCAAACAGTTCGTGGTGCAAGATGCATTCGAAATAATTAGATCTTCTGGTGTAAGCGTATCATCGTTAACACCAAGAACAATCGTCTTCACGTTTCCCGTTGCTGGCGCAGAAATAACAACCTTCTTCGCGCCGGCTGTAATGTGCTTTCCAGCGCTAATATCGTCGGTGAAAAATCCGGTGCTTTCAATAACCACATCAACGTTCAATACTCCCCATGGTAAATTTGAAGGGTCCTTTTCAGCGTAAACACGAATCTTCTTTCCGTTTACCACTAAGAAATCTCCGTCTGCAGAAACCTCAGCATTCACACGTCCGTGAATACTGTCGTACTTCAACAAATGCGCAAGCGTCTTAACATCTGTTAAGTCATTCACTGCAACGACTTCAATATTGTTATCGGTTAATGTGTGACGAAAGCACATTCGGCCAATTCGTCCAAAACCATTGATTGCTACCTTTTTCATCTTATTCTTTTTCTAATTATTATATCGCTAGAATCCGTGCAATACGCAACTCATCTCTGTTTGGAAGATTAGCGCGTGTGATGGCCTCTTCCAAAGAAGTATAGGTTTCTCTGTCGTTCACAATTCCAATCATGACATCTTTTCTTCCTTGAAGCAATCCTTCCACTGCGGCTACTCCCATGCGAGAAGAAATTACTCGGTCATAACAGCTTGGTGCTCCTCCGCGTTGAAGGTGCCCTAGAACCGAAACGCGCGTGTCGTAATCTGGATTCTCGGCTGCTACTTTATTCGCTAGCTCGTATGCTGTTCCACCCTTCGCTCCTTCTGCAACAATAACAATGGAACTCGACTTACCGCTTTCTTCACTTGCACGAAGAATCTGCATGAGCTCTTCAGAAGTCATTTCGTCTTCCGGAAGAACAATAGCAATGGCACCTGCAGCTATACCCGCTTTCAAGGCAATAAAGCCGCTGTTTCTTCCCATGACTTCCACGAAGAAAATTCGATTGTGTGAAGTTGCTGTATCACGAATTTTATCTACCGCATCCACAACCGTGTTGGTTGCTGTATCGAAACCAATGCAATGGTCTGTTCCATATAAATCGTTATCAATACTTCCAGGTATGCCCATTACTGGAATGCCAGACTCTTGTGAAAGTATATGTGCGCCCGTGAAGGTGCCGTTTCCACCAATGGTAATGAGTGCATCTATGTGATGCTTCTTCATTTGCTCAATGGCCGCTGCTCGTCCTTCAACTGTAAGAAATTCTTTGCAGCGGGACGATTTTAAGATGGTACCCCCACGTCCCAAGATGCGCGCCACCGAACGTTCGTTCAACCGTTTGAAGTCGCCTGCTATTAATCCAGCGTAGCCTTGAAAGATTCCTTCCACCTCTACGCTGTGAAAAGCACATGCGCGAACTACCGCGCGTATGGCGGCGTTCATACCCGGAGCATCACCTCCACTGGTCAGAACACCAATTCTTTTTATTCCTGAACTATTCATGTTTCTAATCTAGAATGCTAACTTAGTGTAAATTTTACACTAAGTCCAAATAAAAATAATTTTCTTTCAAAAATCATCTCGTAAATACATTACAACGTGAGGCAAAATATTTGTCTCATGAAAACACAAAACCCTTACTTCAGCGAGACCACATCGGATTTCTTGCCTCTATTCACAGCTGGACCTAAGTTGTGGAAAATCTTTAACAACAACGGATTTAATCAGCAAGCTGGTTTCAGCACGAGTCACGCGGCGCGTCTAGGATATGAGCCGGGTAAAATGATTCACCTTCGTAAAAATGGTGATTGCATGATTGTCTTTTTGAAAGATGGAAGAGTACATGTCATGAACGGACCGCTTTCTCGCTGGCACTTATTCGACAACTTGAACATTGCAACTTTGCGCTGTTTGTTGGCTTTCGCAAGTTTAAATGAAAACGATCAGTTTGCTTTTCGTTCTTACATGAAAGAGCAATGCAAGGGATTCCGGGACTTGTTTCATCATTTACCGGCGAACAATGTGGGCTGGAAAAACCGCTTCTTGAATTATTACAGTAGCTATTCTACCAAAGAGTTATTTGAATATGCACAATAAGTCGTTCGAAAAAGGAGTTCTTGCTCCCTAGTAGCTCTTTCATTGAGGGCTAATTTTATAATTATGGTTATAACGTTGCGCAGAATTACTTTTTTAATTGCTTTTTTGTTCTTTCATGAATTGAGCTTTGCCCAAAAGGATGTATTTGAGTTAGACAGTGTTCAGACCAAATTGGTGAACAATAAAGGGGAAGGACCTGATAGTCTGTTCGGAGTGCGCAACATGCGTGTTGTTTTAAACAATGTGCTTTACCGCGGGGGGTCGAACAACTTTCATAGAAAAGAAGCAGAACCAAAAACCTATAACTCTCACCCACTTCCTTATTGGGGCGTTAGTAACCTTCGAACTTCAGGGTTCGGTGGGGCCATTTATTTGTATTCGAAATATTTCAATCAAGACTATCCAGCTCCTATGCTCGATTCCCTGAATGAACTTGGGTTTAACTACAGATGCCTTCCTGATCTGAATACAGATGTAGTAAAAGGAATCTTCACTGATTTAAACAAACTTATTTACGCTGAAGAAATAGCTCCTATTTACATTCACTGCTGGAACGGATGGCACCAGAGTGGAATGCTTAGCGCATTTACGTTAATGCAGTTTTGCGGCATTAGCAATCAACAAGCTCTAAAGTATTGGGAACAAAACACAGACGGTAACTACAAGGGTTTTCCTGCTGTCAAAAGCAAAATACTTGAGTTCAAACCCTACAAAGAATTTCAAACTGACTCCATCACGCGCGCGCGCATTTGTCCATGTATGACAGAATCAGTTCTGAAAGTTAAAGAGGTGGAAAGCATCTCTGAAATACAAAACGAGGGCGATGCTGGACAAAATTCAATGATGGAATCACCTACTTCTAATACAAGTGACGAAAGTAAAACGCGAACACATGTAGTTCGCTCAGGTGAAACTTTATCTTCAATTGCAAAAGAAGAGAATACTTCAGTTAAAAGTATTTGTGAAAAAAACAACATCAAAGAAACAAGCAAATTAAAAGTCGGACAAAGGCTTGTTGTTTCCGGAAATAAAAAGACTCAGCCCAAAGAAAACTCGTCGAACAGCAAAAAATATTATACCGTGAAGTCAGGCGATACACTCTCAAAAATCGCTTCAAAAAACAAGACAAGCGTTTCAAAAATCTGCAAACTAAATAATATCAAGGAATCGAAAACCTTGCACGTTGGTGAAAAGATTCGAGTACGTTAGAACGGACTGTCTAGGTCGTCCTCGTCTAGAGGTTTAATCACAGGATTTGATTTATTGTAAAATTGACTGTGTGTTGAATGATAATACACGAACTCTTCTTCGTCTCTAACCCGAGCATCTGCTGTTATTGCGACACCTGAGGAGAATAAAAATTCGGGGCGAAAATAATCGTTGTTCATCCAAGCATTAATATCCTTCCGTAACATAAACACGCGGCTCATATCATGCTCCATTAAATTCCAATTGTAAACGCTCAATAGTGACGGGAATTTGCCATACGAATAGTCAATTAAATCACATGTCGTCGTCCCAACAATCAGCACCCCTCTTTCATTTCCCAACACGTCATCTTTCAATCCAGATAGAAACATTTTAAGCAATTCTGGAGATATCTTTCCGTCGCTGTATTTGTACATCAATTTATCGATGATAACGAGACCCTTCGGATGTTTATCTCGAAACTTCAAAATGCCTTCCATTGCAACATTGAGTTGAGGTTCTTTAAACTCTTGAAAATAAAGTGGCTTGTTGTGTAGATCTTCCAAATGCTTCAAGCAAAGCGAATCCCAATACAACACGTCGTTGGTCACTTCGTGAAAGGACGGAATTTCCTCCTTTGCTCTTTGCAGCATAATTTTATACATAAAGAGCTCTGGCGAAATATCTGAACTCACATAAAGAACAGGCGTTCCAGCGTCGGCATTAACCAAGGCAATTTGCAACGCCATACTGGTGCTTCCCGAATGTTTGTTCGCTACGAGCAATGAAATCTCTTGTGATCGAATCCCACCATTCTTGTCCCATAAATCTATTCCTGTTGGAAAAGAAACAACCTGATTGATTTCATTTTGCTCTATTCTACGCAGCGAATGCGTCATTAATTTCGACCAATTAAACATGCTTTTCTTTTTCACAAATTGAAGGTCAAATTGTCTTTGTTTTCTAAATGTTGAAAACTAAAAAAGGGAGCTTTCGCTCCCTTTTCTAATTTCAAAATAATTCTTATTTCAATTCAGTCGCCTTCTCAGGTTGTCCTGATTTTCTGTAGCATTCTTGAAGTACTTTCTTAATGGAAGCTTGATCTGGCTCTTGATCGTAACAAACCTTAAAGTGCTCTGCAGCTTTTGCGAATACTCCCTTTGTTTCCGCTTTACACGCATCGAAGCGTGCAGTTTCTCTTGGTGGTATAGCGTCGCACACTTTGAATTTTTCAACGCCTTGGTTGTAATTCATAACCGCTAAGTTGTAGTGTGCATCGAAGTAAGTCGGATTCAATTCCAGAGCTCTGTTGTATACCTTTTCCGCTTCAGCCGGATTATTGTTTTTTTCATACGTCACTCCCAAAACGAATAACACACTTTCATTCTTAGGATCAGCCTCAGCTAAAGCAATCAATACATCGTGTGCCTTCTGATAGTCTTTGTCTTCAATATAAATGTTAACTTCAGCAGTTAGGATTGAAGAGTTCTTCGGAAACTTTGCACGTGCTTCACCAATAATTTTAAGGGCTTCCTCTTTTCTTCCTGCTTTCACAAGCATGTTTCCAATGCGAGTGTAGCAATCTGCAGCTTGATAGTTCAGGTTAGCGCACGTTGTGAAATTTGCTAAAGCCTTGTCAATATTTCCACATGACTCGTGACAAATCCCTGAGTAATAAATATAGATTGTGTCAGAAACACCAAACATTTTACTCGTCTGAATTAGGTTGTCGTAGTGACCAGCTGCCCCGCAAGTGTTGCTCGCTTTGTAAGCAGCTATTGCCTTTCCTTCTTCCAATCTACGTGCATTGTCTACCACTGCACCTATCTCCATCACATAGTCCTTACTTAGTTCTAATGCTTTTGTATAAGAGACAACGGCTTCATTGAAGGAACTTGCGTATTTCATACTTAAGACACTATCCATTGCAATGTTCATGTAGATATCCCCACGGAATCTCCAATACTTTTCTTTTCCTGTTGCCTTTGGATTTGAAGCCGCTTGATTGATGTAATTCAGAGCTTCTTCAAAATTACCATCTTTGTTTGCATTGTATGCATTCGTTAACTCAGCTTGTGCGAAGGTTGTAAGCGATGCCAGAACAGTCGCGAATAGAATTAGTGTTTTTTTCATGATATGTTTTTTTTTACATTTCCCCCTTTGGCAACGTTAGTGCCAAAAGAACTTGTTGCAATTTATTCCTCACCTCCTTCCGTTGGAGCTGCAGTTTCACCTTCGGCTGCGTTTTCCTCGCCTTCGGTAGTTTCGCCTTCATTTTCGTCACGAATAACAGCACATACTGCCGCTATCTCATCATTTCCACGAAGGTTAATCAACTTCACACCTTGGGTGTTTCTGCCCATCACACGCAATGCATCTACACTCAATCGAATCGCAATTCCAGATTTATTAATAATCATGAAATCAAATTCATTGTCTACAGATAGAATGGCACACAACGGTCCGGTCTTATCTGTGATGTTGATGGTCTTCACTCCTTTTCCACCGCGATTCGTTACACGGTAGTCTTCCAACGACGAACGCTTTCCGAATCCTTTATCAGATACAACCAAGATATCGCTGTTCGGATCGTCTACGCAAACCATTCCGATTACTTCGTCGGTTGCGCTTCCAAGAGAAACGGCCTTCACTCCTTGCGCTGTTCTTCCAACTGCACGAACTTTCACTTCTGGGAAACGAATGGCTTTACCTTCTTTTGTTCCCATGATAATTTCGCTTGCTCCAGTCGTCAAACGTGCTTGCAACAATTCATCCCCGTCTACAATGGTAATTGCATTAATACCCGAAGAGCGCGGTCTGCTGTATGCCTCGAGTGAGGTCTTCTTAATTAATCCTTGTTTTGTACAAAGAATAACGAAGTTCGATTTCAAATTCTCAGCGTTATTCAAATCCTTAACAGGAATGTATGCCAAAACTTTGTCGTCCGGCTCAATTTGAATCATATTCTGAATTGCACGTCCTTTCGCCGTTTTTCCTCCTTCCGGAATTTCAAACACACGCATCCAGAAACATCTTCCCTTCATAGTGAAGATTAACAGGTAATCATGGTTTGTCGCAGTGAAGATGTGTTCTACAAAATCTTCTTGACGTGCAGATGTTCCTTTCGCTCCTACTCCGCCACGGCTTTGCGTGCGGTATTCATTCAGGTTTGTACGTTTGATGTAACCCGCGTGCGTAATGGTAACAACCATAGCCTCATCAGGAATCATATCTTCAATACTCAAGTCAGCAGATGAGAACTCAATAATAGAACGACGCTCGTCTCCGAACTTCTCTTTCAAATGCGTTAATTCATCTTTGATGATTTGCATACGCAACTCTTCACTGTCCAAGATTGAACGAAGACGTGTAATCAACGCCATCAATTCAGCATGTTCTGCACGAATCTTATCACGCTCTAATCCGGTAAGTCTTTGCAGACGCATTTCAAGAATAGCCTTCGCTTGAATTTCAGACAATCCGAATTGTTGAATTAATCCGTCTTTCGCTTCGTCTGGCGTTTGAGACTTTCGAATCAATGCAATAACTGCATCAATGTTATCTAACGCAATTAAATATCCTTCTAAGATGTGCGCGCGCTCTTCAGCTTTGCGCAATTCAAATTTCGTTCTACGCGTAACCACTTCATGGCGGTGCTCTACGTAGTGACGAATGATATCTTTCAAGTTTAATACTTCAGGACGACCATTAACCAGAGCAATGTTGTTTACTGAAAATGAGGTCTGAAGACCTGTATACTTGTAAAGATTATTCAATACAACATTTGAAATTGCATCGCGCTTCAATTCATAAACAACACGAACTCCATTTCTATCTGACTCATCGCGAATTTCAGCAATTCCATCAATCTTTCCTTCAACAACCAATTCCCATGTGCGCTTCACCATGTCTGCTTTGTTGATCTGGTATGGGACCTGTTCAACAATGATACACTCGTGATTTGCAACTTGTTCAATGCGTGCTTTCGCACGAATAACCACACGACCTCTTCCTGTTTCGTAGGCAGACTTCACCCCTTCCAATCCGTGAATAACACCTCCTGTAGGGAAATCGGGAGCCTTGATGTGTTGCATCAATTCTTCAATCGTGATATCACGGTTGTCGATGTATGCCGCGATACCGTCGCATACTTCAGTCAAATTGTGCGGAGCCATATTCGTTGCCATACCCACTGCAATTCCACTTACACCGTTCAACAACAAGTTCGGAACTTTCGCAGGCATTACCTTTGGCTCTTGCAACGAGTCGTCGAAGTTTGCCTGCCAGTCTACAGTATCTTTATCTAAATCTTCAAGAAGTTCTTCTGCTAATTTCCGCAAGCGTGCTTCCGTGTAACGCATGGCTGCCGCGTTATCACCATCCATCGAACCGAAGTTACCTTGTCCGTCTACCAACGGATAGCGCAAAGACCACGGCTGCGCCATACGCACCATGGTTTCGTATACCGCCGAGTCACCGTGTGGGTGATACTTACCCAACACCTCTCCGACAATACGCGCAGACTTTTTATAAGGTCTGTTCGACAACATTCCTAAGTCAAGCATTCCGTATAACACGCGTCTGTGAACCGGTTTCAGTCCATCACGAACATCTGGTAACGCTCTGCTCACAATCACCGACATCGAGTAATCGATGTAGGCTGATTTCATTTCATCTTCAATGTTTATCTTAAGTATTCTTTCTCCTGATTCCATAGTGCTTGTTCCCGCTTAAAAAATTGAACTGTCACGGGTACGCGAAAATACTTCCGATTGGATAGAAAATTGACCACTTGTGGCGCTTATAGTTATTCACAAATGTCAAAATGGCTGTGGAAAATTCAATGGTATAAAGTTTAGTGGAACGGAACTAAGGAATACATTTGACATTGACTAAATAAGGTAAGGAAAGATATGGACGCTAAGTTTTCAGAACAAGTACAAGAAGTGCTGCGATACAGCAGAGAAGAGGCATTGCGGTTGGGACACAACTACATTGGAATTGAACATTTTTTATTGGGAATACTTCGTGAAGAAGATTGCACTGCGACAAAAGTTTTAAAGAGCTTAGGGGTTGACCTTTCGTTTTTACGCAAAAGCGTAGAAGCTTCCGTCCGCAACGCAGGTTCTTACGGTTCTTCAACCGTTACAAGCTCAGGCATTTCTTTGGTAAAGCAAGCCGAACGCGTGTTGAAGCTTTCCTACATTGAAGCTAAATCGCACAAGAAGACCTTGGTGAACACAGAGCACCTTCTTCTGACAATATTAAAAGACTCTGATAATGTGGTTACAAGAACACTCGAACCTATGGGGGTAGATTACAATGCGGTGAACCGCGAGCTAGGAGATGCTGAAGACGAAAACGTACGCAAATCAGATTTGCCTCGCGCTGAATTCCCAAGTTCAGATGACGATGATGAAGAAGATCGCCCATTCACCGGCGGTTCAGGTGGAACTGTTAAAAAGCCTGGAGATTCAAAAAGCAAAACTCCGGTATTAGATAATTTCGGTCGCGACTTAACAAAGTACGCGATGGAAGGGAAATTAGATCCTATTGTTGGAAGAGAAAAAGAGATCGAACGCGTATCTCAAATCCTTTCAAGAAGAAAGAAAAACAATCCTATCCTTATCGGTGAGCCAGGTGTTGGTAAATCGGCTATCGCTGAAGGACTTGCACTTCGAATTATTCAGAAAAAAGTTTCACGCGTTCTTTTCGACAAGCGCGTGGTGACGTTAGACATAGCCTCTTTGGTTGCGGGAACAAAATACCGCGGACAATTCGAAGAGCGCATGAAGGCGGTGATGAATGAATTGGAAAAATCTCCAGATGTCATTCTATTCATTGATGAAATTCATACCATTGTAGGTGCAGGTGGCGCAAGCGGAAGCCTAGACGCTAGCAACATGTTCAAGCCAGCTTTAGCACGTGGAGAAATTCAATGCATTGGTGCTACCACTCTAGATGAATACCGTCAGTACATTGAAAAAGATGGGGCATTAGAGCGTCGATTCCAAAAAGTAGTTGTTGATCCAACTACCGTTGAAGAAACGATTCAGATTTTAAATAACATTAAGGACAAATACGAATCTCACCACAGCGTAACCTACACGGAAGAAGCCTTACAAGCGTGTGTGAAGTTAACAGCTCGATACATTACAGACCGTCACCTTCCAGACAAGGCTATTGACGCTTTGGATGAAGTGGGCTCTCGTGTTCACTTGCAGAACATTTCAGTTCCGCTAGAAATCATTGAGATTGAAAAAGAAATTGAAGGCATTCAAGAAGAAAAATTACGTGTGGTTCGCAGCGCGAAGTATGAAGAGGCTGCTCAATTGCGCGATAGACAGAAAGCATTAGAGACGAGACTTGATGAAGCGAAAAAGAAATGGGAAGATGAGTCTCGCACCCAAAGAACACAGGTAACCGCTGCAAACGTGGAAGAAGTTGTGGCCATGATGACAGGTATTCCAGTTCAGAAAGTAGCAGAGACCGAAAGTGGTCGTCTTGCTAAAATGGACAAGGAACTTGAAGGAAGGGTAATTGGACAAGAGGACGCTATTTTGAAAGTGGTGAAAGCCATTAAGCGCAATCGCGCAGGATTGAAAGATCCTAATCGTCCAATTGGTTCGTTCATTTTCTTAGGTCCAACTGGAGTTGGAAAAACGCAACTTGCTAAAGAATTAGCGCGTTACATGTTCGACTCTGACGATGCGCTCATTCGTATTGATATGAGCGAGTACATGGAGAAATTCGCTGTATCACGCTTGATTGGAGCCCCTCCGGGATATGTTGGATATGAAGAAGGTGGACAATTGACCGAGAAGGTTCGTCGCAAACCGTACAGCATTATCTTGTTAGATGAAATTGAGAAGGCGCATCCAGATGTTTTCAATCTATTGCTTCAGGCATTAGACGATGGACAAATGACCGACAGCATGGGCCGTAAGATCGACTTCAAGAATACGGTTATCATTATGACCTCGAACATCGGAGCACGTCAGCTTCAAGATTTCGGAACAGGTGTTGGATTTGGAACAACTTCAAGAACAACACAAGAAGACGACAGCAAGAAAGGTGTGATTGAAGCGGCTTTGAAGAAAGCGTTCTCTCCTGAATTCTTAAATCGTGTTGACGATATTATTGTCTTCAACGCATTGAAGAAAGAAGATATTCATCAAATCATTGATATCGAATTGAAGAAACTCTTCTCTCGTATCACTGATCTTGGATACACAATTGCCCTTACTGAAACAGCTAAAGACTACATTGCTGATAAAGGATTCGATGAGAAGTATGGCGCACGCCCCTTGCGCAGAGCCATTCAAAAATATTTAGAAGATCCGCTGGCTGAAGAAATCATTAACAGTCAGATTAAGCCGGGTGATACGCTTCATGTAGACTTCGACACCGAATTGAATGAGGTGAAGATGCATGTAGAGAAGGGTACTCCCCCCGCTGCAGAATAATTACTCAACTATAGCTTCAACGGTAATGACCTTTATGGCATTACCGTTGGAGAATAGGGTAACAAATTTCACTTCCTTACCCGTTTTTTGCGGTGCTGAAAATGTTATTTTCAACGTTGTCTTTTCTCCAGGGTTTAAAACATCTTTCGCTAGAACAGGCACCGTGCAGCCGCATGAGGCTTCAACACTGTCTATTTTCAATATTGAATTTCCGCTATTCGAAATGATTACCTCACGCGAAGTGAAACTTCCTCTAGCTACCCTTCCCAAATAAACAATTCCACTTCCTACATCTAGTTTGGCTGTTGTCTCTTCTTTCCTATTAATAGACACGCTCTCAATTTCTATCCGTCTTTCAAGACGAGCACCTTTGCTATAAATACTTTTCTTCTCGTTTTTAATATCATCACTCACTCCTGCTTTAGACTGATTCTCTCCGAAAGGAAGTGGAATGATTTCGAGTGCATTCGAATCCAACGCCGCCTTGAACACTTCGTCTTGAAGCCATCTGTTCTTCAAAGATGCTATGCGTCTTAAAGAAAGTCTTCGGTTGTAATCGCTTGCTGCGCGTGGACTTGCAAATCCTCTAACCGTTACCTTCACCGTGTTTCCTGCAACTAATTCCTTTTTCAATAAATCTTCAAATTGAAACAAATCGTTCATTCCTTGTTGAACTTTATTTTCGAAAAACGCATCTACCTCTACTTCGGTGTCTTCACCAGCACCTTTTTCACTACCTAATTTACTAGCGTAGGTTTCCTTCAACTTTAAATAATTAGTGAAGGTTTCTGTATACGTGAACAACGTGGTGGTGTCGTTTGAATCTGGATTCGGTTCATCGTTGTGAAAAAACAACTTAACGGGTAGAATTTTATTCAACTCGTACAAGGAAATATAAAGAGAATCAGAGGTGATCTTCTCTTCCTCCTGCGTCCAAGTTGCTGCGTATAGGTCTGTGCAGCATGGAGGGAACTTCGATCCGTCGTCCAAGGGCCGATCAGAACTGAAAAAGGCTATTCCATTTTTTTCATAAAGACTTAATCCCCAATCATTGTATATCGAATTCAAACCACGCCCTGCATTTTCGGCTTTTTCAAAACTTCCGGGCTTACCCTTTGAAAAATAAATATCCCAACCTCCGAAACCCTCGTACCAAGAAGAGGTGAAGTACAGATTATTCTTGAAGTAAAATGGCGAAATTTCATCTTCCGCAGAATTTATCTTTTTACCCGCATTGAACGGTTTTCCCCACCCCCCTTTTGTTTGCCTGGAAATCCAGATGTCCTTCCCGCCTTCACCTCCTACCCTTTCAGAAACAAAAAACAAATGCAAAACTCCATCGATGCGAGCCAAATGAGGCATAGTTCCGTTGCCCTCGTTAATCTTTTCTAAATTATCTGCTATCACCCACGAAGTGTCTTGTTTCGCCAAAAGAAGCAATTTGCTTAATCCTTCATTAATTTCAACTCCAACAGCGGTGTCTCCTAAAAAAGTGAGGTATCCGTATTTCATGGGAATCTGAGTATGAACCTTCCCGCCATTCAAAGACCGAGAAACGGAACCCCATGCTTTCTTTTCTTCCTCATAAAAATAATAATTCAATAACGTGTCATTCATTCTTGGAAAAACATCGGCCCCTGCGTGCTGAAGCGCATTCGGCAACCGATATATATGCAAGGAATCATCTGTTTGAATGTTCTTTAGAGCCCAAGTACAATTTTTAATTTCTTGTTCCGCTCTTTTCTTCAAGGCGACATTCTTCGTCTTGCTTTTTTTAGTGAACTTTCGGTACAAGACCTCTGCCTCTTCGTAATAACCTAACTCCTTTTTGGCTTTGGCCAAATAGTACATGGCATCGGGTTGAATCTTGCCTAAGTCCTTTTCAGCTATTTTTTCAAACAGCTTTATACTTTCCTCGAATTCCTTTATTTCATTCGCGCACAATGCCAATAAAACTTGTGAATCGAAATTAGTCGTGTCTAATAAATATGCCTGTTTGGCCCAATCGTATGCAGCTGGCCAATTCAACGCGTCTGCTTCCTTCTTGGCAAACTCCTTTAATTTTACAGGCGATTGAGCCGACAATTGAGGTAAACAATTGGTAGCTAAAAAGAAAAGAATTGCTATTTTTATATATGGTGCAGTCACTTCACCAAAACTAACGAAATTTGCAATATGAAAATAGGAATTATTGGATCGGGTGCAATGGGCACTGGAATTGCGCAAGTTGCATTAATGGGTAACGATCATGTTGCTCTATTCGATACGAATGAAGAAGCACTGCAACGCGCTAAGATTAGCTTAGATGCTCAATTCTCGAAGTTGGTTGAAAAAGGAAAGATTACGGAAGAAAGGAAAACAGCACTTGTTTCGCAGGTGAGTTTTGTTCGATATATGAATGACTTAGCCGATTGTGATTGGGTCATAGAAGCTATTGTGGAAGACCTTGCTGTTAAGAAAGCTGTATTTGCAGAGCTCGACGCCTTGTTGCCGAAGACAAGTATTCTAGCAACCAATACTTCCAGTCTCTCCGTTACTGCGATTGCTTCGGCATGCAAGCACCCGGAGCGCGTTTTGGGAATTCATTTTTTCAATCCAGCGTTTTTAATGCCTTTGGTTGAAATTATTCCTGCCCTTCAAACTGAAAAAAATAGATTGGAAGAAATTCAAACTAAAATAAGTGATTGGGGGAAAACACCTGTTGTCACGAAAGACTTACCTGGATTCATTGTGAACCGCTTGGCTCGTCCATTTTATTCGGAAGCCCTTCGTATTTATGATGAAGGTATGGCTACCTATTCTGAAATTGACGAGGCCATGAAGGCTTTGGGATTCAAGATGGGACCGTTCGAGTTAATGGATCTCATTGGTAACGACGTTAACTATGCTGTGACCGAAAGCGTCTTTGCAGCGAATTATTTCAATCCGCGTTATACCCCAAGCACCACGCAGAAGCGTCATGTGGAAGCCGGTTGGTTGGGAAGAAAGACCAAAAGAGGATTTTATTCTTATGAAGAGGGTTCAGCCCAGGCCTCCGAATCATTAAACATTTTGAGTCAAGAGGAAATTGGCAAGCGAATCCTTTGTATGCTAATCAATGAGGCTTACGATGCCCTTCGCACAGGCCTAGCCAGTGCTGAAGATTTGGATTTAGCCATGACCAAAGGTGTGAATTATCCGAAGGGGCTCATTGCCTGGGGAAAAGAATTGGGTCTTGATCAAGTGGCTTGGGAAATGACGAAATTGGCCAGCCGTTACGGCGAAGACCGTTATCGTCTTACCCCTGCGCTGAACGATTTGTTGTAAAAAAAGGCAAGAATATTTTGATATGTGAGTATTTTTTTTATTTTTGGTACACTTAACCAAATTGAACGAAAACTTTAACAGCTATGGCAGAAGGCAGTAACTACCGTGACGATGTATTTTCTAGAGAGGTACGCGCGGGTAAACGCAAGTATTTCTTCGATGTAAAAACAACGCGAGGCAACGATTTATTCATGACTATCACGGAAAGCAAGCGATCCGGGTTTTCAGATAGCGGACAAGCCAGCTATGAAAAGCACAAAATTTTCTTGTACAAAGAAGACTTCGATAAATTTATTGAAGGATTGGAAGACACCATTAATCACATTCGCCAACTGCAAGACACGGGTGATTTCCGCGAGTCTGAATTTGAAACGGCGGAAAACGAGCAATCTGAAT
This sequence comes from Flavobacteriales bacterium, assembly GCA_044338665.1. GTDB lineage: Bacteria > Bacteroidota > Bacteroidia > Flavobacteriales_D > Sanyastnellaceae > CAIZGX01. The sequence continues at coordinate 46,945 of JBIIWZ010000007.1, forward strand.
CCACAAGTGAAGATGTTGCACCGTCTGCCGAATCATCTAGTTCAGAAGAACCCACAGCATCTTCCTCTTCAAGCGACATTTCATTCGACGATTTATAAATTGAATCAATGCATTATTAAAAGACAGCCTCGGCTGTCTTTTTTGTTTTCAACTCAATGAAATGTTGCAGTACCTTCACGGACGCAAAAAATATCACCTCGATATACCGCTTATGTCTAAAATAAATCCAGGTACGCTTTACCTTTTTCCTACCCCAATTGGAGATCTTCACCAGATGGAACACCTTCCATTCAACAACGAATTAATGTTAGAATTGGACATTTTCTTTGTGGAAGAGTTGAAAACAGCTCGTAGATATTTACGCAAAGTCGGATACACCAAAGCTTTTGATGAAATTACTTTAAACGTTATTAACGAGCACAGTAAGGAACTTGGTTACGATGATTGGTTAAAGCCGATTCTTGAAGGAAAGAACGCCGGACTCATGAGTGAAGCGGGTATGCCGTGCATTGCAGATCCCGGAGCTGTGATTGTTGCCGAAGCTCATCGCATGGGTATTCCAGTGGTTCCTTTAACGGGACCTTCCTCTATTTTGCTCACTCTTGCAGCATCTGGTTTGAACGGACAATCTTTCACTTTTCACGGATACCTTCCACGCGAGCGTGGTGAACGTATGAAGAAAATTAAAATGTTGGAAAGACAATCTTCGGAATTCAGAGTGACACAACTGTTCATGGATGCGCCATATCGCAGTCATCATGTGTACGACGATTTGCGCGAGCACCTTCAACCAACAACGCTGCTTTGTATTGGTTGTGATGTTCACAGCCAGAACGGCTATGTGATTACCAAATCTATTGCCGAATGGCGTGAAATGAATTGGGACTTCAACAAACGGAATGTCATGTTTGCAATAGGAGTCGAGAAGAAATAATTCGAACAGCACTTCAATAACTATCTTTGTATTATGATTAACAAAAAAGCGAAAAACATTCGAATTATCGAGGTTCCGAGTGAAGTTGGAGCAGGAACACGCGGATCTAGTCTGGGAGTAGATGCATTAAAAATTGCAGCACTCGACTTCCGTTCTGGCTTTTTCAAAAAATACAGAAGCATTGTCATTCCGAACGACAATGCTGCATTGCATAACAATCCAGGTAGCCGCTACGCGAAGCATATTCGCAGCGTACTAAAAATGTACGAGCGCATTGGTGCTGCAGTTAGAGACACCATTCGCGACAATCGCTTTCCTTTACTATTAAGCGGAGATCACAGCAATGCTGGAGGAACGCTTGCCGGTATTCGCATGGCCTACCCTGAATCTCGTGTGGGAGTTATCTGGATCGACGCGCATGCCGATTTGCACAGTCCTTATACGAGTCCAAGCGGAAACCTTCACGGTATGCCATTGGCAGTCGCTTTGAACGAAGACAATATTGAAGAAAAGGTGAATGACCTCGACTATGAGACCATTGATTTGTGGGAAATGTTGAAGAACGTGGGAGATATCTGTCCGAAGATTGAATACCGCGACCTTGTGTACATCACCCTTCGTGACTTTGAAGAACAGGAGGCTGCGTTAATCAAGCAGAACAAAGTGAAAGTGGTTTCAACGAACGAACTTCGTAAAACGGGTATCACTAAATTGAGTCGCGAGATTCTTCGTTACTTAAGCGCTTGCGACAAAATCTACATCAGTTTCGACGTAGACTCTATGGATCCTGCTGTTTCTAGAGGAACAGGCACTCCGGTAAAAGGAGGAATTAACGAGCGTGAAGCGGCTGACTTAATCCTTGAGTTACTTCAAAACGAAAGAATCTGTTGTTTGGAATTCACGGAAATCAACCCTACCCTCGACAGTGAAAACGTCATGGCAGAGACTGTTTTCGAGATTCTTCAGAAGGTCGCTCGTCAGTTGGAAATGATTCAATAAATCATCGCGTGAAATTCTAAAATTTGGCGCTTGCTTTCGTAACTTCGCAGCCTTAAAACTGCAACATGAAAATTTTAGTCTGTGTGAGTAAGGCGCCCGACACTACGTCGAAGATTGCCTTCACCAACAACAACTCTTCATTCGATGAAGCTGGAGTAAACTTCATTGTTAATCCGTATGACGAGTGGTACGCCCTTGTTCGTGCGTTGGAATTGAAGGAAGCGCAAGGCGGAAACGTTACTGTTCTTAGCGTTGGCGGAATAGACTACGAGCAGATCATTCGTAAGGCTCTGGCCATCGGTGCTGATGATGCTGTTCGCATTGACGCTCCTGAGGCAGATGCGTTAAGTGTTTCTACACACATTGCGAATTACGCCAAAGACAAAGGATTCGATTTAATTTTATGTGGAAAGGAAACCATCAACTACAACGGTTCTGTTGTACCTGGAATGGTTGCTGAATTGTTAGATATGCCATTGGTTGCGTTGGCTGCGAAGCTTGATGTTGCGAACGGTGTTGCTACTTGCGAAAGAGAAGTTACAGGTGGAATGGAAGTGTTAGAAGTTAATCTTCCTGCGGTAATAAGCGCAGCGAAAGGAATGGCTGAGCAACGCATTCCAAACATGCGTGGCATTATGGCGGCACGCACAAAAGCATTAGAAGTCGTTTCTGTTGAGAATACAACCGCAACCACTTCCGTAAACAATTACGAATTGCCACCTGCGAAGAGTGCTTGCAAATATGTAGATCCAGCAAACGCTGCCGAGTTAATCACCTTGTTACATCAAGAGGCAAAAGTCATCTAATACCAAACTGAACATGAAAACAATCGTATTCGCAGAACACCTCAACGGTAAATTCACGAAGTCCTCATTAGAGGCCGTTTCATACGCATCAGCTTGGTCTGCAAGCGTTGGAGGAACTTGTATCGCTATTACTTACGGAACTATTGATGCTTCTGTTTTAGGAACAGCGGGTGCAAATGAAGTATGGAAGATGGATGGTTTGAGCGTGGCAGATGGTGAGCAAATCACCAAGCTTATGCTCGCTGCTCAAAAAGAAAGTGGCGCAACTGCCATTGTTCTTTCTCAAGATTTAATTGGAAAGTCTGTAGCTCCTCGCCTATCTGTTCGTTTGAACGCTGGATTGGTTTCAGGTGCATCTTTCCTTCCAACAGGAAATATCGTTAAGAAAAATGTATTCTCAGGTAAAGCCATTGCGCATGTTACGGTGAATTCAGAAATAAGCATTGTTACCGTTCTTCCTAACTCATACGGAGTGAACGCATCAGGCGCAGCTTGTCCAGTTACCGCATTCAGCGCTGAAGTTGGAACTGCACGCGTTCGTGTGAAAGAAGTTCGTGTTGAAGAAAGTGAGTCTATTCCATTGCCAGAAGCAGACAAAGTCGTTTCAGCAGGAAGAGGAATGAAAGGCCCAGAGAACTGGGGAATGATTGAAGAATTAGCGAAGGAACTCGGAGCAGCAACAGCATGTTCACGTCCAGTTTCTGACATCGGATGGCGCCCTCATCATGAGCACGTGGGACAAACAGGAATTGCTATTCGTCCGAATTTGTACATTGCAGTCGGAATCAGCGGAGCTATTCAGCATTTGGCTGGAGTAAACGGATCGAAGGTTATTGTTGTAATCAACAAGGATCCAGAAGCAGCCTTCTTTAAAGCAGCTGATTATGGAATTATTGGCGATGCGTTTGAAGTTGTTCCACAATTAATAGCCGCGGCGAAAGCCTTCAACGCTACAAAATAATGGCCGATAAAATTCAGCTTGACTTGGTAGACATTACCCCGAGCAGCAGCTCGAACGGGGCGTATGTCATGGCACTTACTGAAATAGCAGGTGCTCGCAGCTTGGCCATTGTTATTGGTCCTGCAGAGGCACACAGCATTGTGATTGTCATGGAAAAAATGCCGATTACTCGTCCGCTTACCCACGATCTTTTCGTTTCACTTGCAGAGAATTTTGAAATTCATGTGGAAGAAGTTTTCATTTATCAGATGATCGATGGAATTTTCTATGCGCGAATTATTGTGAGAGGAAATGGAAAAACGATTGAAGTAGACTCGCGCACAAGTGATGCTGTGGCCATCGCCATTCGCTTTGGAGCACCTATCTTTTGTGCGAAGGAAGTTATGGATGAAGTTGGAAGAGACATGCGTGCATTAACCGAAGGAGACGAATTGGATTTCGACCTTGACATAACTGAAGATGATTTAGAAGAAGTATTGACTCCGGAAGAGATCTTGAAGAAACTCGATGAAGCCTTGTTGAATGAAGATTACGAGTTAGCTTCGAAGCTTCGCGACGAGTTGGATAAAAGAAACAAAAAGTAAAGCTCTGATCCATAGGATTTGAGTGACTTCAAAAACAATAAAGACTATGGTTGGAATTATAATGGGAAGTAAGAGCGACTTGCGCATTATGCAAGAAGCGGCAGATGTCCTTTCGTTGTTGAGCGTTCCCTTTGAAATTAGTGTTGTAAGCGCTCATCGCACACCGGACCGTATGTTCGAGTATGCTAAGGGCGCCGCCAGTAGAGGTGTTCAGGTAATTATAGCCGGAGCCGGTGGGGCGGCGCATTTACCAGGAATGACTGCTTCTCTCACTCCTCTTCCTGTTATTGGTGTTCCAATTAAATCTTCGAATAGTATCGACGGCTGGGACAGCGTTCTAAGCATTCTTCAAATGCCAGCAGGAGTTCCCGTTGCAACCGTTGCCCTCGATGGTGCGCGTAACGCAGGAATTCTTGCCGCGCAAATTGTAGCCGTTGCCGACGCGCAATTGATGCAACGCATAGCGCAATTCAAAGATGAATTGAAGAAAAAAGTCATGGACTCCGTTTCCGAAGTGGAAGCGCTTTCAAAAAAATAATATGGCCACATTTATTCCCGGTGAAATTCCCGTTGGGAAATTGCATCAACTTCTTTTAGGCAGTGTTGCTCCTAGACCCATCGCATGGGTGAGCACCGTTGATGAAAACGGAACGCCGAATCTTTCTCCGTTCAGTTTCTTCAACGTCTTTTCAGCGAATCCGCCCATTGCTATTTTCTCTCCTGCACGCAGAGGTCGCGACAACACGACCAAGCACACGTATGAAAATGTGAAGCGCATTCCTGAATGTGTAATCAACATTGTGAATTACAGTTTGGTTCAGCAATGCTCGTTAAGCAGCGTTGAATACGCTGCGGGTGTGAACGAATTCATAAAGTCAGGTGTTACCGAATTGGCTTCTGAAGCGATTCGCGTTCCGCGCGTTGCTGAATCTCCGATTCAGTTGGAATGTAAGGTGAAGGAAGTGATTGAACTGGGAACAGAAGGTGGCGCTGGAAATTTGGTGGTGTGCGAAATTGTTCGTGTGCACATCAACGATTCCATTCTCGATGAAAACGGAAGAATAGATATGATGAAGGCAGATCTTGTAGCACGTGCAGGAGGAGACTACTATGTTCGCGCCATTGACGGATTGTTTGAAGTTCCGAAACCGAATGAAAAAATTGGAATTGGAATAGACGCATTGCCTGAAGACATTCGCTTCTCGAAAATTTTAACTGGAAACGACTTAGGTATGTTGGGCAATCTGCAAGCCCTTCCGAACGAGACCGATGTGAATGAATACAAATTGATAGAGCTTTCTGACCTATTTTTAGAGCATGAAGGAAATGCAGAAGCGTTGGAACAGGCGCTTCATGCGCGTGCAGCGGAATTATTAAGACTTAAAAAAACAACGGAAGCGGCGTGTACGCTTTTGGCCTTTAACAACTAAACTCATTCAACATGATTAAGCAACGTCTCACCGCATTAAGTTTTCTTCAGTTTTTTATTTGGGGATGTTGGTTAATTACGATTGGTGCTTTTTGGTTTGAGACCAAACAATGGGGCCCCGATCAATTCGGAGTGATCTTCTCTACTATGGGTATCTCTGCCCTTTTTATGCCAGCTATTGCTGGAATACTTTCCGACCGATACATTAACGCTGAAAAGCTATACGGAGTGCTTCATATACTCGGTGGCATATGCTTATTCTTTGTCCCAGCTTCTTCTACGCCTGATGAAATGTTCTGGAGAATTTTATTGACGATGGTGTTCTATATGCCAACCATCTCTTTATCGAATACTGTAGCCTACGCCATTTTATCGCGCGAACCAGGAATTGATGTGGTGAAAGTCTTTCCTCCTATTCGTGTTTGGGGTACCGTTGGATTTATTGTAGCCCTCTGGACCGTTAGTTTAACTGGAAATGAGACACATGCCTTTCAGTTTTATTTAGGTGGAATTGCTTCTTTAGTTCTAGGAATTTATTCTTTCACTTTGCCGGCTTGTCCGCCATTGGGAAAGAACATGGAGCACAAAGGATACTTACAAGCTTTTGGATTGCATGCCTTTTCAATGTTTAAGAATTATCGCTATGCGATTTTCTTTTTGTTCGCGATGTTGTTGGGCGCTGCCCTGCAATTGACCAATGCATACGGAGATGTTTTCTTGCACAGCTTCGATAGTCTTTATTCTGATCCGAAACCCTTAGCTGTTCAGTATCCGGCTATTATTTCAAGCATTGCTCAAATCTCTGAAACCCTCTTTATTCTTGCCATTCCATTTTTCATGAAGAGATTCGGAATTAAGCAAATCATGATTATTAGCATGGTGGCATGGGTTCTTCGTTTCGGACTGTTTGCATACGGAGATCCTGCTGGTGGATTGTGGATGATTGTGTTGTCGTGTATTATCTACGGAATGGCCTTCGACTTTTTTAATATCTCAGGTTCGTTGTTCATTGAAAAAAGCGTTGAGCCAAGTATTCGTGCAAGCGCACAGGGCTTATTCACCATGATGGTAAACGGTGTGGGAGCTGTCTTTGGAAGTCGCGCAAGTGGATGGGTAATGGAAAAATATTTCACAACGTACATCCCTGGCGAAAACGGAAAACAAATCGCACAAATCGATTGGCACAGCACCTGGTTGTGTTTCGCCGGTTATTCGTTGGTGGTGCTTTTCTTATTCGTGATACTCTTCCGCGAAAAGAAAAATGTTGGCTAAGCCAACGAATGTCTTCGACGAATGCCCAAGGGCGAATGTTGGTTTAACCAACGAATGTCGAAGACGATACTTCGTAAGATTAATTTAAGTCGCCAGACATTCGCCTCCGGCATTCGTTGACAGAGTCAACATTCGTCCTTCGGACATTCGTTGCTTGCAACATTCGGGCGAATTGTTCATAACAATTACTTTCGAATCCTAACAAGAATTCCGATATTCGTTGCTACTAAACAATCAGCATTATGTCATTAGAATTAACCGGAACTTTAGTTAAGTTCTACGAAACAAAATCATTCCCTAGCGGATTCAGTATTCAAGAATTTGTGGTTCGTACAGACGAGCGTTACCCACAAGAAATCCTTGTTCAAGCAGCAAAAGAAAAAATTGATGTCTTGAAAAATTTCAAGGAAAACGATGTGGTGAAAGTGAAATTCAATCTTCGTGGAAGAGAGTACAACGGAAGACATTTCGTTTCATTGGATATGTGGACGATGGATATTGCTGCTGCTGGAAATACTTCTGCTAGCAATCCTTCAACAATGGGTAATTCAACGGCTCCTGCTGCGGCTCCTGTAATGAATAGCAATCCTGTAGATAACGACGCAGAAGGAGACGACTTGCCATTCTAATTAAAAAATGCCGGCCAATAAATACGCACTTCTTCGCTACCGAATCATTGATCGTTGTTTAACGAACAAAGGGAAACCCTTCCCCAGTAGAGAAGATTTGCGTGAGGCTTGTGCAGACGCGTTATACGGCTCAGGCGCCGATCAGATTTCATTGAGCACCATAGACAAAGACATATGGGCCATGAAAAACGAAAGTGAGTTGGGCTATTACGCCCCAATCGAATATCACAGAACTCACAAAGGGTATCATTACACCGAAGAAGATTATTCGATTAACGAATTAAATCTTGTCGACGAGGACATTGAAGCCATTCGCTTCGCTGCTGCTATTTTGAATCAATTTCGTCATGTACCTCTTCTTTCTCAATATGAAAGCGCCGTTGACAAGATTATTCAGCGCGTTAATTTGAATTCATCTATTGAAGAAGAAAAACACAAAGCATTAATTCAATTTGAAACAAGTACGGTAAGTCAAGGCAATGAGTTTCTCGGGCCCTTGCTAGAAGCCGCGAAATCGAAGATTGCCTGCACGCTTTTTTATCAGAGTTTCAAAGAGAATGAAGTGAAGCAATATTCTATTCATCCGTTGTTATTGAAAGAGTATTTAAACCGATGGTATTTTGTGGCGTTCGTTCCTGAACGTGATAAGATTTTGACATTCGGATTGGAAAGAATCGTTTCTATTGAAGTCTCAAAAAACAAGTTCACCGTCCCAAAAGGATTTTCTCCGGAAACGTTTTTTCAATACAGTATGGGAATCTCAGAAAGCACGGGCAAACCAGAGAAGATCGAACTTCGATTTTCAACGGTTGCTGCAAAGTTGGTAGAGACCCAACCCCTTCATTCTTCACAAAAGAAAATTAAAGAATCGAAAGAAGGAACTGTTTTTCAATTTGAATTGCACCCGTGTCAAGAGCTTTACAATTTCATTCTCAGTTACGGAAATGAAGTCGAAGTGCTCAAACCCGCTTCCCTTCGAAAAGAAATTTTACGTCGCTTAGATCTCGCGATGAAAAATTATCGTTGATTTATCCTAATAGTTTCAAATCAAAATACATTGCAATAGTATCTGTGTTTGATTGAAGTGCATTCAGAAGAACAAAGTCATTCCGTTTATAGAAATTCAACTGTTTTGTTTTATTGTAAGCGTCAATCAATAAAAGTCTCGATGCAGACTTCTGATTCAAGCGAGTGAAGCCTTTTATAAAGTCCATCATTGAATAGGCTAATCCAGTTCTTTGATAGTTCTTGGTAATACCTAAACGACCGATTTTTATTGCTGGATATTGTCTCATTCGCTTTTCATTGGGAATTTTGTTGTGTCTATGAAATCGATTCCAAACAGTGTTCTCATAACCTTTGTCATGAAGACTATCATTTAACAGACTAAAGAATGCGACGACTTGATTGTCTTTAGTAAAAACATAGGTTAAAGCGAATTGCTCCTTTTGGAAATTAAGTGCATCATTGAGCAGAAAATCATTTATTTCATGTTCGTTACAATCGAAGTATAACAAACTATGATTTTCATTCAAAACCTCGAATGTAAAATCTTCAACAAGCATAATTGTTATTTAGACTTTGACAACACTCGTTCTACCAAAGAGAAAATCCTTTGCCTTTCAGCCTCTGAAACTTTGTGCTTTTCAACATTTGAAATAGCTTGATTGAATAGCCAAGAAGCTTTTCCTTCAATCGGTTCTGTTATTTTAATTGGCTTTGCCATGACATTACAAATTTAATATTTTCTCGAAAGTAAAATCAAATTTTCATTTAGTATTTTTTCTCTTATGCCAGAAAACAGCATAAATCCGCTGTACCGTTTATCATTAATCAAATACAGCTCGCATAAAGATTCCTAAAAGAATTTTTCACCTCGTAAATCCATTACAATGTGAAGGGTGTGCTTTGAAGAAAATTCAAAGACAATGCAAAACCTAACACAAATTCAAGACGTTAAAATATACATCGAATCCTTCCTTCAACCACAAGGTCTGAACGCTTATGCCTGGGAGAATACCAAGCAAACAGCCATGGAAGTTTGGGAGTGCCATTTAAAGAACAGACCTGTGCGCAGAAACTTAAATTTCTTGTGCAAGGAATTCTATCAAATGATTCGCAAGCCGAATGGCGAATACATTGTGCCACGCAGTTCTTTTCGAACCTTCTAAACCGCATTCACGTGGTTGCTCTTATCTTCGCAACGTGAAAGCCGTTTATATACTTTTCAAAAAAGAGTTTCAACTCGACATGCGTAAAAAGCAACTGCTTTTTGGCATCCTACTCTTTGTGCTTTCTTCCGTATTCACCTGCTACTTGGCCCTTGAAAAAATTGATGATTCAAAAGTTCTTGCGGCGTTGTTCTGGATAGTCGGACTCTTCGCGGCTTTCAACGCCATGCAGAAATCGTTTCAACAAGAACAAAACGGAACCGACAAACTCTTATACACCCTCGCTTCTCCGCGACAAGTATGGATAGCCAAGGCGACGTATTACTCTCTGTTGGTCTTAGTATTAAATCTTCTTTCGATCTTACTTTTTTCTCTCTTCTTTGGATCTGACATTTGGTCTAGAACCTCTCTAGACTTGCTACTGTTGGCCGTTTCTCTTGGAAGTATCGGATTAGGCACGGCCCTTACTTTCCTTTCAGCGTTATCGTTTAAAGCAAACGGTTCTGCTTCCCTAACTGTCGTGCTTGGTTTTCCGGTTCTTATGCCCTTCCTCTTCACCCTAACCTCAGTAACCCTTAATATTTTGGATGGCGCTTCTTGGCAAGTAGCATCCTTCGGGCTAATGCTTCTTGCAGGGCTGTTTTTAACCACTACGATTATGTCGTTATTCTTGGTTCCTTTCTTTTGGAAGTCTTGATAATTCGCACCTTTTTTTTTCATTTGTTTCCCCACATTCGTGCTTAATTTCGCATGTGAACAATTCCATTCTTGAATGAAGCATTGGTATAAAATTTTAGGAAGTATTTCTCTCTTGTATGCCTGTACATTTTCGTTGTATCAAGCATTGGATCCCGCCTTGGTGGTGGCTGATTCGACACAATTAAGTTCTGGACAAAACAAAATAGAACTTGAGGGACATTACACACACTTCAGCGACGTTCCTACCACTGCGGGAATTCGAGTGGGAGAATATTATTTTGAAGGAGTCGTAAAGCCCATTGACAATGGGAAATTAGCTATAACAGTCGATCTTCCCGACACCCTTCCCTCCAACGCCATTCTCTTCAAAGCATACAACAGCGTAGACGGAGAGCTAATTCTAAATCAAGCATGTTCGCTCGGAAAAATTGCACTTGATACTGCCGCAACAGATTCATCTTGGGTTAAAAATGTGAAGCAAGAGAAGTACACAGGTTTTGGTTTTCCGAATTTACCCATCTTGAATGAAACCATTCGCAACCTCATGTGGCACGTGCCTATGTGGTTCACCATGTTCTTCATTATGATTCTCTCATTCTCGAACAGTCTGAAACTATTGAATTTGAAGGAATCTTCAAACCGATTGGAGAAGATGTTGAAATTCGATATGCGTTCAACGTTATTGAATGAAGTGGGCGTGCTGTTCTGCGTTCTTGGACTTTTGACCGGTTCGTTGTGGGCGCGCTATACATGGGGAGATTGGTGGACGAATGATCCGCAGCTTAACGGAGCGTTGGTAGTCTTTTTGGTTTACTCGGGATACTTCATCTTGCGTGCATCTATTGACGACGAAGACAAACGCGCACGCATCTCAGCTGTGTTCAACATTTTCGCATTCGTGCTCATGTTCATTTTACTCATGATCATGCCTCGCTTTGCTGCTGGACTTCACCCAGGAAAAAGCGGAAATCCTGCTTTTTCACAATACGATTTAGACAGCACCTTGCGCGCGGTGTTCTATCCTGCTGTATTCGGATGGATTTGCCTCGGGTATTGGCTTTACAGCGTTCGCATTCGTGCAAAGCGCATCAAAGAAGAACTTAAACTTACAGAAGATTAATATGGACTATTTTCAACATTTCGGAAAGATGCCTGTTGTGATTGGTGTAGTAACACTAATCCTCGCAGGAATTATTGTTTACCTCGCTCGTCTTGACATTAAAGTTTCAAGATTAGAGAAGAAAATGAAAGAACAAAATCAAAAATAGATGAGCAAACTTCAGATTGTTTTATTGATTTTAGTGGCCTCAGTGTTCGGTATTATCATTGCCACTTACGCGAAAAGTACAAGCTCGGCAACATTCGGAGAGGCGGCAGAGCACGTGGGAGAGAAATATAAAATTGTGGGTACGTTAGATAAAAACGTTGCCATTCAAAACGATCCTGTGGTAGATGCAAATCTGACTATTTTCAATGTAGTCGATTCCGAAGGAAAATCTCAGGTGGTTTATCTGCACCAAGATTCTGGAAAGCCACTCGGTCTTGAACGTTCTGAAAATGTAACCTTAGAAGGAAAAATGAATGCTGAAGGAATCTTCCACAGCGATCACCTTCAAATGAAATGTCCAAGCAAATACAACGAAGAGAAGCACGAAATGAAATTGGTGAATGAACAATATTGAATACCTCAACGAACATCTTTTGCCCGGTCAAATCGGGCATTTTGCTGTTATTCTAGCCTTTATTGCTGCTGCCTTTTCAGCAGTATGCTATTTCCTTTCCGTTCGAAACAACGAGGATGCTACTTGGAAGAAATTCGGTCGCATTGGATACTTTATCCATTCGGGAGCAGTGATGGTTGTTATAACCACCCTGTTCTACATTCTCTTCAGTCATTACTTCGAATACAAATACGCTTTCGACCATCTGAACACTGAAATGCCCATGAAGTATATCTTCTCGTGCATGTGGGAAGGACAAGAGGGAAGTTTTCTATTGTGGTTGTTTTGGCAGATGGTATTAGGACTTTTCGTTCTGTTTACTGCGAAAAAATGGGAAGCTAGCGTTATGGCAGTAGTTGCACTTGTTCAAGTGTTCCTGGCTTCTATGCTGTTGGGTGTTTATTTCGGTGACTTCCAATTCGGTTCTTCACCCTTCGGATTGTTGCGTGAAGCAACCGTTAACATTGGACTTCCTTGGACACAAAAAGCAGATTACTTAAGTCTTCCTTTGTTTCAAAATGGAAAAGGACTGAATCCGCTTCTTCAAAACTATTGGATGACCATTCATCCGCCGACCTTATTCCTAGGCTTCGCCTCTACACTCATTCCGTTTGCTTACGCCATTGCTGGATTGTGGAAAGGAGAGCGCTCTGCATGGATGAAACAAGCTGTGCCCTGGGCATTTTTTGGGGTCATGATTTTAGGAACAGGAATCCTTATGGGAGGAGCTTGGGCATACGAAGCCCTTGGCTTTGGCGGATTCTGGGCATGGGATCCCGTTGAAAACGCATCGCTCGTTCCGTGGTTGACATTGGTTGCAGCAGCGCATTTATTGGTAATTAACACGCGCCGAGAGACTTCTCTTTTCAGCACACTTATTCTAACAATGAGCAGCTTTGTTTTGATTGTGTATTCTACCTTCTTAACGCGAAGTGGTGTTCTTGGCGACAGCAGTGTGCACAGTTTCGTAGAAAGCGGAATTCTTGCGCAGTTGTTGGTTTACTTGCTGGTATTCGTAGCCCTTTCAACGTACATGATTGAAAACACGAAAGTGTGGAAGAATATTTATGCAGCCGTAAGTGGTATTCTATTCCTTATTGCTATTGGACATTTAGCAACTGGCACATTCCCTGAACCAGCAGAAGGAGAAAAAGTTTTACCGGGTGAAGGCACTTGGATTCCAGCGCTAACGATCATCTTTATTATTTTTTCAGCTGTGTACTTAGTTGTGGCGTACAACAAGAAATACAAAACGAAAAAGGAAGACGAAGAAGAATTGTGGAGCCGTGAATTTTGGATGTTCCTTGGAACCTTGGTGCTTTCGCTTTCCGCTATACATATCACCTTCGTGACTTCCATTAATGTGTGGAATATCTTCTTGGTTCCCATGGAAGGAATTTTCAATTGGATGCACACTTCCTTCAATTGGGAATTTGCAAAGTCACTAGCCGAACACAATTTCTCAGCGGCTTCGGGCGACGATCGATTCACTCAGTTTCATCAAGTGCAGGTTCCTTTGACCATTGTATTGCTTCTTATAATAGCCATTGGACAATGGCTGAAGTACAAGAAAACTGACACGAAGAAATTCTTGAAGTCATTGGTTTTTTCTTTCGCAGCGGCACTCATTCTTACGATCGTATTCGTTGCATTCCAAGAGAAGTATCCTTTACCGTTAGGCATTCTCTTCTTTGCTGGATTATGGGCATTGTTTGCCAACGCCGATTATGCTATTCGAATGGTGAAGGGAAAACTCGATCACATTGGCCCTAGCATTGCACACATTGGATTCGCCATGCTCCTGCTTGGTGCATTGATAAGCACTGGTAACAGTTATTTCATTTCGCGAAATGTGAATGGCGACATTACGCAAGTAAACAAGGAATTCAAAAACAATGAAGATCTTCTCATTCTTCAAGGAGACACCCTGCGTATGGGTGAGTACTTTGTTTCTTTTCGAAAGAAGTACAAAGAGGGTTCACACATTTATGCGATTGTAGATTATTTCGAAGTCACTCCGGCAAACTACACTGAAGGAACAAAAATCAAGATGAACGGAGATATTTTCCGTTGCAAGAAAGCGCATACCGCAACCGATAACTTCTTGAAAGATTGGTCGGAAGATTCTTTGTGGACGCTTGTTCCTGCTCCTACTCCAGATGAATTGCTTACAGCACAAATGTGGAATTCAGGTAAGGCAGGAAAACTTCTATTCACGCAACAACCAAGCGTGCTTATGAGTCCGAAAGGAAACAGCCGCGAACCTGATGTCCTTCACGGAATTGGTGAAGACTTATATTCCTACATCAAGTACATTGATATGGAGGAAAAGAAAGCCGAAGGGGAATTCAGCGAAGCGAAAACCGGAACCATTCAAATGGGTGAAGAGGTGTTATTGACTGAATCTATTTCGTTGGTGCTTGACACGTTGATCGAAGTTGCTGACTTACCTGCTAGCCTTCCTGCTGGCACCAAAGCGAAAAAAGGAATGTTGTATTTGTCGGAAGGAAACAAGCGCGACTCCATTGAAGTGATGAGCGTTTTGGTGAAGGACAGCCTTGCTTTTCCTGTTCCCGATGTGGAGAGCACCGTGTTCAATATGCGCTTTGCCATTCAAGAATCAAAAGAAGGAATTGATCTTTCTGTAAAAGAAGGCGGCAGCAACAAACGCGAAATGCTTATTCTATCTGCAGAAATCTTCCCAATGATAAACTTACTTTGGTTGGGATGTTTGGTGATGGTTGTTGGAACTGTGTTAGCGATTCGCCATCGGTACAAGTTACACCGTAGATGATTATCTGACTTTGTCAGATCAATTGCTCTGCAATCAATCACCTGCGGTGATCAATCCTACGGATTAATCGGAACGATTGATTGCAACGCGATTGATTCGAAGAATTGAACGGTGATCAATCCTACGGATTTATCGGAACGATTGATCGCAACGCGATTGATTCGAAGAATTGAACGGTGATCAATCCTACGGATTTATCGGAACGATTGATCGCAACGCGATTGATTCGAAGAATTGAACGGTGATCAATCCTACGGATTTATCGGAACGATTGATTGCAACACGATAATCATCGTCAAAGACCTTCGTTGCTTGCAACCCTCGTACAAAGGACCCTCGCAACGTAAGTTGCCCTCGTCGAAGACAGCTTACCTATTAATTTTATCCGCCTTTTCAGTAGGCAGGTTTTGAATATCCAAAATCATAAACGCATCAATGGCATCATTGAATTTCCGATCGCGATTGAAGGCTAAAATTTTCGCATTTTGAGCCAGGTACTTTTTGTATAAAATAGGCATGGTCTTCCCCATCGGTTCTATTTCTGCAAGTAACTTGTCGAACTTTCGAATCTCTCCCTTTGAAGTTAGAATGAGCGCTTCTTTGTCTTCTTGACTTATTGTCTTTTTTATTTTCGTTCTTGGTCGAACCAACTTCGACAATACCGGGTCGCCGTAATTTGTTTCAACAAACTCAATCACTAATTCCTTCGAAAGTGTTTGATAGTCGTTGCTCATGGAAACCGGACCAATAATGTACTTCGTCTCTTTGAAGTTGCTGAGCAATTGAATAATACCTTCCCATAACAGGAATAAAGGCAAACGCTGACGCTGGTATTCTACTGACACGAAAGATCTTCCCAATTCCATACTTATGTATAAATACGGATTGAAATCATCTTTGAACTTAAATAAGGTTTGCGTGTAAAAACCATGTTTACCATAGAATTCCATAATCTCGGCGCCTCTTCCTACTCGATAAGCACCTGCCAACCTGCTATTGGCATGATCCCACAACACTAAGTGATAATAGTAATAGTCGAATTCATCGAGGTCACGAGAATTGTTGCTTCCTTCACCTACATCGCGAAAGGCAATCTCTCGCTCGCGACCAATCTCCAATAACAAATTCGGAATGGAAGAAGCTTTCAAGGCATAACATGAATATGTGCTGTTGTCGAATAACTTCGAATCTTCATTGGCATCTATTTCACCCTGAAGAATTGAAGAATCAATGGGCGCTGCGATTTCTTTGACGTCTTTAAACCTCTCTCTCAAATTTTGAAACAACTTCTTCTTCACTTGAAGCTCTGATCCCAACGAATAAACTTTGGCTCGAAGAAACCTTCCAAGTAATTCTGCATCTGAAATCAAATGAATATCTTCTGCAGAAATAGCTTTGCCTATGCGCATTTTAATTTCATCTCCCTCCTTCTTGAACAACTCTGAAGGAAGCGCCATTGTACGTAACTGCGCATTTACCTTTCCCAACAAATGAAACATGCGAGAATTCCTTCCATCGAAAAAGACAGGAACAACAGGACTTTCGGCGCGTTGAACCAATTTCATAACAGACCGCTGCCACTTCTTATCTGAAACGTTGCTCCATTTATTTTGAAAGGTACTCACTTCTCCTGCCGGAAAAATAGCTAGACATCCGCCAGCAGCAATGTGCTCTATGCAACGCTTCAATCCGCGTTCGCTTTTTAGTTGAACAACATTTTTATCGAACGGATTCACACTAAAAAAGTAAGAAGCTATTTCTGGAATTTCTTCCAAAAGGAAATTAGCCATGACCTTAATATCGGGTCTGCGCCTTTCGATTTGTTGAATCAGTGCGAGGCCATCTATGGCTCCAAAAGGATGGTTGCAAACAATGACACATCCGCCTTCGGTAGGAATATTCTCCAACTCCTGGCTGTTGAGCTGAACTGTAATGTGAAGTTCTTGAAAAAAAGATTCGATGAAAGATGTTCCTTTGTTCGCGCGAATGCGATCGTACAAGGCGTTGATTCTATTGAGCTTTGTAACAGAACTAAGCAAGGCCAAAAGCGGATTGTTTTTATTTAATCCCACTGCCTTTGCTAATGCCTCTTTTGGAACCAATTTTTTCATACTCGAATAAAGGTTACTTAAGTTACTTCTATGTTTAGGTAAAGTTAACTTTTTAAGAGCGAAAGTAAAAGTCGAGTTTCGAACAACAAAAACTGTCTTTAATCCTATATTTGACTATGCTCAAACAATTTCCCTTCACTCCTATTCTAGGTTGGTCTGTCAGCCGATTCGACACGTTTTCTTATTGCAAAAGAAAATACTTCTATACTTATTACGGCAAGGCTGACCGTGAATTTCCATTTGCTAAAATCAGCGAGTTAAAAGCGCTCACCTCTGAAGCTCTTACCATTGGCAGCCTTGCACATGATGTGATTGAAGCCATATTGAAACGACTTCAAAAATCGACCGATGTCATTGACGAAGCTCGAATGAAAGGTTTCGTGAAAGCGCAGGTTCAGAAATATATGCTCGATAAAGTGTTTTCTGAAGTGTATTATAAGGAGAAGGAAGAGATAGACGAAACCTACATCACTGAAAGCGTTTTCAACGCCGTTATGATCTTCGTGAATTCAGAGCGATTCCAATGGGTGAAACTACTTCCTGAATCTTCGAAAAAACAATGGATCATTGAACCCGGTGGTTATGGTGAAACCCGCATTCAAACAGATAAAGGTGAATTGAAGGCATATTGTAAAGTAGACTTCATGCTTCCCGATGGGAAAGACATTTACATTCTCGATTGGAAGACCGGAAAAGCCGATGATTTCAAACACCGCAAGCAATTAATCGGTTATTCACTCTTCGCCACTTTTCATTTCGAAAATAAATTTGAACGGATCATTCCGATTTTAGCCTACCTGAAAGGTGAATACAGTGAAGTCATACCAGAAATTTCAGAGCGAGATATTGAAAATTTCAAAGATGATATGTATGCTGAAACACGAGCCATGCAGCAGTTGAACCGCGATATCGAGAACAATACACCTGTAGGCAAAGACGAATTCACTCAAACGGATAGTGAGGGCAAATGCAAGTATTGCGAGTTTAGAGAATTGTGCGGAAGGAACTAACCTTCCACCCGATTACGCTTTGTAACAAACTTCCTTCGCTGCGCGAACAACATCATGCACTCCAGGAAGAGCAGCATCTATCAATGAAGTTGCGAAAGCGAACGGAGTATCTGTTTGTGTCACTCGGCGAATTGGCGCATCCAAGTAATCGAACGCATTGCGCTGAACACGATAAGAAATCTCAGTAGAGATACTCGCCACTGGCCAGCTCTCTTCCAAGATAATTAAGCGGTTCGTTTTCTTTACACTGTTAATGATGCAATCAATGTCAAGCGGACGAATGGTGCGTAAGTCAATCACTTCAACAGAGATTCCTTCTTTCGCTAATTCTTCAGCAGCCAATAAAGCAGTCTTCATAATCTTTCCGAAAGAGACTAACGTAACATCAGTTCCTTCGCGCTTGATATCTGCCACTCCAATTGGAATAATGTACTCTCCGTCTGGAACCATTCCTTTATCACCATACATCTTTTCAGACTCCATGAAAACAACAGGATCGTTATCGCGAATGGCAGCTTTCAATAAACCTTTTGCGTCATATGGATTCGAAGGAGTAATAACTTTCAAACCAGGTACGTGCGCGTACATAGATTCAAAGCTTTGGCTATGTGTTGCGGCCAATTGCCCTGCAGTACCGTTTGGACCGCGAAAAACAATTGGAACATTGTACTGTCCACCGCTCATTTGTAACATCTTCGCTGCCGAGTTAATGATTTGGTCAGCCGCAAGAATTGCGAAGTTCCAAGTCATGAATTCAACAATCGGACGAAGTCCATTCATTGCAGCACCAACCGCAATACCCGAGAATCCCAATTCAGCAATAGGTGTGTCAATCACACGCTTTGCGCCAAACTCATCGAGCATTCCCTTCGAAGCCTTGTAAGCTCCGTTGTACTCTGCTACTTCTTCCCCCAACAAAAACACAGTTTCATCTCTGCGCATTTCTTCTGACATAGCCTCACAAATGGCCTCACGGAATTGAATTTCTCTCATGGTTCGTTTTATTACGATTGCGAATTTAACTATAAATGTTGTTTACAAAAATATTAGTGTACATTTTACACTAACTCACCAGTTTCTCGCTTGTAAGCGTAAACGGGTCAATAAAATAAAAAATGCGCTCACCCCTACAAAGTAGAGAACATCGCGCGAGTCAATTAATCCAATACTCATTCCCGAGTAATGGTCTTCCATTCCCAAGCGAATAATGAATCGATCCAATGATCCAAATAAGTTGAAAGTTCCCAACGACTGAAATCCTGAATACATAACAAAGCTTATCAGCGCTGCAATTAAGAAGGCTACAATCTGATTCTTCGTTAAGCTTGAAGCGAAAATTCCAATGCTCACATAAACACTTGCAAGGAAGATTAACCCAAGATAAGATCCCCACGTTGCGCCGACGTCAACGTTCCCAACTGGATTTCCCAATAAATAAACGGAAAGGAAATAAACCAATGTTGGAAAAATAGCAATCACCACAACAAGAAGTCCCGCAAGGTATTTTGCCAAAATAATTTGAAGATCCGTTATCGGTTTAGTCATTAACAATTCAAGCGTTCCTTCCTTCTGCTCTTCCGCCAATGATCGCATGGTGATAGCTGGAATGAGAAACAAGAAAACCCAAGGTGCAATGTAGAACAACGTGTCCAAGGTCGCGTATTCAGCATCCATAACATTCATGCTACCGGGAAAAACCCACATGAACAAGGAAGTCACAATCAAAAACACAGCAATAACAATGTATCCGATTAACGAAGTTAAAAACGAGCGAATCTCTTTTCTAAGTAGTGCGATCATAGTTTATAATTCTTGCATTTCAACAAGGGTCTTGTACAACCCTTCTTGCGAAATTAGTTCTTTGTGTGTTCCGCGCTGCACAATTTCTCCAGCTTGCATCACCAAAATTAAATCGGCTTGCTGAATAGTGCTTAATCGGTGCGCAATCACCAACGCAGTGCGATTCTCCATCATTTTCGAAATGGCATCTTGCACGTACTTCTCGCTCTGAGTATCTAGCGCAGAAGTGGCCTCGTCTAAAATCAAAATAGACGGATTCTTATAGATTGCGCGTGCAATAGACAAACGCTGTCTTTGTCCGCCCGACAACCGCATTCCCCCATCTCCAATGTTCGTCTCGAATTTGTTTTCCAATTCATCAATGAACTCCAACGCATTCGACACACGAGCGGCTTCCATAAGCTTTTCATTCGTATGCGATTCGGAGAGAACAATGTTGTTCGCAACGGTATCGTTGAACAACAATGCATCTTGCGTCACCATGCCCATGTGTGCACGAACCGACTTCGTTTTCAAATGAGTTATCGCAACGCCATCGATATCTATACTTCCTGAAGTGGGATCATAGAAACGCGCTAGAAGCATTGCCAATGTTGTCTTTCCACTTCCTGAAGAACCAACCAACGCAACTGTTTGTCCTTTTTCAATATTGAAGGAAATGTTCTTCAACACTTCTTCTTCACCATACTTAAAACTCACTCCTTCAAATGAAATGCGTTCGTTGAATGTTGAAAGTTCTACTGCATCTGATTTGTCTAGAACGGTTTCTTCGGCATTCAAGACTTCGCGAATGCGCTCCAGACTTGCCATTCCCTTATTCACCTTGAATATCGCATCGCTGAATTGCTTCGCTGGTTGAATAATTTGCGAGAAGACAACCAAATATCCGATGAGCAATTCGCCACTGATCTCACCACTGAAAACTATCGTTCCTCCAACGTAAAGAAGTACGCTGATAACCATGAGCGAAATAAATTCCGACATGGGCGAAGCCAAATACTCGCGCTTGTACAACTTGTGCATGAGGCGAGAATAACCTTCGTTGGTCTCGTCGAATTTCTTTTCGAAATGATCTTCCGCATTAAAAACTTTAATGACACGAATACCCGTCAAACTCTCATCGAGTAAAGCAATCAAATCGCCAAGATTCGATTTGCTGCGCTTCGCGGCATTCTTCAAACTCTTCGCAATGCGTGCAATCAGATATCCACTGACTGGAAGGAAAATGAACGCAAACAACGTGAGCTTCCAACTCATTAATACCAATGTAATGAGTGAAAAGAAAATCATCACAGGCGACTTCAGCAACGCTTCCAACGCACCAATGACCGAGAATTCAATTTCATTCAAGTCGTTCGTCATGCGTGAAATCAAATCGCCTTTTCTTTCATTAGAGAAAAAAGCCAATTGAAGTCGTAGGACTTTTTGATACATCTTCTTACGAAGATCACGAGACACTCCTGTTCGAATTCTAGCAATACTCAAGAGCGAAATGTAATTCACGGTGTTCTTCAGCAAAGCGAGAACAACAATGAACAAACACATGAGGAGAAGAACATGCGGCTTTCCATGCTCGAGAATGGAACCGTTCAACTGATCTTTGAACTGATCCCACAATCCTTTGGCTTGAGAAATCGGTGCACTTCCACCTTGATTCACATCGAACAACACATACAAAAACGGAACAACGCTTAAGAACGTGAACAACGAAAAAATAGCATTGAGTATGTTGAAGAAAAAATTCCACCCCAACGATCCTTTGTAGTCGCCTAGCAATGAGAATATGGCGCGGAAAGACTTCATTCGTGATCAGACATTAAGTCTATTCCAGTATAATTTTCAGGACGTATCTTTTTCAATTCAGCTTTAATCGTATCGGATACTTCCAACACATCAATGAAGGCGTGAATGTCAGATTCTTCAACGCGATCTTTTCCGCGGGTTAAATTTTTCAATGCCTCGTAAGGCGCTTCGTATCCTTCTCTGCGAAGAACAGTCTGAATTCCTTCCGCAACAACTGCCCAATTGTTTTCCAAATCAGCTGCAATCTTCGCTTCGTTCAATTTCAATTTACCTAATCCCTTCAATATGGAATTCAAAGCAATCATCGTATGCGCCATTGGAACACCCACGTTGCGAAGAACTGTGCTGTCGGTAAGATCGCGCTGAAGTCGGCTCACAGGAAGCTTCGCAGCCAAGTGCTCAAACAAGGCGTTCGCGATTCCTAAATTTCCTTCGGCGTTTTCAAAATCAATTGGATTCACTTTGTGCGGCATGGCAGAAGAACCCACTTCACCTTCTTTCACAATCTGACGGAAATAATCCATGCTGATGTACGACCAAATATCGCGAGACAAATCCATAAGGATTGTATTCAATCGCTTCAAACCATCGAACGACGCGGCCATGTGGTCGTAGTGTTCAATTTGCGTGGTGTATTGCGAGCGCGACAAGCGAAGCTTTTCACCCAAAAAATCATTGGCGAAATCCACCCAATCTACTTCCGGATAAGCAACGTGATGTGCATTGAAGTTTCCTGTTGCTCCACCGAATTTTGCGGCCACCGGAATGTTTTCCAATTGCTGCAACTGCTCTTCCAATCTTTCAACAAAAACAAAAAACTCTTTTCCTAAACGGGTTGGAGAAGCCGGCTGACCGTGGGTTCTAGCCAACATGGGAACGTCTTTCCATTCCTTGCTTCTTTCGGCCAAGTGATGCATGACTTCGTCAATTTTCGGGATGTATACATTCTCCAAAGAGTCGCGAAACGATGCCGGGATTGCGGTGTTATTGATATCTTGTGAAGTCAAGCCGAAGTGAACGAATTCCTTCACCGCGCCCAACTGCATTTCATCCATTTTATGCTTAATGAAATACTCAACGGCCTTCACATCGTGATTCGTAATCTTCTCTTTGTCTTTGATCCATTGGGCATCTTCTTGCGAGAAATTCGCACAGATGTCGCGCAACTGAACGAACGTATCTTTTGAAACGCTTGTCAATTGCGGAAGGGGAAGCTCGCAAAGTGCAATGAAGTATTCCACTTCCACCCAAACTCTGTATTTGATCAGGGCGAATTCTGAAAAGTATTGTTGCAGGTCTTCGGTCTGACGGCGGTATCTGCCATCGATAGGAGAAATACTGAATAACGACGAATGGTCCATGTTTAATTTCTAAGGGGCAAAGGTACAAATGGAACGCGAGACAATCGCTATTACATTTGCAACATGAAACTACATGTTATAGACACTGGATTTTTCAAATTAGACGGCGGCGCCATGTTCGGCGTTGTGCCGAAACAGTTGTGGCAGAAGACCAATCCGGCCGACGAGATGAACCTTTGCACCTGGGCTATGCGTTGTTTGTTGGTGGAAGACGGCGATCGTCTGACCCTCATAGACACGGGCATTGGCGGCAAGCAAAGTGAAAAGTTCTTTTCGCACTATCACTTGCAAGACACCCTCACCATTGACCAATCTCTTGCCCTGAAAGGGTTTCATAGAAACGACATTACCGATGTGCTGCTCACGCATTTGCACTTCGACCATTGTGGCGGAAGCATTGAGTACAATTCTACCCGCGAATATTTTCAGCCTGCCTTTCCGAACGCGAAATTCTGGAGCAACGAAAACCACTGGAAGTGGGCTACAGAGCCGAATCCACGTGAGAAAGCCAGTTTCCTTTCCGATAATATTTTACCGATTCAAGAAAGCGGACAATTGAATTTCATTGAACGCGTGAACAACGTCTCGCCTACTCCGCTTGGATTCGACGTGTTGTTTGTAGATGGGCATACCGACAGCATGATGATTCCTCATATTCCTTACATGGGAAAAACGGTGGTCTTCATGGCCGATCTTCTTCCATCTGTCGGACACATTCCCCTCGCCTATGTGATGGGTTACGACACGCGTCCGCTTTTAACGATGTCTGAAAAAGAGCTCTTCCTGAACACCGCTGCAGACAACGGTTACGTCCTTTTCTTCGAGCACGATAGCGTGAATGAGTGTTGCACGTTGCGGCATACGGACAAGGGCGTTCGAGTAAAAGAAGCGGGGAAAATCGAAGATTTTATTCCTACTACGTAATTGGAAATCCTTCGGATTTATTCCTACTTCGTAATTCCTATTTCATAATTCCAACTGTGTAATGGGAACCATTAACTGCGTTATTGGAAAACCCTTGGTTTTATTCCTACTTCGTAATTGGAACTAGTGTTTTTTGATTAACAGTCGAAGACATTCGCCCAGAGGGCATTCTTACCTTTTCTTACCTTTTCTTACCTTTTCTTCCCCTTTCTTACCTTACCTTATCTTACCTTCTTTTATCAGTCTCGTTTAATCATCAAATCACTTTCAATCTGCTGTTCTTCATTCACGTGAAGTGTATAGAAATAAGTTCCGTCTGATAATTCGGAAGCGCTCCAATTATTGAGATAAGGAGAAGCTTCGAAAACCTTTGTTCCCCATCGGTTAAAGACTTCCAGTCGATTGCTCGAATAAAATTCTAAGTATTGGAATTCAAGAACGTCATTGAAATTATCTCCGTTGGGAGTGATAATGTTTATGGGAGTTATTGTGGCGGGAACTACCTGAAAATCTTGACAATACTCGACCGAGCAATTGGCATCTGATGTTGTTGTTAAACAGACGTTGTAAACGCCAGGAACAGGATAGGAATAAACTACCGAAGAACCCGAGCTTGAATTTCCGTCTCCAAAATCCCATACCGATCCTACAATATTCGAGACGTAGGCATTCGACACATCGGTGAACTGCACGTCGTTGTATACCACTACCGGATTCGGATTAGCCAAATAGCCCGCATCAATGGTCGGTTGAACATTCACCAAATATTGAATAGTATCTGAGAAACACCCATTCAATTCCGCAAAGGCACTGTAAGAAACATCAACACTCGAAGTATCTGACACAAAGAACTGCGAGGTGAAAGATCCGCTTCCAACCTGTCCATTTCCAGCCCAAGTAATGTTCGCGTTGGGTAAGCAAGATTGCACCGTGACATCAAAGGGCTCGTTGTTACATACGACTAAGTTCGCAGGTAAGAAGGATACATCCGGAGCCGGCTTTCTATTTAAAACCGCTGGAGTAATTCCTATCAACTGCGCGCCGCAAGCATCCAGCACCAGCGGGATTGGAATGTCTAATGTTGGATCTGTGTTGCAGTAATCCGGACAATTCGGAATGCTCAATTGCAATTGCTTCGAAGAGTTTCCAATGTTACAAGGTTCGGCGGTACCCGTGACAACACTTCCGGTCATCCAAGGGTGAGTAATGGTATACGGAGGAACACCGTATTTCATGCGAATCGTTCCTGTTACCTCACAGTTGCTCGTGCACGTAGCAGTGCTGGGCACAGACCATTCACTGCCGAATGTTTCAACGGTATGTCCTTCAATGTAGGCCGTGAACGGCCAAAGTGAAAACTGGTCGTAGTAGATATAATTGATATTACAGCCATCGTTTATGAAAGTTCTTCCAAGGTGCATGCGCAAATAAAAATTCTGATCGGCGCATGTTGGAACATAGCAACACATCAACGGATTGCGCATGTCGTAGTCTATGAGATACGCTGTTCCAGCCAAATTCGCATTGGCCCCTGTTACCGTAAATTCAGTTGTTTGTCCGCATTCTGTGCTGAAATACATAGATCCATCAGACATCCATGCCGCTGTAAAAGGATCAGCATAATAACTCGCTTGAACCAACAGTCCTGTCACGGTCACTCCGCCAGGAACGTTTACTTGTATGCTGTCTACATTGTACTGCGGCATAAAGCACGAAGGCATGTATCCACCGTTCCAAACAGAAATTGGACCTGTAACGAGCGGATCAATTTCCACAGGGTAAGATCTTGAAGGATCTTTTAACCAGTGCTCTTCAATATGAATGTTGACGTGTATTCTATTGTTCTGAATGGGGCTAAACGAATAACTCGCCAGAAAGAACTCCTTTTGGTCGTCAATACAAATGGCGCCGCCTAATGTCGAAATAACTTCATTTTTTTCATTGAGAATTTCAACGCTTCCCTTCCACAATCCGTTTATCCATTTTCCTTTTTCTGAATTGAAATTCAATTTGGAACCATTCGGAACAATCAATTCCTCATTCACTACGTATTCGCCTTTTGCGCACTCAGGAGAATTCTGAATGAAAAGCGAAGACTTCACGGCGTTGTTTCGAACATCTATTTTTTGAAGGAAACCATCCGTGCTGTATTCCAAAACGCCATCTTTTCCAACTAAATTATTTAGGTTGAAATTCTTCTGGAATAAGCTTGGCCTGTAGGAAACAGACTCGGTACTATTCGCGTTCAGTTCAATGAAACCCTCCTTGGAAATTACAATGGGAAGCTGTTGTTCACTGAAAGAAATTGAATTTTCATTTCGTTGAAACGACCTTGTTATTGGCATCCACTCTCCATTTTCATTTTTGAAATGAATGGGGCTGAATGAATTTTGGGTAATTACTC
Source organism: Flavobacteriales bacterium (assembly GCA_044338665.1). Taxonomy (GTDB): domain Bacteria; phylum Bacteroidota; class Bacteroidia; order Flavobacteriales_D; family Sanyastnellaceae; genus CAIZGX01. The sequence continues at coordinate 73,357 of JBIIWZ010000007.1, forward strand.
TTCCGTCGGGAAATTTAAATACAGCGGACCTCTCTTTACGCGAATGAAGATCTTCTTCGGCCTGAGATAAATCTATTTTGGAACCACTACCTAAGTTGGTATTTTGATAAAGACTTTTCTGTGCCTGGATAGAAAGGGCCATGCTCAAAAAAAACAAGAAAATAAATTGTGGCTTTTTCATAATTAGTTATGGTTGAATAAAGATATTCAATTTTCACTAAAAACTCAAGACTTATTTATTCGGAATGGGCTCGTTCCCCTCTGCAATGATTCGAATGTTTTCCAAAACCTGCTTCATGTATTTCTTCCAAAAAAGATGCGTGAACATCCAGTTAAGTGGATACAAAAAAGGTGTTTTGAAATGCTGCGTATACGTGTAATCGATTTGAATTGATTTTGGCGCTAGTTCTGTAGTTTTCCATTCGCCTTCAAATTTGTAAAAGCCAAGCATCCAACTTTGAAAATCGCTGACTTCAATTTTCCAATATTCATTTTCAACACGCTCAAGAACCTTGTCCAAAGAGGCGTATCCAGCTTTTGATGCAATGGATTTAGTGGCATACACTCTCTTTGTTGAACCGGGAACTCCCCAACCTTCATCGTCTGAAGAATGTGTAATGGCGGGCATTACTCCCATGCCCGTATGAACTCTTGAAACATCTATGAGCATAGGTGTTTTAAAAGCCCGTTCCAATGAACAACTATATTTGGTGGAAATTGAAACTTTGGTAAACATGGATTATCTATTAGATATGGCGAATGTACACGAGAAGCTACAAATAGGTTTGTTCGACTGATATTTAACATTGTGTTCACTTTGAAAAGTTATATTCGCCGACATGAGTAACGAGAATCACGACAACACGAATTGGATGTACCTGCTGCGAACTACGCAACAGCACCATGTTCAGCTAAGTTCCTTTGCAGACCAGAAAGCGAATATCATTATAGCCAGTAATTGTATTATTTTCTCTATAACACTGGCTCGTATTGAAACTGCAATGGGATATTGGGGCGTTTGGTCGTTGCTTGCAACTTCGGTATTGTGCATTATTACAGCTATAATGGTTGTAGCTCCGCTGTCTTTACCAAAACAACGTCCTTCCTTCGACTCGAAAAACTTTAACCCGTTATTCTTCATGCACTTCAGTGCCTATACACAAGATGAGTATCAAAGTAGAATGAAACAAATCATGGGGACAAAAGAAGAAGTTCAAGAAGCCATGATTCGTGATATTTACCAAATTGGAAAAGTTCTTCACTCACGCAAATACCCCTTCTTAAAAATCAGCTCCGCTATCTTCATCGGCGGTATGATCTTAAGCCTTGTGCTATTCACTATCCAAATCGGAATGGATAAATTTTAAAATATCTTCCCCGGTCGAAAGATTTTTCGACCCTATATCTTAATTCCGGTCGAAAGATTTTTCGACCCTATATCTTAATTCCGGTCGAAAGATTTTTCGACCCTATATCATACATTGTCTTATCTTCCCTCATTCACTTCGTGAACAAACGAAACCACCCCATTCATAAACACCTGCTGATCGTCCCACATGGAAAGGTGGCTACCATTAGGACAGTATAAGAACGTTCCTTTTTGAACCAGCTTGCTTTGTTCTTCCATAGCGGCTGGATCCATGGTGTCGTATTTCGCACCAATCATTAAGGTTGGAACAGAAATTTCATGCAAACTATTTTTAATGTCCCATGTCGATAAACGACCACTTATTCCGAATTCACTCGGCCCTTGCATGAGTGTATAGATTGTATTGTTGGCGTGTTTAATGGCGCGATTCAATCCGTCTGGCCATTCTTTCAGTCGGCAAATGTGTTCGTTGTAATAATTCGGAATTAACAACTCCATGTAT
>JBIIWZ010000008.1:0-73840 GCA_044338665.1 Flavobacteriales bacterium
TTTGAAGGAGGAAGACATGCGAAACGTGTAGAAAAAATTGATTTATAAAATGAAAAAAGTATTAGGAATTTTTTGTGTTTGTGCTGCTCTTTCAACGAGTGCACAAAACTCGTTAGATGCACATGATAAGCGAAATGCGTATATGAATACCATTACGGTAAAGGAGCTTAAAGAGCAATTATTCATTTTAGCAGCAGATGATTTTGAAGGAAGAGAAACGAGTAAGCCAGGACAGAAAAAAGCTGCGGCGTATTTAGAGAATTACTACGAATCTTTAGGATTGAAGAAGGGCTCTATGACTGGTGTTCAGCAGCAGAGCTTTCCATTACGTAAGCGAAAATTAACTTCAACAATTCTTACTGTAAATGGAAAGAATTATGAAAGTTCGAAAGACATATTTTCTTTAGATGGTGAGGGTTTAGAGGGAATAAAGACATTTTCACGAATTGTTTTTGCAGGATATGGAATAACACAAGGGCGTTACAACGATTACGCTGGATTGGATGTAAAAGATGCTTTAGTTGTTGTTATGGATGGCGAACCAAAAACTAAGAAGGGGAAGTCACTCATTTCTGGAGATACAGAGCAATTGAGCGATTGGTCGTATGATCCTGGTTTGAAGGTTGCCTTAGCTCAAGAAAACGGAGCAAAGGCAATTGTTGTTATCCGACGTGATTACGCAACATTTTTACCGCGAGTTAAGTTTTGGTTAGAATCAGAGAAAATGGAGTTAATCGAAGATATGGATGTTGTTGCTGCATCAGGAATTCCATTAATTTTTACCAACGAAAAATCTGCTAATGAGTGGTTAAATGTGGACCTTGTTAAGGTTACAGGTATTGGAAAAAAGAAGAAAATTAAATCAAAGAATATTGCTACTGTTAACGCCTCTGTTTCGTTGAATGTAAACGTAACAGATGAAATTGTATCTAGTGAAAATGTGCTAGCTTTCATAGAAGGAAGTGATGCAACACTAAAGAATGAAATAGTTGTTATTTCCGCCCATTATGATCACATTGGTATTGTGAATGGCGAGATTAACAACGGTGCAGACGATGATGGTTCTGGAACTGTTTCAGCTATGGAAATTGGGGAAGCTTTTATTCAAGCTAAGAAAGAAGGCAATGGTCCTAAAAGAAGTATTCTTATTCTTCATGTAAGTGGCGAAGAAAAGGGGTTGTTTGGAAGTGATTATTATACAAGACATCCTGTGTATCCTTTGGAAAACACTGTTTGCGACTTGAATATCGATATGATTGGGCGTTTAGATGAAGCGCATAAAGACAATGAAAAATATGTTTATTTGATTGGAAGTGACCGTTTGAGTATGGATCTTCATAACATTTCGGAAGAGGTGAATAAGCAAACATCTAATTTGTCTTTGGATTATACATTCAATGCAGAAGACGATCCTAATCAGTTTTATTATCGTTCTGATCATTACAATTTTGCTAAAAACAACATTCCTGTTATCTTTTATTTCAGTGGTGTTCACGAGGATTATCACAAGCCGGGCGATGACCCAGAAAAGATTCTTTACGACAAGATGTGTAGCATAGCGCAACTGGTATTTTCTACCGCTTGGGAATTGGCTAATCAACCTGAAAGAATTAAGATGAAGAACTAATCTTCTTCTCTCGGGAGGAAGAAAAAGAACGTGCTGAAAAACGCAAAGAATGCCACACCTGGTTGCGTTGTAAGAGTGTCTTCCGTGAGGCAAGATAAAAAGGCAAGCAACACAAAGGCTAAAGCAATTTCACTGTTGCGCGCTTGTTTCCACATGAAATAGAAATAAAGAAGGAAGGAGATAATTGCCGCTAATCCTGCCGCTATCCAATACGATAGAAACTGGTTATGAACGGCGTGCTGAACCTTTTCATCTAAGGTAGGAGAAGTTAATTTGTAAGCCTCGCTATAAGCTGACTTCACATTTCCTTGACCTACGCCAAGAAGAAGATTTCTTTCAATAATAAACTTCGCAGCTTTGTAATACTCTAAACGTTGAAAAACGGAATGACCACTCGGGTTTTCACCGCTACGAAAGGATTGGTATTCAAAAACGATTTGATGCCAACGTTTTTCTAATGCGTTCCAGCGTGGTTCATTGCAGTTGGTGTAGCCGGCTAAAATATTTGAAATATCACTATCGGATAGTTGCCGAACACCAGCCGCGTCTTTTGTTAACCCCTTACTTGCTAAGTAGCGAATGAGTGTTGATTGCACCAACTGTCCTCTCGCATCTTTTTGAAGCATAGGGTGGTTTGTGCGCGCCAACCAAGCGCTATCTAATTCTAAGGGAGCAACATTAACAAAAACACGATTTCCGTTTTCGGTTTGAAAACTATTTGATTCAGCGAATTGTGAGAGAAAGAAAAGTAAAATTGAAGTCAGGGCGAGTGAGGTTCCAACTACAATGAATTTATTACGTCTTGATTTTGAAGCGAAGAGGAAAACCACTAAAACAATTAAGAATCCCCATCCCGTCAGTGTTCCAACAAAGAAGAAAAAGGAACAGACCACAACGGTGAGTGTAATTTTTAAAGACGTAGGAATAACGCAGTGACCTCTCCAAACGCCAATAAGAGCCAATACAGCCATTAAGCTGAATCGGATATGTGATATGAACAACGAAGCTTCTCGGGGCTCTTGAAGCGGATATTTCACAGCGGCGTAGGCCACACAAATAAGTGCAGCAACCCCCACAGAGGTGAAGAATACCTTCCAAATAAAATTTTCATTTGATTTACTAAGGGGAGAAAGATTTTGTAAAAACAGCGGGGCAAGAACCAATGGTAGTAGTGTCTTTATTTCCTTTAGCACGGAAGCGTTCTCTCCACCACGGAAAAAACCTAAAAACAGAAGTGTCCAAACAAGAAGGTAGCTCAGGTAAATAGGATTGCGTAGGACGGGAAGTAGTAGAAATTTCTTTTTCTGAACGGCGACAACAACAGAAACGAAGAGTAGAAAAAACATAGCAACAGACATTCCTAAATTCCAAAACGGAAGCATACACGCCCATAGGGCAAGAGCAGCTAATTGTGTTTTAGGATGACTGAAGAATTTCAGCACGGCTTATTTTTTTTCTGTGCCAGCTGGTCCAGCAAGAATGGTTGAATAGTTCTTTTGAAAAACGTCTTGTGAAGCACGAATCAAAGGATCGTTGGTTAAGGATTGTTTAATTGCGGCTGAGCGGAAGTAATACATCTCTACAATTTTTGCTTCAATACTAGGGGTTATTTCAGTTTGAAGCTGCATTAGACTGCTTTCGAGAGCAGAAGAAATTGCGATTTGTAAATTAGCCAATTGGTCTTTTAAGGTTGGGTTAACAGAAGATTGAAGGGTTAGCTCTTGTTCTAATTTTTCAAGATGTTCAAACCAGGTTGGAACAAAGTCTTTCGCGTTTTTCTTTGCGAATTGAACGAAATCTGCGTAGTCTTTTGATGAAATTGAAAAGCTTCCTGCCGAATCGATAGACGCGTGTGTTGTCTTGAACTCAACACCAAACCTGAAGTAAATTAAATTCTTTTGAAGTTGTGAAAGAATTTCTTTTGATCCGCTAGGGCTAATAACAACATCTGGAAAAATACCACTTCCGTCTTTCACAGGTCTCCCGTGTGTGGTGTAAAATGTTCTGATTTTTGTGGTGTCTATTTGCGTAGCATGCCCGTCTTTTTTGTTTCCGTAATCGAGCTTCTGAATACATCTTCCGCTTGGCGTGTAGTACTTTGCGACAGTCACTTTCATCTTCGCGTTGTACGAAAGATCCAACGTTTGTTGAACCAAACCCTTACCGAATGAAGGCACACCCACAATAACAGCGCGATCTAAATCTTGAAGACTTCCACTCACGATTTCAGAAGCTGAAGCAGACATTTCGTCAACTAAAACAACCAAAGGAATGCCAAGATCGAGAGGGTCGTATTGAGCAATATAAACCTGTTTCCAAGACTCGGTTTTTCCCATTGTGCGGGTGATTTCAGTTCCTTTCGGGACAAAGAAATTTACGATTTTAACCGCCTCATTCAACAACCCCCCTCCATTTCCACGAAGGTCGAGAATGAGTTTGTTCATGCCTTTTGCTTTTAACGAATTGAAACTATTCTTCACATCGTCTGATGCGGTTTGTGTGAACTCGTCGAGTTTAATGTACCCAACATTATTTTCCAATAATTGAAAGTGGGGAACATCGGGGGTTTTAATGCTTTCACGCGTTACAGCTAATTCAATTGCCGTTGGTTTTCCAAGATGAATAACTGTGAGATTAACAACGCTTCCAGGCGTTCCGGTAAGGCCGTCTTCCAGATTGTCTAAATCAATTCCGTCAATAGATTTTCCGCCTATATGTGTAATGATGTCTCCCGCGCGAAGTCCAGATTTATAAGCCGGAAACGACTCGAAAACCTCAAGCACCGTGTTTCTTCCATTTACTAAATCTACACGCGCACCCACCCCGCCATACATTCCGGTTTGGAGATACATAGCGTCTTCGATTCGGGATTCGGGGTAATAAACGGTATAAGGGTCTAAGGAAGCCAGCATGCCGTTAAGGGCAGTGTTGACAAGGTTTCCAGGCGCTGCCTCTTCCACATATAATTGATCGAGTTGACGAAAAACATCTGTAAAGATTTCAAGGTTTTTTACAACTTCGAAGTAGTTTGTGGACGCTGCGGGCTGAGCGAAAGAGGAAAAAGAAGAAAGGGATAGAACAAAAAAGAAAAGAGTATGCTTAAGTATTTTCATTTGTGGAAAGCTCGTGGTTTGTAACAGAAATGAGTTGTCGAATAATGTACTTTATTTTTTGTTCCACATAATCATAATCGGGAATGCGGTTACCCGTAAAGATAAAGGCTAACGATAATTTTTCACCCATGTTGTTGAGGTGATCATAAAGGGGTTGTTTTTCTTTTCGATAAACCTCTTTTATGAGTCGTTTTATTCTGTTTCTATCATGTGCCCTTGCGAAACGGCGTTTTGGCGCTGTGAATAGCGCTTGCGCTGGAAATTCAGAAATCTCTTCAGACGGGTGATACAAGCAAATGATGGCAGGCGTTTTAATGCTTTTTCCTTGAGCGTAAAGCGACTCTATAGTTTTTTTTTTATAGAGGCGTTCCTGTTTGGAAAGCGTGTTCATTAGTTATGAAAGAAGTAAGAGTTGTAGTTTTTAGAAATCTCTACTGCCTTTAGCAATTCGGGATCCGCCGCATTCATAATTCGAATCATGGCATTTTCATCGAATAAAGCCCGCGCAATTTGCGCTTTAAAACGAAGTGAACATTGCGATTTAAGTTTTGCTACTTCTGCTTTGGTATAAAGAATATTATTTTCTTTCGCGGAAAGGAGGGTTTTCTCTAAAAGGGCCTCTTCAGTTTTGTAATTTTTTTGATAGAGATCGAAAGATTTCCAATTGGAAAGAGTGCTTCTGTTTTGATCCACGTAATCGAAGCATAGATGTCTTAATATTCCTGAATTAATGATGTCTATTAGCGCGAAGGAGGTAGAGGTTGAATCGAAAGGAATAAACACATCCGGTGTAATTCCGCCACCTCCGTATACCACTCGGCCCGAAGGGGTAAAGAATTTCAACGAATCAACATGAGAGATTTTTTCTTGATTGAACAATTCACCGCTCATCCACCGTTGGTGTGTTTCATTGAAGTATTTAGAAGAGTCGCCGTAAGGTTTTTGAATGCACCTACCGGAAGGAGTATAATAACGAGCGGTTGTTAATCGAAGTGCGCTTTTATCAGGTAGCTCTATTTCGCTTTGCACAAGGCCTTTACCGAATGAACGTCTTCCAACCACAATTGCACGGTCCCAGTCTTGTAATGCGCCAGCAACAATTTCACTAGCAGAAGCGCTATACTCATCGATAAGCACTGTTACTTGAATATCAGCGAACGACCCGCGTTTCTGAGTGTTATAATCGTTTCGGCCGGTGTGCGTACCCGATGTGTAAACCATTAAACGGTCTTTTTCTAAGAATTCTTCAGCAATGTTCGTGGCTTGATCTAGCAGCCCACCGCCGTTTCCTCGCAGGTCTAGAATGAACTTGTTACACCCTTGGTTTTTAAGTGCGTTTCCTGCAGCTAGAAACTCATCGTATGTTGTTCTTGCGAATCGATCGATTTTTATATAGCCAAGGCCGTCTTCAACTTTATAAAAAGAAGGCACGCTTGGCAGAGGCAAAGAACCTCTTTCAACATTAAAATTTAAATATTCTTTTTTTCGAAGAACACTAATGTTCACAACGCTTCCAGCATCACCCTTCAACATTTTCATAACACCGTCGTTGTTCAACGATTTTCCGGAAATGTCTTTTCCATCTACCTGAACAATTCGGTCGCCGGACTGAATTCCCGCGCGGAAGCTTGGCCCAAAGGGAACAACGCGGTTCACCATAAGCGAGTCGCGAAGAATTAAGAATTCAACACCAACACCCTCATACGAACCGGACATTTCCTCTTTTGCTTTGGCGTATTCTTCAGGGTTTAAGTAGTAGCTGTGCGGATCTAAATTTTTAAGAATTGACGCGATGGCATCGTCAATGATTTTCTTTTTATCTACGCTGTCTACGTAGTTGTCTTCAATAAAATCGATAAGACTAACAAGTTTGTTTGGATTGTCTTCCTTCCCTGTTTTTATTGTAAGAATATTTTTATCGGCAAGAAGAGTTCCAAGAAGAATTCCAACGATTAATACAAAAGCATAATACAATGGCTGTAAAGGCGATTTGCCAGATTTTTCGTTTTGTATTTCTTCAGACATGTTTTTGTTTCGAAGTGGAAAAGATAACGTTATTCTGGCAATTCTCGTTGGACAACTTCTACTCCAGAATTTCTTAAAAAATCTATTGCCGTTGTGTCTTTGTAAGCGTTTAAGTACACCATTCGGGTAATTCCCGATTGAAGAATAAGCTTACAACAGTCCTTACAAGGACTAAGTGTTATGTATAATGTTGAACCGTGCGCGTTGTTTGTAGACTTCGCTACCTTGAGAATAGCATTGGCTTCAGCGTGTAAGACGTACCAATGGGTTTCGCCATCATCGTTTTCACACGCATTTGGAAATCCGCTCGGCGTGCCGTTGTATCCGTCTGAAATAATGACTCCATTTTTCACAAGTAATGCCGCTACTTGTTTTCGCGTGCAATGCGAAAGTTTAGCCCATTCTTTAGCCATGCGCAAGTACGCGAGGTCGTACCTCAGTTGCTTTTGCTCTTCAGCCGTGGGCATGGAAAAAGTGTAAGAAAGAAAAATTAATATTCGTCTTCGTTGAAGAAGAAATCTTCTTTTGTCGGGTAGTCTGGCCAAATGTCTTCGATGCTCTCGAAAACTTCTTCTTCGTCTTCTAGTTGTTGAAGATTTTCAACTACTTCCAACGGTGCTCCAGCACGCATGGCGTAATCAATTAATTCTTCTTTTGTTGCGGGCCAAGGCGCGTCTTCGAGATATGAGGCCAATTCTAAAGTCCAGTACATAGTAGTAACGCTTAAGGTTTTTTACGTAACGCGAATATAACATTTTTGAGCGCGCACGCAAGAAATGATTATTTAGTGAGCTTCGGCATACGCCCTTTCTTATATACGTTGCGGACTACAGGCGTTTTTTTACGTAGTTCTTTTTGCTCCTCTTCACTCAAATGAGTAATGTTCTGACACTCTTCTGAGCAGCAATTCTCGTATTTTTCTTTGCATGTGTTGCATTGAATGAAGAGAATGTGGCAGCCTAAGTTCAAACAATTGGTATGATGATCGAAGGGTTCTCCGCATTGATGACAAGCTGCAATTACCTCGTCTGAGATTCTTTCCGCAAGGCGTTCGTCGAATACAAAGTTTACACCCTTGAATTTTATATCTAGGTTATTTGCTTTGGCATCGCGGGCGTATTTAATGATTCCACCTTCCAGGTGATACACATTTTCGAATCCCTTGTGTTTCATGTAAGCCGAAGCTTTTTCACAGCGAATTCCTCCAGTGCAGTACATGAGCACTTTTTTGTCTTTGTCGTTTTGAAGAATATCTTCAACAATATGAAGCTCTTCGCGGAACGTGTCAACGTCAGGACAGATAGCCCCTTCAAAATGTCCAACCTCACTTTCGTAGTGGTTGCGCATGTCAACAACAACAGTGTTGGGATCTGCGAGTTGTTGATTCCACTCTTCAGCGTTTAAGTATTTTCCAGTGTTTGAAGGATCGAAATCTGAATCTTCAATTCCGTCTGCAACGATTTTGTTTCGAAGTTTTACTTTCAAGGCATAGAACGATTTTCCTTCGTCAACAGCGGTGTTCAGACGAATGCCGTTTAGGAAATCTATGGTGAAAAGATCTTCAACAAACGTTTTGAAATTTTCAGTTGGAACAGAAATTTGCGCGTTAATTCCTTCCGAAGCTATGTACGTTCTTCCAAGAACATTAAGCTCCTTCCAACGCGCGAAAAGCCGGTCGCGAAAGCTTTGCGGATCTTCAATCTGATGGTATTTGTAAAACGATACTGTTGTTCGCGGAGTGCTCTCTGCGAGCATGCGTTGACGCAGGACGCGCTTATCTTCTGTGTTGTATAATTTTTTCACCTGAACAAGTATAGATTATTCTAGATGCTGCAAAGTTAAACCTGAAATTAGATTTCAAACTGAGTTATGTCATCCAACTTTTTTCGAATGAAATCAATATCCATAGAGGTTACCAATTCCATTCTGAAGGGCTTGAAATTCGGAATTCCTTTGAAGTAATTGGTGTAGTGTCTTCTCATCTCGAGAATACCGAGTTTTTCTCCTTTCCAACGAAGAGAAAATTCGAAATGACTTTTACATGCCTCAACGCGTTCGGCGATGGTCGGAGGTGGAAGCAATTCCTGTGTTTTGAAGTAATGCTTAATCTCTCGGAATATCCAAGGATAACCAATGCTGGCTCGGCCAACCATGATTCCATCTACACCGTATTTGTTTTTGTATTCCCACGCTTTTTCAGGTGAGTCGATATCGCCGTTTCCGAAGATGGGAATGTGAATTCGAGGATTTTCTTTGATTTTCGCAATGAGCTCCCAATTGGCTTCGCCTTTGTACATCTGCACGCGTGTTCTTCCGTGAACAGTGAGCGCGTGAATACCAATGTCTTGAAGGCGTTCAGCAACTTCTTCAATATTTTTCGAACCTTCGTCCCAACCTAAACGTGTTTTCACAGTAACCGGAAGCTTGGTCGCTTTCACAACAGCGTCGGTCATGGCTATCATTTTCGGAATGTTCTGAAGAATGCCCGCCCCAGCTCCTTTGCAGGTGACTTTAGAAACGGGACAACCGTAATTGATGTCTAAGAGATTTGGATTTACCGACTCGATAATCTCTGCGCTTTTCACCATGGATTCAATTTCGCTTCCGAAAATTTGAACGCCAATGGGTCTTTCGTATTCAAAGATGTCGAGCTTCATTCTGCTTTTTACAGCGTCGCGAATGAGTCCTTCACTGCTAATAAATTCAGTGTACATTAAATCTACACCCTGCTCTTTGCAGACCATGCGGAAAGGCGGGTCGCTCACATCTTCCATGGGAGCGAGCAGCAGCGGAAATTCAGGAAGTTCAATATCACCAATCTTTACCACATGCTTGGGTTTAGATGGACATAATATCTTTGTCTTTCGCGGCTAAGACTTCGTCTACTTTTTTGTTGAACTTGTCTGTAAGTTCTTGAACCTTCGATTCACCCGTTTTTGCTTCGTCTTCAGGAAGTCCGTCTTTCTGCGCCTGCTTAATGAAGTCTAACGCTTCTTTACGAGCTGTGCGAATTCCCACACGCGCATTTTCACCTTCAGAGTGCGCACGCTTGGATAGATCGCGACGGCGCTCTTCGGTCAACATAGGAACAGCAATCATGATGACATCGCCGTTGTTCTGCGGATTCAAACCGAGGTTTGCTTCCATAATTCCTTTAGAAATGGCGGTTAACATACCTTTTTCCCACGGTTGAACATTGAGTGTTCTAGCGTCTGGAGTGGTTACGTTTGCTACATTTTTCAACGGGGTCATGGTTCCGTAGTAGTCTACGCGCACACCGTCTAACATTACAGGGCTTGCCTTGCCAGCGCGCACTTTATTCAATTCGCTTTCTAAGTGAGTAATGGTTTTACCCATTGCTTCTGCGGCCTCGTCGAGGGCCATTTTAACTTCTTCAGACATACTCTTGTTCTGCTTTAAAATTCTACTTTGGTTCCAATGTTTTCGCCAGAAACTAAATTTAGAAGGTTTCCTTCTTTGTTCATGTCGAAAATGATAATCGGCAATTTATTTTCGTTACACAAGGTGAAGGCCGTCATGTCCATGACGTTCAAACCCTTTTCATATACTTCGTTGAAAGTAACGGTTTCGTATTTTGTTGCGGTAGGATCTTTCTCTGGATCTGCCGTGTAGATGCCGTCTACACGTGTTCCTTTCAACACAACATCGGCTTCAATTTCTATTGCACGAAGTGATGCAGCCGTGTCGGTTGTGAAGAACGGATTTCCTGTTCCTGCTCCGAAAATGACAACACGATTTTTCTCTAAATGTCTTACCGCTCTTCTTTTGATGAAGGGCTCGCAAATTTGTTTCATCTCAATGGCGCTTTGCAAACGCGTTGGAACGTGTGCCGACTCCAAAGCGCTTTGAAGGGCCATGCTGTTAATCATGGTGGCTAACATACCCATGTAATCGCCTTGCGTGCGCTCCATTCCGCCTTGCTCTGCTTGAACACCGCGGAAGATATTTCCACCACCGATGACAATGGCGACCTCAACTCCTTTTTCCCAAACAGCTTTGATTTCTTGCGCGTATTGCATGATGCGAGCGTTGTCAATTCCGAACTGTTTGTCGCCCATTAAGGCTTCACCACTTAATTTTAGAAGAATGCGTTGGTATTTCATACTTCGCGAAGTTAGTGAATTAGGTCATTCTGCGCCCTATCTTCGCGAACGATTCTACACGATTTATGGAATACGATTTTAGAAATATTGAAGCAAACTGGCGCAAGAAATGGGCGCAGGACGAGTCTTATAAAGTTACCGAAGACCCGAATAAGAAGAAATTTTATGTCTTAGACATGTTCCCGTATCCAAGCGGAGCGGGGCTGCACGTCGGCCATCCGTTGGGTTATATCGCCTCAGATATTTATGCTCGATACATGCGTCACAAAGGATACAATGTGTTGCATCCAATGGGATATGATTCTTTCGGATTACCCGCAGAACAATACGCGATCCTAACCGGACAGCATCCGGCGAAAACAACAGAGCAGAACATTGCGCGCTACCGCGAACAGCTTGATAAGATTGGCTTCTCATACGATTGGAGCAGAGAAGTACGAACGAGCTCTCCGGATTATTACAAGTGGACGCAATGGATTTTCGGATTGTTGTTCAATGCTTGGTATGATTTAGATTCGAACAAGACACGACCAATTTCAGAGCTGATTGCAAAGTTTGAAGACAACGGTTCATACGGCGTGAATGCGCACATGGATGAAGATTGGTGGAAGACTTATTTGTTGGAAGCCGATCATATTTTCTCTTCTCATTTCGAAGGAGAATTCACAGACACCGACTGGAAAAGCATGAGCGAAGCGCAAAAGGAAGCGCTGCTGATGAATTACCGCGTGTCTTATTTGGCGGACTCGTTGGTGAACTGGTGCCCTGCATTAGGAACAGTGCTAGCTAACGACGAAATTAAAGACGGTGTGAGCGAGCGCGGTGGACATGCCGTAGAGCAAAAGAAAATGCGTCAATGGAGCATGCGTATTTCGGCCTATTCGGAACGATTGATTTCCGATTTAGACACGATAGATTGGCCCGATAACATTAAAGAAATTCAACGCAACTGGATCGGAAAATCTTCCGGTGCACGTGTTCGTTTTCAGGCAGAGAAAGAAGTGACGATTGAAGTATTCACAACGCGTCCGGATACCCTTTACGGAGTTTCATTTTTAACGCTTGCACCCGAACACGAAAGTGTGGAAGTCTTGACCACAGATGAACAGCGCGATGCTGTGTCGGAATACGTTGCGAATTCAAAGTTGAAGACGGAGCGTGAGCGCATGGCCGAGAAAAAAATCTCGGGCGTGTTTACAGGAAGTTACGCGCAGCACCCATTAACAGGTGATCAAGTACCTGTTTGGATAGGCGATTATGTGTTGGCCGGATATGGCACTGGAGCTGTAATGGCTGTTCCAGCGGGAGATCAACGTGATTATGATTTCGCGAAGCATTTCAACCTAGAAATAAAAAATATTTTTGCTGAATCTGATTTGTCAGAGAAGGCTGAGACCTCGAAAGATGCGCTGTTAGCGAATTCTGATTTCTTAAATGGAATGAATTACTACGCTTCATTTGATGCGGTGTGTGAACGTTTGATGGAAATTGGTGCCGGTGAAAAACGCGTGAATTATCGCTTGCGCGACGCGGTGTTTAGCCGTCAACGCTATTGGGGAGAACCGTTTCCGATTTATTATGAAAACGGAATTCCACGATTAATAGAAACAGAAGAACTTCCCACGCAGCTGCCCGATGTAGACGCGTATCTTCCAACAGAGTCAGGCGAACCACCGTTAGCTCGCGCGAAGAATTGGGAGAGAAACGGCATGCCTATGGAGTGCAACACCATGCCAGGATGGGCAGGATCTTCTTGGTATTTCTTGCGATACATGGACCCGAACAATCATTCGGTTTTTGCTTCGGAAGAACGCATTAAATATTGGGGACAAGTAGACTTGTATATGGGCGGCGCAGAGCATGCAACGGGTCACTTGTTGTACTCGCGTTTTTGGACGAAAGTGTTGTTCGACCTGGGTTACATACCGTTCAACGAGCCGTTCAAGAAGATGATTAACCAAGGAATGATCCTTGGCCGTAGCAGCTTCGTTTATCGCATTAAAGACAGCAACACCTTCATTTCCTTCGAACGAAGAAAAGAGTTTGAAACACAACGTTTGTATGCAGATATTTCTTTGGTAGACAACGACAAGTTGAACATTGAAGGCTTTAAGAATTGGCTTCCAGAATACGCCAACGCAGAATTCATGTTGAATGAAAACGGCGAATACACCTGCGGTTGGGAAGTTGAGAAAATGTCGAAGTCGAAGTACAACGTTCAAACGCCAGATGAATTGATAGAGAAATTCGGAGCAGACACCTTGCGTTGCTACGAAATGTTCTTAGGTCCAGTTGAACAAAGCAAACCGTGGGATACTAAAGGTATTAATGGGGTGCACAATTTCTTGCGTCGCTTCCACCGTTTGTTCTTAGAGAACGAAACGTTCTCTGTTTCATCGGAAGAGGCGACATCGGCTGAAATGCGTGTGGTTCACAAGACCATTAAGAAAATTACCGAAGACCTCGAGCGTTTCTCGTGGAACACCGTTGTAAGCGCATGCATGATTGCGACCAATGAGCTTACAGATTTGAAATGCAACAAGCGTCAGGCGTTGGAGCCTCTGGTTGTTTTGCTTTCTCCGTATGCCCCTCATTTGGCTGAAGAACTTTGGAAGAATTTAGGCCATTCAACTTCAGTCATGAATGAATCATGGCCGGTTGCCGAGAACAAGTATTTGGAAGACGATAATTTCGAATATCCGATTTCATTCAATGGAAAAACGAGGTTTTTCTTGTCGCTTCCTGTGGGCATGAGCAGCGCAGACGTTGAGGCGCAGGTGATGGCGCATGAGAGCACAACGAAATATTTGGAAGGAAAACCCCCGAAAAAAATCATCGTTGTTCCAAAACGTATTGTGAATGTAGTTATGTAGCACTACCTTTGGTAGTCCCATGATTTCCCGTTCCACCATAGATCGAATTTTCCAGGCCATTCTTATTGAAGATGTGGTTGGCGAGTTTGTTCATTTGAAAAAAAGCGGGTCTTCTTATCGCGGTCTTTCTCCGTTTGTGAATGAAAAAACACCGAGTTTTTTCGTTGTTCCAGCAAAAGGAATTTACAAAGATTTCAGTTCTGGGAAAGGCGGAAACGCCATTGATTTCCTCATGCAGCACGAGAAGCTTACCTATCCGGAAGCCTTGCGTTGGTTGGCGAACAGGTACAACATTGAAATTGAAGAAGAGAGTCAGACGGAAGAACAAAAGGCTGAAAAAAGCGAGCGCGAGCAACTTTCTGTTGTTACGGATTACGCCAATAAATACTTCCAAGATCAGATGTACAATTCAGAAATGGGAAGAGCCATTGGGCTTTCTTATTTCGAATCGCGCGGATTTCGTGAAGACACACTGAGGAAATTTCAGTTGGGCTATTGTCCAGATGGGTGGGACAAGATGTCCCAAGCAGCGCTGTCTGCAGGGCATTCGTTGACGTATTTGTTGAAGACCGGCTTAACCCGCGAGAAGGACGGGTCGCCGTATGACTTCTTCCGTGGACGAGTGATGTTTCCCATTCACAATGTGAGTGGAAAAGTGATTGCATTCGGTGGAAGAACACTGAAAGCAGAGAAGGACATTGCGAAGTATTTCAACAGTCCGGAAAGCGATCTTTATCACAAGTCAAACACCCTGTATGGCCTGCATCTCGCGAAGAACGCGATGGTGAAGGAAGACAACTGTTTTTTGGTTGAAGGATATACAGATGTGATTGCGCTTCACCAAGCGGGCGTTGAGAATGTGGTAGCGAGTAGCGGAACAAGTTTGACCGAAGGGCAGATTCGACTCATTCGCCGTTTCACGCAGAACATTACGATTTTATACGACGGAGACAAAGCTGGAATTAAAGCGAGTTTCCGGGGTATTGATATGATATTGAAGGAAGGGATGAACGTTCGCGTGTCTTCGTTTCCAGATGGCGATGATCCAGACAGTTATTCTAGAAAGCACAGCAGTGAAGAGATTCAGCTGTATGTGAAGGAAAACGCAAAGGATTTCATTCGATATAAAACCGCATTACTTCTTGAAGAAGTAGGCAATGATCCCATTAAAAAAGCTGGATTGATTCGCGGAATTGTAGATAGCATTGCGCTGATTCCGGACGCCATTAAGCGATCGGTATTTGTTCAAGACTGTTCTCAAATTATGGGCATTGGAGAGTCTGTTCTGTTTTTAGAACTGAACAAATCGCTTCAAGAAAATTTAAAGAAAGGTCTAGCAAAACCGGCTTCTTCGGAAGAGGGAGGTGTTCACACAACTGTTGAAGCGCCCGCCCCAACTCCGTTTGATGAAACGGCACCGGTTGCCGATACGCTGAATGCGGAAGCACAAGAGCGAGACTTCCTGCGCATTTTGTTGATGTACGGCGAGTATGAAATGCCCATTGAAATAGTGAATGAAGAAGGCAAGCGAGAAGTTATTCATTTATCGGTGGCAGATTATTTAATTGGAAATCTCGAACACGATTTCATGACGCTTCAGTCTGAAGTTTATTCGAAAATGTTAAAGGAGTATTTGGAATTGGTGAAGGACAATCAGATGCCTAGTCATCACAATTTTACTTCTCATGAGGAAGAAAGTGTTCGAAGCGAAGCGGTAAACGTGTTAACCACGCGTCACCAGATAAGTGAGAATTGGAAAACGAAACACGGCATATTAACTGAATCAGAGGAGTATGTCATAGGAAAGGCCGCGAAAGATTGTTTATTTCGCATGAAAATGCGCCACGTACAAATTGCTGCAAAGGCCATTGAATCTCAATTGGAAGGGGAGTCGAACGAAGACGAGGTAATGATTTTATTGGCGGAAAAGAAACGATTAGATGAAATGCGAAAGCAATTAGCAGATAATTTTGGAACGGTAGTTTTATAAAAGAAAAAAATGGAAAAAGCAATGAGATACCCGATGCCAGGTGAGCGTTGGAAACACTACAAGGGTGGGGTTTACGAAATTATTACGCTAGCCAATCACAGCGAAAACCAGGAGGCCTTGGTTGTTTATAAATCCATTCCATTTGGATCTGTATACGCCCGCCCGCTTGCTATGTGGGAAGATGAGTGTGAGCTTGGACGCATTAAGTTCAAGCGATTTGAAGTTATTGAATAAGTTGAAAAGTCTATCGTTTGAAGTCAGGGTTTTGAATTAAAAACCGCTGTATCTTCGACCCAAATAATTACTATATGTTTGAACGTAAAGAATTTAAAAAATATGCTACTGGACATCTAGGTATCAATAGCACAGTGGTGAACGATGTGATCTCTCACATGTATGGTCCAGAGAACATGACTAGAACGGTAATTGAAGAGCGTCACATGCCTTTCCGTGAGGTAGATGTGTTTTCTCGTTTGATGGCTGATAGAATTATCTTCTTGGGAACTGAAATCGATGACTACATCGCGAATATTATTCAAGCGCAGTTGTTGTTTTTAGAAAGTACAGATTCTAAAAAAGACATTCAGATTTACATTAACTCTCCAGGAGGAAGTGTATACGCTGGTTTAGGCATCTATGATACCATGCAATACATTAATCCAGATGTTGCAACCATTTGCACAGGCATGGCTGCTTCTATGGGAGCTGTTTTGTTGTGCGCAGGCCAAGCTGGAAAGCGCACCGGATTAAAGCACTCTCGCGTTATGATTCACCAACCTTTAGGTGGTGCTCGCGGACAAGCTTCAGACATTGAAATCACTGCACGTGAAATTCAAAAGTTGAAGAAAGAGTTGTATGACATTATTGCTACACATAGCGGTAAGACGTACGATCAAGTTTGGGCAGATAGCGATCGCGATTATTGGATGATTGCGTCTGAAGCCAAAGAGTACGGAATGATTGACGAAGTGTTAGAAAGAAAAGTATAAGAATTTCAACCCGAATAAAAGTAGAGACACGACCTTCGTGTCTCTATTTGTTTATAGACTATGAAGACTTTTTTTGTTGATGTTGTTGTCCCGTTGGCGCTTCCGCAAGTGCTTACCTACAGGGTTCCTGTAGCCTGGGAGAGCCATGTTCAGCAAGGGGTTCGCGTTGTTGTGCCGTTGGGCAAGTCGAAGCGTTACACGGGAATCGTTTGGCGCGTTCATGAAGAGGTTCCTCAAGACTATGCGGCAAAGTATTTCGAAGAAGTGCTAGACGATGTTCCGGTAGTTTCAGAAACACAAATGAAATTGTGGGACTGGATTTCAAAGTACTACGCCTGCACGCTCGGAGAAGTCATGACCGCAGCCCTTCCAAGTGGATTGAAATTATCGAGTGAGACGGTTTATACAACCAAAGATCTCTCCGTTGAATTAACACCGAATGAACGTTCGGTTGTGGATGTGATTGTTGAAAAAGACCGTGGAATGGGGGTTATGTCGAAAGACATTCAACACGCATTGCCAAAGGTTTCCATTCATTCAACATTAAAAAATCTTTTGAAGAAGAACGCCATTGCGTCGTTCGAAGAGGTGAAAGAGAAGTTCATTCCGAAGCGAGTTTCTTATGTGAGTTTGGGAGAAAACGGAAATACCGATGAGCTGCTGCAACAACATTTTTCCGCTTTGGAAAAGCGCAATGCGGACAAGCAAATTCAAGTGTTGATGACGTTTTTGCAAATGAGCAAGTGGGATGGAAACAGCGGAGAATCGGTAAAGAAGAAGGAACTTGAAATTCAATCGAAGACAGATGCTTCTGCTGTTTCTGCTTTGGTGAAAAAGGGAATTCTTGCAATAGAAGAACGCTCGGAATTGCGCATGATTAGCGGCGATCACGAACTTCTACCATTACCTGTTCTGAGTGAATTGCAACAAAGCGCCTTTGAGAAAATAAAAGCTCATTCAGGAGTTACGTTGCTGCACGGAGTTACTTCTTCCGGAAAAACAGAAGTGTATTTGCATCTCATGCAAGAGCAGCTTCAACAAGGAAAGCAAGTATTGTTGTTGGTTCCTGAAATAGCCTTGACATCGCATTTGATCGATCGCATTCAGCGGTTTTTTGGCGTTCGTGTGGGTATTTACCACAGCGGCTACAGTACCCATGAACGCACAGAAGTTTGGCATCGGGTGCATTCTGAATTGCATAGATTCGATATAGTGCTTGGTGCTCGTTCAGGAGTGTTTCTTCCATTCGAAAATCTGGGATTAATTATCGTAGATGAAGAGCATGAAGGAACGTTTAAGCAGCAGGATCCAGCTCCGCGATATCATGCCCGAGACACAGCAATTAAGTTAAGTGTTTTATCGAATGCGCAAGTGGTTTTGGGAAGCGCAACACCTTCGTTGGAATCGTACTTCAACGCATCGCAAAAAAAATATCAGTTGGTTGAAATGTTTGAGCGTTATGGCAATGCCGTTCAACCTAAAATAGATTTTATAAACCTGCGCTCAGAGCTTCAGGCGAAGCGTATGCAAGGTGTTTTTTCTTCAATTTTATTGGAAGCCATAGACTCAACTGTAAAGGCGGGAAAGCAAGTTATTTTGTTCCAGAACCGGCGTGGATACACGCCTCTGTGGGAATGTGAGATGTGTCATTATACGCCCGAGTGTAAGAATTGCGATGTGAGTTTGACGTATCATAAATTTCATCATGAACTGCGCTGTCACTATTGCGGTCATCATGAAATTCCTGTTCAGCAGTGTCCGTCTTGCGGAGCAAACGCGTTCAAAATGTTAGGTGCAGGAACAGAACGCATTGAAGAAGAGTTGGGCGAATGCCTTCCGCATTTGCGCATTTCACGCATGGACTTGGATGTTGCGAAAGGGAAGCATGCGCACCATAAAATTATTTCTGAATTCGAAAGTGGGAAGACAGATGTGTTGATCGGAACGCAGATGGTGACGAAAGGTTTAGACTTTAGCAATGTTCATTTGGTGGGGATATTGAATGCTGATCGCATGCTGAAGCATCCCGATTTTCGTTCGATAGAACGGGCGTTTCAGATGATGGTTCAGGTTGCGGGAAGAAGTGGAAGACGCGAAGAACGAGGTCGAGTGTTAATACAAACCTACGCTCCCGAACATTGGGTTTTTCCGTTGATTGAAAACAATCAGTATGGACAATTTTTCGCTATAGAGTTAGCAGAACGCAAGGAGTTCAGGTATCCGCCGTATACACGAATGATAAAGCTTACCGTAAAACACAAGGAACAAGGAGTGGTTTTAAGCGCAGCGGCAGAGCTTGCCACGTGGTTCTTCAAATCGTTATTTGGAAACTATACAGGCCCTGAAACGCCCGCCATTGGTCGCGTGAACAACTATTATATTCAACAATTTTGGATTCGAATTCCAAATGAAATAACCCCTGCGCAAGTGAAGCGCTATCTCATAGATTGTTCACATTCACTCACGTCTCAACAGAAATATAAAATGGTTCGCGTGTCTATTGACGTAGACCCTATGTAAACAGCCGAGTTTCATTACCTTTGTTGGAAAGAATTAAAGATGGCTAAACAAGAGATAAATTGCTCGTTTTGTGGTAGAAAAAAGAGTGAGGTGAATGTTCTGATTGCTGGTGTTTCTGGACACATTTGCGACGACTGCGCGAGACAAGCCAACGAGATTGTAAAAGAAGAGGCTGTAGTTCCGAAAGAAGAATTTAGCACTTCGGAATTAATGAAGCCTATTCAGATCAGAGATTTTTTGAATGAATACATCATTGGTCAAGACGAAGCCAAGAAGGTGTTGAGCGTTGCGGTGTACAACCACTACAAGCGATTGTCGCAGCATGCGGCAGGTAAGCAAGATGACGAAGTAGAAATTGAAAAATCGAACATTGTTTTGGTTGGAGAAACCGGAACGGGCAAAACACTTTTAGCGAAGACCATTGCTAAAATGTTAAACGTTCCTTTTTGCATTGCAGATGCTACCGTGCTTACACAAGCCGGCTATGTAGGCGAAGACGTAGAGAGTATTCTTTCTAGACTTTTACAAAGCGCAGATTTCGATGTGCAAAAGGCGGAGCGTGGAATTGTATTCATTGATGAAATAGATAAGATAGCACGCAAAAGCGACAACCCAAGTATTACGCGCGACGTGAGTGGCGAGGGTGTTCAACAGGCGTTGCTGAAATTGTTGGAAGGGGCGACGGTCAGTGTTCCACCGCAAGGCGGAAGAAAGCATCCGGAGCAGAAGATGATTCAAATTGACACGAAGAATATTTTGTTCGTTTGTGGTGGAGCGTTTGACGGAATAGATAAACATATTGAACGCCGAATGAATTCAGCGAGCATTGGATATCGCAATGCTTTTACGGTTGAAGAACAAGGCGGATGGTTGCAATACATTGCTCCAGCCGATTTGAAACAGTTCGGATTAATACCAGAATTAATAGGTCGCTTCCCTGTATTAACATTTTTAAATCCATTGGACGAATCTGCCTTGAGAAGAATTCTTACCGAGCCGAAAAACGCATTGGTGAAGCAGTATGTGAAGTTGTTCGAAATGGACGGTGTGAAGCTCTCTTTCGAGAAGCAAGTGTTGGATTACATTGTTGAAAAAGCAATGACATACAAATTAGGCGCACGCGGATTGCGTTCAATCTGTGAAGCAATTTTGTTAGATCTCATGTTTGAAATTCCGAATCAAACGGAAGAAAAAGAATTCAAAGTAACGTTGGCTTATGCACGCGATAAATTTGAAAGTTCGAAATTAAGTCAGTTGAAAGTGGCGTAAAATGACGGAAGAAAAATCGACGGTGGTGGAAACACCACTCATGAAACAATTCAATGAGATTAAGGCGCAATATCCAGATGCGCTTTTGTTGTTTCGTGTGGGTGATTTTTATGAAACCTTCGGTTCAGATGCCATTGCTGCTTCACGCATTTTAGGAATTACATTAACCAAGCGGAAAAACGGCGTAGGAACGTACATAGAGTTAGCAGGATTCCCTCATCATTCGCTAGACACGTATTTACCGAAGTTGGTTCGTGCGGGAAACCGCGTGGCCATTTGCGATCAGCTTGAAGATCCAAAGCTTACCAAGAAAATTGTGAAGCGCGGCGTTACTGAATTGGTAACACCTGCGGTGAGTTATAACGAGAAAACATACGACAGTTCGAACAACCAATTTTTGGCTGCTGTTGTCATGCGCGATCAACAAGCGGGAGTTAGTTTTCTAGATATTTCCACCGGTGAATTTTATTTGGCGGAAGGAAGTACTTCCCACATTAACAAATTGCTTCAGAGCTTTCGTCCGAACGAAGTGTTGTTTCAAAAGCACGAAGATCAGCAGTTTCGCGAAGCTTTCGGAGACACGAAGTGGTTTACGTTTCGCGTAGACGAATGGGTTTTTTCTTTGGACTATGCGAAAGAAGTTTTGCAGAAACAATTCGACACGAAATCGCTTAAAGGTTTTGGTGTTGAAGAATTGAAGCTTGGTGTTATTGCTGCAGGAACGGTGTTGCATTATCTGAAAGACACGCAACACGACAAGACGCAGCACATTCAAAAAATCTCTCGCATAGAGGAAGACACTTTTGTTTGGTTAGACCGCTTCACCATTCGAAATTTAGAATTGGTACATTCGAACTACGACGAAACGGCAACACTGTTTTATACATTGAATCACACGAGCACTCCTATGGGCGCGCGTCTTATGCGACGCTGGGTGCTTATGCCGTTGAAAGATATTACTCAAATTGAAAAACGTCAGTTTGTAGTTGGAAGTTTTGTCAAGAATGCAGAGCTTTTAGCTGAGACTCGTTTGCATCTGAACACCGTTGGCGACATGGAGCGCTTGGCATCGAAGATTGCAACCGGACGTGTGAATCCGCGCGAACTTCTGCAATTGGCGAAGGGTATGCAAACGGCAGAGCACATTCAAGCGTTGGGATCGAAGTCAACCAGCAAAGAGATACAAGCGTTGTTCAACGTGTTGAAACCGTTGACTGATTGGTGTAATAACATTTTCGAAAAAATAAATGCAGAAGCTCCATTGGCGCTGAACCGCGGTTCTGTTATTGCCGAAGGGGTGAATGCAGATTTAGATGAGCTTCGCAACTTGCAGAAATCGGGGAAAGACTATTTGCAAATGGTGCAAGAACGCGAAAGCGAACGCACTGGAATTCCTTCCCTAAAAATTGCGTTCAACAATGTCTTCGGATATTATTTGGAAGTGCGAAACACACACAAGGATAAGGTTCCGCCAGAGTGGATTCGCAAGCAAACGGTTACACAAGCCGAGCGATACATTACGCCAGAGCTGAAGGAATACGAAGCGAAGATTACGGGTGCTGAAGACAAGATTTCAATATTAGAAAATCAGATTTATCAATCGTTAATTGAAGAAACACTTCCACATTTGGTGAGTATGCAACTGAATGCTCGCGTGCTTGCAGAGATAGATGCGCTCGCCTCTTTCGCAACGGTTGCAGTAGCGAATAAATACTGCGCACCTGAGTTTACCGAAGATAATAAATTAGAGATTGAACAAGGAAGACACGCCATTATTGAATTGCGCCTTCCGCCGAATGATCCGTATATCGCGAACGACATTACCCTCGACAGAGATTCGCAACAAATCATGATGATTACCGGACCTAACATGTCAGGAAAGTCTGCCGTGTTGCGTCAAACGGCACTCATCGTGCTCATGGCGCAGATGGGCTCTTTCGTGCCCGCGAAGCGCGTGAGAATGGGTATTGTAGACAAGGTGTTTACGCGTGTGGGGGCGAATGATAACATGAGCGCAGGAGAGTCTACCTTCATGGTTGAAATGAATGAGACCGCGAGTATTTTAAATAATTTAAGTGATCGAAGTTTAATCTTATTGGATGAAATCGGAAGAGGAACTTCAACTTACGACGGCGTTTCCATTGCCTGGGCAATTGCGGAATATCTTCATGAGCACGGGCAGTTCAGAGCGAAGACACTCTTCGCAACGCATTACCACGAGTTGAATGATATGACGAATTTATTTCCGCGTATTAAAAACTTTAATGTGTCGGTTTCTGAAGCAAAGGGAAAAATAGTTTTTAGAAGGAAGTTGCAAGAAGGTGGAAGCAATCACAGTTTTGGAATTCACGTGGCGCAGTTGGCAGGAATGCCGAAAACGGTTGTGAATCGCGCGAACGAAATGCTTCATCAACTGGAAACGAAAAGAGGTGAAGCCCCTGCAGGGAAAGGAAAAGCGAGTGTTGTTCAAGGAGAAGAAAAAATGCAATTGAGCTTTTTCCAACTCGATGATCCAACGCTGGTTCAGATAAAAAAAGAAGTAGAAAAAATTGATATCAATACGCTTACTCCGGTTGAAGCTTTGTTCAAGTTGAACGAGATCAAGAAGATAGTGGGAAGCTAATTTGTATATTTGAGAATATAAAATAGAAAACATGGGATGTTCGAGTTGTGGAAGTAATGATGGTAGCGTTCCTAACGGCTGTAAAAGCAATGGCAATTGCGGAACCTGCAGTACAGGGAAGAAGGAAGTTTTCGACTGGTTGTCAGGAATTCCATTGGCAGACGGACTAAAGCCGTTTGACGTGGTTGAAGCGCGTTTTAAAAATGGTCGCAAAGCCTTTTTTAGAAAAGGAAGTTTAGAATTGTTTCAAGGTGATGTAATAGCGGTTGAAGCTTCTACAGGATACGATGTAGGAATTGTTTCTTTGGCAGGTGAGTTGGTTCGTGTTCAAATGAACCGCAGAGATGTCAAAGACAATTATGAGTTGAAACGCGTACTTCGAAAAGCAGTACAATCAGACTTCGATATTTGGCAAGCTGCCCGTCAGTTGGAAACAAGCACGATGACTCGTTCACGTGAAATTTCGCGCGAGCTGGGTCTTCAAATGAAAATTAGCGATGTGGAATATCAAGGCGATAAAACCCGCGCGATATTTTACTACACGGCCGATGACCGGGTAGATTTCCGTGAACTCATTCGCAAGTATGCTGAAGAGTTCAAGGTGCGCATTGAAATGCGCCAGATTGGACTTCGTCTTGAAGCGGGTCGTTTAGGCGGAATTGGATCATGCGGAAGAGAGTTGTGTTGTTCTACTTGGTTAACCGATTTCAGATCGGTATCTACCGGCGCAGCACGCTATCAGCAGCTTTCATTGAACCCAGGCAAACTAGCTGGGCAATGTGGAAAGCTGAAGTGTTGTTTGAATTACGAATTGGATCAGTATGTTGAAGCGGTTCGTATGCTACCCCCAACACACGTGAAATTGAAACTTCCGAAAGGAATTGCTACGCATTTCAAAACAGATATTTTCAAGCAAGTTATTTATTACACGATTGAAGGACAACACAGCGACGGGCCGTTTGCACTATCTGCAGATGTGGTGAAAGACATTATTGAAAAGAACAAACGTGGTGAGGTGATAGGTGAAGTTCAGACATTTATTGAAGAGAAAGAGATTGTTGAAAGTGTTGAATTTGCTGAAGTAGTTGGACAAGATAGTTTAACTCGTTTCGATAATAAAAAGCGTAAGCCGAACAACAACAACCGCAACCGCAACAGCAAGCCTGGAGGAAATTCCAACAGACCAGCCCCAGGAAACAATAGCAATCCACAAAGTGCTGCGGCTCCAAAGCCGAAAGAAGGCAGCCGCCCTCCTGGAAATGGCAATAGACCCAACAACCGCTTCAAAGGCAAACCAAACAATCCGAATCAAGGCACAAAAGAATGAAGAGATTAGTTTTCTTTTTAGGCGTGGCGCTGATGCTCTCCTCATGTGCCGATGATTTTGTTTACGAAAGCAACATGCCCATTGAGGGAGGCGTTTGGGACAGTAAGCAAGCAGCGAATTTCGAATTTGATATTCAAGACACCGTTAGTCTTCACGACTTTTTTATTGATGTTAGAAACGGCGAGCAATACGAATTTAGTAATCTGTTTGTATTCATTGAAATGGAATTTCCGAATGGAAAATTAGCTGTTGATACACTCGAGTGCCCAATGGCAGATCCCCAAGGAAATTGGTTCGGCAAATCGGGATTAGGAGACCTATATGACAATCGAATCATTTATAAATCACGCAAGCAATTTCCACTTTCAGGACACTACAAAGTGTCCATCCATCAAGCTATGCGCGTGAATCCCGTTGAAGGGATTTATGATATCGGATTTCGTTTAGCGAAATCGAAGTAGCTTCTTCGCTTAGCGACCTTGCGAAGCACCTTTTGAAAAATCTAGCCCTTTGTGGCTTTTCGGCTCCAAATATTATACTTCGCGATACACCAAAACGCGCGAACACCGTCTTTCCAGCCAATCTTTTTACCTTCTTCGTACGTTCTTCCGTAGTACGAAATTCCAACTTCATAGATACGAATATTTGGAATTCTTGAGAGCTTTGCGGTGATTTCCGGCTCGAAACCGAAACGCTTTTCACACAACAAAAGACTCTGCGCAATGTCAGAACGAATCAATTTGTAGCATGTTTCCATATCTGTTAAGTTCAGATTGGTAAAGGCGTTGCTTGCAAACGTGAGTAATTTATTTCCGATGCTGTGCCAGAAGAAAAGAATACGGTGTGGATTTCCTCCCATGAAACGAGAGCCGTAAACAACGTCTGCACCGTCTTTAAATACCGGCTTCAATAAGTCGTTGTATTCATCAGGGTCGTATTCCAAATCGGCGTCCTGAACTAAGATATAATCACCTGTTGCAATCTCAATAGCCTTGTGTAAAGCCGCGCCCTTTCCTTGATTGAAGGGTTGCGAGTAGAAGTTAAACGTACGCTCAGGATGAGTCGCAATGTATGATTCAATGGCCTCAACAGTGTTGTCTGTCGAAGCATCGTTCACAATCACAATTTCCATTTCAATATTGTTCATCAACTTAACGTCAGCGATTCGATCGAGAATTAAGTGAATAGTTCTTCCTTCGTTGTAAGCGGGAATAAGTATAGAAAGCTTTTTAAACTCTTGCATGAATTATTGTTTAATGACTTTAGGAACACGGAAGTAATACATATCTTTTGAAGGAGCGTTTTTGAGCGCGTCTGCTTGTGAAATAGGAGCCTCGACTACGTCTTCACGCAAGACATTCGTTTCTTCGGTCATAAACACGAGAGGCTCTACATTCGCAGTGTCTAGCTCTTTCAGCTTGTCTACAAATGCAATCATTTCGTTCAGCCCGTCTACCATTTCTGTTTCTTCGTTTTCCGAAAAAGACAGCTTGCTTAATTCAGCTAGGCGACGAACGGTGGCAACATCAACTTTCATGTGTTTTATTCAATTCGCGTTGAATGGTTTCAAACGCTTGCGTTCGCAAAGGTAATAAATCAGATGCAGTTAACCCTGCGGTAGCAATAGGAGCATGGACGGTAACTCTTATTTTCTGCGGAAGAGAGTATTGAAAAAACTTTGCGGGGTCTAAAAGGACTTTATAGTTTGAGTGCCAAGTAACAGGAACTACGGGTCTTTGCTGTTCAATAGCAACCTTAAACGCTCCGTTTTTGAATGGAAGTAACTTAGGTGCATCGTCAGGAATTGTGCCTTCCGGATAGATAGCCACGCTCATGTCGTTGCGTAAACTTTTAGCCACACGATCCAAAGCCACCAGCGCTGCTTTGCTTTGTCCTCTTCTGATGGGAATGTCTTGCTTTCGAAAAAACAAGGAGAACAAAGGCCAACTTAACAACTCACCTTTTCCAACAAACAAAAAATCTCTTCCGATAGCCTCATACATAAAGACAGTGTCTAAGTAGCTACTGTGATTCGATGCGATGATAAAAGATCCTTCGGGTAGCGGAGATTCAAAGGTGACTTCAATAGGACAAAAAATACATTTGCGAATGAGCTTACCCCAAAAACGTTTTAAGACGAATGCCTTAAGATGACGTTCTCTTTTTTTGTATACCCATACGAAAGGAATGTAAAGAAAAATAAGGGTTATCCAAAAGACTAAACCAATCCAAAGTTTATAAACGAAATATATTGGCGCTAGGATGAAGTGCAAAGGTTGGGTTGGTTTAGAATGGGAAGATACGAAACGAATGCTATACCGAATAACCTAAATTTTTGCGAACGCGATCAAGGGTGTGAGAGGCAGTAACACGTGCTTTTTCTCCACCTTGTTTCAGAATGTTTTCAAGCGAAGAATAGTCTGAAATGTATTCGAAATATTTTTTTCTTTCTGTTTCGAAACGAGAAAGAATGGCTTCAAGCAATTCTTTTTTCGCGTGTCCCCATCCGAAATTTCCGGCTAGAAGTTTTTCACGAAGAACCGCCGCTTCGCTAGCCCCAACAATAAGTTCATACAAAGCGGTAATGCTGTTTGCATTCGGATCCTTTGGATCTTCAAGCTTCGTAGCGTCGGTAACAATGTTCTTATTGATTACGTCTTTCAATTCTTTTTCAGGAAGAAAAATGTTGATGTAATTGCCGTAACTCTTACTCATTTTTTGCCCGTCTGTACCGGGAACGTACATGGTTGCTTCGTTCACTTTTGAATCGGGCAAAACGAATGTTTCTCCCATTTGATGGTTGAAAGCCGAAGCAATATCACGTGTAATTTCTAAATGTTGAAGCTGATCTTTCCCTACGGGAACAACGTTTGCGTCGTACAACAAAATATCTGCCGCCATTAAAACCGGATAGGTAAACAATCCCGCGTTTACTTCTTTCAAACGGTCTTGACGGTCTTTAAAACTGTGCGCATTCGCTAGCATTGGGAACGGCGTGAAGCAGTTCAAATACCAAGCAAGCTCTGTTACTTCAGGCACATCGCTTTGTCTGTAGAACACATTTTTATCTGTGTTGAAACCACAAGCCAACCAAGTAGCAGCAACACTGTAGGTGTTGTTTCGAATCTCTTCCGCATTCTTAATTTGAGTAAGTGTGTGGAAATTCGCAATGAATAAATACGCTTCGTTGGAAGGGTGATTACTCATTTCTATTGCCGGAGCAATTGCGCCCAACACATTGCCTAGATGCGGTGTTCCTGTACTTTGAATGCCTGTTAAAACGCGTGCCATAGGTTTGGTATATTCCCTGCAAAGAAACGGCTTTATTTGCTTCTTTCTGTATCGTATTTGTTCTTGTACAACAGGTACATTTCGGTTTGCATGTTGCTCAATGCAATGCTTCTTCCGTCGATGTAGGCCAAGCGCAATTGATTGGTGGTCATGTTCAACGCATCTCCATAAGAAACGAAAAGTGTTGCGCTTTTGCCCACTTCAAGGCTTCCGAATTTTTTATCGATGCCTAAGATTGTTGCCGCATTTAATGTCAATGCCTTTACCGCTTCTTCGTATGGAAGTCCGTGTGCAACGGCTGTACCGGCCATGAATGGCAGGTTTCGCGTACCCATGCGCTCCATGTCTCCTTCGTTTTGGAAGGCGAAAAGAATACCAGCGTCGTATAATTTTTTCGCTAAAGCGAAAGATGCGTGTGGATCGTCTTCATCCAATGAAGCCAAGTCGTGAACACGACGCAGAAGAACAGAGATGTTTTCCTCTTTCAGAATAGTTGCTGCAAGCGGTGCGTCGTAACCACCGACAATAACCATTTTCACAATGCCCATGTCGCGTTTGAATTGCACCGCTTCGTGAATAGATTTCAATTCATCTGCATGAACGTAAAGTGTTTTGCTTCCGTCGAAAAGCCCTGCCATAGCTTCGAAGCGAAGTTCAGTCAGATCTCCCTTTGGTGCTTTAGCGTAAGCTTTCGCATCGCCGAAGAACAATTCAATTTCGCGCTTTTGTTGATCGTAACTTTTTACTTTAGAAACGAGGATTCTGCCTTTATCGTAGTGTCTGTGAATGACTTGCGGCCAGTTGAGGTGCAGGCCATCGTCTGCGCGCACCACAGCGTCTTCCCAGTTCCACGCATCGAATTGCATGATTGAAGAAGAGCCTGAAATTATTCCACCTCGTGGTGTTACTTGTCCAAGTAACACACCGTTCGAACGAACGGAGGGAATAATTTCCGAGTCAGCGTTGTACGCAATAACCGAACGAACGCTCGGTTTGAATGTGCCAACCTCATACAAATCATTCTGCGCACGAATCGCATCTATTTCAACCAATCCCAATGAAGAGTTCGGTGCAATAAATCCTGGATAAACATGCTGACCTTCAATAGGAATAACCTTGTCGAATTTTGTCACATCTATGCGAGAAACAGTAGCGTCGGCAACAAGCGTAAGAACCCCGTTTTCAAATGCGATGTACGCATTCTCAATAACTTTTCCGTTCCCCAAATGCGCGTAGCAATTGGTTAATAGAATGGAATTGCTTTGAGCGGGCGCAGGGGTTGGGCGGTGTTGCGCTTGAGCTGCAATACCGGCAATAAGCGCAAGTGATAAAAATATTTTTCTCATAATCATGTTCTTATTCTTTTATGAAAATACCTTTTGATGTCTCGTCCATGCTGTTGCAATGGAAGTGATGCGGCGTCTTCGGCTGTGGCTTTCTAGTAGATACTCCATTGTTTTTAGCGACTTCCATTTTCTGAATGATGCGTTCGCGTTCAGCAGCAAAGGCCTCTCTTGCTTTTTCATCTTCTTCCAAACTGAAGTAACAAGTGCCGTCGATGTAAGTCTTTTCAGCACGTGCGTAAATGCTCAGAGGTTCATTGTTCCAAATCACGAAGTCGGCGTCTTTGCCCACTTTCAACGATCCCATGCGATTGTCTAGGTGAAGAAGCTTCGCCGGATTTAGCGTTACCATTTTCAATGCTTCTTCCGCAGGCACACCTCCGTATTTCACAATCTTTCCAGCTTCTTGATTTAAGCGCGCACCCATTTCAGCATCGTCTGAATTGATGGCCACTACAATTCCTTGCTCATACATAAGCGCAGCATTGTATGGAATGGCGTCTTTCACTTCGGCCTTGTAGGCCCACCAGTCGCTGAATGTAGAAGCTCCGGCTCCGTGCGCTTTCATTTTGTCAGCGACTTTATAGCCTTCAAGAATGTGTGTGAATGTATTTATTTTGAAGTTGAAGCTATCTGCTACATGCATGAGCATGTTTATTTCGCTTTGCACATAGCTGTGACAGGAGATGAATCTTTCTTTGCGAAGAATTTCTAGAATGGTTTCCAATTCTAGATCTCTACGCGGCGCGAGGGGCATGGGTAGTCCTTTCTTAACTTTTTTGCAAGCCGCGTTGTAGGTGTCCCAAGCCTTTCCGTATTCCAATGCGCGATAGAAATGATCGTAGTAAACTTGCTCCACACCCATTCTTGTTTGTGGGAATCTTGTAACTGAATTATCACCCCAATTGCTTTGCTTCACGTTTTCACCCAAGGCGAACTTGATGAAACCCGGAGCGTTTTCAATCTTCATTCCTTCCGCATTTAAACCCCAACGCAATTTCACCAAGGCGCTCTGTCCGCCAATAGGATTCGCACTTCCGTGAAGCAATTGCGAAGCGGTAGTTCCTCCAGAAAGCTGACGGTAAATGTCAATGTCTTCCGGATAAATAACACTTCCTTCTTCTACTTCGGCGCTGCTCGCTTGTGTTCCTTCGTTCACACTTGAAAGTGCAATGTGGCTGTGCTCGTCAATGATGCCGGGTGAAATGTGTTTGCCTTTCGCATCAATTTCCTGAACCACCTCTCCTTTCGGAATGCTAAGGTCTACGCCTATTCCAGCGATCTTTCCGTTCTTCACCCATAAATCTCCTTCTTGAATGGTTCCATTTTCACACGTCCACAAATTAGCGTTTCTGAACACCACATTTTCTTTTTTCGGAAGCGCTGTTCTGCCGTATGCGGTGAATGGATAAACGATTTCACCTGGAAGAGTTTTTGCTTTTTCATCTTTCTTTCCTTCTTCTTTTTTCGGAATAGCGACAACTGTGGCGTTTATTGAAATGGATGACTTTTCAAACGACGTCAGGTCTAACGACAACTCTTTTTCTTTCGCATGAATGTTTCCTGAAACACGCACGAATGCTGCGCTATCCAATGTTAACTCTCCAACAGGGAATCCATCTTTCAATTGTAATTTCAACTGAAATAAAGTTGAATCTTGTGCGGTTGACCCTAATGCTTCGTGTAATTTTTTCAGCGCATCTGTTGTTTTCAATTTTGAAGTAACAACCACTCCTTCTCCTTTGCCTTTCTTGCTTTCAGCTTGAACCGTAGTTCCTAAAACAGACACAGTGTATGTCCCTTCAAGTGAAAGAGATTCTGCATTCGAAACGAAATATGGCTTACCATTCACCCATGTTTCAAGCACCTTTGAATCGTTGGTGAAAAGCTCTTTGTTGGTAATCACCAAGTTTGCGTCGTATCCCGCAAGTATAGAACCTACGCGGCTTTGAGCGTTTAGATATTGTGCTGGTCTTGTTGTTAATGCAGCCAACGCAATGTTTGCAGGAAGTCCGTTTTCAACGGCCGTCTTTACATTTTCAATCAGCTGGCCTTTGTCTTCAAGTCCGCTTGAAGTAATACAAAATTCTATTCCGGCGTTGTGCAAATAAGCCAAGTTATACGGTGCCAATTCCCAGTGCTTCAACTCTGCTGTTGTAATGTACCTATTGCTCGCGGGATCGCTAACGTCGAAGGCTTGCGGATAGTTCACAGGCACAATGAATTTTCCTTTGGTGCCCTTCATCTCTTCTAGGCGTTGGTATTCATTTCCTCCAGTTTTGAATAGGTATTGAACACCAAACTCATCGCCCACAGCGTCGGCACGAAGAATATTCCATTTATCGTTAGCTTCAAAAATTTGAGGAAGCTTGCTGTTTGCATTGAAAGCACGAAGCGTAAGGTTTGTTTCTCCAGTCCCTTTCAAATTCGCATACCAGTTCGCATCGCAGTAGGTTTGCTTCAACAGCGCAATGCTACCCATAATGGAAGAAGGATATTGTTGCGGACTGCTTCCTTTGTTGAAAGAGAAATAGGCCGCCGCCTCAGCGCTAATAACGTCTGCATGAATTTCATTTCCAAGAGAAATAAGCGCTCCTGTTCCGCGTGAAATACCATCGGCCTTGTGCGAGCACACTGCGGTTATTCCCGCATTGCGATAGCTTTCAGCATCTTCTTCGTTGTGTTGAAGTTGCATGGAAGCGCTGTATTCCGGATGAATGGCGGCATTCCAGCCCAGTACGTTTTTTCCTGAATCTTCTGTTTCTTCACCTTGATTGTCATTTGACTTTTTTGGAATTCCGTATGTGGAAAACGCATCAACGAATCCTGCATAAATGAATTTGCCAGTAGCATCAATGATAACGCAGTTAGCGGGAATGGGAATGTTCTTTCCAACCGCTTTGATTTTTCCTTTTTCAATAATGACGGTTGCTCCTTCCATTTTATTTTCTGGAGTGGAATAGACCGTGGCGTTGGTAAGCGCATAAGCACTCACGTCTTTCGGACGAACACCGTTGAACGGAAATGTTTCTTGCGCGAATGAAACGATGCCATTCGATACAAGTAAAATGAAGACCAAGAGTTTTCTCATGTTGTATGTTGAAGTGAAAAATTCACAAACTAAGTAAACGAAAATACGAGGTTTAAAGATAAACATTGGTTGTAAATGTTTTCGAGTAATGCAATTACATTTGTAACATGAACGAAAGAAAAAAAATTCCGACGGCTGTATATGCTGAAATGACCCCAAATCCTTCATCTATGAAGTTCGTTGCGGATCGTTTGCTTCTAACCGGGGGACTTCAAGTTGAATATAAGTCAAAGGCTGAAGCATCAGGTTCTTCGCCACTTGCAGAAGAGCTTTTCAATTTTCCATTTGTAACCAATGTATTTGTTGCACATAATTTCGTGACGGTAACGAAAGACGGAACCATTGATTGGGATATGATAGTGATGCAGCTGCGCGAATACATTCGCGAGTGGCTCATGGATAATGAGATTGCAGTTTCTGCTGTTCCTGCAGAGCTTATGAGCAGAAGTGCAAGTATGATTGAAGAGGCAAAAGTAGGCGGATCATCGCCATCAGCAGTTGATCGTTCGAAGTTTAAACCTTCGGAATACGACGATGCCATTATGGCGTTGTTGGAAGAGTTTGTTCGTCCAGCAGTAGAAGCAGACGGTGGCGCTATTGATTTCGTAGGTTACGACGAGAAGAAAGTTTTTGTGGAAATGAAAGGCTCTTGCTCAGGCTGCCCTTCTTCTTCAGCAACATTGAAGGGTGGAATTGAAAACCTGTTGAAAGCCAAACTTCCGAGTGTAGTGGAAGAAGTAATTTCGGTTTAAAGAAATATTCTGCGAAGATTATCGTTTCACCCACGTCTCATGAAGAAAAGTTTCCTTTCGAAAATCGTTCTTGCAATTGTTCTCTTTTGCGCGCCGCAATTCGCGAACGCGCAAGTGGCTCGCGTGTATGTGAACGAATTCTTGCAAATTGGTGTTGGTGCACGAGCAATGGGCATGTCGCAAGCGCAGGTGAGCAGCGTGAACGATGTAACATCGGGTTACTGGAATCCTGCAGGATTAATGGGGCTTGGCAACAAATTAGACGCAGCCTTAATGCACAGCGAGTCGTATGCGGGCATTGCGAAGTACGATTACGCCGCTGTAGGCAAAAGACTTGATTCAACTTCTGCAGCGTCGTTCTCGCTTATTCGTTTTGGAATCGACGATATTCCGAACACGTTGGACTTATATGATCCGAACGGAAACATAGACTACTCAAGGGTTACAACATTCAATGCTGCGGATTACGCATTCTTATTTTCTTACGCGAAGAAAGGTGTTCCTTTCATTCACAAGCCATGGGCAAGTCGCGTAAACATTGGAGGAACAGCGAAGATTATTTACAGACAGATTGGAGATTTCGCACGTTCATTCGGATTCGGATTCGATCTAGGTGCGCAGTATCAAGGAAAGCATTTGTGTTTGGGCGCTGTTATTCGCGATGCCAGCTCAACGTTCAACGCATGGTCGTTCAGCCTAGGCTCAACCGCTACTTCCGTCTTTGAACAAACAGGAAACGACCTTCCGAAAAACGGATTGGAGATTGCGTTACCGAGAGCTATTTTAGGAGCGGGCTACAAATTCAACAAAGAAAAAATTTCATTTTTGGTGGAAGGAAATGCGACCTTCACCACAGATGGACAACGCAATGCGCTCGTGTCTGGAAATGTATTCAGCATAGACCCGAATGTTGGATTGGAAGTCGGATATTCCAATACAATCTTCTTCAGAGCAGGAGTTGGAAATGCCCAGCGCGTAAAGGATTTCGGAGAAGAGTATGTTACTTATCAGCCGAACATTGGAATAGGTATTCGCCTTCGAAAAATGTTTATTGATTACGCATTATCAGACGTTGGAAATTCTTCCGACGTTCTCTACAGCAACGTTTTTTCGCTGAAGTTCTCTTTGTAATTATTCAACAATGAATCGCTCACTCGCGTGAGTGGTTTGTCCTTCAGCATGTAGTACGTAAATTCCTTTAGGAAGGTCAAGTTCTAAAGTTTGTGTGTGCATTCCACCCGGGAAGTTGCATTTCGATTCATACACCACCTTCCCGCTAATGTCTGTAACGGTTACAACGGCTTTATCGAAACGTTGATTGAAGGTTTGAACGTTAAAAGTTCCATTATTCGGATTTGGGAAAACATCGAACTGTTGTTCAAAAACGTGCTGTTCCTCTGTGCTAACGATGGGCTGAACAACAATGTTTTCATCGCCCGGTATGTAATACGTATAGGCAAAAAAGACAATCATCATTTCCTCGTCCGTGGCCTCACCAGCGATTACCAATTGCGGCGGACTATGAGGGTTGACAGGATTTGCAGAAGTGTTGTCGTAAAAGGCCTGCGCACGAAGATTCGTGTTTTGCGGAAGGTGAATGAGCTGCGGATAGTTATACGTAAACTGCCAATTGAAGTCCCAGGAAGGAATGCTAATAAGTGGTTCCGTAGATCCATCGGGCAGCTCAGCCCAACTACTAATGTTTCGTCCAATTAAGTGCATGTGCGGAAATGTTCCGATTAAAGTAACATCAGCAGGAACGGTGTAGGTCTCTGTGAATGTGGCTGTTTGGTTTGCAGGAACATAAAGGAAGGTTTGATCGAGTATTCCAGGACCGTGATTCAAAATAGGATCATACCAAACTTCGCGTGGAGTTGGATCATCTGAATAATGTAGGTTAATCGTGGTTTGGTCTGAAAGGCCTAATGTTCCGGCTGGATAGTGAAATTCAACAAGAAAATCGCCACCCGCTTCCAAGCGTTGCGCGAATCCTAAAGGCACCCACAAAGGTCCGCCTCCCGGAGCCCAAGCAGTAAGGAATTTCGATCCGTTAACAATGCTTCCACCAGTAGATTGAAACCCGTCACCAGGATCGTTCGCGTCAAGCGTAGCCCCCGTCCCTGTTGGATCGTAAGAGATTACCACGTGGTGAACAATGCTAGCATTTCCAGGAATAACTTCAATCCCATCAATCCATCCGTCTTGCGCCAATCCACTTGGTATTACGAAAGTTCTATAGTAGTCGCTGTTTGTTGCAGGGCTTGTGTAATCTGGCGTTTGATACGATTGATCTACAGAGGGGAGTTGCGTGTTGTTGTTGTAAACTGGCGCAGCGGGTGCAAGTGCTAAGTCTCCTGTTGCAGCCCCCCCAACAATCCAATCTTCAATGGCTTGCTTTTCCGCTTGAGTCAAAACGTTTTCTCCAACGAAGTGGCGGTAGTTCGGGTCGGCAGGCCAAGGCGGCATTTGCCCCGAAGTTATCGCTCCTAAAATACTCGCTTGGCTGTTGTATGCATCGTCGTAAGTCAAGAAAGACGAAGGCCCAATACCGCCTTCGTGGTGGCAAGTAGTGCAGTGGGCAAACAGAATAGGCGCTACGTTTTCGCTCCAAGTTACTTGCGCGAAAGAGTTGTGAGCCGCCAAAACAATTGCGAAAAGAAATACAAGTTTTTTCACGATGGGTGATTTTAATTTTGAATAAAGCTAATCAAATTTTAATTAAGAGAAGTATAAACACAGAAGGTTTATTGCGATTGAAATGTTTATTTCTTCAGCGTAGAAATGTCTTTCCAACTGAAATAATAATCATCTTGCAGTTCGTGAAACCCTTGTTGGAAATACAAAATCTAAGCGTGGCCTTCAACAACAAAATTGTTGTGAATGCCTTGTCCTATGGGCTATTTCCGGGAAAGATAACTGCAGTTGTGGGCGAATCTGGAAGTGGAAAATCGGTCACCGCTATGTCGTTGCTCGGTTTACTTCCAATAAAAAATTTAACGTTTCCTTCCGGAGAGATTTTTCTTTCGGGCGAATTGTTGGGTGCTGAAGATAGAACCGTGAAGCCCACAGACGATGCCTTGGTTTCGTTGCGCGGAAAAAAGATTGCGGTGATTTTCCAGGAGCCCATGACGGCTCTCAATCCCGCTATGACTTGCCAGCAGCAAATGGAGGAATGCCTTCAACATGAAAAAAAAGAAATTCGAACAAGTAAAGTTTTGTCTTTGCTAGAAGAGGTTGAAATGCCAGATCCTGCGGGCGCTTTGAAGAAGTATCCGCATGAGTTTTCGGGCGGACAACGTCAGCGCATTATGATTGCCATGGCGCTGGCTTCCGAGCCGCAATTACTCATTGCAGACGAACCGACCACAGCCCTAGACCCTTCCGTGCAAGCGTCTATTTTAGAGCTCATCAAGAAATTGAAAAACAACCGCAACATGTCGGTGCTTTTCATTTCACACGATTTGCACGTGGTGAAAGAAATTGCAGATTTCATAGTGGTTATGAAGTCTGGAAGTGCCGTTGAACAGGGCAATGCAGAGGAAGTGTTAAATCATCCGAAGCACGATTACACAAGAGGTCTACTCGCTTGTCGACCTTCGAAATCTTCGAAAGGAAAGAGCTTAGTTACGTTGGGAAATGATCAGGCTGAAAAGCAGTATACGTTTTCCACCAATGAAAATATTTTATTGCGGATTGAAGGGTTAACGAAGATTTATCCGGGGCAAACAACCCCCGCCGTGAACAATGTTTCCTTTGAAATAAAACACGGCGAAACCCTTGGTTTAATTGGTGAAAGCGGATGTGGAAAGACCTCGTTAAGTCGCATGCTTATGGGGCTTTTGACTCCAACAAGCGGCGATGTTTCATTCGGAAACGAACCGTTGATTGGAAAGAACATGTCATTTCCGAATAAATTTCGAAGAGACATTCAAATGGTTTTTCAAGATCCGTTCGCCTCTCTAAATCCGAAGTTGAAAATTGAGGACATGCTCCTCGAACCCCTGCACATTCATAAAATTGGAAGTACAAACACTGAACGAAAAAAACGCGTTGAATATTTATTGAATGCCGTTGGAATGCCCGCCGATAGCGCTCAGCGGTATGCGCACAACTTCTCGGGCGGACAGCGTCAGCGTATAGTCATTGCTCGCGCATTGGCCACCAATCCGAAATTAATTATTTGTGACGAAGCCGTAGCGGCGCTCGATGTTTCTGTTCAAGCGCAAGTGTTGAATTTGTTAAACGATTTGAAGGAAGAGTTTGGTCTGACGTATTTATTTATTTCTCACGATATGCCTGTGGTCTATCACATGAGCAACAATGTTATGGTTATGCGGAAGGGTGAGTTGGTTGAAAAAGGCAGCACGGAAGCGGTTTTCCTTCGACCTGAAAACGAATACACACAACGATTAATGAGCATAGCCAGTCTTACGTGATAATCGTCACGGCAAGGCTTTATTGAAGAACTATCTTTGCACTATGGAACTAACAATGGCCCTTGGATTTTTCGGAGCACTGCTCATGGGCTTTGTGTTGGGCGTGCTTGGCGGTGGCGGCGCCATTCTTACCATTCCTATTTTGGTTTATTTGTTTGGATTCGATTTAAGATCAGCAGTCGTTTCATCTTACGCTATTTTGTTTTTCAGTTCCATTGTTGGTGGAGTTCAAAGCAGGAAAGAAATCGAATGGCGCTTAGCCTTGCTGTTTGCTGCTGTTGCATCGGTCTTCATAGCGTTAACCAAATTCTTTGTGCTTCCGATTTTACCTAAAGAATTTTTTGTTTTCGGTTGGAAGGTTTCAACGCAAAGTATTTTGCTTTTGCTGTTTGTAACCATCATGTTCATTGTGGCTTACAAACTTTTGAATCCGAAAAAAGCGAAAGGCAAGGGACTTGTTTCATTAGCCCTGAACGCTGCTGTTGTAGGTGTGTTGGGATCCCTCATTGGCGTGGGCGGTGGATTTCTCATTGTCCCTGCTATTTATGCATATCGTAATACAACAATGTCTGCCGCCATTGCTTCAACCTTTGTGGTGATTACTTTGAATTCTGCTTCGGGACTAGCGGTGTCTTATACGGAATTGAACACGTTGAATTTTTCCATCTTAATACCCTTTCTAGCCTTGGCTGTTGTGGGTGTGGTAGTTGGAACTCTACTCTCTAAAAAATGGTCCGATGCGATTTTGCGAAAGTCCTTCGTTGTACTTTTGCTGGCTGTGGGAACGTATATGTTAACGAAAGAAATAATTGAGATACTATGAAAATTGAACAGATCTATACTGGATGTTTAGCGCAAGGCGCTTACTACATTGAAAGCAATGGCGAGGCGGTTATTATTGACCCTCTCCGGGATACGAAAGCCTACACAGATAGAGCAAACGCTTCAGGCGCGAAGATCAAATACATCTTGGAAACGCATTTCCATGCAGATTTTGTAAGCGGACATTTAGATCTTCAAGTGTACACAGGAGCAACCATTGTTTTCGGTCCGAATGCAAAAACCGAATTCATTTCGCACATTGCAACCGACGGAGAAATTCTTCAAGTTGGAAACTGCACCATTGAGGTGTTGCACACGCCAGGACACACCATGGAGAGCACGTGTTATTTGCTTCGCGATGAAAACGGAAAGCAAGTAGCGGTATTTACAGGAGACACGCTTTTCATTGGCGATGTTGGAAGACCTGATTTGGCGCAGAAAGCAGGAGAATTGACGAAAGAAGATTTAGCAGGATATTTATTCGACAGTTTGAGAAATAAGTTAATGCCGTTGGAAAACGACATTACTGTTTATCCTGCACACGGCGCGGGCTCTGCTTGTGGAAAGAACATGAGCAAAGAAACCTTCGACACATTGGGTCATCAGAAGGAAGTGAATTATGCGTTGCAAGACATGACAAAAGAGGCATTTATTCAGGAAGTTACCGCGGGTCTTTTGCCTCCGCCGTTCTACTTCCCTGAGAATGTGGCTATGAATAAGAAAGGTGTTTCTTCATTAGAGGGAGTTGTTCAACATTCATTGAAGCCGCTGTCTGTAGAGGCATTCACGGTATTGATGGAAGATGAGAGTGTGTTGTTGTTAGACGTTCGCGGCCCGCAAGTATTCTGTAAAGGCTTCGTTCCGGGTTCAATTAACATTGGATTGAAAGGCGATTTCGCTCCGTGGGTTGGGACATTAATTACAGACATGAAGCAACGCATCGCGTTGGTCACCGAACCTGGTCAAGAAGAAGAAGCCATCACTCGTTTGGCGCGTGTGGGTTACGACGGAGTTGTAGGATATTTGGAAGGTGGATTCGAAGCGTGGGACAAATCGGGAAATGAAATCGATCAAATTGAAAGTATTTCTGCCGAAGTTTTCGCTGAGTTGGCATCTGATAAAAAGGTAAACACCATGGATGTGCGCAAGCCAACAGAGTTTCAAGCAGAACATCTGGAAATTGGCGTTAGTGCTCCTCTTCATGAATTGAACAACCACATGAGTGCCTTCAAATCAGGAGAGAACAACTACATTCATTGTGCAGGCGGGTACCGAAGCATGATTGCAGCAAGTATTTTAAAAAGCCGCGGAATTCACAATGTCATTGACATTGCGGGTGGTTACAACGCGATTTCGAAGACCTCATTACCGAAAACCAATTTCGTTTGTCCGAGTACGCTATAACCTTTGGTTTGTCGTATATTTGTGCATCTAAAAATTAAGTCATGGGAAAATTAGGTTGGCCAGAGATTCTTTTAATTCTTGCGGTGGTTATGTTGTTGTTTGGTGGAAAGAAAATTCCAGAAATGATGCGTGGTCTAGGTAAGGGAATGAAGGAATTCAAAGACGCAAGCAAAGGCGAAGGAAATTCTTCAGCACCTGCAGAGTCTGACAAGATCGAGAATAAATAACATCTATTTCCAATGGTGTTTCATTCCTTGAAGGAAGTTCAAACTGAACTTTCCTCAAAATCCATTACGTTAAAAAACGTTGTTTCTCAGTACCTTCAAAACATTGAAGCTCGCATGAATTTGAATGCGTTCTTGGAAGTTTGGGGTGAAGAGGCTTTAGAACAGGCCGAGCTGATTCAACAAAAAATAGACAATGGAACCGCAGGGAAACTTGCGGGAATGGTCGTTGCCATTAAAGATAACATCTGTTATAAAAATCATAAAGTTTCTGCTTCTTCTAAAATCCTAGAAGGATTTGAATCGTTGTACAGCGCAACTGTTGTGGAACGCATTCTTGCAGAAGATGCCATTATCATTGGAAGATTGAATTGCGATGAATTCGCCATGGGTTCTTCCAACGAAACCTCGCATTACGGCCCAGTTAAGAATCCGTTGAATGAAAATTGTGTTCCCGGCGGATCTTCTGGTGGCGCATCTGCAGCAGTAGCGGCAGATTTTTGTTTAGCCGCATTGGGAAGCGACACAGGCGGTTCTATTCGTCAGCCTGCTTCCTTCACTGGAATAGTAGGCATGAAACCCACGTATGGCGCCGTTTCTAGATACGGACTTATTGCCTACGCTTCAAGTTTCGATCAGATTGGTCCAATGACTAAGTGTGTGGAAGACGCAGAAGTATTACTGAAAATTATTGGAGGCCCAGATGCATACGACAGCACGACCTTACTGGAATCCCTTCCAGCAGTGTCAGTTCGCTCAAGCAAACCGAAAATTGCATATTTGAAAGAGGCGGTTGAAAGCGAAGCGGTGCATCCTGAAATTCGCGATCGCATCAATTCAATCTTAGATAAATTAAAGTCGGAAGGATACACGGTTGAACCGATATCATTTCCGTATTTAGATTACATGGTTCCCGCTTATTACGTGTTAACCACAGCAGAAGCTTCTTCTAACCTGGCACGTTTCGACGGAATTAACTACGGTTACAGAAGTAAAGAAGCGAAAGGCATTGACGAGACTTATAGAAAAAGCAGAACGGAAGGATTTGGTCGCGAAGTAAAGCGCAGAATTTTATTGGGTTCGTTCGTGTTGAGTTCAGGATATATAGATGCTTACTACGGCACGGGTCAGCGCGTAAGGCGTGTTCTTCAAGAAAAGACAAAAGCTATTTTCGATCAATACGACTTCTTACTTTCGCCCACATGCACAGATGTTGCGTTTGAGTTTGGCGCAAAATCGAAGGACCCCATTTCCATGTACATGCAGGATATTTTCACGGTGCATGCAAACCTTACTGGTAATCCTGCGATATCTATTCCATGTGGAAAAGAGTCAAAGACAGGCCTTCCATTTGGCCTTCAAGTGACTGCCCGTCATAAAGAAGACAACGATTTGTTTGTCTTTTCAAAATTGCTAGAGGCTTTAGTTTCTTAGTCGTTACGAGTTTTTCCCTACCGGATTGTTCACAATTGTCTTTGGCCAACATTGGAAATAAATCAATTTTTTCGGAAATTGTATCCGAAATGCTAGGGCAATATATTCCAGTAAATGGAGTTGCCCTTTAATTAAAGGGAAATCATGATGAAAAAATTAGTTACAGTATTACTGGGCGTGCTTATGTTTTGCAACGCAAATGCGTTGGAATTTCCGAAGGACACCCTTCAAGATAGACAAGTTGCGGCATTGAAGAAAGAAGAAATCGATGAAATCGACAGAATGCTGGTGGCGAGCTATTTGAACCACTTCTGCTTTTCTTCAGATCCAAATATTCAGAACGCGTTTAATTACGACCCAGATCACGTACCGTCATTTCCCGAAGAGCTAACACGCGAGCGACTTGAAATACTCGACAGAGAGAGTCCGTTTGATTTGGTTTACAACGACAATGTCCGCGATTTCATTGCCTTATATTCATTGCGCAGAAGAGATGTTACCTCGAAAGTGTTGGGCTTAGCGCAGCTTTACTTTCCGCTTATTGAAGATGCCTTAGCGAAGTACAACATTCCTCTTGAGCTTAAATATTTAGCTATTGTTGAGTCGGCGTTGAATCCGACCGCCATTTCTCGTGCGGGTGCAGCCGGACTTTGGCAGTTTATGCCAGGCACTGGAAAAATGTATGGCTTAGACATTACCAGCTACCAAGACGAACGCTTTGATCCAATTAAAGAAACCGAAGCGGCTTGTAAATACCTACGCTTTTTATATAACACGTTTGGAGATTGGAATCTAGCCCTTGCTGCCTATAACAGTGGCCCAGGTAACGTAAACAAGGCTATTCGTAGAGCCGGTGGAAAGAAAGATTTTTGGGCTATAAAGCAATTTCTACCAAAAGAAACGCAGGGATATGTTCCTGCTTTTATAGCAGTGAACTACATAATGAGTTATTCCACGGAACATAATATTTTCCCAAAGAAGGCATCGGTTTCATATTTTGAAACTGATACGATTAATGTTACAGCTCGGGTGGATTTTAATGTAGTTTCAAAGAGTCTTAATTTGCCGATTGAAGAAATAACTTATTTGAACGGGACGTACAAGCTCAAGGAAATTCC
Source organism: Flavobacteriales bacterium (assembly GCA_044338665.1). GTDB lineage: Bacteria > Bacteroidota > Bacteroidia > Flavobacteriales_D > Sanyastnellaceae > CAIZGX01. The sequence goes on from JBIIWZ010000008.1 coordinate 42,396, forward strand.
GGACAATGGAAAAAAACATTATTTAATGTTGCCTGTTGAGAAAATTGGTGATTTTTTGGCACATGAAAAAGAAATCTATGCAGCAAGTGAAATTAGAAAACCAGAACCTGCCCCAGCTCCCGCTCCCGCAGATACGTCTGCGGTAACCCCTGTTGTTCCGCAAACAACGAAAGTGATTTGGGAAGATCAATGGAAAACACATAAGGTTAAAAAGGGAGAAACACTTAAGAGCGTTGCTAGTAAATACGGTGTTTCTTCATCAGATATAAAGAAATGGAATAAGTTAAATTCATCTACCGTAAAGTCTGGCCAAAGCTTAAAGATAAAAACTAAAGTAAAAAAGACGATTACGGTTCCCAAGGTTGAAGAGACTCCGGAGCCAGAGAAAAGCGAGGAACCAAAGGACCCGAAGGTTGAAGTAACGCCTACAAAAACCACCCCACCAAAGACCGAAACACCAAAAACAACCCCTAAGGAAGAGTACATTTATTATACAGTTAAATCGGGTGAGAGTCTCTCTACTATTGCCAATAAAAACAAGGTCTCAGTAGATTCTATTGTTAAGTTGAATAAGGGAATAAATCCAAACAAAATATTAATAGGACAAAAACTAAAAATCAAAAAGAAATGATAAAAGAGGGTGCCACCGTTGAGGTGAATTATGAGCTATTCATCGACGATGAAAATGGAGAATTGGTAGAAGCAACCAAAGAGCAGGGACCAATGAAGTTCAGGTTTAAAGTTGATCCAATGATTGAAGGCTTTGAAAAGGGGCTAGAAGGATTGAAAGCAGGCGATTCGTTTAGCATTAGCATTCCATGTGCAGAGGCATACGGTGAGGAGCAGGAAGAGTATTACATGGAGTTTCCAAAAAGTGATTTCATGGAAGAAGACGGAGAGTTCGATGAAGAGTTATTCGCGGTTGGCGAAGTTATTCCCATGGAAACTCCAGAAGGACACCAAGTTCAGGGTGTTGTTGAAGAGGTTAAATTGAATTCTGTGGTTATTGACTTTAACCATCCGTTGGCTGGAGAGAATTTATTCTTCAAAGGTCACGTGGTTTCAGTATCGTAAGAATATGCAATTCGTTCGCACTTCGGCCAGTAGCATATCGCGCATCTCTGCATTTGCAGGATCAACGTTGGTGTTGCTCATGGTTGGAATTTTCTTAGTGTTCTATTTAGTGGCGTTGCAGGTTTCAGATCATATTCGATCACAGTTTACCGTGCAGTTGTTGTTGAATGAAGATGCAAACGAAGAACAAATATTAAGCTTTAAAAAGGAAATCGAGGGAGGCGGCATCGCCTCCCAGGTTTCTTATACCTCAAGTGAGCAAGCCGAAGCTGAATACAGCAAAGAAATTGGTGAAGATTTCGTTCAGGTGCTTGGATACAATCCGCTTCCCGCGTCTATAGACGTTCAGATAAACCCGGAAAAGGCAGATGGCCTAACGGTAGACGCCTTTGTTGAATCGTGCAAACTGAATCCGATTATCAAGGATGTTGGATACGAGAAAACACTTCTTCAATCGGTAAATGAAAATATTTCAAAATGGGGTGCGATCATTGGCGGAATTGTTATTCTCTTTTTGATCATTTCGGCATTCATTATCATGAATACGGTTGAACTGGCCATATCTTCTCAGCGTCTAATTATTCGAAGCATGCAATTGGTGGGTGCTACACCTTGGTTTATCAAGCGTCCGTTTTTATGGCAAAGCTTAAAGAACGCATTGCTTTCTTCTTCTATAGCTTGGCTTTCCATTTCAGTAATATTGTATTTTAATCAGCAATCCTTAGCAGACATTATTCAGATTTTGCTTGACGGGGGTGGGTTTTGGAAATTGGGTGTCTTGCTCATTTCATTAAGTGTAGTTGTTGGTGTTTTTAGCACCTACATAACCGTAAGCCGTTTCGTTCGAGCGAAACTGCACCAAATGTATTAACGCCGTTCCTTCAAGAAAGCTGGCCTAAACCTTTCGAATATCAACCGAAAACAGAACCTTCTAAATAATTGAAAGAGGGAATCGTTATTCTTGTGAAACGTTAAGGAAAGATGAAGATTTAAGTGAGGTGTTCGAAATTGAACAAACTTCCTTATTTTCGTTGCCCGAATAAAACAACAGAAAATTAATTTAACAGTCATGAACAAAAAAGCAAGTCCTACAGTTAAGCAAGAAAACGGCTTTAACTTCAGTTCAATTTTTCCTTACATCGCAATTCCCCTTGCTTTGATCACCGGATGGGCATTATACACCTTTGTATTGGGTGATGCAGCAAACTTTGAAGGCGGAGATCCTGTAAAAGGTCATCCATTAAACGTATTAGGCACTGTTCACAAGGGTGGATTCATTGTGCCTATGCTGATAGCAGTGAATACGATTGTTGTAATATTTTTCTTCGAAAGATTAATGACCATCGTTTTGATTGCGAAGGGTAGACCGTGGTATTTAATATTGATTTGGGTGGCATTAGGATTGTTACCAGGAGTTTTGATTACTTGGCTATATGACTTGTTTATTAGCAAGAAGAAAACGATGCATGATTCTACATTAGTTAAAAAAGTGAATGGACTTTTAGAAAGTTCAAATGTAGATGGAGCAATTGCCTTGTGCGATGAACAAAGAACTTCAGTAGCGGCAGTTTTAAAATCTGGCTTATTGAAATACAAGGAGATGGAAGAAAACACTTCTCTTGAAAAAGACGAAAAAATAGCGTCAATTAAGCAAGAAATCGAAGAAGCAACGGCATTAGAATTACCAATGCTTTCGAAGAACTTGGTTATTCTTTCTACTTGTGGATCTTTAGGAGTACTTGTTGGACTTTTAGGAACTGTAAAAGGTATGATTTCTTCGTTCGAAGCTATGGCAACTGCTGGTGCTCCGGACGCAACTGCACTTTCATTGGGTATCTCTGAGGCCTTGATCAACACCTTCTTGGGTATCATGGCATCTGCGATTGCAATCATCTTTTACAACTTCTTCAATACACGTATTGATAGCATGACCTTCGCAATGGATGAGGCTGGATTAACTGTATCTCAGTCATACGGAAAAAAGCATTAATTCAAGTTTTTACTTAATTACAAATATTTAAGAATATGTCGAAAATCAAGATGCCCAAAAGCGCTCCTAGCTTGGATATGACGCCTATGGTTGACCTTGGTTTCTTGTTGGTAACATTCTTTATTCTCACCGCGAAGTTTCGTCCAAACGAACCTGTAATTGTAGACGTTCCTGCTGCAACATCTGAATTGTTGCTGCCAGAGAAAGTGATGCAGATTACGGTTGATGACAAGGGAAGAGTTTTCTTCGACCTCGCCGGAAAGGACATTCGCAGAGAAATGTTATCACGAATGGTTCAAAGACATCCGGAATTAAAACTTACCGAAGACGAAGCGCGTAAATTCGCTTTACTAGGTATGTGCGGAATGCCTTTGAACAACCTAAGTCAATACTTAAGTGCCGACGAAAAGACAAGAGCAGCATTTGACGAGCAAACCAAAGGGATTCCTACCGATTCCATTAATGGTGAATTGGGAGATTGGATTCAGAGTGGTTACGAAGCCTTTATGGACGATGCGGCTAAACATGGTTTAGAACCGAAAGACATTAAAGGTGATAAGGCGTTGCGTTACGCAATTAAAGCAGACGGAACAACAGACTACGAAAAGGTAGAGCAAGTTATTGACGTGTTCCGCGAAAAGAGTATTTTCCAATTTAATATGGTGACTACTTTGGAATCTGGTTCCAAATAATGCAACCGCATAGAATAAACATGTTATGGCAGAAATAATAGAAGGTGGTGGAGGCCACGAAAAAGGCGGGAAAAAGAGACCAAAAAAGAACCCGGTTCGCATGGACATGACGCCCATGGTTGACTTGGCGTTCCTTCTTTTAACCTTCTTCATTTTGGCAACCTCACTGAGTAAACCAAAAACACTAGAGATTGTCTATCCGAAAGATGTTGAGAATCCAGAGGATCAAACGAAATTGGATGACGATTTAGCTACGACAATTATTGTGGGTGAAACCGACGACCAAATTTTCTACTATCATGGAAAATTTAGAAAGGACACCACGAAATTGGAGCCGTCAGATTTTTCTAAAGATGGCTTACGTGTAATGCTACTTGAAAGAAACAAACGAGTAGTAGAACAAGTGAATTCTTTGAAAGATCAACAAAGAGAAGAATTGAAAAAGAGTAACACGCGCGAAGATGACGAAAAAATAAATCTCCGTTTCAAGGAGCTTATTGCAGAAGCTTCGAACGATTCTCTTGCTCCATTCGTTATTGTGAAAACAATGCCTACAACCAAATGGAAGAACGTTGTGAATGCGATTGACGAATTGAATATTACAAGTGTGAAGAAGCGGGCCATTATGGACATGGAAGCGCGTGAAGCATTACTTTTCCTTTCACCAGAAAAAGTAGCGGAATTAAAATTGAAATGAACGATTGATGTGTAGTCCTGTACTGCACATTATAAAAGTAAACCATTATGTCAGCAGTAACTGATTTTCTTAGCAACCACTCAGACTTGGTGGCTGTAGCTACAGCAGCAGCTGTGGTTACATTCCTTGGTTTTGAAGCGGGCTGGAATAGCATTATGGCATCGGATCGTAATGAGCAGGTATTTGAAAACAAAAACAAGGCTTATGGAGCGTATAGAATTCGCTCTATGTACGGAAGCGTATTGGCTATTGCAGTGTTTTCGGGTATTTTCTTAGTATCTGGTGCGTTAATCACGCCAGTCATTTTAGCCAAAGGCGAAAAGAAGGAAAAAGATGTGAAGGTGGAAATGAACGCAGAAATGATTGCGCCGCCACCAACGGATCCAAATGAGCCGCCACCACCGCCACCACCGCCACCACCACCACCGCCACCACCACCAACGGTGCGTCAGATTCAATTTACGTCTATTGTTATCGAAGAGAATGTAGAGACTCCTCCTCCTTCTCAAGATAAGTTGAAAGATGAGAAAATTGCAGACGAAACAACGGAAGGTGACGACGGTCCAATGGGTCCAGCAGATGCCATTGCGGTATACACACCCGTAGATGATAAAAAAGATAAAGTTGAAGCCCCTTTAACTTTTGTTCAAGAGATGCCAGCTTATCCAGGTGGAGAGGGAGCATTGTACAAGTTTTTGTATGATAATATCTCTTACCCAGAGCAAGAAAAGACGCAGAACATTGAAGGAACGGTATACGTGAACTTCGTTGTTGAAAAGGACGGCACACCTTCTAATTTCACGGTAACACGTGGAGTCGATGGTGGAAAAGGATTAGACAGAGAAGCATTAGCAGCTTGTAAGAAATTAGGCAAGTTCAACCCAGGTAAACAAAACGGGGTTTCTCAACGTGTATTCTTGACCATTCCGATCAAATTCACGCTTGCAGACAATTAATTGATAAATACTTTATGAAAAGGGTTGGCTTCGGTCAACCCTTTTTTATTTTTGAACAGATGTTACCTTTTCATACAAATAGCAACGAAGCTGGCCTCGACGAGGCCGGAAGAGGCTGCCTTGCAGGCCCGGTGGTTGCTGCTGCCGTAATTCTTCCCAGAGGGTTTTCTCATCCTTTCCTGAACGATTCGAAGCAAATGAGCAAGAAGCATCGAGATGAACTTCGTGTTATCATTGAAAAAGAAGCTGTAGCATGGAACGTACAGTTTGTTTCACCGCAGGAAATAGATGAGTTGAATATTCTGCGCGCTTCAATAACGGCTATGCAGCGGGCTACGCTGAAATTGAAGAAAAAACCTTCTCATCTTTTAGTAGACGGTAACCGGTTTTATCCCTTGGAAGGATATTCCCACACCTGCATGATTAAAGGCGATGCGCGCTTTCTGAACATTGCGGCAGCGTCTGTTTTAGCGAAGACACATCGCGATGAATTCATGCTGAACCTGCACGAAATTTTTCCGCATTATGCATGGGATCGAAACATGGGTTATCCTACAAAGTTGCACCGTGCAGCAATTACAGAATTTGGTTCTTGCGAGCACCATCGCATGACCTTCGCTCTTTTGCCAAGGGAGTTGCAAATAGAAGCGCATTGATGCCTATTTTCGCACTATGCAGTTAAAGGCAGAAAACATACAGAAGATTTACGGAAAGCGTACCGTTGTTAAAGACGTTGCGTTTTACGTTGAACAGGGCGAAATTGTGGGTTTGCTCGGTCCTAACGGAGCGGGAAAAACCACTAGCTTCTATATGGTCACCGGGTTAATTCAACCAAACCAAGGAAGAGTTGTACTGGACGATATAGAAATCACGCATATGCCTATGTTCAAACGCGCGAAAATGGGCGTGGGTTATTTGCCACAAGAAGCTTCCATTTTCCGTTCACTTTCTGTGGAAAATAATATTAAAGCAGTGCTTGAATTAACGGGTCTTTCCAAGAAAGAACAGGCCGAGAAATTAGATGCGCTGTTAGAAGAATTTGGCCTGACAGAAAGAAGAAAATACATTGGTCATCACCTAAGCGGCGGAGAAAGAAGACGAACAGAAATTGCTCGAGCATTAGCCACGGATCCGAAGTTTATTTTGTTAGACGAACCCTTTGCAGGTGTTGATCCTATTGCTGTTGAAGACATTCAACGCATTGTTTGGAAGCTGAAGGAGCGGAACATTGGAATTCTCATTACCGACCACAATGTGCAAGAAACCCTTTCGATTACAGACCGCGCTTATTTGTTGTATGACGGAAATATTTTGAAGTCCGGAAGCGCTGAAGAACTAGCTTCCGACGAGCAAGTGCGACGAGTTTATTTGGGTCAAAACTTTGTCTTAAGAGCCCGAAAAGAATAAGCCCCCGAGAATCTCGAGGGCTTCATTATTTTTTATTTGGAAGAATTACTTCGCGCTGTTGTAGCGAGCTTCAACCGCTTCCCAATTAATTACATTGAAAAAAGCTTGAACGTAATCTGGACGTCTGTTCTGATAGTTCAGGTAATACGCGTGTTCCCAAACGTCTAATCCTAAAATTGGAAATCCAGAACAACCAACTCCTGGCATCAATGGATTGTCTTGATTTGGTGTTGAGCAAACTTCAAGTTTTCCGTCTTTCACACACAACCAAGCCCATCCTGAACCAAAGCGAGTAGCTGCTGCTTTCGCAAATGTTTCTTTGAATGCTTCAAAAGATCCGAATGCCTCGTTAATAGCGGCTTCCATTGTAGGAGTAATCTTTCCACCAGTTGGTGAAAGCAATTCCCAAAATAGATTGTGATTGTAGAATCCACCACCGTTATTTCTTACGGCATTGTTCTCGAAACCTTTCACCATTACTTCTTCGATAGAAAGATTTTCTAAATCGGTTCCAGCAATAGCGTTGTTTAAGTTTGTGGTGTAGGCAGCGTGATGCTTACCGTGATGAATTTCCATAGTGCGAGCGTCGATATGTGGCTCAAGCGCATCGTACGAATAAGGGAGGTTTGGTAGTTCGAATGACATAGTTATTTTTTTGCGAAATTAACCCAAAACGAACGCCACAAAAAAATTCTTGTCAATTGGTTAGAAAGCTTGTTGCGCGCTTATCTTTGTAGCTTATCGAAGCGTTTTCAATTAACCGATTTTAAAGAAGGAAAAGCATGGGACTTTTTAGTTTCCTAACACAAGAGATTGCCATTGACTTAGGTACGGCAAATACAATCATTATCATGAATGATAAGGTTGTTGTAGATGAACCATCTATCATTGCTCGCGACCGAGTTTCAGGTAGAACCGTTGCTGTTGGGCGTTTAGCGCAACAAATGCACGGTAAAACTCACGAGAACATTAAGACAATTCGTCCGTTGAAAGACGGTGTAATTGCCGATTTCCACGCGGCTGAGGATATGATCAAAGGGTTAATCAAAATGATTAACAAAGGCGGAAAAATGTTTCAACCTTCTTTACGAATGGTAATTTGTATTCCATCTGGAATTACTGAAGTTGAAAAGCGTGCGGTAAAAGATTCTGCTGAGCATGCAGGTGCGAAAGAAGTTTATTTGATTCACGAACCAATGGCTGCGGCAATTGGTATTGGTGTGGACGTTGAAGAGCCAATGGGTAATATGATTATCGATATCGGAGGAGGTACTTCCGAAATTGCAGTTATTGCATTGGGCGGAATTGTAACCGACAAAAACATTCGTGTAGCCGGAGACGAACTTACACAGGATATTGAAGACTACATGCGTCGTCACCACAACATTTTAATTGGGGAGCGTACAGCAGAGCAAATTAAAATTGAAGTCGGAGCTGCCATTGACGATTTAGAGAATCCTCCTTTGGACTATAGCGTTCGTGGTCGTGACTTGGTTACGGGTATTCCGAAAGAGATTATGGTTTCTTACAAAGAGATTGCTCATGCATTGAACAAATCAATTTCTAAAATTGAAGAGGCAATCATGAGTTGTTTGGAAAATACACCACCCGAGTTGTCTGCAGATATTTTCAAGACAGGTATTTATTTGGCAGGCGGTGGCGCATTGCTTCGCGGATTAGATGTTCGAATTAATCGTAAAACAAAATTACCCGTGCACGTTGCAGACGATCCTTTGCGCGCTGTTGCAAGAGGTACGGGAATTGCGTTGAAGAATATCAACCGCTTCCAATTCTTAATGCGCGAGTAATTCGTTAAAACGAAAGCAGAATGGGTAATCTTTTAGCACTGTTGCAACGATTTCACGTGCTTCTGTTGTTCCTTGTGCTTCAAGGGTTTTCACTCGCCGTTTTATTCTCTGAAAACAATTTTCATCGCAAAGAATTTATTAGACACAGTTCGGATTTTGCCGGATACATCTATGAAAAACGAGATGAGTTCACAAGTTATCTAAGACTTGCGGAAATAAACGATCAGCTTGCCATTGAGAACGCCTCATTGCGAAGCTTGCTTCCAAACAACTATTTGGTATCTGACACCGCGGTCTACAAATCACAAGGCGCGAGACAACAGTTCACCTACACAACGGCAAGGGTTGTGAATGCTACAGTGAGTAGAAAAAGAAATTATCTCACCCTAAATAAGGGTTATGCCGAGGGAATAGGCATGGAGATGGGCGTTATTGCAAACGGAAGTATTGTTGGAATTGTGAGCAGTGTAAGCGAGAATTACTCGATAGTTATGCCTGTCCTTCACACGAAGTTCCAAGGTTCGGTAAAGATGAAAGGCTCGGGGGATTTTGGAATTTTAGAATGGCCCGGTGGTGACCCTCTATTCGCCTTTGTAAAGGAGATTCCAAAACATGTCTATATCAATGTTGGAGATACAGTGGTTACGACGGGATTCTCAAGTCATTTTCCTGAAGGAATGTTAATCGGAAATGTTGATGCTCTGGAAGACAAACCAGAAGAAAACTTTCATCGGATAAAAGTTAAGCTCGCTACAGATTATAGAAAAGTCGCTTGGGTTCAGGTTGTGAAAAACCTAGAAAAGATTGAGATTGACTCTCTTCAACAGCAACAAATTAACGCAGACGGAGGAGAAGAATGATGAATTATTTGCGCATATTCTTATTCGTGTTGCTGCAGGCTTTGGTGGTGAGTAGAATTCAGCTTTTCGACGGGTTGGTTCTTCCATTTATTTATATTTTTAGTTTGTTAATGTTTCCATTCGACACCCCGCGATGGTTGTTGTTGTTGGTTGGCTTTTTCACGGGAATATTCATGGATTTGTTCACCGGCCCTCCCGGATTGCACACGTCGGCGTGTTTACTGCTTGCTTTTTTACAGCCGGTGGTTCAAAATATGCTAGCTCCACGTGAGGGATATGACTCTAATCTGAAGCCCACAATTCATAAAATGGGATTGCCCTGGTACACCACATATGCGGGTTTACTAACATTGGCGCACCATACGTGGCTAATCTTCTTTGAGTTTTTACGTTGGGACAAATTTTTCTTTCAGTTGTTTCATATTTTGTTAAGTTCTATTGCAACTTTATTGCTGATGATTTTGGCGCAACTCTTAATTTCGCCAAATAAGAAAAGCAGTTAATTACCTTGAATAACGACAATCGCCGGTACACTTTCTTGTTTATAGTTGGAACCATCTGTGTAATATACATAGTGCGTCTTTTTGCGCTTCAGGTAGCCACAAGCGAATGGAAGAACAGGGGCTCTCGACTTACAGAACGCGAGGTAATCGTCTATCCTTCTAGAGGAAATATTTTTGATCGTAACGGAAAGGTTTTGGTAACGAATCAAACGGTTTATGATCTGATGGTGTTGCCCAAAGAGGTTGCGGCTTTTGACACCTTGGAGTTTTGCAAACTTGTTAATCTGCCCTATGAGGAGCTGAAAGAAATCTTAAAAAAAGCAGTTACATATCCCAACGTTAAGTACAAACCCTCTCCGGTTATTAAGCAAATGCTTCCTGAAGAATACGCCCTTTTCGCGGAGCGATTGTATAAATTTCCGGGATTTTTTGTTCAGGCCAGAACCTTACGCACATATCCTGAAAGCTTGGGCTCTCTTGTGCTAGGCGATGTTGGAGAAGTGAATAAAGACATATTAGAGAAGCATCCTGATTACCGAAAGGGAGATTACATTGGTTTGAACGGGATTGAAAAATCCTACGAGAAAGAGCTACGCGGAAAGCGCGGGATTAAATATGTTTATCGCGATAATCTTGGTGTTGAGCACAGTGTTGAAAATGGACAACTTGATAGTGCGGCGCAAGAAGGTGTTGATTTGTACTCCACGTTGGATGCGGAACTGCAGAAGTACGGGGAGAAATTAATGCAGAATAAGCGCGGATGTATTGTGGCCATAGAACCTTCAACAGGAGAAATTTTAGCGCTAGTTTCCGCTCCAACCTTTGACCCCAACTTGTTGGTAGGAAGGGCGCGCGGACAAAATTTTGCGGCGCTTGCAAAAGACCCTTTGAAGCCTTTGTTTAACAGAGCCACTCAGGCACAATATAGACCTGGCTCAATATTCAAATTAGCGCAATCTCTTACCGCATTGCAATTGGGCGCAATTACGAAAGAAACTAGAATTGCATGTAACAGAAGTATAATTGGTTGCCACGGACCACATAGTATGGATGATTTAGAGATGGCAATTGTTCACTCGTGCAATCCTTATTTCAGAGGTGTCCTTCAGCGTGTAGTTGAAGCGAATAGAGATCCGAACAACAGGGCAAACGACGCGGCAATGGGTCTATCTATTTGGAACGAGCAAATACGAAAACTGGGATTCGGATCCAATCTAGGAAGTGATTTGCCCGGCATGAAAAAGGGAAATGTCCCAAGCCCTGAATATTACAACAAGAAGTACGGCGTTGGTGGCTGGAATTTTTCTACCATTTATTCCATTGCTATTGGTGAAGGAGAGCTACTCATTAATCCCGTTCAAATGTGCAACCTGGCTTGCATTATTGCGAACAGAGGATTCTACGTCCCACCCCACACTGTAAGACAAATAGGAAGAGGCGGCTCTGCACGTACCGAATATGTTACTCGTATTGATGTAGGCGTGAAACCTGATTATTTCGAGACGGTCGTAAACGCTATGGAGAAAGTGGTTGGACCAGGCGGAACAGCGAACAGTATAAAACTTTCGGATATTGTTATTTGTGGAAAGACTGGTACCGTTCAGAATGAACCACGCGAGGATCACAGTGTATTTGTTTGTTTTGCTCCAAAAGAAAATCCGAAAATTGCCTTGGCGGTTTATGTTGAATATGCTGGTTTTGGAGGCACTTGGGCGGCACCTATTTCAAGTCTGATGATAGAGAAATTCTTGAAAGGAGGTACTACCAATACTGCAAGAGAGGAGCAAATGATGAACGCGAAAATTTTAAATTAATGGTGGCGACGGGGAAACAGAATCTACAACTTGATTGGGGCACGATTGCGCTCTATGGCACGTTGGTTCTGTTCGGCTGGATGACTATTTACAGCGCGGCATACAACCCCCTTCTTCCCAGTCCGTTTACCTTTTCCGAAGAGTATGGCAAGCAGCTGGTTTGGATTGGTGCATGTATATTTTTAATTGTGGTAATTCTTTATCTCGACGCTGAAGTCTTTAATAAGTTAGCAGTTTACATATACCTCTTCTTTGTTCTTTTATTGATGTTGGTATTGGTAATTGGAAAGGAAGTGAACGGGGCAAAGGCGTGGTTTGGTATTGGTGATTTTGGAATTCAACCGAGTGAATTTTCTAAGATTGGAGTTGGACTCTTTCTATCGAAATTTATTTCCAGCTCTGGATTGCAGTTAAAAAACTTGCGCATGCGTATTCAAGCGTTTGCGATTATTGGACTTCCCGCCTTTTTAATTTTACTTCAACCCGATGTGGGATCATTGTTAACGTTCCTTGCATTCATCTTGGTCATGTATCGTGAAGGCATGTCGGGCAATGTGCTTATTGCCGGATTCGCGAGTGTGGTTATTGGAACACTCAGTATTGTTATTGGTGCAGGGCGAACGACCTATCCTTATTTCGGAGAATTGAGCTCCATTTGGACGTTTATTATTTCACTTTTCGGGATGGCCATATTTGCTTTGATTTTCGTTCGGAATTTTGTTGTTCCGCGATCGAGAAGAATGCTTTATTCGGTTACCGTTATTTCGTTAATCTTAGCTTCGACTCTTGCGTTTTCCATTAATTACATTGTAGACAACGTGCTTGAAAAGCACCACAAAGAACGTATTTATGTGATGCTTTCCCTTCCGGTTGAACGTCAAGATGCCACCTACAATTCCGAGATGGCGAAGATTACTGTGGGTTCAGGTGGTTTGTTTGGAAGAGGGTTTCATCAGGGACCCATGACACAGAATAATTACGTGCCCGAACAGTGGACCGACTTTATTTTTAGCGCAGTTGCAGAGGAGTGGGGATTCGTTGGAAGCGTAACGGTCATTGTTATGTTCTTCGCGCTTATTTACCGGCTAGTTGTTTTGGCGGAACGACAACGCTCTCAATTTTCTAGGGTTTACGGCTATTGCGTGGCGGCCATTCTATTCATGCACCTGCTTATTAATATTGGAATGGTGCTCGGACTAGCTCCAATCATAGGTATTCCTCTTCCCTTCTTTAGTTACGGGGGCTCTTCGCTCATGGCGTTTACGATTCTACTTTTCATTATGATCCGATTGGACGCGGAGCGACTCAGCATCTTTAGGTAGACCACTTCGTGGATGACCCTTCGGGATGACGCTTCGCGATATGCCTATATTCAACATTGCATGGTTTGTAAGGTTCGAATGATCGTTCGGTTCTGCTGTAACCTATTTCATACTTTAGCGTAACATCCAAAATACTCTTGTATGAAATCTTTATATACGCTATTTCTTTCGGCACTCCTTACCCTCTCTTGCAACTTCGCGTTGGCGAATGATACTTTTTTCATTGAGAATAAAGGGCAGATAAAAAATGAAAAAGGTCAGGTTGATCAGTCAGTTTTGTATTCATACTCGACTTCTGAAATGGATGTGTTTGTGCGTAAGAGCGGGCTAACTTATCAGTTCAAACGTTATAACAATGAAGGGGTTTACGCAGAGCGTGTTGATGTTAATTGGAAAGGATGTTCTGAAACTGCTGTTGCCATTGGATTACAGATGACTGACTATACAGAGAAGTATTTTTTAGACGGAAGCTCGAATTCGACAAGTGCATTCAAGGAGGTGAGACTTTCGAATGTTTATCCGGGAGTGGATTGGAGAATATTCGTTACTGAAAAGGGAATGAAATACGAATTCATCGCCAAAGATGCCGAAGCCGCAAAGCAAATTAGTATGTATGTTGAAGGCGCGGAAAAATTGGAAGAACTAGATAATGGAGCGCTTATCGTGAAAGGTGAGTTGGGTGAAGTGAGTGACGCTAAACCCGTTTATTTCAATCAAGAAAAAAGTATTGATGGAAATTTCATTGTAAACGGAAATACAATTCAATTCGAAATTCCTTCCAACACCACCGGAGAAATTATATTGGATCCCACGGTTATCTGGACTTCTTATTACGGTGGAACAGGACTAGACGATTCACGTGGAATTTTCACAGATGCAAATGGAGATTATTATTTAACGGGGGCTACAAATTCCACCACATTAATTTCTTACTTGGGTTATCAAGGTTTATTGGGTGGAAACAACGACGTTTATGTTGTGAAATTCAATAGCTTGAATCAGCGCTTGTGGGCAACCTATTACGGTAGAACGGGTAGCGATGTCGGGAATGACATTGCTGTTGATGCTTTCGGAGGAATTTACGTTTCGGGAAGCACGAGTTCTATGTCGGCATTTGCTTCGGCGAGTCAGCAGACTGTATACGGTGGCGGCCCGCGTGATGGATTTGTTTTGAAGTTATTTCCTGACGGAACATTGGAATGGTGCTCTTATTACGGCGGAAGTGGCGACGAGCAATTAACCGCATTGTCTGTAGGATTTCAAGGCGAAGTGTATTTCATTGGTGAAACCAGCTCAACGGATTTGGTGACTTTGGATGCCGTACAATCCTCTTTCGGTGGAGGCGCAAGTGATTTTTATTTAGGCATGATTGATCCCGGGGGGTTCCTTCTACGTTACTCTTATTTTGGAGGAATCGGGGCGGAATTGGCAGGCGACCTCGTGGCGACTAGCGACTTCAATTTATATTTTACAGGAACAACCAGTTCTTCTTCGGGCATGGCCGTTGGTGGAGCGCAAAACACCTATGGCGGTGGTGCTTACGATGGTTTCTTCGCTAAAATAAATTCGGGGAATGCAATTGAATGGGCATCTTACATTGGCGGACCAAGTGAAGATCGCGCTGAAGCGATTCATGTTGCTGCAGACCGGTTGTATGTAGTTGGAAAATCTGGATCTATTAACGGGATCTCCACACCAGGTGCTGCGCAAGTGTTTAACGGAGGAGGAAGTTTCGATGGTTATTTAGCATCTTACACAGTTGATGGAACAGTGAATTGGAAGACCTATTACGGTGGTTCTGGAAACGAATCGCTTTGGGGTGTTGCAACAGACGCGGCAGGCAGTGTTTTCATTACCGGAAATTCAACCTCTTCAAATTTGGGCGACAATGGTTTTCAGAACGCGAATGGTGGGTTGAATGATATTGTCTTCGCTGGATATTCCATAGACGGTGTTCGCTATTGGAGTTCTTATTTAGGTGGAAGTGCAGACGAGTCGGTGAGTGACCTTGTAATGAATGCCAATCAAGAAATGTTTTTTGCTGGAAGTTCAGCGTCTTCGAATCTTGCGGTTGGCGGCTACGAATCCACGAACAACGGAGGTGGTGAAGCCTTTTTCGGAAAATTAAAAAATTGTGATTACCCCTACTTGACAGTGCATATCACTGGAGATACTATTTTCTGTGAAGGTCAGTCTGCTGTCTTGTGTTCAGGTGGTGCGGATCATTTCCTTTGGTCAACCGGAGACACAACCGCTGCTCTAGAAGTAGATGAATCCATGACCGTTTATGTCATTGGAACAACTACACCGGGCTGCAGCACTCGTTCAGATGATTACACCTTTACGGTATTGCCGCAGCCAAATATTAACATTACTGCCGATGGCCCATTGACGTTTTGTGGCGACGTATCTGTAAATCTGACAGCTACTGGTGGAATTGGATACGAATGGAACAACGGACTTCTAACCGAAACAATTACGGTTACTGAATCTGGAAATTACGCCTGCACGGGTATCAATGAATTCGGTTGTGAAGGAAGTAGCAATCAATTGAGCGTTGAGGTTTTCGATTTGCCAGAAGTGGCGATGGGTATTTCAACCGACAGTATTTGTATATCTGCGGATCCTGTTGGGATAGTTGGCTTGCCATTGGGTGGTACTTACGTTGGTGACGGAATTGTTGGAAGCACTATAGACCCAACTATTGCGGGTGGCGGGGCACATCAAGTTTATTATACCTATACCGATTCGAACGGATGTACTAACACTTCTGATGTGTTCGACTATTTCGTGTTGTTCGAGCCGACAGTTCTTTTCCTTTCTCAAGATACCGTTATGGCTGGAGATCCTCCGGTTGAAATGACAGGAATTCCTTCAGGCGGATATTACACCGGGTTTGGGGTGAGCGGAAATTTATTTTATCCTGAACTGGTTGCCCCAGGATTTTATCAGGTTACCTATAACTATGTAGACGATAATGGCTGCACCAATAGAGACACACAGGTTATTTATGTCTGTTGTGTTGGAATAGACGAATCGGCATCGGTAGAGCCGAAGTTGTATCCGAATCCGAGTGAGGGGGTGTTGAATTTCACTTTAGGAACGCATTCCGCCCGAGCATATCGCATTTATGATCTTTCGGGAAGGGTGGTTCAACAAGAAAATTTATTTTTAGAGCAAAGTTCTCTTAACGTCACGAATTTAGCGAATGGTCAGTATTTACTGAGGTTTGAAGGCGACGGAGTCTTTATTCCGATTCCATTTTCAGTGTCGAAATAAAAAAATAAAGTTTTTTTGAGAAAAGTGTAACCTTTTTAGGTCGATAGGGGTAAAAGAAGCATAACCTATTTGACTTATGAAAAACTCAATCACAATCTCCATCTTCGCAGCAGTTCTTTCTCTTAGCCTTGTGTCTTGCCAGAAAGAATTCTACATGCCAACCGCATCAGTATCTATAGCCGACACCACTTCTAGTGTTTCTAACACAGATGAGACTGCGCCAACAGTTGTTTTAGGGGAAGACGTAGCGAAATTGAATTTCGTTTGGCTTCAACCAGAGGGTACTAACGCTAACCTTCAAGGGGTGAAGATTGAAATTGCAGACAAGAGCGGTGAAGTAGTGTTTTCAGCAATCGATGTAATGACAGCGGGAGACAATATGTTTCAGTGGTATCCTGGAATTATTCTTCAAGCAGACGAATATACTTTCACAATGAAATCTGCATCTGGAAACGTATTAAGTGTTTCTACGCTGAATGTTGCAGACGCTTTCCAACAAGACGAATACATTCATCAAGCAGACGGAGCGAAGTTTTTCCTTCAACTGACTTGGGAAAAAGCATCAGAAATATAAGTTTAGGTTAGTTAGGTATGAAAGGCCCCCTTCTCTCGAAGGGGTTTTTTCATGAAATAAATAATGCAGTTTAAGCACCTATATAAGCTGTTTGTGTATAAATTAGCAAGCTTATGACTCAAGAAGAAGAAATAAATTATTTACGCCAACGCGTCGCAGATTTGGAGGAGTCTTGTCGAATGTCCGAAAAGCTATTAGTTAATCGCGAAGCGAAGTTCAAGGGTATTATAGATAATTTTCGTTTAGGTTTATTAGAGGTAGAGCCCAACGGTGTTATTAT
Source organism: Flavobacteriales bacterium (assembly GCA_044338665.1). Classification (GTDB taxonomy): domain Bacteria; phylum Bacteroidota; class Bacteroidia; order Flavobacteriales_D; family Sanyastnellaceae; genus CAIZGX01. The sequence continues at coordinate 59,652 of JBIIWZ010000008.1, forward strand.
TGATGCAAATGAATCGTTTTGTGAAATGAGTGGTTTTAGTATTGAGGAACTGTTTGGAAAGGATGGTGGTGAGATGTTGTTAGATGACTTTGAGAAGGAGCGAATGAAAGTGCGCAACGCCTCACGAAGTGAAGGAGAAGCAGATGTTTATGAGTTGCGCGTATTAAATAAGAATAGAGAAACGCGTTATTGGTTGGTAAGCGCCGCACCTCTTTTGGGAGATAACGGCGAGGTTTACGGATCAATTGGTATTCATTGGGATATTACCGAGATGAAGCAATTGGAGTTCGAGTTGAAAGGAGCGAGATACAAAGCAGAAGAATCGTCGAAAGCTAAGGCCATGTTCTTAGCGAATATGAGTCATGAAATTCGCACCCCTCTGAATGGAATTGTGGGAATGGCAGAGCAGCTGGCTCAATCTCAACTGGATGCTGACCAGCGCTATTTCATAGACATTATGCGTTCAGCGTCTTCAACGCTTTTATCAATAATAAATGATGTTTTAGATATTTCGAAAATTGAATCCGGAAAATTTAGTATTGAAACGACCCCGTTCAATTTGAATGAAACCATTCGAAGAACGTTAAGCATTTTTGGAGAGAAGGCTAAGCAAACGAATATTTCCCTGGACATTGAATTAATGGATGACATGGGGATTATGCATCTCGGAGACCCGCACCGATTGAGTCAAGTATTGTTCAATATTGTTGGGAATGCTATCAAATTCACGCAAGCTGGATACGTGCGAGTGACTTCAAACCTTTCTCGTGGTGAAAACGATATTTGCCAGGTTTCTTTCACAATTGAAGATACGGGAGTTGGAATGGACATGACTTATTTGACCAAGGTATTTGAAGCATTTTCACAGGAAGACGCAAGCATTACTCGAAAGTTTGGAGGAAGCGGTTTAGGCTTGAGCATTGCGCGAAGCATTGTTCAGATTATGGGAGGAACCATTCAGATTGAAAGCGAAAAAGGAAAAGGGACGCGGGTGAACATTCGCATTCCTATGAGAATATCGAATGAAAAAACGAAACAGGACATAGTAGAAATGACAGATTTACAAAAGTCGCTTAAATCGCTTCGCATTCTAGCGGCAGAAGACAATGAGCTGAATCGCATGGTTCTTCAAGTTATCTTGAAAAAGTGTGAAGTTGTTGTAACCATAGCCCATAACGGCCAAGAGGCCATTAATCTTATTCAAGAACAAGACTTTGACTTGGTGCTAATGGACGTGCAGATGCCAATTGTTGATGGGCTCGAGGCTACGAAGTACATTCGCGAAGAGTTGAAAATGACCATTCCGATTATTGGGTTAAGCGCAAATGCTATGCGGGAGGAGGTTGAAATTTGCAAGCAGGCCGGAATGAATGATTATTTGGTGAAACCTTATTCAGAAAGAGCGCTGGTTGAAGTGATGAAGAAATGGAGCTTTGAAGAGAAAAAAACAGAGTTAGCGCAAGCAGAAATTACAAGTGAAAAAGAATTAGACCTTTCCATGCTGAAGCAATACGTGGGCAATGATATTCATGTGTTGAAAGATGTTGTTAGCGGATATTTAACTCATCTTCCTCCGCAATTGGACCGTTTGGAATTGGCCTTGGTTGGTGCGGATATTTTAGCTCTTCGCCATGAGCTTCATCAATTAAAAGCAAGCATGGAAATAATTGGCGTTCGTCCAGACGGACTGTCTTTTGCAGGAATTTCAAATGAATTGAAAAAAGATGGGTTATCTGATCTTGCAAAAAGTGCCATTAACTCTGTAATTACAAAAGGGAAGAGCGCTATTATTAGTCTGCGTAAGGTGATTGAATAAACGCATAATTTCAAGCTTAAACAAGGCTTTATAGCGAATTATAGTTTAATCTTGCATCGTAAATCCACCCCAATTGAGAAGAGGTAAACGATACATTATTCTTGTAGATGACGAGGCTATTATTCTTAGCGTCTTATCGCTACATGTAAGAAGTTTTTTGCCGGAAGGAATTGAATTGATAACCGCTAATTCAGGGGAAAGTGCCTTAGAAAAATTAAACCCTTTATTGAAAGAAGGCGGAGAACTTTTGTGTGTTATTAGTGATTACATGATGTCTCCGATGCGAGGTAGTGAATTGTTGGGCCATTTGGAAATACTCTCCCCGACGAGTAAAAAGATTATGCTTACGGGTCAAGCAGATTTACAAGCAGTTTCAGAAGTGTTGAATAAAGCAAGGTTGTTTAGATACATTGAAAAACCTTGGGAGCCGAAGGATTTGGAGCTTACGGTGCTTGAGGCCATTCACATGTATGACAACGAAACGGAATTGGCCAAGCGAACGCAAGAGCTTGAAATTCTGCACAAGGAATTGGAGCAGAAGGTCATTGATAGAACAGCAGAGTTAAATCAGAAAAACGAAGAGCTTCGTCAAGGGCTTCAATACGCACGATTTGTTCAAGAATGCTTTTTACCAAATCATACAGACGCTTGGGATGTATTGCCCAAGCTGCACGTGTTTAGCACGTCGGCTGAAGCCGTTTCAGGAGACTTTTACTGGTATAAAAATTTAGGAGATTCTGTTCTTATTGCTCAAGGAGATTGCACAGGACACGGCTTAGCGGGCGCCTTACTTACTGTTTTGGTAAGTGATTTTCTTTCTGAGAAAACAAGTCATCTTGTTGGCAAAGTGAATGTGAAGGAAATTTTGAGCGGAACTGTTTACGATTTGAAGAAGAGATTGCGCCGCGATGTTCAATATTCCGATATGGTCGCTGGTTTCGATCTAGCGTTAATGCACGTTAATTTAAAAACGGGCGATGCGGAATGGGGTAGCTTGAATTCGAATCTCATGTTGGTAAACGAGAACAATGAAGTTGAAATTATTTCAAAATCGAAGGGATTTCTTCATTTAGATCTTGACCAAACCGATGTTGCCGGAGGTAAGGTGAACATTAAAGGAAAGCGCGTTGTCATGTGCTCAGATGGACTTTACGATCAAATAGGCGAAGTGTCGAACAAGCGTCTGCGTATGAGCGGTCTTATTCAATGGATTGAAAGTGGACAGGTATTTTTAGACAACAAATGCGGCATCGATGATTTGTTTGCTACCTGGAAGGGATCACAAGATCAAACCGACGATGCTACCTGGGTGAGCTTTCAGCTTTCTAATTAGTCTATCTTCTCGAATCTGCCAGCGAACTTTCCGTTCACCTTCACGAAATAAATTCCTTTCGAAAAGTCTTTCACAGTTAGTCTAGAAACAGTCGCGTTCGGATTTTCAACATAAATCATTCTTCCTGTAATATCTAAAATTTCCAATCGAGTAATTGCATTACTGTATTCAATAGTTAGATATGTTGAAGCAGGATTTGGATACATGCCGAATGTTTGTTCGGTTTCAGAAATGGATACAATACAGTTATTTGTAGCTCCAGGCGTTGCGCTTGTGTTAATGATGAAATCTCCCACAGCGTCCTCACATCTTCCCCAAGTCTCGTCTGGGTCTTGGCTCGGAATGGTAGTCGTTTGAAAAACATTCCCTAGTGTGTCTGAAAGCCTTAAGAATCCTCCCGTTGAAGCAAGGTTGAAGTTTGTATGCGGATCTAAATAAACATTATCGTTATCGTCTGACCAGATTAAAAGATGTTGTCCGGGTAAGATGAATACTGAACCTGGGAATTTCCATTTCGTTGGAACAGCAGCGTCATCGCTTACACAAATAGTATTTAACCCAAGTGGAACGGAAGCAGTGTTCACGACTTCGATGTAGTCTTTGAATTTTCCTTGTTCGTTGGAAGTAATTGTTGTGTTTTTTGTTACCACTTCATTCAACACAATATCATTGGCGGTTGCCATTTGAATAAGCGCATCTATTTCGTAGAATTCATGTTCTGCTCTTTCCGGCGAGAACATTCCCGCCGCTGAGTTATCGGCATAAATGTAATATTGAACGCGAAGCGTGTTTACTGGAATAGACACGCCGTAAACCCCGTCATTTGCTCCCCCATCGTTGTGCGCCCCGTCGTCGAACATCAGAGTTCTTGTAAAGATGTCTGATTTTTTATAGCGGTAGCCAAGGTATACTTCAGAGGCATTCGATACGGTTGCGTTAATGGAAACGGTTTCGAGATAATAAGGTGAGCTGTTTGAAGGAACAACGTTGGTGATTGTTGGAGGAACAGCAGCGAATGCTGAAGTCCCTTCTAAATAGGTAGCCCGAGAATCCATAAGTTGATAAACACCTGCAGTTCCTGCTCCCGGAGGGCCACCGCCGCCTGCTATGGTTGTTGTTAGGTTGCTTAAATAATTCTGATAAGTGTAGAGGTAGTTTGGATCAATGCTAACAGCGTTGTCTGCTGCGGCATGCATGGCATTGATGTACACTTTGTAATCTGCGTTAACGAAATTTTCGCGGTTAATGGTTCGAAGATGCGCGGTGTACATTCTTTTGTAAATCGGGTTCGTAAGAAGTTTATTAATTAGCGGCCAACCGGAATCGTTGATGTGAATGTAAGGATCCATCTGCTGCATTCCTGTTAGGTTTAGGTTGCCCCCACCGCCTGGTCCACCGCCACCGGTATTTGTTCCGAGCATGGTGAAACTACCATAAGACATGTTTACATCCCACACGGTCGGAATCCAACGGTGCTGGTGATTGCGATACAAATAATAATTCTGGCGGAAACTTCCAGAGTAACTGTCTAGGTTCACCAGCACGTCATTGTATGCAAGCATCCAAAGCGCGCGATCGACATCGAGTGCATTCGCAATATCTCCAGAGAAATTATTCAATGTATCAATGAAGTCTTGCAGTTTGTTCCAACCGAAATCAGACTGGACTTCATACTGCGTAAGATACCCTGTAGAGTCAGCTGTTGAATACAGCAACCCACTACCTCCTCCGGTTTGAACATTCTGAGGATTACACTTCACAAACGTACCGTAGGAGGTGTAGTAATGATCAAAATTGAATCGGTTACCAATGTCTTGCGCATTGGTATAAATACCATGGTAATTGCCGTTTACGTAGACTTTGGCAAGGTTCGCTTTTGGACCTTCCATATATTGACGCAAAATTTTATAAGACGAAATTTCTCGCATCATACTAGGGTCTGAAAATCCGTTATTCAGTTTTAAGTCTTCGTAGCCCTGATATTCTTGGTCAAGAATATAATCGAGTTTAATGTGGAATGGATTCTTCGCGCGTGTCGCATTGTAGGAACTGTTCCCTTTATATTTAACACCCACTTGAAGAAAGGCTTGACCATTAATCACGACACTATCGGCAACCGTATACGTTTCATTTGCAACAGCGGCATCAAGTATGGCATCCCAACCTGCGGTTGGAAAATAGATTCGAATGTCTTCAATAACATAAGGATCGTAAAAGTTGGTTTGTGCTGCAACGGTGAGGCTTGCGAAAAGAAATAAGGACAGGATATAATTCTTCATAGTATGTTATGCTGAAGTTAAGATATGCGATTTATGAAAAGGTTTAATATGATTTTCAACAGGCACCTTAATTCCTCATTTAACCGATTACTTTTGAAGCATGAAGCAGTATCACGATTTGTTGCAACACCTTTTAGACAACGGTGTGAAGAAAGAAGATCGCACGGGAACCGGAACTTACAGCGTTTTCGGACATCAAATGCGATTTAATTTGGCGGAGGGATTTCCGCTTATGACAACGAAGAAGCTTCACACACGAAGTATTTTCATAGAGCTTTTGTGGTTTCTGAAAGGCGACACGAACATTGCATATTTGAAAGATAACGGCGTTTCTATTTGGGACGAATGGGCCGATGAAAATGGAAACCTTGGCCCTGTATACGGCTACCAGTGGCGCTCATGGCCGAATCCAGACGGAAGCTCAACCGATCAGATTGTGAATTTGGTGAATGGATTGAAAAACAATCCGAACAGCCGCAGGCACATTGTATCTGCTTGGAACCCTTCATTCATTGAGGACATGGCTCTTCCGCCCTGCCACTGTTTGTTTCAATTTTATGTGGCTGAAGGAAAATTGAGTTGTCAATTGTACCAAAGAAGTTGCGATACATTTTTAGGAGTTCCTTTCAACATAGCTTCATACGCGTTGTTGGTTCATATGATTGCACAAGTGTGCGATTTGGAAGTGGGAGATTTTGTCTGGACCGGCGGAGATGTGCATTTGTATTCAAACCACGTGGATCAAGCGAAACTGCAATTGACCCGCGAACACCGCACGCTACCAAAACTGAAATTAAATCCAAATGTGAAAGATCTTTTTGCATTCACTATGGACGATATCTCCATTGAAAATTACGATCCGCATCCACACATTAAAGCCGCAGTTGCAATCTAATGGAAATTTCAGTAATCGCCGCCATGGGCATGAATCGTGAGATTGGGAAAGACAACGATTTAATGTGGCATCTTCCGAACGACATGAAGTTCTTCAAGGATACTACGAAGGGACATCACATCATCATGGGACGAAAGAACTACGAGAGTATTCCGCTTGCATATCGCCCGTTTAAAAATCGTGTGAACATTGTTTTATCGCGCGATAAAAATTACGACGCTCCTGGTTGTGTGGTCTTTGACGAACTAAGTCGAGCATTGGGTTTTTCGCGCGAAGGAGGCGAAACAGAAGTGTTTATTATTGGCGGCGAGCAAATCTATGCTTGGGCCCTGCGTGAAGGCTTTGTTCAGCATATTTATCTTACGCATATTGAAGGTGAATTCCCTGGAGCTCATGCGCACTTCCCTGAATTCGATGCGAGTTTATATTCGCGAGAATTAATCTTGGAACAGGGAGTTGATGAGAGGCATGCGTTTGGGTTTAAGACTTACAAATACACTTTGGTTTAGTTGCTTTGCAAGGTCTTTCAGAAGGTCGATACGCGAAGCGTCCTTGCAAAGCACCTTTCGTAGAACCTTGTCAATACACCTTCCGCAGGACCTTGTCAATACACCTTCCGCAGGACCTTTCGCAGAACCTATTTATTCTTCTTTGATTTCGGGTTAACCAGATCGAAGCTGTGTTGAACGAGCTCCTTCAATAATTTATCGGGGACGTCGCTGTTCGGAATGACGAGGTTCCAGTGTTTTTTGTTGGTGTGATAGCCGGGTTGAATGCCATTGTATTCTTCACGAAGCTCGATGGCTCTCTCAGGGTCGCATTTGAGGTTAATTCCTTTTTCGAAATTATCGAGATTAACCATGGCGAAGATTTTATTTTCAATTCGAAAAACTAAGGAACTTTCGTCGAAGGGCAAATCGGAAGTTACCTCTTCGCTAATGGCTTGACAGGTTTCGAAAAATTCTTCTATGTTCATCAGTCGTAGGCTGCACAAGGAACGTGGTTGCGTTCTTTGAGTCCACACGCTCTGAACCCAAGGGTAATTTCATGCGAGTTGGTTGCGGCGTAGCGCAAGCGATTTGCTGTAATGTCGTAGGCGTATGCAATGGTTAAGTATGGAAGCGCATCTAATTTCACAAGTGCAGATCCACCGTGACCGCTTCTTCCAGCAATTCCGAATGAAATCACTTTTTTAAATTCGAGCATGGCTTGTCCTTCTAATGAAGGTTTGCTTTTTCCAACATAATTCAATAATACCGCAGGCTTGAAGGAGACTTTATTGCTTATTTGAACGGCCCTTCCGTACGCGAGTGTGTAGTGCCTTCTCATTTGAGTATCTGGAAGTCCTTTTACTTTTGGTTGCGTGAGTTGTCGAATGGATAAACCATAGAATCGATCTTTTCGGTAAAGCCACAATCCGAAGTTCACCGTAGGGGCTACAATGCTTCCCAAAGAGTTTCCAATCACCGGATCTATTTCAATGTCGGGCATGGAAATTCCACCTAAACCTAGACGGTACTGCGTAAATCCCAAACCAATTCCTGAAGACAAGGAATAGCCCTTCGTTAACTTCATGTGGTAGGCGTAATTCGCAACCAAAGAGGTAGTGCCGAATGGCCCATAAGTATCGTTTTCCACCATAAAACCTAACCCGTGAAAATTGTATCGGCGTTGTCCGAACTTGTTGTGAACGTTAACATACCCTGTTGTTGGGGCGCCTTGAAATCCTGCCCACTGCTTGCGATATCCTACACGAGCTTCTAAGCAGGGCGTACTGCCGGTTACAGCGGGATTGTAGTTTAAATAATTGTAAGTGAAATTCGTGTAATGCGGAAGCTGTTGAGCTTGTACATTAGAACCGAAGCTCCACAAAAACGTTATGATTGCCAGGAATCTTTTCATCTTAATATGGAAACAATTCCGACATACGGTGGTATGTACAAGTTGTAAGTATTCAATTCAATCACGTAGTAGTAGGCCCCGGTTGGTAAAAACCTTCCGTTGTTTGTGCCGTCCCACGGCGTGCGATAACCAAGCGATTTGAAAACTTGTTGTCCCCATCTGTCGAATACACTAACCACCGCGGCTTCAAAAACAGGACGGTCAATTCCTGTGATGGTCCACGTGTCGTCTATGTTATCGTCGTTGGGTGTAAGGGCATTGTAGATTGAAATCGGAGAAAGAATGTTGACGAAAATTGGCGCATTCACTGAGCAATCTCCGATTGTTCCCACTGCAGAAATAGAGATGGTTTGCCCTTCTTCTGTTGGATAAAAGGTCATGGTTGAATCGCTGGTTATCTCGTTGAATTCCGGCATTGGCTCCCAAGTATAAGTTGTTCCTGGGCTTCCACCTTGCGCTATGGCTGAAGTGGATTCGCCTAAAACAATTTCATAGGGGAAAGTTCCTGCGACAATATCTACCGCAGTTCCTCCAATGAATAAATCGTATGAACAAATTCCGAAAAGAGGGTCGTGATCTGAACCAACTAACATCACATAATCGTGATCGGGAAGCAAACCTCCAACGAAAAAAACTTCGCTCGAATCTGTGGTGAAACAAGGGCTAATGATGTTGTAGGAAGCCGGTAAGCAAGGGTCAGAGGAAGGAATTAGTTCAGCAACCACAAGCCCCATGGTGTCGTTCCCTGAAAAATCATCGCAATCCTGCAGCAGTAATGCCGCCTCAAGGACACCATTTGGAGTGGTTCCAGTATGAAAGCTGTAAAAATTTGTCATTGAATAGCTGAAACACCCCGTGTTGAATGGTGCGGAAACCAATTGATCGGTCGTCACAGGGGCATCGGCGCACAGTACATTGTTTTCGACTGAAGTACATGGTTGAGCCATGGCCTGCAAGGCGACGAACAAGAGAGTTATGCTTAAAAACAGCTGTTTCATTTGACTATTCAAAAGTAATCATTACCGATCCTTTTTCAACGGCTTGACCAGCATTCACTGAAATGCTTTTTACCACACCGTCGGTTGGACTCTTGATTACGTTTTCCATTTTCATGGCCTCTAGAATTAATAGCGGCTCGTCTTTTTTGATTTCTTTTCCAATCTCAGCACTTATAGAAAGCACAAGTCCTGGCATTGGAGATTTAACCTGTTTAATTTTCGCGCTGTTCGCGGAAGAGAATCCAAGTGAATTCAACAATGCGTCTAGCGGCTCTTCTAACCGAACCTCCGTTGTTTTATTGTTCACCTTCAAGATAACTTTTTTCTCTTCCTTGGAAAGAGAAAGAACTTCTACGGTTACACTTTTCCCCTTCCACACAAAATGCAGATGAGCCCCATTTTGCAGCACGTCTAGCGGTAACGACTGGTCGTTTAACACAACGGTTTTACTGTTGGTGTTCGAAGAAACTTCGAATGCGGTGGCGTTATTTACAGTGGCCTTCATTTCTTATTCGTCTTACGTACGCGAAGCTAACTAAATTCGCGCAGATGATGGGTGTCTATTTTCATATTCCGTTCTGCAGGCATGCCTGTCACTATTGCGATTTTCATTTTTCTACGAAGCTTGATGCGCAAGAAGATTTGGTTGTGGCTATGTTGAAGGAAATGTCGCTTCGCAAGGAAGAGATTGTTCAACATGAAATAAACACAATCTACTTCGGCGGGGGAACACCGTCGCTGCTTACTGAATTGCAGCTCGGAAGAATGTTAGAGAGCTTGGGAGAAGGAATGTCTTCGGCGAAAGAAATCACGCTGGAAGCGAATCCAGAAGATTTGACTACCGAATATTTACGCATGCTTCAGCGTCTTGGAATAAATAGACTGAGCATAGGGGTTCAATCTTTTTACGACGAGCACCTCGAATACATGAACCGCAAGCACACAGGGGCTCAAGCGGAAGCCGCAATCAAACGCGCGCAAGACTCGGGAATCACCAACATCACTGCAGATCTTATTTTCGGAATTCCCATTGCAACGTTTTCTCAATGGCAATCGAATGTAGAGCAATTGCTTCAATTGGAAATTCCGCATTTCAGTGCGTATGCTTTAACGGTTGAAGAGAAAACAGTCTTTGGTGCGAGACAGAAAAAAGGGATATTGGAACCGCAAAAAGACGAAGAAGTTGAAAAGAGTTTTTTGTATTTAGATGGAACTGCGAGGCTTCTCGGATACGAGCATTACGAGCTCTCCAATTACGCAAAGCCGGGCCACCGCTCTGTGCATAACAGCAATTATTGGAAGGGCATACCCTATGTTGGAATTGGGCCTTCCGCTCATTCTTTTTCGGAAGGAAAACGCCGATGGAATGTTTCGAATAATCCTCAGTATATCCGTTCTATTGAACTGAAAAAAGATTTTTTTGAAGTTGAAGAATTGACGGAAGTGGATCAATTGAATGAACGCATTATGGTTGGACTGCGCACGTGTGAAGGAGTTGATTGGAAAGACTTTCCAGATGATTGGAGAAAAGACAACGAGCGAAATTTTTTCAAATTTGTAGAAGGTGGAAATGCAGAAATGGATGAATCAGGATTTCGACTTACGCCGAAGGGATGGCTCATTTCCGACCATATTATTTCAACATTATTTATTTAATCTTGTAACATGAAACTAACGCTGGAAAAAGACGGGCGACGCTATTCATTTCAAACCGAAAAAGGAAAAGACATTAGCATTTCGTTGAATCCGAATGGGCCTCGTGCATGGTACGTAGAGCCTATGCGCATTGAGCCCGTTCGCACCGAACAGTTCTTGGGTTCTGTTGCAGAAGGAGGAGCGGTAAATTTTCGTGACGTGTATTTCAATCCGCATGGACACGGAACGCATACCGAGAATGTGGGACATATCATTGATACAGATGTTCCGGTGGTGAATAGTATTTCTTCTTCTCATTTTTTTGCGAAGCTTATTACGGTGGCGTTGATGAAACAAGATGCTATGCAAGGTGCTTTGCAAGGTTCTGCGAAAGGTGCTTCGCAAGACCTTCCGCAGGACCTTTCGCAGAATCTTGAAACAGGAGCTTCGCAAGACCTTCCGCAGGACCTTTCGCAGAATCTTGAAACAGGAGCTTCGCAAGACCTTCCTCAGTCCCTTTCGCAGAATCTTGAAACAGGTGCTTCGCAAGGGGATTGGGTTGTGAATGAGGAGAGTTTGATAGGCATGGATTTGAATGTTGAGGTGTTAATTATTCGAACAAAACCGAACGATCATTCGAAAGTGCAGAGACAATATTCCGGAACGAATTTTCCGTATTTAACATTGGGTGCTATGCAGCGTATTGTTGATGCAGGGGTTCAGCATTTGCTCATTGATTTGCCTAGCGTAGATCGCGAGGAAGACGGCGGGGCTTTGGCTGCGCATCATTTGTTTTGGAATGTTCCGGCAGCGCCGAACTTTCAGAAAACCATTACGGAGTTGATTTATGTTCCGAATGAAATTTCAGACGGGGATTATATTTTGAATCTACAGGTTTCGAATTTCGCGAATGACGCGGCTCCGAGCAGACCTATGCTTTTTGATCTAATGGAAGAATAACGAAGAACGAACTTCCTTTGTTTACCTGAGTTCTGAATGCAACCTTTCCATTCATTTGGGTAACAATACTCTTCACCATGGCTAAACCAAGTCCGCTTCCAGTGCTCCGTGTAGTGAAATTAGGCATGAAAATACGCTTCGAAATTTCGGACGAAATTCCGTTTCCGTTATCAGTGATTTTTATAGTCACATGATTTTTCGAAAAGCGTAAACCGAGCGATATTTTTTTCGTGCGGTCGGTTGGAATGGATTGAATAGCGTTGGTGATAAGGTTGTTCAGCACGCGAATGATTTGTGATTTGTCTCCATGAATAAACGCTGTTTCAGATTTATTTTGAAAGAATGAAATGGTCTGATTCTCATTTTCAAAAGTGGTGAGTACCGACTTCACAATGTCTTGAAGATTCAATCGTTCATTTTTCGACTGCGGCATTTTTGCGAAGTTCGAAAACTCTTGCGCAATGTGAGAAAGCGTGTCTATTTGATCAGTCATGCTCTGCACGAAATCGTTCAAGCGTGTTTGAAATTCTTCGGGATTGTCTTGCCATGAACGTTGCAGATGTTGCAGGCGAAGCTTCATGGGCGTAAGCGGATTTTTTATTTCATGAGCAACCTGTTGTGCCATTTCACGCCATGCCGTCTCGCGTTCTTGCTGCGCTAGCTTGTCGGCGCTGGCTTCCAACTGAAACAACATGCTGTTGTATTCTTGAATGAGTTGTCCAATTTCGTCGTTGCTCTCCCACTCTAACTTCTCATTCTTTTTTCCGAGTTTCAAATGATTGATGCTGTCACTAAGCTTGCTGAGCGAACGTGTGAAATCTCGTGTTATAAGGAAGGCAATGGCTGCTGCTAGAATGAATAGCACAATGTACGTTGTACCAATTTCTTTCATGAAGTTCCAGAGCTTTGCTTTTTCGACTTCTTTCTTTTCGTAAAGCATGCCCACCAGGGCCAATGGCCTTCCGTAACCGTCTCTAAAACACCAATAAGCCAAATTTTGAGTGGGATTTGTTTCTGACGGAAGGATAATGGCTTTCTCTTTTGTTTCATTTGTAATTCGCTTGGTGAGTTCAGCGCTCAACTGCATTGGAATTTTTTTAAAATCTGCGCTATCTGTATTCATTGAAAGGCGATACCTTCCATCCAAATAATAGATTGTAATAAAAAGATTGTTGACTTCAGAAAGCTCACAGACCTTGTCACCAAGAAGCTGGTTTATGGAATCGGGATCGATGTATCCTCCGTTTTGAAAAAGTAAGTATTCGAGCGATTCACGTATTGATTTTTCTTTTTCCGCAATGCGCTCTTCGTTGAAGGTAATATCATGTTCGGAGTGGTCGAGCCACGCGACAATGCCCGTTGCTACAAACGAGATGACAATGACAGAAAAAAGCGAAACGTATATGCGAGAGCGTAGAGTCATGTTTTAAAAATCGAAATCGTCGGTTTGGTTTGGTTTCGTGTTGGCTGGAATAATACAAAGACCAACTACGATTGGATAAAATTCGGTTTGAAATTTATTTGGACTGAAAAGGGGTGTTAGGGATAGTGAAGCGAAGAAAGTCAAATTCTGAAACCCTACTCTGACGCACGCTTCTATTTGGTAGGGGTTGACATAAATATTTTCGCTGTTCTTTCGAATGATGGTTGCTTCATTCGTTTTGTGCTTGTGATAAGTGCTATTGGCATAGCGATAGCCGGCCTGAACTCCGAAAGCGAAATGCATATTTTTTTCAAACGTATTCTTGCTATTTATTTCGAACATAACCGGAACAGAAACCGAAAAGGAACGCAGTTGGTTCTTCAGATAATCAATACTGTCTAATTGCACAATGGCTTGGTTGTCGCGATTGATAAATGAGAAATTATCTTGAAATCCGATTTGTTGGTACCCAAGGGAAATTCCAGAGAAAAAGCCAAATCTATTTTCAATCAGTTGCTTTTTGTATTCTATTAAATTCAATCGGATTGAAAAGGATTGTTTTGATTTTAAGGGTAATTTTTCACTCTGTAAAGAGACCATTCCGAAATCAACCCCCGCGAAGAAGCACATGTATCGCATGTAATCCTTGGAGTTGTAATCTTCTTCAAGAATTTGCAAAGGCGCCATTTCGAAGTCCTCGATGTTAATTTCCGGAAAAGGCACTACTGTATCGGGGGCTAGAACAATGTTTACACTGTCGGTTTGCCCAAAACCGATTATCGCAGGGAAAATGAAGAATATAAAAATTAGTCGCTTCATGAAAAGACAATGTGATTCAAATGTAAGCTATCTATCTTTGCACGGCATGAATACAAAAAAGGATTTGCGAGAATTGAGTTCGGAAGAGCTAATGTCCGAGTTGAAAACACTTGGCGCTCCTTCGTTTCG
>JBIIWZ010000009.1:0-70915 GCA_044338665.1 Flavobacteriales bacterium
TCAATTGTTGTAAAAAAGTTGGAGAACTAAAAATTATTTGTATATTTGTCGCCCGTTGGAAATTTAACAACAAGAAATTATGAAACGTACTTATCAACCATCGAATACAAAGCGCAGAAACAAACACGGTTTCCGCAAAAGAATGTCTACCGCGAAAGGCCGTTTGGTTCTTTCATCACGTAGAAGAAAAGGTCGTGAGAAACTGACAGTTTCTGACGAACGTCGTCACAAAGGAATCGTTCGTTTATAATAACGTTCACCATATTGAACAACCGCTCAAATGTATTTGGGCGGTTTTTTTTTGAAATAAAAAATTTGAATTATGAAGTTAATTACTGTTGGAACTGTAGCGTTTGATAGCATTGCAACACCTTTCGAGGCGCGCGAAAAAGTGATAGGCGGAGCTGCCACTTACATTTCAATGGCTGCGGCCTATTTGAATGGAGAGTGCGGAGTAGTGAGTGTGGTAGGCGATGATTTTCCAACGGCCTTCATGGATGAATTGAAATCGAGAGGAGTAGATTTATCTGGACTTCAAATTAAAGAAGGAGAAAAGTCTTTTCATTGGTCAGGAAAGTATCATTTGGATATGAACTCGCGCGATACGTTAGCTACTGACTTAAATGTGTTGGCTACGTTCGAGCCGAACCTTCCAGATAACTACAGAGATGCGGAATACGTGATGTTGGGAAATTTGGTTCCTGCCGTTCAAATTGCAGTATTGAATCAAATGAATAAACGTCCAAAATTGGTGGTATTGGACACCATGAATTTTTGGATGGACGTTGCGCGTGAAGATTTAGATAAAGTTTTCGGAATGGTTGATGTGGTTACAATCAACGACGAAGAGGCTCGTCAATACACAGGTGAGCGTTCGTTGAAGAAAGCAGCTGCAAAAATTTTAACCTTAGGTCCAAAGGCATTGATTATTAAGAAAGGTGAGCACGGCGCTTTGTTGTTCAGTCAGGATGAAGTCTTCTTTGCGCCAGCCATGTTGCTAGACGATGTTGTTGATCCAACGGGTGCAGGTGATTCTTTCGCTGGAGGCTTCATTGGATATTTGGCTAAGATGAATGACACGAGCTTTACAGCAATGAAAATGGCAATTGTTACAGGATCTGCAATGGCATCATTCACTTGTGAAGACTTCGGTCCGGACGCCTTGTTGAAAGTTACCGAAGAGCAATTGAATGCACGTGTAAACGTATTTGGAGATATGGTTCGCGTTTAATTCGCGTAGTAGGTCTTCGGATCAACAGGAACACTGTTCTTCCAAATTTCAAAATAGAATTGCCCTTGTCCGTTTGCGTTTTCGCTTACCCAACCAATTCCTTCTCCGGCTTTCACCGATTCCCCATTTTGCTTGAATAGCACGGCTAAATTTTTATAAGCCGAAACCATGTTGTTCGGATGTTGAATAAGCACGGTATTCCCATCGCTCACGGTGTAGCTCGAGGAAATAATGGTTCCATCTAAAACAGATTTTACGGCTTCGTTTTTTACTGAAGTCCAGTAAACTCCTTTCTTTCCAAACTGAGGTTCGAAATTCGAACTGATACTTCCGGCAACAGGAGGGAAAAGAAGATATCCAGCTTCGGGAATCTTCGTTAATTGCGGTGTGTAGTTGCTCGGGGTAGTTTGAAGTTCATTGCGCACAGCTTGATCAATCTCGCTAACGTTGTAGTTGAGATCAATGCCTTCTGCTTTTTTCGGAATGCTATCTGGAATAGCTGTGATTGGATTGCCTCCGGATAAAATTATTTTCAAATCGCCGAAATAGTGTTCCTGACTTTTTAAAACTGCTGTTAAGGAATCTGCCGTTAATCGTGCTTTACGAGCGTTTTCGCGAGATTCATAGGATGAAAAGTCGGGGATAAGGATGGTACGCAGCGGAGTAAAAGCGATGAGCGAATAAAAAAGCAAGGAAAAGACAACGAGAAATCCTCCGAACATAACAATCACGTTCATCGGGGTTAGACTGTATGAAAAGCGTTCTTCAAAAGAATTTTCATTCAGAACAATCAGGCGGAAGGGTTTCTTCAGCTTTTTAAGAATTTTTTTTCTTTTTCTTTTCCTTTCCATTGCGGGCATAAAAGTAAGAAGAATGAATGAATGTAAAGGGAAATGCAATAAATTCGCTTTCTGTCGTTACTTAATCCGCATGCGCAAAAACAAAAATTCCACTAGCAGAGAATTTCATTCGAATAGGAGTGGCGGTTCCCGCTTGATATACTTGTTCTTTGGGTTGCTCCTTTTTAGCATGGTTTTTATCGGATGTTCAACCAAAGAAGACGGTGTAGCTTATCGCGTATATCACAACACACTTGGACGTTACAACGGTTACTTCAACGCCAATGAATTGGTTAAAAAGTCACAGACGACTTTGGCGAATGGAAGAAAAGACGATTACGATGAAGTGATTCCTTTATACTATTACGGCACTGTTTCTCAAAAGAAGGAGTTAATACCTGATTTGGACAAGGCAATTAAGAAGTGTGGTAAAGTGGTAAAGCGGCATACCCTTGTTGCTGAGTCTAAGAAGGACATGAAATGGCCGGAGTATAACAAGTGGATGGACGATAACTATCACGTAATTGGCCAATCTAATTTATACAAGGGAGAGTTTTACAAGGCCCAAGAAACATTCAATTTCATTTCGAACAAGTATTCTTCAGCTTCTGTTCAATTGCGTGCCTATATCTGGTCTGCACGAGCGTACTTTTTAGATGGTGATTTTTCTAAAGCAAAACAATTGTTGTTAAAGGCAGACGGTTTTGAAGATTTGCCAAAAGACATAGCACGTGAATTGTATTTGGTGAAGGCTGAATTTTTTATGGTGCAAGGAGAATATGAGAAGGCCATTGAACCGTTGGAAAAGGGATTGGTTCTGATTACAAAAAAGACAGACAGGATAGTTCCTCAGTTTGTTTTAGCTCAGTTGTATGATCGCATGGAGAAATCGGGCGATGCTAAAGTTGCTTTTCAAAAAGTTATAAAATTGAAACCCCCTTATGAGCTGGAGTTCCAATCGAAACTTCAGATGCTTCTTACTGACACGAAGATTTCAAGAAATTATTTAGATGCTCAAAAGGCTTTGTTGGTGATGATTGAAGATTTAAAAAACGAATCTTACAAGGACGTTATTTATTACGCTCTGGGAACCGTTACATTGGAGTTGGAAAAGCGGAAGGAAGCCGTTGACTATTTCGAAATGGCTTTGAAATTCAACAAGAATAACAAGAGCAAGCGTGTGAAGATTTTCGTAACACTTGGAGATTTATATTTTGGACAAAAGCAATACCCCGAGGCTCAGGTGAATTATGACAGTGCTTACCATAACTTGGCTATTAATCATTCCCGCTACAAAGAAATTAAGGCGAGAGCGCTTAGCTTGAATGAATTGGTTGGCTACCTGAACACCATTTCAGAGAAGGACAGTTTAATTTCATTGTGTGAAAAACCGGCTGCAGAAATAGAAAAGGCATTAACTGCGGTTCATGAGCAGCTGCAAAATGAGATGGCTGAAAAGAAAAGCAAGGATGAGGAAGCACGTCTGGCAGCATTGAAAGGCGAGGAAATTACTGGAACGTTTTGGATGTACAATCAAGATTTATTGAAACGTGGAAAGAATATTTTTGACGATGTATGGTCGAGTCGCCCCTTGAAAGACAATTGGAGAAACCAAAGTTTAGTGGCCATGATGATTGGCGAGAAGGATGAAAGTATTGTTGAAATTGCTGAGTCGGATAGCACAGTTGCAGATGACCCGAAATATAAAGTTCCTTCAATTGATGATCTTCGATCTAAATTACCATGCGGAAATAGTCAGGCCATCACCGAGATGAAGGGTGATTTGGCTGAGGCCTATTATTTAGCAGGATTGTTATACAAAGAGAAACTAGAGGACATGGATAATGCGATGTCTTCATGGGAGAACATGATTTCGAAGTGTGAAGAAGGAGGGTTTCATCCGATGGCTTATTACCAGCTCTTTCGGGGGTGGGTAACAAAAGAAAAGGAAGAGGGGTATACGCAGAATCCATTTTGTTCAAGCTGCAGCTCAGTGTTCTGGGGAAATCAAATAAAATCGAAATATCCGAATTCAGATTGGGCATTGCTCGTGGACAATCCTAACTATATGAACGCAGAGCAAATGCGTAAAGAAGAGGAGGAAAAGAATTACACCAAAGCCTACAATCAATACGCAACAAACCACCCTTACGATGCTGTTACAACCTGCACGAAGGCAATAGCCGAAAGGCCTAAGAATCATTTGATTTGCCAATACCACATGCTGAAGGCAACATGTTTGGGTAAAATAGAAGTCGCGTTTGGAGTGAGGGAAAATTGTGAGGCTGAACTGAAAGCTGTAGTTGCTGATTGTCCAAACACAGACATGGCTACCCAAGCTGCGGAAATGCTGAAACAACTAAGTACTGGCATTGCTCCGAAAACGAACACAACGACGTCCAATTACATTAAAGCGAACGATTCTGAGCATTACGTGGTTGCGGTGGTTAATTCGAAAGAAATAAATTTAAATCAGGCCAAAGCGAAGGTGGCTGATTTTACGAAAACCTATTTTTCAGGGTTTGACTATAAGGTGAGTAATACGATGTTTAATGAAGAGAAGACGTTTATTTTGGTTAAGTCATTTGTAAATTTGAAAGATGCGAACGATTATTTTATTACTTTTGTTGGTGATAATGATTTAATTAGTGAACTGAATCTTGTTAAAAATGACAAATTCATTATCTCTAAACAGAATTATCTTGAGTTGTTTCGCTCTAAAGACTTTAGTGGTTATTTAGAATTTTTTACTAAAAATTATTGAAATATGTTATCAAAAGGAAGTACATCTACAAGACCTTCAGATTCAGCATCTGAAAATGCAATTAATCGTATTGTTGAAGGAACAGTTATTGAAGGTGAAATCCGCTGCGAAAGTAATATTCGTATAGACGGTGTGTTCACAGGAAATATAGGTACCAAAGGTCGCTTGGTAATCGGTCCAACAGGAAAAATTGATGGAAATGTGATCTGTCAGAATGCCGAAATCGAAGGGTTTGTAAAAGGGAAACTGAATGTTCAGCAATTGCTTTCGTTGAAAAGCACAGCGCGTGTTGAAGGTGATATTTTCACAGATAAATTGGCCATTGAGCCAGGTGCTGCATTTACTGGAGCATGTTCAATGGGTCAAAAGCCGAAGGAAGCCCCGAAGCCTGTAACTCCAGGAGCACCAGCTTCACAGCCAACTCCGAATTCAAAATAATTCGTATTAATCCTTCTGTATTAAAATACTCTTCTTTGGCCACTCAAATGGCGCTAACGATAGGATTGGGTGTTTGGGGTGGAAGGAAGTTAGATTATTATTTTCAAAATGAAAAACCAATTTTAACATTGGTTTTTTCTGTTTTAGGCTTAGCGGTGTCCTTGATTGTTGTTATTCGAAGTGTATCAAAAAAATGAAAAAGTTTATTTTCTCCAACGTAGTATTCGCATTGTTGTGTATGAGTGCTATTTATTTTTCCAGTTTGAAATGGAGCTCGCCACTTGTTTTTGAAGGCGTACCGTTGTTGTTTCTCTTGCTGAATATTCTGCTTTACAAGTGGGTGAAAGCAGCGGTTGTGAAGTCACCTGCGAAATTTGTTAACGCCTTCATGACAGCAATTACCTTGAAATTACTGTTCACGGCATCGGTTGTTGCTGTTTTAATTGTTCTTTTCCCGGAGTCAAAAGCGGTATTGGCTCTAGGAACTTTTTTTATTTACTTGGGCGCTACTTTTCTCTTTTCAAGAGCGCTTCTGAAGATTAAATGAAAAATCGAAAAGTTTTTGAAAAAATAATTTCGTATGTGCTATGTGTTGCTTACTTTTGCACCGCCAAAAACGGGTATGTGATGGTGAGACTATATCAATTTCTTTTTATATTAGGATTCATTGGAATGACTTCAGTTGCCATTGCGCAGCACGAAGGTCATGCCTCTGAGCCAGTTGCTCACGATCAAGCATCGGTTGAACAAACAGCCCACGCGGACACTTCTACACACGCTCATTCAGAAACTTCAACGCACGCTGCGCAGGATTCGGCGCACGCAAAAGAAGAATTCAAAATAGGCGAGATGATCATGCACCACATTACAGATGCACATCAAATTCACCTCGGAGGTAGCTTGTACATTCCACTTCCAGTGATTATTCTTCATGAAGGTCATTTCGATATTTTCTCTTCAAGCAACTTCTACACAGTAAACGAGCACGGGGAATTAGATTACCACGATTATAAAGGATATCGCAATCATCACGAAATGATTGAATTCGTTGGTGATAATGCACCTCACGATGCGCACGGACACAAGGTGATGGATTTTTCAATTACCAAATCGGTATTTGGAATGTTGCTTATTATTGGGTTAATGATATTCCTTTTCGGTTCTATAGCTAAGAAGTACAAGAAAAATGGAAGAACAGCACCATCGGGTATTCAGAATGCGTTGGAGCCTTTCATTATATTCATTCGAGACGACATTGCTACTCCGG
This sequence comes from Flavobacteriales bacterium, assembly GCA_044338665.1. Taxonomy (GTDB): domain Bacteria; phylum Bacteroidota; class Bacteroidia; order Flavobacteriales_D; family Sanyastnellaceae; genus CAIZGX01. The sequence goes on from JBIIWZ010000009.1 coordinate 6,540, forward strand.
CATTAGGAAAGAAGAAAGCAGAGAAGTACGTTCCGTTTTTATTGACTTCGTTCTTCTTTATTTGGTTGTGTAATATGTTGGGTATGATTCCTTTTCTAGGAGGATTCAACATTACCGGAACATTGAGTATTACTCTTGTATTAGCAGGGTTGGTATTTTTAATTACAAGTTTCTCAGGGAACAAGCATTATTGGGGTCACATTTTCTGGCCTCCAGGAGTTCCAGCTTTTGTAAAGGTTATATTGGTTCCAATTGAGATCATGAGTGTGTTCATTAAGCCAACCGTATTGATGATTCGTTTGACGGCAAATATTACAGCTGGACACATTATTATACTGTCTTTTGTAGGATTGGCCTTGATGTTCGGACAGGATAGTGTTGCGGCAGGGTATGGTGTTGGAGTTGGTTCTGTATTGTTTATGATCTTCATGTACTGTTTGGAACTCTTAGTTGCATTCCTTCAGGCGTATGTATTTACTTTATTGGCAGCGTTGTATTTTGGAGAAGCTAATCAAGAACATCATCACGAGCATGAACATGCTGAACCTCATGCACATTAATTCGTAAATTTTAACTCAAAAATCAAATAACATGGAATTCTTAAATCTTTTAATGACAGCAGAAGTTGGACAAGGTCTTGCTGGTATTGGAGCAGGTATAGCTGCTATTGGAGCAGGTATCGGTGTAGGTCGCATTGGCGGTTCTGCTCTTGAAGGAATGGCTCGTCAACCAGAAACAAGTGGTGATTTACGTTCAAACATGATCGTAGCTGCTGCCTTGGTAGAAGGTGTTGCTTTGTTTGCCATTATCGTTTGTTTGTTAGTAGCTTTAGGTTAATAATAGGCGCTTTGCGCTAAACACAATACATCCATGGAAGGATTACTTAGTGTATCCGTAGGTACCGTATTTTGGGCCTCGGTTGCTTTCTTGTGTGTGCTTGCCATTTTGAAGAAAATGGCATGGGGTCCCATCTTGAGTTCTTTAAAGGACCGTGAGGAGGGTATAGCGGATGCATTGCGTCAGGCAGACCTTGCTAAGGAAGAAATGAGCCGTTTGCAGGCGAGCAACGAAGACCTTCTTCGTGAAACGCGCAACGAACGCGACCGTATCTTGAACGAGGCAAAGTCAATGGCTGACAAAATGCGTAGTGATGCTGTAGGTCGCTCGCAAGAAGAGGCAAATCGCATTACTGCTAAAGCGAAAGCTGAGATTGAAAATCAAAAGCAAGCGGCTATCACTGATTTGAAAAATCAGGTAGCTGACCTTTCAGTTCAATTGGCTGAAGTGCTTCTGAAAGATTCTCTTACAGACGAGCAAAAGCAAAAAGCGTTGAATCATTCTTTAATTAAAGAATTCGGAGACAATTAATATGTCAAACATTCGCCTGTCATCGCGTTACGCAAAATCATTGATTAGCCTTGCTGCAGAGCGAGGGGAGACTGATGTCTTGTTGAAGGACATGCTTTATATTTCTAGCAGCATTCATTCTAGCAAGGATTTGCAGGTGATGTTGTCCAGTCCTGTTATCAGCGGTGATAAAAAACGAAAAGTGTTGTTTTCTGTTTTTACTGAATTGAACAAAACCACTCACGTGTTTATTGATCTAATCGTAAACAAAGGTCGTGAGAGTGATTTGGGCGAAATAGCTCAGTCTTTTGTTCAGCAGGTAAAAGCTGGAAGAAACATCTTCGATGTAGAATTAATTTCAGCTGTGCCTGCAGATGATGCTCTTCGTGCAGAAGTTTCTGCAGTAGCGAAGAAAATTTGTGGAGGTGACGTTGAAATCACTGAAAAAGTTGATTCAGATTTGATAGGTGGATTTATCCTACGTGTAAACGGAATGGAGTACAATGCATCGGTTTCAAATAAGCTGAAAAAAGCGAAAAAAGATTTTTCAAAAAACCCGTACGTCCCAACGTTATAATGGGATTAAAAACTATTTGTTATGGCAGACATTAAACCTGCGGAGATTTCAGCAATCCTTAGAGAACAGTTAGCTGGTCTAAAGACCGAAACTGAGTTGCAAGAGGTAGGTACCGTTCTTCAAATTGGAGATGGTATTGCGCGTATTTACGGTCTTTCAAATGTTCAATCAGGTGAGTTGATTGAGTTTGAAAATGGCGTACAAGGTATTGCCCTTAACCTTGAAGAAGATAACGTTGGTGCAGTATTGTTAGGTCCTTCTGGAGATTTAAAGGAAGGAGCTAGCGTTAAACGTACTGGAACGATTGCTTCTATTCAAGCTGGAGAAGGAATGCTTGGTCGTGTTGTAAACACACTGGGAGAGCCTATCGATGGAAATGGTCCTATCACAGGCGAGTTGTATGAAATGCCACTTGAGCGTAAGGCTCCTGGGGTAATCTACCGCCAGCCTGTAAACGAGCCACTTCAAACAGGTATCAAAGCAATCGATGCAATGATTCCAATTGGACGTGGACAACGTGAGTTGATCATTGGTGACCGTCAAACAGGTAAAACAACTGTTGCAATTGACACCATCATCAATCAAAAAGAATTTTACGATAAAGGTGAGCCGGTATATTGTATTTATGTTGCTTGCGGACAGAAAGGTTCTACCATCGCAGGTACTGTAAAAACATTGCAAGATGCAGGTGCCATGGCCTATACAGTCGTTGTTGCAGCAACAGCTTCTGACCCAGCTCCTCTTCAATTCTACGCTCCGTTCTCGGGTTGCGCTATTGGAGAGTTCTTCCGCGACACCGGTCGTCCTGCATTGATTGTTTATGATGATTTATCTAAACAAGCAGTTGCATACCGTGAGGTGTCTTTGTTGCTTCGTCGCCCACCAGGACGTGAAGCATATCCTGGAGACGTATTCTACTTGCACAGCCGTCTTCTTGAGCGCGCTGCGAAAGTAAATGCGACGCAGAGTGTTGCTGAAAACATGAATGACTTACCAGCAAGCTTGAAGAGCATTGTAAAAGGTGGTGGTTCATTAACAGCACTTCCAATTATTGAAACACAAGCGGGTGACGTTTCGGCGTACATCCCAACCAACGTAATTTCGATTACAGATGGTCAAATCTTCCTAGAGTCGAACTTGTTCAACTCAGGTGTGCGTCCTGCAATTAACGTAGGTATCTCTGTAAGCCGCGTGGGTGGTTCTGCACAGATTAAATCTATGAAGAAAGTGGCGGGTACGTTAAAGCTTGACCAAGCACAATACCGTGAGCTTGAGGCATTCTCGAAATTCGGATCTGATTTAGATGAAGTAACGAAGTCTGTACTTGAAAAAGGAAAGCGTAACGTTGAAATCTTGAAGCAAGGTCAAAACAGTCCAATGACCGTAGAGAAGCAAGTAGCTATCATCTACTGCGGAACGAAAGGATTGTTGTCACGTATTCCAGTTGAGAAAATTCGTGAGTTCCAAGACGATTATTTGAATAGTCTTGAAATGAACCACAACGATACCTTAACTGCTATTCGTAACGGTAAAATCGACGATGCTGTAACAACGGTATTGGAATCAGTAGCAAAAGATATTTCAGCGAGATACAACTAATTGTAAAGCGAAGAAGGACATGGCAAATTTGAAAGAAATCAGAATGCGTATTGTATCGGTAAACTCTACCATGCAAATCACTTCTGCCATGAAAATGGTGTCTGCAGCAAAATTGAGAAGAGCACAAGATGCCATTACTAAAATGCGTCCGTATGCTCAAAAGCTTCAGGAAATTCTTTCGAACGTAAGTTCTTCGGAATCGAACTCAACATTCAGCCAACAGCGTGACGTTAAGAGCACGCTGGTGGTTGCTATTACTTCAAATCGTGGATTGTGCGGTGGTTTCAACAATAACGTGATCAAGGAAATCCGGAACATCGTTAAAACCAATCAGAATGTTCATGTATTGTCTTTAGGAAAGAAAGCCTTCGACAATTACAAGAAAACAACGATGCACACTTCCGAAGGTTTTGGTGAAACACCCTATGATATCTTCGATAAATTAACGTTCTCTAACGTGAGTGCAATTGCGAATACCATCATGGATCAATTCGCAAGTGGCAAATACGACAAAGTAATTTTAGTTTACAACCGATTTAAGAATGCTGCCGTTCAAATTATTGAAAACGAGCAATTCCTTCCCGTACTTCCTCCAGTGAATGCAGAGGCACAGTCAAGTGTAGATTACATCTATGAGCCAGAGAAGACTCAGATTCTTGAAGAGTTAATTCCTCGCACACTGAAAGTTCAGTTATTCAAGGCCCTGTTAGATAGCAATGCTGCTGAACACGGTGCTCGTATGACTTCAATGCACAAGGCAACGGACAACGCTGGTGAAATGGTTAAGGAACTTAAGTTAACTTACAACAAAGCGCGTCAAGCCGCAATTACTGGAGAGATCTTGGAAATTGTTGCCGGTGCAGAAGCGTTGAACGGCTAAGACGTATCTTTGTCTTAAGTCCTAACCGTGAATGCTTAAGAAAATAGTCTCTCACACCTTTTTTTATTCTTTCGCCAATCAGACTCCTGCGCTGATTAACCTGTTCTTGCTCCCTTTTCTTACTCCGTTTTTAACCGCAGGGGACTACGCTATTTACGGTTTAATTCTCAGCTATGCTGGATTGGTAGGTGCATTTAGCAGTCTTGGATACATCGTGCTCTTTCAACAAAGTTATTTCGAGTTGGGTTCTGATTTTAAATCGAAATGGTCACGGCTCCTTGGCTTTCAATGGCTCTATAAATTTCTCTACGCCGGATTGGTAGGCGCTTTGTTGTATTTCACCTTGAAAAATAAGATTGCTGCAGATCGCTTGAACATTGTTCTTGCCTTAGTCATTGTTCCACTTTTGTTTTTCGATTTAACGAAGTCCATTGCCACGCGATTACTGCAATTCAGGCATGAGCATCAAAGGGTATATTCCATAACCATTGGGGTTGGAATACTGTCAGCGCTTATGAGCTTCGTGGGTGTACGCTATTTCAATTTAGGATACATGGCGTGGTTGTATTCGCAGGCCATTTCTTCGGGGTTGTTGGCCGCTTACTTTGGATATTTCTTGTATGGGAAAGAGCGTATTCGCCCGTCGTTTCATTTCGAAAAGAATGAAATAGTTTCCGATCTTAAAATTGCTACACCCCTCATTCCGAAGGAGTATGCGACCTATTTATTGAATTCTTCCGACCGAGTTTTATTGGATCGATTTGGAGTTTCACAGAATAAAATTGGACAGTACAGTATTGCTTATTCTTTTGCCTCCTACTTCGAAAATATTCAATCGCAGGCCAACCAAGTGTTAACGCCCATTGTTTTCGATTTGTACAAAGCGGGCACCGACCTCGCCATGCAAACAGTTGGGAAACTCATACACGCTTGGTTCTATGTTTCCTTGTTAATGGCCGCAGTGCTCGGTTTGTGGATTCCAGACATCTTCAGATTGCTCTATCGAAAGGCGGAGTTAAGTGCGGCTTATCCGATGGCGATTGTGCTCATTTTCGGATTTTGTTACCGTCCTATTTACGTGGCAATCGTAGACAAGGCCATCTACGATAAACGAACCATGGAAGTTCTGAAGATTACTTTAGTGGCAGCCCTTTCGAACGTGTTACTTAATTTAATTTTCATAGGCTATTACGAAACGTGGGCAGCAACGATGAACACCGTAATTGCTTATTTCGTTATGGGAGTGGCGGGTTATTTTTTAATAAAGAACAGCGGAGCTTTCCGCAAGCTCATTCGTCCGTTTGAACTTGTTGCAATTATTGTAGTTGTGGGAGCGGGTGTATTTTCACTGCGCGATTTTTCATGGGTTTGGCGCCTTGCGGCTACAGGAATTATTTTAATTGGAATGTTTATTTGGCTTCGCACCAAGGGAAGAAAAATGTGGAACGAATTGAATAACTTGCGACATGGCCTTTCGTCCCATTGATTTCAATATTATTCAATTAGAATTCGAGCAAAAATTTCCAGATGGAAAATTGTTCGAAGGGAAGAATTTCAATTACATCAAATTGGTTCAACACGGCTTGTCATACGCCATGACAGATGCGCAAGATAAATTGCTGAAGAAGAATCCTTTTTCAAGTTGGATTATTTACAAGTTGAAATCGTGGTTGAATTCCAAAAGAAAAAAAGGAAATTTCCTTCCGCAAAAAAGTGAAAGTATTTTAATTCTGGAAGGAAGGCGAAAGTTGAAACTTCCAACTGGGGAAGAGATTTCACCCATAACTCATCTTATTCGAGAGTCTATATTAAGTACAGAATATTCTTGGTGGGACACCACCGGGGCATTTGCAAAGGAGGCAGATTTTTCAGTGAAAGATTTGTCGAATTGGTTTCCACCAACAAATGAAATTCAGAGTGAAATTTATTTTGAATTGAAAGAGCTCCTGCAGAAAATTAGAAAAGTCGGGGTGCTTTCAGGTAGTGAATTTCAATATGTGGAAAGTGCGTTCTTCGTCTTTTTTGAATCGTTTCGAAAATGGCACGCGTTGCTTACAATAGCGAAACCAAAGACGTTGGTAGGCATTACGCATTACCACAATGAAGGATGTTTAGCAGCAGCGAAGTTGTTGGGGATAAAAACAATTGAGCTTCAGCACGGATTAATTTCAAAACACGATCTGTATTACGTTTATCCCGAGAAATATAGAGATTCCCTTGCGAAGGCAATGTTTCCGAATGAGATTTGGTTGTTTGGGAATTTTTGGAAGCGCGTTTTAGATGCGGGAGCAGAATCTGCCTTCATGAAATCTTTAGTGATTGGAAATTTCACGACAGATACAGCAATTAAATCGAATGATTTTAAGAAAGAGAATCGCGTGTTGCTTTGTGCCCAAAAGAATTTATCGGAACCATACATTGAGTGGATAAGATACATGTGTGATTTCATTATACCAAAGCACCCGAATTGGAAGTTGATAGTGAAATTGCACCCACTTGAATCTGAAGTGCAGAGATACGAAAGTGAGGCCAATGATTTCGTTGAAGTACTGCCCATTTCAGCTTCATTGAATGAAGAATTGAAGCGTGCTAAAATTCAGGTAAGTATTTATAGCACTACGTTTTTCGATGCTTTGGGAATGCAGGTTTATAATTTTTCATTGAATGACAGTGGCTATTCCGAAGACTACGCAGCTGAAATGGTTTCTTTGGGTGTAGCTGAACCATTAAAAAAATTAGACGATGTCATTGCGAAGTTCGAAAGTGGGTCAGGTCAAATTGATAATTTGACAAGAGAGGATGTTTTCGCGCCTTTTCAACCTCGAATGCTGAATTTTTAATGTAGATCTGTTGAATTTGTTTGTCTCTCATTCGTTACATTTGTTCATATCCTTAATTTTATGAAAAGACTTGTACTCTTAGTAATCTTAGCAGCTTGTGTAACTTCGGCTTATGCCCAGGCTACTTCAGCAACAGCGTTAGCTATTACTCCAGGAAATTACTTGTTAAATGGAGTTGGATATACCCCAATTGCGGCTACTAGCCAATGTCTTGTTACAACCACAGGACAAACCACATCTACCTGTACGGCAGCCGCTCCTACAAAAGCGTGTTGGTTTAAGTTTACGGTGCCTGCGGGAACGCTTTCAGCTGCGGTTAAAGTGTCTGTTGTGCCTACGGGATTTGATGCTTCAATAGATTTTTATGCAGGAACTGCAGCGGCGCCAATTTATAAGGAATGCGTTAACGCTGGTGCCTCCGGAGTAACGGAAACACTGAAGACAACTTGGGCGAACAATCCGGTTAATCCTGGAACTGAATATTATTTTCGTGTGGGATCTAACGGAACTACGGCTTCTTGCTTTACCGTAAAAGTAGAATACTATCCAACGGCTCAACTACTTTCTTCTCCTGTCCCTGCTCCTGACGCAGGTTTGGTAGGATATAGAACAAACAATTTTGCAAAACGCAATAACCCAACATTCGCAGCACAGAACAATTTAGTTACTTCAACTCGTTATCGTTTTGTTGATCAGGCGGATCCGACAGGCACGCCTTGCACAGGAAATACAGGAGCTTCAAGTGTGGATCAAGTGTATTTGTATACTTTTCCTTGTATCTGTTATGGGAAGACGTACGACGTGTACATTGAAATTCAAATGGACGGAATTTGGTGTGGTGAAGGCCCAGTTAGAACGTTGGCTATGGAGGCCTATCCCAATAATACCATTAGCAACGCTCCGTGCGCGACAGTGACTTTACTCGGCGGGGTTTTGAATTCCACCTATTTAGGCCCAACGGCCATGACTGAATGGGAATTCACGTTGGCAGGAAATGTTATTGTTACCACACAATCTGCTCCTGGTATTACTACTTTGAATATGAATATTCCTGCGTTGTCTTGTCTGCGATACAACCGAATTTATTCGGTTCGAATTCGCATGAATTATTGCAATGTTTGGGGTCTTTGGAGTGCGCCCTATTGTTTAATTACCGCACCAATTCCATACTTAACCATAACGGGTCCACCGCCGGCCTATTCTAATTTATGCGGGGCGACTATTTCACCATACAGCATTGTTTATTCCCAGTTTACGCAAGGAGCAGGAGAATATATCTGGCAGATTGCGCAAGTAGTTCCAACGGCACCGCAAACGCCTATAGCACCGGCTATAGTGGCTACCACCTCATCGGAGGTTTTAATGTTGAATCAATTCGGATTGGTTACAGGTAATTCATATCGAATTGCGGCGAAGCCGAAACTTATTTCATGCAACACGCCGCAAGAAGGCGACTACGGTCCGTTTTGTGTGGTAACCATTGGAGCAGCTATGGCACCTGGAGATCCGAGTTCTATGGAAGTTATGAATGATGAAATTCATGTTGAAAGAAATGCGGCCGACATTATGGAAGTTGATGAGCAAGGAAATGTTGCTGTAATTTCTTTCCAAGGCATTGAAGAGAAGATGGCCACCATTCGAATCACCGATGAACGTGCTTTAGGAAAAGGAATGATTCAATTGGTTGGAATGAACGGACAAATGCTGTTCTCGAAAGATGTGTTCATTGAATCGTTGGATCAGTTGATTCAAGTTCCACTGCCTTCGAACGTTGCGTCTGGATTGTATATGATTTCATTCAGAACACAGGAGCACACGGTTACAGAGAAGTTCTGGGTAAGATAGATAAACATCGGGGCGAATAATTATTCGCCCTTTTAAGTTAGGTGCGAATAATCATTCGCCCCCTATCTCTTAAGATTTTCCTTAATCTCTTGCATAAACTCCGAAGCGAAGACGAAGTTGTTCAGAGCTGTGTTTTCAGATTTCAATAAGTCATGCTTATTTCCTTGCCATTCGACTTTTCCACCACTGATGAAGTTGATGTTATCTCCAATTTCCATAACCGAATTCATATCGTGACTAACCACAATGGTTGTTGAACCTAGATCGTAAGTTATGGAACGAATGAGGTTATCAATGACGATGGAAGTTTCAGGATCTAATCCGGAGTTCGGTTCATCTACAAACAGAAACTTCGGGTTCATGATAATGGCGCGGGCTATACCTGTTCGCTTTTTCATTCCACCAGAGAGTTCGGCAGGATAAAGTTTGTTTTTCCCTGCAAGATTTACTCGCTCGAGGCATTCATTCACTTTTACTAGCTTCTCTTCTTTAGTCAGGTTGCTGTACATGGTAAGAGGAAACATAACATTTTCCTCAACAGTCATGGAGTCGAAAAGCGCGGCACCTTGAAAAAGCATTCCTACTTCTTGACGAATGGCTTTGTGTTGATCTTCATTCATATTCAGAAAGTCAACCCCATCGTACAGAATACTTCCAGCATCGGGATCTAACAAGCCAACCATGCACTTTAACAGCACGCTTTTTCCTTGTCCACTTCTTCCAATAATAAAATTCACTTTTCCGGGTTCGAAGTCAATGGAAATATCTGAAAGCACCTGAGCTTCTTTAAAGGCTTTGGAAATATTCTTTACCTGAATCACAGCAGTAATATTTGAGTAAGCAAATAATTCCCAACCATTACGGCAACCATGCTATAGACCACACCTTTCGTACTTGATTTCCCCACCTCCAACGCGCCACCACTGGCATAATAACCGTGATAAGCAGGAATGGTAGAAAGAATGAAAGCGAAGAAAACTGTTTTAATGAGGGAGTAGACAATTCCATAACTGTCGAAATCGTATTGAATTCCGTAGATAAAATCGTTGAGCGAAACGGCTTTAGTCATAGTACCTATTATAGCGCCCGAACAAATACCCACACTCATAGCCAATAGAACCAAGAAGGGAAACATGACGGTAGATGCAATTAATTTGGGAAGAATCAAATAACTCGCTGAGTTCACACCCATAATGTCTAAGGCATCTATTTGTTCTGAAATACGCATGGTACCTATTTCAGACGCAATGTTACTTCCAACTTTTCCGGCTAAAACAAGGGCTACAATAGTAGAAGAAAATTCATAGATCATGGTTTGTCTAGTGGTATAACCGACTGTCCATTTCGGAATCCAGCCACTCTCAATATTTGCAGCTGTTTGAAGGGTAACTACCGCACCCATGAAGAACGAAAGCAACGCGACTATTCCGACCGATTGCACTCCGATTTTGATCATTTCATCGGTAATCAGAGGTCTGTAGATTTTCTTTTTTTCAGCACGCGAAAACACTCTGCGCATGAGCAAAAAATATCGTCCAAAATTTCCTAAGATTCCTGTCATGATTAAAACTTAGGCCGAAGGTAGTTTATTTTTTTTGAGTGTAATAATTTTTCAATGTTTACGTATTCTTGCTACTTATTCAGTATTTTCGGGACATGAAGAAATTAATTTATTTGTTAGTAGTATTAGTTTTGATTGCAGGTTTATCTTCTTGTAAGAGTAAAAAACACGGAGTGCGTCGTGACCCTCCTGGTCGTAGAGGAGATTGCAATTGTCCTACTTGGGATTAAGTTCATTGAAGCATGGCTAAATCCAATGATTTAGAAACTGCTTTAACTCCATTCTTACCCGGTGGTTCAGTAGTAAAGGTGTGTGAAATGTTGCGGGCGTATCCGCACGATTTGGTTATTACCAAAGGCCGAAGTACCAAGCACGGCGATTTCCGTTACGCGCCTGGTGAACGCTACAAGATCACGGTGAATCATAATTTAAATCGCTACGCTTTTCTAATTACACTCATGCACGAATTGGCTCACTTGATTTGTCATGTGCGTCACGGACATTTTGTGAAGCCGCATGGTGGTGAGTGGAAAAAATGTTTCCAAGAGACTTTGGCACCCTTTGTAAATGTGAATTTATTTCCCCTAGATTTAGAAAAAGCCATTCAGCGATACCTGAACAATCCCGCCGCTGCAACTTGCAGCGATGTTGATCTCTCAAAGACTTTAGCGCTCTATGATCGATCGAGCCATGAAAATATTATTATGGTCGATGATCTTCCTGACGGGGCCAAATTTATATATGGAAAAGACAAGCGTGAATTCGTTCGCTTAAACAAAAGACGTCAGCGTATTTTGTGTAAGGAAGTGAAGACGGGTAGTGATTATTTGTTTTCACCACTCACCAAAATCTGGAAGCTGTAACTAAGCTTTTTTTCTGCGTTGAATTTCTTTTTCAATCAGAGATAATTCTCTTCCGGTTTGACCTTTTACCGAAGTATTCTCTTGCGCTCGGCGCAATAAATACGGCATGACCTCTTTAATGGGGCCGTACGGAAGGTATTTCGCGACGTTATAATTTGCGTGACTGAGGTTATAGCTAATGTGGTCGCTCATGCCGAACAATTGCGCGAAATAGATGCGTTTATCGTTGCTTGCAATTCCACGCGCATTCATTTTTTCCACCAACATCGCAGAACTTTCTTCATTGTGCGAACCGCAGCAAATAGCTATGTCTTCAATGTGATCTAAACAATAGTCGACCGCTAAATTGAAATCGCGATCTGTATTTTCTTTGGTAGATTGAATGGGATCCACATAGCCCATTTCAGCTGCACGCTTGCGTTCCTTTTCCATATAGGCACCACGAACCAACTTCACAGCAGTCTTTGCTCCCTTTTCACGCAAGCGAATATGCATGGCTTTCAAATACGCAAGTCGATCGTGTCTGTATAATTGAACCGTATTGTAAACGATGAAATTTTTCTGGTTGAATTGAACCATCATGTTTTCGGCAAGCTCATCTATAGCATCTTGAATCCACGAGTCTTCGGCGTCTATAAACAAGGCCACGTTTTTCTGAAAGGCATGCTCGCAAATACTGAACACGCGTCCAACAGCTCGCTCCCATTCTTTTTCTTCATTTGTTGAAAGCGCTTGCTTTGCATTTACTTTTTCCAAAAGAGAAAATCTGCAAATCCCTGTTACTTTGAATACGCTGAAAGGAATATCGCTGTTGTTTTCCGCAGCATCAATAGTGCGCTTAATTTCATCTGCCGTAAAGTCGAAATCTTTTTCGTTTTCTTTTCCTTCTACACTGTAATCGAGAATGGAACCAATACCACTTTTAGCAAGATGGTGCGCGGCTTTTTTGCTTTCTGAAATATTTACTCCGCCACAGAATTGTGAAAAGATATTTTTCTTAATAGCCCATCCAATGGGGATACCAAGGCCAACCGCAAGATTCGTCAGGGCGCCACCCAATTTTACCAAACTTGGAGAAGCTATCAATTTGAAGAGCCAAAAAGAACGCTTCAGTTGGCCATTGTTTTTATGTTGAAACGCTACCGCGGTATTCTCGAAATTTACGCTACTCATTGCTGCAAAGATATTCTTCTTCGTTGGTTTTTCATTCTGATTTTAAAACGTTCCATCGTATCTTTCGACCACAAATTAAATGTCATGAAAGCAGCACAAGATTTTATCAACGAAAATAAAGATCGTTTCTTAAACGAGTTGTTCGAACTACTACGTATTCCAAGCATTAGCGCCGATATGGCCTACAAGGAAGAGGTAGCGAAATGCGCAGATTTAGTAGCGAAGCATCTTCGCGACGCAGGAGCAGATAACGTAGAAATTTGCGTTACGGAAGGACACCCAATCATATACGGAGAGAAATTAATTGATCCGAGTAAGCCAACGGTTTTGGTATACGGACACTACGATGTGCAGCCAGCAGATCCAATTGAATTGTGGCACACGCCTCCGTTCGAGCCAACGATTAAGAAAACAGAGATTCACCCTGAAGGTGCCATCTTCGCTCGTGGGTCTTGCGATGACAAAGGACAAATGTTCATGCACGTGAAGGCGTTTGAAGCCATGTGGAAAACGAATTCACTTCCGTGTAATGTTAAGTTCATGATTGAAGGGGAAGAGGAAGCGGGTTCAACCAACCTAGGCCCTTTCTGCATGGCGAACAAAGAAAGATTGAAAGCAGATGTGGTGTTGATTTCAGACACGAGCATTATAGCGAACGACGTTCCAAGTATCGACTGTGGCTTAAGAGGATTAAGTTATGTTGAAGTTGAAGTAACGGGATCGAATCGCGATTTACACAGCGGTGTATACGGCGGAGGGGTTGCAAATCCGATTAACGTTTTGGCGAAAATGATTGCTTCACTTCACGACGAGAATAATCACGTGACAATTCCTGGTTTCTACGACAGCGTTCAAGAATTAACAGAAGCAGAGCGCACTGCGTTGAATGCTGCTCCGTTTGATGAAGAGGCTTATAAGAAAGATTTAGATATCGATGCGTTGTACGGTGAAAAAGGATATTCTACCATTGAGCGCACTGGGGTTCGTCCAACCTTGGATTGCAACGGTATTTGGGGCGGATACATTGGCGAAGGATCCAAGACCGTTCTTCCATCGAAGGCATTCGCTAAAATCTCAATGCGTTTGGTACCTCATCAAACCACTGATCAAATTACTGAAATGTTTTCGAATCACTTCAAGTCTATAGCACCTGCTGGTGTTCGTGTTGAAGTTCGTCCCCACCATGGTGGGGAGCCGGTTGTTACGCCAACAGATAGCAAAGCATACATTGCGGCATCAGATGCTATGGAGAAGACTTATGGTAAGAAGCCAATTCCAACACGAGGTGGCGGATCTATTCCTATTGTTGCTATGTTCGAATCTGAATTGAATTTAAAGTCTGTGTTAATGGGCTTTGGATTGGATACTGATGCACTTCATTCGCCGAATGAGCACTACGGCTTGGTTAACTACTACAAAGGAATTGAAACGATTCCTTATTTCTTCGATAATTTTTCGAAGTAAATTTCGTTCGGGTTGAAATAGAAAACGTGAGGATGTTATGAGAAGAAAACAGATTTCAATTCCTTGGATATTTCTGCTTTTCACGGTGTTCACTTTTACTTCTTGTGAAATTTACAAGGATGTAAAAGTGAAGCGTGTGGAAGAGTTCGACCTTTCTGAATTTACCAATAATCACGTTGCAGCAGTTTTACGAATTGGGCTTGAAAATCCCAATCCGTATAAGATTACGTTATACGAATCTGATTTGGAATTGCGCATTGACGGAAACGTAGCAGGCACTCTAACCTTGGCAGAACCTGTAGTTCTAGGTCCGAAATCTGCGCAAGTTTATGATGTGAAAGTCTTCACGAATATTACCGATGTGGAAGGTTTGTTGGGCAACGCTTTGGCGCTTATGTTCAAAGACGAAATTATTTTGGAAGCATCGGGTTATGTGCAGGCGAAGGGCCTAGGCGTAAAGAAGATGGTTCCTTTTTCTTTCACAAAGCCCATCAGTAGTAAGGCCTTCAAATTAAAATAAAGGGTCTATTAATTCTGCCGGAGTTTGATGTGGAAGAAGGTGTAGTCCTTTTAATCCAGCGCGAACGGACCCTTCAACATGCTGAATTGAATCATCAATAAAAATTGTTTTTTCGGGCGTGAGTCCATGAATTCTGCACAGCTCAAGAAAAGCTTCAGGATTGGGCTTGCGCATTCCTAAGACATTGCTGTAATGAATAAATTCAAAAGCAGATTTGAATTTCTCTAAGCCATAAGACTCATCGATCATTCGTTCGAAAACGGCTACATGCAATTCATTGGTGTTGCTGAAGATGAAGGTACGAATGCCCTTTTCTTTCAATTTGAAAATGTAATCGACCCGTTCTGGGATAAGTTGAGTGAGTATACAGTTCCAGGCATTTTCCAATTGTTGCCGAGAGGCATTCGGAAGGAAGTTTGAGATCCAATCGTAAAAAGCTTCTCCGGGAATTTTGCCGGTCTCTAATAAGTCGAAAATTTCATCTTGCTGAGCCTGGGAATAGGCTGTTGCGAATGATTCCATTCCAAGCGCCTGAAAGGCTCGCACGGGTGCGTTGTAGTCTATCTCAAAGAGTACGCCCCCGAAGTCGAAAATAATGGCTTCATAATTCATGAGGCCAAAGGTAATACATGATTAGAATTCAGGAATTTTCTCTCCTGTTTTGGCTTCGAATAAAGCGCGCAATAAAGCGTACTTCTCTCGTAGATCTGTTAACTCTTTTTTCACCGCAACGATGTCGTTTTCTAAACTCTCTGCGCGAAGCTCGCTTCCTTCCTCTAGATTAGAACCACTAGCAAGAATTTTCGAGTAAAGCGAAAAGAAATCGGTGTCTAATGCTTTCGACAAATCGAATAAAAGTTTTGAGTCAACAG
This sequence comes from Flavobacteriales bacterium, assembly GCA_044338665.1. GTDB lineage: Bacteria > Bacteroidota > Bacteroidia > Flavobacteriales_D > Sanyastnellaceae > CAIZGX01. Next base: position 22,081 of record JBIIWZ010000009.1, read on the forward strand.
AATCTCTTCTGTAAATTCCATAAACATTTTGTTTCGATGTGTTAATAATCTTAGCCAATTCCGTTGGTCCAAGACGCAAATCTTTTGCTCTGTTTTTAATACGTTCTCCTATGCGCATAATATCGTTTTGATTGTAGCTCAAAACAAGAACAAAAACAGCTAAACGAATCTAAATGAAATGTTAATTTTGTTTCAACCACGCAGAGGGGTTGACTTCGGATTTAACCTTGTCGAGCATTTGAATAATGGCCTCGTAATTCGAGTCACTTGCTGCTGATACAAGTTGCAGATTTCCTTTTTTTCCAGATAAACTTGCTTTGAATCCTTTTTTATTTAACTCAGCTACCATGCGGTTTGCGTTCTGAGAGACAGCGAAGGCTCCTACAATGATTTCGTATTTTGCAAGACGCGTAGGATTAACAGTTTCTACGACTTTGGTTTTTTCAACGGGAGTTGCTACAACTGCTGCAGCTGTTGGAACTGAGTTTAACTCAGGCGTTTCAACAAGTTCAATTTCTTCTTCAACGGTATATGTTGGAATGGCTCTTTCTGGCGCAGGAGTGTACTGTGCAACTCGGCTTTTCGTTCCAAGTAATTTGTACGAGGCGTATTGCCAATCTGTCGTTTCAATCTTGTGCGAAAGTGCAAATATTCCAACACCTAAAATAGGCAGCGCTAATACAGCTGCTGCTTTCCAAATCCATTTAGATCCTTGTTCTGCACGTTTTTCAAGGGTTGAAACTTCAGCAGCTATTGGCTCTTCAATTTCACGTTCTACAGGAACAAGAATTATCTTTTCTAATCCGAATGATTCAAGCGAGAAATTTCCTTTGCTGTCTGGAATGAATTGAATTTTTCCTAGACGATCTTGAAACAGAATTCCAATTCCTTTCCAAGAAATTTTTTCACCACGAAGTAACGTGTTCGATTGCTCTTTCACCCAGGCATCGAGTTCAATTTTTCCTTCCGCATAAGAGCAATTGTTCAGAGCACACAAAGCAGAAACCAACAAGCCGTCGTTCTCTTTTATTTGTGGATTGAATCCGATTGTTTTCTGCGGGGGGTAGACCGTATGCAAACTTGTATTCAAAGAAGCACCCTTGTATTTTGCAATGAATCCGCCCAAACCGGGAAGAACCACGCAATCGTTGGAGTACAATAAATCTTTGATTAGGTTTTCGAACTGCATAATGCGAAAATACGGATTTTTATTGGTCTTACAAGCCTAGGCCTGATATTTCAGCAAATCTGCTGGAGTGTCTATTCCTGTTGAATCGTGGGAAGTTACTACTACAGAAATACTTAAGTCATGCTCCAACCAACGAAGTTGTTCCAGCGATTCGGTCAATTCCAATGGAGAAGGTTTCAGATGATTTATTTGTTGAAGGGCATTCGTTGTGTAAGCATAAACCCCCAGATGTTTGAAATAGTTGGGCTCTCCATTTCGAGCAAAGGGTATGGTTGATCTTGAAAAATAGAGTGCTCTTCCGGAAGTGCTGAACACCACTTTCACCCGGTTTGAATCGTTCGCCTCTTCGCGGTTTTCCAATTGAACTGCTAAAGTCGCAATATCGGTTTTTGAAGCGATTAGGGCATTCGAAAGTTCTTCCAACGATTCAACATGAACAAAAGGCTCATCGCCTTGAATGTTCAACACAAAACCGAATTGCCCCAAGATGTTCGGAAGGAGTTCGCAAATGCGCTCAGTTCCGCTGTTGCAATGTTCAGAAGTGTAAAACGCTTTGCATCCGTATTCCACAACATGATTGAATATTCGCTCATCATCAGTGGCCACCCAAACTTCAGCTAGCGAAGAACATTTTTTCGCTTGGTCTATTACCCTTCGGATCATGGATTTTCCGTTGATTTCAATCAACGGCTTTCCAGGAAAGCGTGTGCTTCCATATCGAGCGGGAATAATGCCAAGTCCTTTCATGCTACAAACTTAAGGTGTATTGCACCATGGTTACTCGGGGTTCTTCAATGGCAAGTGGACGAATAGCATATTCGCGATTGAGAACATTGTTCATGATAAGTGCAATCTTATGTTTTTCTGAAAAGGTATAGCCAACTCGCGCATCGAAAACATAGTCGCCTTTGGTGTGATTGGCACGCCATGAATTAATTCCCGGATTGAATTCAGTGGGAAGCTCCTGTTCGAGTTGCGAAAAAGCTTTGTCAATGTTTTGCATGTGTGAATTTGCCCGAAAGCTTACTCCTGAATTAAATGCACCGCGGGTTGCACCAACATCTATTCTTATAAGGTGTTGCATGCGATATTTCAAAATATTGCTGTTCGTGTTTTCGCTTGTGGTTAAATAGGATGCCTGAGAAAACTGCGGAATGACAAGTGTTCCTGGAGTTTGTGCCGTTTGTGCATAGACGTAGTCAGGGGTGGTGCTCATAGGTTTTGTGTACGTGTAACCTGCCAACACATCGAAACGAGTCTTGCGAATGTTACCGGTTCCCATAATACTGAGTTCAGCACCCTGAACTTTCGCGCCCCCGGTATTCAAACTTTTAAACCCAATGACTTTTGATATTTGACCCAAGTCTGATAGAGGAACCGCCGTCCATTGCCCAAAAGTGAATTCAATAAAATTCCGAAACTCTTGTTGGAAAACCGCTACGTCAATAAATCCTTTGAATTCTCCAATTTTAAATCCTTGCTTAATTCCGATTTCGGCATTGTATGAAGTCTCTGGTTTTAAGTCTGGATTTGCAAAAACTTGAATGGCACCCAAACCCGTTACAATGAATTTTTCAGCAATACTTGGGAATCGATATCCTTGTCCGTAGGAAGCACGCAAGTATGTCGCTTGACCCAATTTGTAATTTGCTCCTGCGCGAAATACGGGCTTGCCATTTTTTTCTTCATTCAATAGAAATTGCTCGTAACGCACACCTCCAGAAAGATTTAGGCGCTCACCAATTTTTTTATCGACTTGAAGATAGGCAGCAGTATTTCTTGCTTGGTTGTGTCCGTCTGGATTTCCACCTACAAACAATTGCCCGCGAGCATCTGTGTTTGTGTTTACTACACCCGCTGTGGTTGTTAGGTTTTTTATCTTGTGAAGTTCCCAATTTTTCTGCACTTGGTATTCCGTGTAGAAGACATCTGAGAAATTTCCTTGGTTGTTATCGTTGTTGTTGTCTAACGATTGCCATCTCGATTTCAGTGTGTGAACAGCGCCTTTTTTACTGGTGTATTGAATGGAAGGGTCAACAGTATATAACTGCTGAATGGTTCGTGTGGCGCTGCCGGCGTAGGCACCGTACAATCCAGTTGAGCTGTTGTCCCAGATTAAAGTAGACAATGAATTGCTTGTGGAATAAATTCCAGCAAGACCTATGAAAAGACGATCGGTTAAGCGGTATCGAAGATTCAGGTTTAAACGCGCTCTATTTCCAGCGCTGTATCGATCTACTTTCATAGGGTTATAATTCCCATTCGAAAAGCTGCCGTCGGCTGTGTCTTTAATAGGACCTAGGTGTCCATCGTCGTATTGCATACTTGAAGCAAGAACAAAATCAAGTTTTCCGAATTTTTCAGAGTGAAGAAAATTAATTCCGCTTTTCATTCCTTGTCTGTTCCAATACACGGCTGAATCTGATTGCGGTTTCGAATAAAATCCGTGGTAAACAGAAACGGTTGTTTTTGGTTTTAAAGTGGGGTAGGCAGTTCTGAAGTTGATTACACCACTTAATGCAGAACTTCCATAAAGCACACTGCTCGCGCCTTTGATGATTTCAACTTGCGATACATTTTCTGTTGGAAGAAATCCCCAACTTGGCTTTCCCGCATCACCGCTTAGAATAGGAATATTATCTACCAACACTTGCACCCGACTTCCCGCGCCGAAGCTATAACCGCTTCCACTGCGGATTTGAGGCTCATCATCTACAATTGCAACACCCGGAGTTTGTTGCAAGATTTCAGCGATGTTCACTGCGTTTTTATCTTGAATTAATTTCGGTTGAATAACCTCCATACTCACAGTCACCTCACCAATGTTTTGCTCATACCTTCCAGCAGACACAACAACCAAATTCATTTGTCCGTCGTTCGAAACCATTTCAATATTGAACTCTTGGTTCCCTGTTAACTGAATTTCTTTTTTGAAGGTCTGATGGGTTAAGTATGCGGCAATAAGGGTGTAGTTTCCTGCCGGAGCTTCAATGCTGAAGGTTCCTTCTGGTGAAGAACTCATTCCGAAGGAAGTGTTTTCGAAATACACCAACACAGCGCCTAGGGGCTTTTGCGATTGTGAATCGATAACTTTTCCTGAGAATTTTACTGTTCCGGCCTGCGCCCAAGATGTTAGGCACATGAATAACCCCAAAAGGGTCAGGAGGTTTTGCTTAAGGTTCATATAGCAATAATAAGAAATACTTTTTTAAAATGAAACAGTGCTAGAGTTTCGCAAACGATTTAATTTCTGTTTGCTCGAAATACGTGCGAAGTAATTCTATAGTATTCGGAAGTTCGTGCAACACTAAAATATCTCCTGCTTTAGATTTTTTGAGGCGATTCAATTGTTGCTGCAACGATATTTTTTTATCGAAATCACCGGGCATAATACTCCAACCAAACAAAGGGAATTTTTCTTTCAAGAAATTGTATTGCCACAATTTGAGTTTGCCATACGGTGGCCGAAAAAGGACAGTAGGCGGAAAGTTTTTTGGAAGTCTAAAGTTTTTTAAAAGAGCAGCGGGACTGAGTGTTCTTGCGTTTATATGTTCGTTACAGTGAAAACCAATGGAGTGATTTTCTTCTAAAATTCGCTCTACGAGTTCAGGATATTTTACTGCGTTTTTCCCCAATAAAAAAAATGTTGCTAGCACGTTGTGCTTTTTTAGAAGATCAAGTAATTGAATGGTAACTTCTGGATTCGGACCGTCATCGAAGGTTAAATATATCGATTCGGAATCTTTGATTCGCCAAGTTATTTTTGGGAAGAGCCAATGTAAAACTCTAGGTGTACGAACGAAGTAGAAGCTCATAGTTTGCGGGCTAAAATAAAATCGCGTTTGTAGTTGACTTGAATTCCATCTTCGTTGAATGCTTCAAAGGTAGCAATGTAAATGCCTATTGCAAGTGCTTCGCCATTATCAGATATCCCATCCCAAATGGCATTGCCTTCAGGACCTAAATATTCGTTTCGAATCAAACGTTTGACGCGAATACCACGTTCGTTGTAAATAGTCAGGTTACCAACGCAGCCTGATTTCATTTCAGAAAAATGAAATTGAATGACATCGTCCATTCCATCATTATCTGGAGAGAAAATCGATGTCGAAAGTTCGAAGACTCCGTTCATATTTTCGATTGAAATGGATTGTGAATTTTCTGCTCCTGGTGTCGCGAATCCCGATGACTCAGAGGCGCTATGCCAGTTGCTTTCTTGCGCTGAGGGTAGTTCACTTGAAAGTCTTTCAAGCGACACACCTTCAAATGAATTGAGCAATTGGAAATGCATCGATTCAGAATAATTCATTTCATCAATAATTTCATTTTGATTTGAGTAAATAATGCATGTTCCATATGAATTGTTGAAAGTGGGAAGGGCATTCACGCGAATAATATTTTTAGTTTGAATGGAAGGGTACAATTCTTCAGTATTCTTTTCATCTTCCGTGAAAACAATGTATTCATTGGGAAGAATAATTCTTCCTTCAGAAGTCAGAGTTTCAAGCTGTCCACCGCTGCTTGAAGAAGCGTTTGCAAGTGAAGTGTTTTTCAAGGATACCGCCTGCGAACCGGTGTTGAAGATTTCGACAAAGTCGAAACCGCCAACAGATGGATTGAATAGAATTTCATTGATTACCAAATTTAAAGGTGAAGCATCTTCTGGATATCCCCATTCGAAGGAAATAGAAGTGCTGTTTCCACTGCAGTCGGAAATTCCTTCAAGGGTGTAGTTCAATACTTCAGTATTGAGCACTTCAGAAGCATTCAGAATAATGAGTGTTGAAGGGTTTTCTGTAATGAAATTTCCAACCAAATTTTCTTCTTGAAATAAATTTCCATTTTGGGTAACTGGTTCGTTAAAATGAATAGCAAGTGAACTGTCTTCAAGTGTTAAATAGAGCAATTCAGGCATGCTTACATCGGGCATCAGCGAGTAGACAGAGTTCTCATATCCTGGTGAATTTCCAATTTCATTTTCGCACGCTTTCCAATTGTTGGAAGTGCTGCAGGGTAAATTTGGATTCACCATTTCAAGCGACCACCCGCCGTTGGCTTTGAAACTATTGTTGAACCAATCTATGCTATAATGTATGCTGTCTAAGTGCATTCCGTTCATGCTTAGTTTTAAGAGCATTCCAGAATTGGTTAAAGTCGGAAAGGAAGGAATTAATAGTTTGTTCGATACCGAGAGAAACGAAAGACTTTCAGTAACACCTCCAAGAATAAGATATTCATTCGGAAGAAGCAAGTGGCTTCCTTCAAAGACGCAGCTGTTTATGCAGAGTCCATGTAGTTCAAGTGTGTGCGAACTTTTATTATACACTTCAATAAACTCGGAAGGTATTCCTTGAACAACAGGATCGGGATCGGCAAGAATTTCAGTGAAAATCAGATCCCCGAATTCAGGTATTTTCCCTTGATAAATTTCTATGGAGAAGTTGGAAATATTTCCGTCACAGTCTGAAAGTGCCGATTGCGCCAGCGCGTAGAATGTTTCGGGTTGAAGGTTTGCATTGAAAGTGATAACTACAACGGTATTGGATTCTGAAAATTGAACATTCGAAATCTGAGTATTGGTGCAAATGAAATTGCTGGAAAGCGTTGTGTCAATGCTTTCATTAAAGACGAGAGTAACTTGATTGGCTTGATTAACATTCCAACTAATTAAATTTGGTCCTGCTGAATCTGGCGTGATGTTGTAGAGACTATTTTCGAATCCTGGTGTTCCTCCTTGCGTATTGTTCGAGGCTGACCAGTTCAATTTCCCACTGCAGATTTTGTACGGATTGATTTGCTCTAAACTCCATCCGCCGTCGGATTTTTCGCTGCTGTTGTACCAATCATCTGAATACGAAACCAGATCAATGACGTTGTTGTTAAAGTCGATTAGCGTTAGGCTATCGCCGGAGTTGGTTAATGCCGTAAGTACTGATATTCCTATTGAATTGGGAAAGAAAGATGTGCTATTTGCATCACAAATAATCACATATTCATTCGGGTTCAGCAGATATGAAGGCAGTGTTTTTTCAGTAGTTGAATTCACCAATTTCCATCCCGATAATTCAAAAGGAATTGAATCTGCGTTAAACAACTCAATGTATTCCGCATCGGGTAATCCATTTGATGGGGTCGGGTCTGCATAGAGTTCATTGATGACAACCGAACGAACGTTCGGTGTGTTTATCACAGTTGGTGGAATTTCATTTCCGAAGGAAATATTATCAAAATAGAATTTCGTGGCGTTTGAGGAAGTGTAAATGCAACTCACGCCAACAAAGGATGTTTGATTGTACGTATTGTCGAAAATGGAAAATTCCGAAATGAAATTTACCCCTCCAGATGGATCAATCGCTACGCTCCAATTTCCTGAATTGTCTCTTAAGACTTGGAGGTTTATGTTGAAGGAAGATGCTATTAATCCTGCTGTTCCGGCAGCAAGTTCAACAATCCCCAAAGGGCCATCATCTCGAAAAAACTTTATGGCGTCAGCTGAACCAGCTTCACCCAGTTTGAGAAAATATCCCGTTGCATTCGATCCCGAAGTTGAATTAGAAAAGGATAAGTCGGATTCGTTTGCAACCAGGTAAATTCTGCTGTGGTTGTTGTCGCTACCTGAAAACGTTTGTTTCACTGTTAAGCGCCACTCTTTGTTGTCAATGGAGGAGTTATTTGTTTGTGCGGAAAGATAGCTCTGTCCACCGGACGTGTTGAACACCTGCAATTCTTGACTTGCGTTCACGACGAATACATCAGTGGAGCCGCTCCATGTGGGATTCGCGTTGAAGTTGCCGTCGTTGAAATTATCGTTGATTTGAGCGGGTACTGGAGAGCACGAAGAAAGTGCAAATGCCAATGGAAGTAATTTTTTGTAGTGCATGTTAAATGTTTTGTAATTATTCTTTCGAAACTAAAATGCACAAGTAGTAATTTCGTGAAAAAGATATGTATGCGAATTGCAGTTGTAGGTGCTACCGGATTGGTTGGAAAAAAGATGCTTCAAATTCTTGAAGAACGTAAATTTCCGTTCGATGAAATCATTCCCATTGCATCTGAAAAGAGTGTGGGACAGATAGTCTCTTGTTGTGGAAAAGAATGGTCGGTTGTTTCTCTAGCCACAGCGGTTGCTGCTTCTCCGGATATTGCCTTGTTTTCAGCTGGCGGAGAAACAAGTTTGGAATGGGCACCGAAATTTGCAGAGACAGGATGTGTTGTAATAGACAACAGCAGCGCCTGGCGAATGGCTGAAGGAATTCCTTTAGTGGTTCCAGAAATCAATGCAAGCAGCATAAATGCGCATAACAAGATTATCGCAAATCCGAACTGCAGTACCATTCAAATGGTTATGGTGTTAAAGCCGCTTCACGACTTATATAAGATCAAACGAGTAGTTGTTTCAACTTACCAAAGCGTAACTGGAACAGGGAAAGTGGCTGTGGATCAATTGATGAACGAGCGTATTGGAAAAGACGGAGAGAAGGCTTATGCGCACACCATAGATATGAACCTTATTCCTCAGATCGATGTGTTCCAATCGAACGGATACACGAAGGAAGAGATGAAGATGATTCTTGAGACCAAGAAGATTATGGAAGACAATTCCATTGCAGTAACCGCTACCGCGGTAAGGGTTCCTGTCATGGGCGGACACTCAGAATCGGTAAACATTGAATTCGAAAATGCTCCAGATATAAATAAAGTGAAAGAGGTGCTTAGTGCCTTTCCAGGAATTGAAGTGGTAGATAATATTGAACAAAAACTTTATCCGATGCCTCTCATCCACGCTGCGGAAAGTGATAGCGTTTTTGTTGGACGCATTCGCCTCGATGAGTCTCAACCCAATACGTTGAATTGCTGGATAGTTAGCGATAACCTTCGCAAAGGAGCTGCTACCAATGCAGTTCAAATAGCAGAATATTTGGTTTCGAAAAAATTAGTTTAACCTTCCATTTCAACACTAACGCTTTCCACTTGGTGACCCATTGGCGCGTTAATCTTCGTCAATCGAATTCCAACCGAATGAGCGTTCGGGAAACGAAGTTTCATTGCCGTGTGCATGCGAACCAAAACTGTTTCAATCAACTTGGCTCTTACTTTCATTTCGGCGTAAACCAATTCTTTTACTGCAACGTAGTCTATCGTTTTTTCTAAATCATCAGTTTCAGCCGACACTTCGAAAGCGCCTTCAATCCACACATCTACGCGGTAATCGCCACCAATGACTTCCTCTTCTTTCCAGCATCCGTGGTGAGCACGAACCTGAATATTGTTCAATTGAATTTTCATTTTATCCTAAAGTGTCAATGCATTTTTGAATGCGTGGTAAAACGAATTCTTTTCCAACTAAGGCAGCAACATGCGATGCACCAGGTCCTGTAAGAACTCCCGTTAATGCAAGTCTAAACAAAGGCATTACAGCACCCATTCCTAAACTGTTGTCTGCTAAGAATTGCTTCATAGCAACGTCAATAGACTCAACTGTAAATGGCTCAAGAGTTTCAAGAACAGCAGCCCATTTTTGAAGGATAGCAGCTGACTCTCCAACTTTCCATTTCTTGGCAACAGCATCTTCATCGTAAGAAGTTGGATCTACGAATAAGTATTCACCGTCCAATAAATCTTTCGGAAATACTGCGCGCTCGAGCATAAGCTCAATCACGCCTTCAACATACTCGGCACACACATCATAACCGCGCTCTTGAATGGCGGGCATAATCATTTCCGCTAGCTCAGCACGTGGCGTGTTGCGCATGTATTGTTGATTGAACCACTTCGTTTTTTCCGGATCGAATTTCGAACCTGACTTTCCAACACGTTCAATGGTGAAGGCTTCAACCATTTCATCCATTGTGAAAATTTCTTGGTTGTTGCTCGGTGCCCAACCCAACAAAAGCAACATGTTAATGAAGGCTTTCGGAAGGTATCCGCTTTCGCGATATCCGCTTGAAATATTTCCGGTTTCAGGGTCTGTCCATTGCAATGGGAACACCGGAAATCCTAAACGATCTCCATCGCGTTTACTCAACTTTCCATTTCCATCGGGTTTCAAGATTAACGGCAAATGCGCGAACAACGGTGCTTCCCATTCGAACGCTCTATACATCATAACGTGTAACGGCGCAGATGGTAACCATTCTTCCCCACGAATAACGTGGCTAATATCCATGGTGTGGTCATCTACAATATTTGCCAAGTGATACGTTGGCATTCCGTCTGATTTGTAAAGCACTTTGTCGTCGAGTTCGTTCGTAGAGAACACCACCCATCCGCGAATAATATCTTGAAATCTTACTTCTTCGTTGCGAGGCATTTTGAAACGCACAACGAAGGGATCTCCTTTTTCCAATCGAGCAGCAACTTCGTCTGCAGGAAGGGTCAATGAGTTCTTCAAGGTCATGCGTGAAATGCTGTTGTATTGCCAGTTCGGCATCTTCGCTAATTCAGCTTGTTTGCGAATGTTGTCTAATTCTTCAGGGGTATCGAATGCGTAGTATGCCCAACCTTTTTCAATCAATTCCACCGCATACGCCTTGTACATGGGCTTTCTTTCGCTTTGGCGATAAGGCTCGTGCTTTCCGCCATAACCAACACCTTCGGTGGGTTCAATGCCGCACCACTTCAATGAATCTAGTATGTATTGCTCAGCACCCGGAACATAGCGTGTTTGGTCGGTGTCTTCAATTCGAATGATAAAATCTCCGCCGTGTTTCTTGGCGAAAAGATAATTGTATAATGCTGTGCGAACTCCACCCATGTGCAATGGGCCAGTGGGACTAGGAGCGAAACGAACACGAACTCTTGGTGATGTCATAATAGTTTTTGAAAGTGTGCAAATTTACGATAATAGTGGGCTTGATTACAATTTAGAACCTTCGGCTAAGGCGTTCAACAAGCGATTGGCTTTGTTCATGTTTTGTACTTCTGGAAATGCAATGCGCAGGGTATCGTCTTTCTCGTACATTTTTCCAGTAACCGGATTGAGTTTAATGAAGTTCAAAATGCGCGTGAATGCCTCGCTTTGGTAGAACGGTGAGTCTTGTTTCGAAATGAAATAACCGATCATTTTACCACTCTTCAACACCAACTTTTCGAATCCAATTTCTCTCGCTTTCCATCGCAAGCGCATGGTATCTATCAATTGAATAACGGGCTTCGGAATAGGACCAAATCTATCTTCAAGATCTTTTGAGAATTTCTGAATTTCTTCTTCCTTCTCCATATCGTCGAGCGCTTTGTAGAGGGCAATACGTTCGGAAATATTTCCAACATATTCATCGGGAATCAACAATTCGAAGTCGGTCTCGAGTACAGTATCTTTTACGAAGGAAGCGGTCTTCTTCATTTCCTCTTCGTACAACTCTTGGAAGTGCTCTTGCTTCAATTCTTGAAGTGCTTCATCTAAAATTTTCTGATACGTTTCGAATCCCAATTCATTGATGAATCCGCTTTGTTCTCCGCCTAACAAATTACCTGCGCCACGAATATCCAGGTCGCGCATGGCAATGTGCATTCCCGATCCAAGATCCGAGAACTGCTCAATGGCTGTCAAGCGTTTTTTCGCGTCGTCGGTAAGCATATGAGAAGGCGGACTTAACAAATAACAAAATGCTTGCTTGTTGTTTCGTCCTACGCGTCCGCGCAATTGATGAAGATCGCTCATTCCAAAATGATGCGCATCGTTGATGATAATCGTATTTGCATTCGGAATATCAATTCCACTTTCAACAATGGAAGTGGAAACGAGCACGTCGAATTCTCCTTCAATAAATTTGTTCATCACCTCTTCTAAGTCCTCGCCACTCAATTGTCCGTGGCCTATGCCTATGCGAACATCTGGACAGACGCGTTGAATCAATCCGGCCATTTCGCGAAGGTTTTGAACGCGGTTGTGCACGAAGAAAACTTGACCACCTCTTTGCACTTCGTAGCTTATCGCATCGCGAACAATTTCTTCTCCGAATGGAATTAATTCGGTGCGAATAGGAACGCGATTAGGTGGTGCTGTTTGAATAATACTTAAGTCGCGCGCACCCATTAAAGAAAATTGCAAGGTGCGTGGAATAGGCGTGGCAGTAAGCGTTAGTGCATCTACATTCGCGCGAAGCAATTTCAATTTGTCTTTTGCAGCTACCCCGAATTTCTGTTCTTCGTCAATAATCATTAAACCAAGATCGTTGAAGACCACGCGTTTTCCGAGGATGGCGTGGGTACCAATAAGTATATCGACTTTCCCGTTTTTCACTTTCTCAAGTGTCTCTGAATTTTGTTTCGCTGTTTTGAAACGGTTGATGTATTCAATGGTTACTGGGAAATCTTTCAATCTAGATTTAAAACTCTTGTAGTGTTGAATGGAAAGAATGGTTGTTGGAACAAGCACAGCCACTTGCTTTCCGTCAGCAACCGCTTTACATGCTGCGCGAATGGCAATCTCTGTTTTTCCAAATCCAACATCTCCGCAGACCAAGCGATCCATCGGGAATGCCGCTTCCATGTCTTCTTTCACTGCAACAGAGGCCTTGTATTGATCGGGAGTATCTTCATACATAAAGGAGGCCTCCAATTCAGTTTGCATGTAGGTGTCGGGTTGAAAGGCGAAACCTTTTGTTGATTTCCTTTTCGCATAAAGCTTAATTAAATCGAAGGCAATTTCTTTCACCTTCGTTTTTGTTTTACGCTTTAAGTTTTGCCATGCGTTGCTTCCGAGTTTGTCCATGGTAGGAGCAGTTCCTTCCTTTCCAGAAAACTTGCTAATTCGGTGCAACGAGTGAATGCTTACGTAAAGAATATCTCCGCCTTTGTAAGTCAAGCGAATGGCTTCTTGTTCTTTTCCATTCACATCAATTTTCTGCAACCCACTGAATTGGCCTACTCCGTGATCTATGTGCACCACATAGTCTCCCGGTTGCAATGCAAGAATTTCTTTCAGCGTAAGTGCTTCTTTGTTTTTCTTGAATCCTTCTTTCAGTTTAAATCGATGGTAACGTTGAAAAATTTGGTGGTCGGTGTAGTACAGAATTTTTTTATTCTGATCCATGAACCCCTCGCTTATTTCAAGAATTTCTTGAATGTAAGCGATGTCTTTTTTCTTGTCTTGAAATATTTGATCAAGTCGTTCCAACTGCTTCGACTGTCCTGCAACAACGTGTGCTTTGTATCCTTGCTGAATGAGGTTTTCAAGATGCTCAGCAAGCATTTCGAAATTTTTATTGAAGGAAGGTTGAGGGGTACAATGGAACTCTTCTGTTTCACCTAAGAATTGTCGTTTACTTCCGAATTCAATGACACGTTTGTTTTCCAATTGCTTCAACCATTCATGTTTTGAAGTAAACAATTCTTCGGGCTTGTCGTGTGCAATGTTGCCTGAAAGTCTATTGAATCGCTCTTCCGCTTTTTCCATTTCCGCCTGAAATTGTGCAATGGAAGATTCAGTATTACTCATCCAAACTACAGTGTTGGTAGGAAGGAAATCGAGCAAACCAATACGTACTTCTTCGGAATGTTTTGAATGTGTATTCGGAACAATAATGGCCTTGGTCATTTTGTTTACCGACAGTTGCGTTGAAGGATCGAAGTTTCGAATGCTTTCTACTTCTTCATCGAAAAATTCTATTCGATAGGGAAATTCATAACTGAATGAAAACACATCGACAATTCCTCCGCGCACGGCGTATTGTCCAGGTTCGTATACGTAATCTACTTTTTCAAATTGAAATTCAATGAATACTTCATCAATAAAATCCATGGAGTACGATTGTCCCACATCTATGCTGAAGGTGTTTTTTTCGAGCTCGTGATGGGTGACTACTTTTTCGAAAAGTGCTTCAGGATAGGAAACAACAATGTAGTTTTTTCTATTCTTCTGAAGTTTGTTCAGCACCTCTGTGCGAATAGCAATATTTGCATTTTGAGTGGTTTCAACATCGTACGCAAGTCTTGCTGTTCGGGGAAAAAAGAGGACCGAAGTTTTTTCTTGTTCCTTTTCGTCGGAACCAATTTCTAAAATGGATTCAAGGTCGTTGAGGAAATAAGCTGCTTTTTCTTTATCATCGAGCACCACCAATTGAGTAACCGGAGAAGAGCTGTAAAAGGCGCTGCAAATAAATGCGGGAGCACTTCCTGCAAGTCCCTTTAGGTGAAGCTTACTTTTGTCGTCAGCAATTTTACCTTCTATCGATGCTATTTCTTTTTCCCAAACGGAAAGACGTGGTTTCATAGGTGCTTCATCAAACGACTAAACCCCAAGATTGATTTCTCGGGGAATTTTGTTTCAGCAAAAGTAAAGGATGCTAAGCGCCACAAAAAGTTAATTCGCTTTTTTAATGGTGAAGCCAAAAGTGCTTCCCACTTCTTCAGTGCTTCTTACACTCAAGGTTTGCTGGTGACTTTCGATAATGTGCTTGCATATCGCTAAACCCAGACCAGAGCCACCCTCATGACGAGAACGACTTTTATCAACGCGATAAAAACGTTCGAACAATCGGGCTAAATGTTCTTTAGCAATTCCAATTCCGTTGTCCGCCACTTCAACCAAAATATTATCGTTCATATCGTAAAAACGAATGCGTGTCTCGCCCCCTTCGTTTCCGTAGTTCACGCTGTTTACGATGAGGTTAATAAGCACTTGCTCGATTTTATTTCTGTCGGCTTTTACCCACAATTCGTTGAAGGGACCGTTCTTCACGAAAAGGTTTACTTTTTTTTCCGTCGCGAATTTTTCGAGTGATTCACAAACGTCGTGCGCGAGTTGTAAAATATCGAATCGAACAATTTTTAACATGATAGCGCCACTTTCAAGTTGAGAGATTTCGTCTAAATCAGCGACTAAGTGCTCCAATCTTTCACAGCTAGATATTGCTCGGTCAAGAAATTTCCGACGAAGTTCTGAATCCATGTCGTCGTTTTCGGCAAGGGTATCTAAATATCCTTGAATATTGAATATGGGAGTCTTTAATTCGTGAGCAAGGTTACCAACGAATTCTTTCCGGAAGTTATCTGTCTTTTGAAGGTCTTTAATCTCTTCAATTTTTTCCTCTGCCCAATGCGCTACATCCTGATTAACCTCTGCCAAGATATCGGTGCTCATTTCCAATCCTTTTTTTTCAGCTTGTGTTTTAAAGGAGTGAATGGTCTTGTATATCAGCTTTACTTTACTGTAAAGGAATCTTTCAATAAATGTGTAAACCACGAAATATGTGATAGACATTCCAAGTGCTATGAAAAGAAGAAGCAATTCAATTTCGAAATCGCGTTCAAGAAAGTAGGCCAGTATGAAATAAACAGTTGCCAGAGGCAAGACAACGAAAAGCGCTGAGACCAGCGCGACTTGTTTTGGAGTTCGAACGTTCACTCTTCGAATTTAAAACATTCAGGCTTCGAATTTGTATCCAACACCTTTAATTGTTTTAAAATTTTCGTCACCTAATTTTTCACGCAGTTTGCGAATGTGAACATCAATGGTTCTGTCACCCACTATCACATCATTTCCCCAAATGGAGTTAAGAATGTTTTCTCTTGTAAATACGCGGCCTGGCGCGCTAGATAGCAATACTAAAAGTTCGAATTCTTTTTTTGGAAGTTGAATTTGAACACCGTCTTTAGTCACTAAATATTTTTCTCGGTCAATTTCAATTCCACCGATACTCATGTCTTTTTTCGCGTCGGAAGGACCAGATCTGCGAAGCAAGGCTTTGATTTTGGATACGAGTAAACGTTGGCGAATAGGTTTAGTAATGAAATCATCGGCTCCTGCTTCGAAACCTGCAATTTGGCTATAGTCTTCGTTTCGTGCAGTTAAAAAAGTAATGACAACATGTTGTAATGAAGGTATTTCTCGAATTTCTCTGCACGTTTCCATACCATCCATTTCGGGCATCATCACATCAAGAATAATTAAGTCAGGCAATTCTCGTTTTGCAACTTCAAGGCCTTTTCTCCCATTCAGTGCCGTGCAGACTTCGTACCCCTCTTTTTCCAAATTAAATGTGAGCAAGTCAAGAATGTCCTGTTCATCATCTACACAAAGTATTTTTGGTTTTTTTGCCATTCTATTGCAATCTTTGAATCGAATTATTCAGTACGAAGGTAGGAGTGTTTCATAGATTTATTGGACGCCCAAGGTTAACCTAAAGTTAAATTTTCTTAACGCGGAAATGATATTAAACATGGGAAAATTTGAAAGTAAAGTGGTTTGGATTACTGGCGCAAGCAGCGGTATTGGAGAGTCTGTTGCAAAGGCCTTCAATGCTGAAGGAGCTATTGTGATTATCTCTTCAAGAAGGGGCGAAGAATTGGAGCGCGTTAGAGCCGCTTGTGCCTTTCCAGAGAATGTCTACATTTTTACTTTGGATTTAACCAAAGGTGAATCCATTCAGGAAGTGGCAAATGATGTGTTGTCGAAATTCGAGATAGACATTTTATTCAACAACGGAGGGATTAGTCAACGTTCGTTGACTTCAGAAACATCGATTGACAACGATAGAAGAATTTTCGAAGTGAATTACTTCGGTCATGTTCAAATGACCAAGGCGGTTTTACCGCAAATGTTGGCGAGGGGTGCTGGCCGAATTGTTACCATTTCCAGTTTAACAGGCAAATGGGGATTTTATTTACGCTCCGCCTATTCGGCTTCGAAGCATGCGCTGCATGGATTTTTCGATTCGCTGCGCATGGAAGTTGAAGATTTAGGAATTCGAGTAACGCTAATAACACCGGGATTTATAGCAACTGAAATTTCGAAGCACGCTTTGGACAAGTCTGGGAATCCTTCTGGGGAAATGGATAACAATCAGGCGCAAGGAATTTCTTCAGAAGAATGCGCGAGGCAAATCTTGAAAGGAATTGCTGCCGATAAAGACGAGTTTGGTGCAGGCGGAAAGGAATTGCGCGCGTTGTTTTTACACCGTTACTTTCCGAAACTATTTAAGAAAATCTTGAAGAAACAAGCTGCTCGTTAGTCTTTAATTCGGGAAAAGCGAAGCGCATTCAACATAAAGTTTGGAAGCGGTTTCAGTGGGTCACGCTTTTCAACATTCAAAAAGATTCCCCATTTTTCTACAATTGGAACTTTGTACACTTCGATTAATTCTATGAGCGTACCGTCTGGATCATCGATATAGGTGCAATGCACTTTCGTTTGTCCCATGCTCAACGCATCGTTGCTGTCGCATCTGAAAGCAAATCCTTGATCAGCTAAATTTTCGCCCAATTTTTTCATTCCCTTCACATCTAATCCAAGATGAACAAATCCAGAATCTCCCCAAATGCGTCCTTTGAACGTTCTTGCAGGAACACGATCCAACGCTTGAACCAATTCAATGAATGTGGCGCCCATTACACGCGCGAAGCCGCCTCCAGTCGGAGCCGATTGCTTTAAACGAACACGACGGTATTGCTCTTTTCCACCTGGAAGATGTCCCCAATCGTTGAATGTTCCTGTCCGGTCGAAAACAATTTCGTCGTATCCCAACAGGTTTGAATAAAGATTGAGTGCCGCATCTATGTTGGTCACACCAATGCTGCATCCCGCAACACCATTGCTCGGGTGTCCCATATCTCTATAGCATTCCGTTGTTGGTTCAACCCGGAAAAAATTACCGTCGAGATCAGTTAAATCGAAGACTTGTTGTTGCGCAGGATTCAACTGAATTTCACTCAAATTAAGTGCGCCGTTGCTAGTGCAATAGGCATGCATATTTTTCACATCGCGCGACTTCATGTGTACTTGGAAGATATGAAGATCTCCCACTTTGATTTGAAAATCGGCCTTGCGAGGTTCGAAGGTTGTTGGACGAATAACTTCCATTGCACAACCACCTTGAAGATTCATTATCATGCTTGCGCGCTTGGTAATGGTTTTTCCGTGCGTATAGCAATCCATAAGCGGTGCAGGTTGAACACTATCAAAAAATGGAATGTTCATTCCGAATATCTTACGGTAATACTTCAGTGAAGCATCAACGTCTTGAACTGCAACACCGAGGTGTTGAATGCTATTAATTCTGTTCATTACAAATTTCCTTTAGTTGAATAATACAATTTACTTGCGCTGATTTCCATTTCGAATAATCGGCGCTGCGATTTGTGCTCTCTTTTTTATGTTGAATAATTTTTTTGAAGCGATCAAATCTCATGCGCGATCTTACTTCAAATACCCCCGTAAAAATCAAAATAAGAACGCCTAGGAAATAGTTCATATTGAACAACGGGAATGCAATTGCTAAAAGTAAAATATAGGGAATACCGAAAAACAATTTGAAAGTGATTCGTATAGAATTTCGGAACAATACATCCTTCAATTTTTTCAGAACGAAATTTTCAGTGAAATTGGAAATTGGAAAGAAAATAATTTTCCCGATGAGTTGGAAGGGAGCTGTGATTGCGACACGTAGGGTATTCCAGATGGTCCATTGTTGAGATTCAAATTCGATTTGATTGGAAAAACGCAGGGCTGTAGAAAGTTCATTGAACGCTTTAAGTTCCTCGAGCATTTGCGTGTTTTCAAATCTATTTGCGTTGACAAGATCTTGAAAAATAACTACGTTTTCATGCCAGTCGTTGTGCGGGTAAATGAAGTGAATTAGGTCTTGAATGGTGAGGTATTCTTCGTAAAAAGCATTGTTGCGAATGTCTGTCATTACCGCTTGCACATGCGTGCTTATGTCGGCTACCAATTCGTTGGCCCAAATGGCCTTGTTTGCCGTTGTGTAATCTTCTTTCGAAAGCACAATGGGTTGGCCAATGCGCAATAGGAAGTTACCGTCTTTTTCGAAGAACTCAGAATACTCCAACCCTAAGGATAAAATCCGAATTTGTTGCAAGTTTGGATTTGCTTCAAAAGTGCCAATGATTAATCTTCCGATTCCTTTCTTAAGGGGAGTGTTGAGCGATTTTTTTCCTTTGTGGGTTCCTTCTGGAAAAAGACTAATCCAATGACCGCGATTCAAACGCTTGTAACACTGTTGGAAGATTGCTTCGTTGCGATCACGAAGATCTGCTACATTATCTTTTTCACGGTAGACAGGGAGCATGTTTACTTTTCTCAAAAGGAAAGAAACAAGGCCTGGTTTAAAAACATCTGAGCGAGTGAGCCAATGCAATTGTTGAGTAATTACAGAGCAGCAAAGGATTGGATCGAGTAAGGCGTTTTGGTGATTTCCAACAACGATGGTTGGAATTTCACTTCCCTTTAAATTTTCATAGCCAACAACACGAAACTTTCTGTGAAAGAGTCGGAGCCCAAAAACAAGAACGATTCTAAATATTTCGTACAACCAGGATCTACGCATAGCGAAAAGAAACGAAGATAACTTTATTTTGTTCTATCCTGCAATTCAACCATCTTCAAATAAGCACTGTCTTTTTGCATCAGCTCTTGGTGAGTTCCTGTTTCAACAATACTTCCTCCGTCTAAAACAATAATTTTTGTCGCGTTTCGAATGGTTGAAAGGCGGTGGGCAATAACCAAAGACGTTCTGTTTTTCATGAGTTCGTCAAGTGCGAGTTGAACAGCTCTCTCATTCTCTGTGTCCAGAGCAGAGGTGGCTTCATCTAGAATTAGAAGTTTCGGGTCTTTCAGAATGGCTCGTGCAATGGCAATACGCTGACGTTGCCCGCCAGAAAGTTGAATTCCACGGTCTCCCACAATGGTGTCCCAGCCATCAGTGAAATGCTCAATGAATTCCCATGCATTGGCGCGAATAGCGGCTGATTTAATTTCTTCATCGCTTGCCGATGGTTTTCCATAGGCAATATTCTCACGTATACTTCCACCAAACAACAAAACCTCTTGAGGAACATAGGCCATGCTCTTTCGCAAGTCATGTAATTTCCATTGTGAGAAAGATACCCCATCGTAAAGTAAATCGCCTTCAGAGGCATCGTAAAAACGAAGCAATAGATTGGCGATGGTTGATTTTCCTGAACCCGAAGAGCCCACAAGTGCAATTTGTTCTCCTTCTTTCACTTCGAAAGAAACATCTTTGAGCACGGCCATTTCAGCTCTGCTGGCGTAGTTGAACGAAACGTTTTTAAACTCGAACGTTCCGTTGAATTGTTTTTCTACGGCTGTTTCTTCTTCAGGAATATTTTCTGGTTCCATGGCAAGGATTTCCATGACAGAGTCTATAATTCCTAGGCTGCGTTGCAACGAACCCATTTGTGCTGCCAAACCGCCTATCGATCCTGCAATTAATCCAGTTAGCATAATGAATTGCGGAAGCACTTCAACAGGCAATTGTCCGGTTTGCTGCAAGTGCGCACCCACACCAATAACAAGTCCCAATGTTCCGAATAAGAAAATAATAATGAACGTACCAAACATGCCGCGCCAGATGGCACTCTTCATGGCGTTTGCGCGAACATCTAAAATGCGTTTGTAGTAACGAGATATTTCAAACGGCTCATTGCTGTAGCTTTTCACACTAACCACACCGGTAAATGTTTCATTCAACACCACGCCAGATTCTGCTACTTTATCTTGTGTTTCTTTACTTAATTTTTTAATGTAACGCCCGAAGAATACCATGACAACAATGATGACCGGTAGTGTTCCCAACATAACAAGTGTGAGATATGGTGAGTATGAAACCAACCAACCCACGCCAACGAAAATGATAACTGACTGACGAAGAAATTCTGCAAGTGTCGTGGTAAGCGTTTCTTGAATAGCAGTAATATCGGAAGTGATTCGACTGCTTAAATCTCCCACTCTTCGTTCGTTGTAGAACTGAATAGGCATACGAATAATGCGTGAATAAGTATCCTTGCGTAAAGCAAGCATTGCGTTTTCAGAAACATAAGAAAACAAATAAACACGAAAGAATGAGAATACACCTTGTATGATTAGCAAGCCAACCAATGCAACGAGTGTTTTCGATGTCATGCCCTCACCTTCCCAATGAATAGCCGATAGGAGTGATTGAGTTAATGCGCCACCAGGCAAAGCAGCCTGGGCATTCGGAGTCAAAAGGAATCCGAGTAGTGCGGTAATGACAATAACGAGTAATCCGGAAACCACAAGCAAGAGCATTCCAATAAAAAAGGAAAATGCGTAAGGACGTAAATAACGAAACAACCCCATAGCACTTGAGATTGTAGCTTTTGAAATTTTCTTTTTTGGGGCAGTAGCGCTTTCTTTCACCTTGAAATATTTTGGCGAATTTAGTGCCCTTTGGGCCCATACGACCATCATTGTTTTATTCAATTTTTACGAAGGAAAGAAAATTACAAAGAAAGATGTAGGTACATTAAATGTATGTACATATATTTGCAGCGTGAAATCAATCGGAGAAGAGATACAACAAACAGAATTCAGCGATGCATACCAAAAGTTGGGCATTAATATTCTCTTTACAGCTGCATGGTTCGGAGAGAGGAATAGGTTGGCTTTAAAAGACTACGACATTTCCTTGCCGCAATTCAACGTGCTTCGAATTTTGCGTGGACAAAAAGGTCAGCCCATGTCTGTAGCAGGTTTGTGTGAGCGTATGATTGACAAAAGCAGCAATGCTTCGCGCATAGTGGATAAGCTTGAAACAAGAAAGCTTGTTTCAAGGAGAGTTTGTGACAAAGACAGAAGGCAAGTGGATGTTGTAATTACGGATAAGGGAATCTCTCTTTTGGAAGAATTAAATGAAAAGGTGCCCTCCTTTAAAACAATTATGGCAAAACAATTGTCTTCCAAAGATGCCGAGGCGTTGAATTTCGCTCTCGATCAAATTAGAAATCAGAAATAAACAAAAAATAAAAATCAATCAAATGAAAAAGGCAATTTTAGCATTAGTCGTAGCAATCGCTTCAGCCGCGGGAGTTCAAGCGCAATTAGCAGATGGAAAGTACATTTTAGACTTCAACAAGAGTTCAATTGTTTGGAGTGCAAAGAAAGTAACGGGTAGCGGACACACCGGAACGGTGCGTGTTTCAAGCGGTGTGATATATGTAAAAGGAAACGCAGGTATAACAGGAAAAGTGAAAATTGATATGAACGCCATGGCTATTACCGACATTTCTGACCCAGGCACAAACGCGAACTTTTTGAATCACTTGAAAAATGATGATTTCTTTAACACAGTTGCATTTCCAGATGCTATGTTTGAAGTGACAAGTGTTCAAGTAGCGAAAGGAAACAACGGAACTACTCACAACGTGACTGGTAACATGACCATTAAAGGAATTACTAAAGCATTATCGTTCCCTGCGAAAATCACCGGTGGTGGAAATCAAGTTTTTGTTGAAGGTAGCGTGGCTGTTGATCGCTCACAGTTCGATGTGAAATACGGTTCTACGGCATTTTTCGATAACCTAGGAGATAAGGCAATTGACAACATCTTCACTTTAAACGTGAAGTTGGTTGGTGATTTGAAGAAGTAAGTTTAGATTAGTTAAGGTAGGAAAAGGTCGTCATTCAATGACGGCCTTTTTTGTTTTGTATTTGTCGTACAAGAAATACTTCAAGTCAACGGAAAAATAACTTCCAGAAAGACTTAACCACAAACGTTCTGATCCAGCTGTGGTTTCTACCGTTGCTTGTGATCCTGCAATTCTTCCGAACGGTCTGTGGAATGAAGCGCCTAGGTAGTAATATCCTTGTTTTTCCGTTCGATATTCAAAACCCAAATTAGATTGTGCCGCCAAAGCGCTCCACTTAATGCGATAGGTTTTCTGACTGAAATCGTAATACGTTGAATCCACTTTTTCCGAACTGAATGTTTCCGTTTCACTGGGAAAAAAATCAAGGGAAATTCCTGCGCTGGCATTCATATACCAAGCTTTTCCTAATCGAACATAAATCAATGCTTGAATGGGAATTTCATAGGCAATGAATGTCATGTTCTGTTTTGAATTAGCTTGTACACTGTCGTTCAAATTGAATCCCAAAGAATAGCTTCGCTTCACGAAATTCAATCCGGTTTCTAAATTCCAAAATTTCCCTAACGGCTTCCGAATGATAGATCCAAAGCTTATTCCAACATTTGATTTTGCAGTGTAAGAAAAATTCGGCGAAGAAGAGGTTTCAATATCTGTATTCAAATAGGCATTCGGAATAATTGGTCTTAATTGAAAACCGAATAAGAATTCATTCGCATTCGCCTTTTGCCCGAAAGTTTTTCCAGATAGAATAAACAACAATGAAATGAAAATTATTTTTTTACAGAATTCCATTCGGTAACGTATTCAAGTGGTTTGCGGTGATTCGTTGGCCATTCACCTTCGACATAACCTAAATAAACGATGCCTAGGCAACGTTGTTGTGCTGGCAGATTTAATGTTTGATTGAATTTTTCCGTTCGAATAAATCCAGGGGTTGCCCAAAAACTTCCAATGCCATAGGCC
Source organism: Flavobacteriales bacterium (assembly GCA_044338665.1). GTDB lineage: Bacteria > Bacteroidota > Bacteroidia > Flavobacteriales_D > Sanyastnellaceae > CAIZGX01. Next base: position 45,599 of record JBIIWZ010000009.1, read on the forward strand.
GTAGCTGTGAGCATGATGTTCTGTATAGCGCAAGCCACTGCGTATTCTTCTTCATGCACGGCGGCTTTTTCAGAGGCGTCCAAGCAAACCACAACAACCGCGGTGGTATTGTTCAATCGAGATGCGATTCGTTCTCTTTTTACGGGCTGATCTTCGGGCATGAGTAGGGGAAGATGTTCTCGAAGAATATCCATTCCTTCTTCCAAATAAACATGAAAACGCCAAGGTTGAGTTAGCTTATGATTGGGCGCCCACACGGCGTTTTGAAGCATCTTTTCAATCTGCTCTTTATGCACTTTTCGTGCAGTGTAATGCTCAGGAGTTACAGTTCTTCGACTCTGAATGAGTCCGCTTATTTCGCTTAGATTGAATTTCATGTCTTGTTATGAATCGTGTTCCGCTATTTTTGTTCAAACTTAATCATGAAAACAATACTCATAACAGGAGCAGGCAGCGGAATTGGTGCCGCAGCGGCACATTCTCTTGCAGAAGAAGGAAACAATCGCCTAATTTTAGTGGGAAGGAACGAAGAAAAACTGAATGAAGTATTAGTAAAATTGCCGCATTCAGAGAATCACTCCGTGCTTGCCGCCGACGTCCGAAATGCTTCCGCATTTCGCGAAGGACTCAAAAATATTTTAGGAGATGGTAGTTTAGATTGCGTTTTCGCTAACGCAGGAGTCGGCGGAGAAAACGCCTACGGCGTAGATGATCGTTGGGACGAAATTGTTTCAATCAATCTTACCGGAACATACGTCACCATTATGGAATGCTTGCCATACCTCAGAAAATCAACGGCCACCTACAAACACATTCTACTCACCAGCTCAATCCTGGCGCGTTTCGGTGTGCCGAATCACAGCGCCTACATTGCCTCGAAAACAGCAGTACTAGGTCTTACTCGCGCATGGGCCGTTGAATGGGCACGTGAACAAATATTAGTCAACGCCATTACACCCGGATGGGTAGAAACGCAAATGTCGAAAGACAGCATTCAGCGCCATGCAGATCGAAACGCTTCGACCTACGACTTAGCGTACCAAGAACAAATGAATTACGTGCCTACCGGTAGAATGGCTCAACCCGAAGAGGTAGGAAATTTTGTAACTTTCCTTTTTTCGGGAAAACAAAATTCAATAACCGGACAAGCACTCGACATTAACAACGGAGCATACATGCAATGATGAAAAATATTCTTCTCCTTTTCGTTAGCTTGATTTTAGCGAGTCAGGTTAAAGCACAATTCACTAAACAAGATTCTTCTGTGGTGAAAGGCTTTTATTCAGAGGCCCTTTCAACTGCGCAAGCATACAACGATTTGTATTACTTGTGCAAGAAAATTGGACACCGCATTGCGGGCTCAGAAGCAGCAGACAAAGCTATTCTTTGGGGAGATTCTGTGTTGAAATCGATTCCTGCCGACAACGTTTTCCTTATGCCTGTAAAAGTTCCAAAATGGAAACGTGGGAAGAAAGAATACGCAGCGATATACGTGGGTAAAAAGAAAACCGAAATTCCCTTGCGCGCTTTGGGTGGTTCTGTTGGAACGAACGGCACCCTGAAGGCAGAGGTAGTTGAGGTGAAAGACTTCGAAGATCTGAAAGCGAAAGGCGATCAAGTAAAAGGAAAAATAGTGTTCATCAATAAGGCCTTCGATCCTGCAATCATAAACACCGGTTCTGCCTACGGAAACACTTCTCCCATTCGAACGAACGGCGCTTCTGAAGCTTCGAAATACGGCGCGGTTGGATGTATTATTCGTTCGCTCACTTCTGCGGACGATAAGTTTCCACACACCGGTGCTATGCGCTACAAAGACGATGTAACAAAGATTCCAGCGGCTGCATTGAGCAGTCTCGATGCACATTTTCTGCACGAGGCCCTTCAATCCAACAAAAAAGTCCTCTTTGAAATGCGCATGGAATGTGAGCGTTTCGATAGTGTGATGCAATCCAACGTAATCGGAGAAATCAAAGGAAGTGTCTATCCAGAAAAAATTATTGTCGTAGGCGGACACCTCGATTCGTGGGATGTGGGTGAAGGCGCACACGACGATGGAACCGGAATTGTACAAAGTATGGAGGTGCTGCGCATTATGAAGGCAACCGGATACAAGCCGGCCTGCACCATTCGCGCAGTGCTTTATATCAACGAAGAGTTCGGTAACGACGGTGGAGAGACCTATGCGAAAGTCGCGAAAGAAAAAGGTTGGGAGCACGTTGCTGCCATAGAAAGCGACGGTGGTGGATTCACACCGAAAGGATTCAGTTGCGATGCGCAAGATGGACAAGTGGAATGGGCGAAATCGTTGATGCCTTTCTTCGAACCGTACAATTTATTTTCTTTCAAAAGAGGGTGGAGCGGTGTAGACATTGGCCCCTTGAAAAACGGGAGCACCATGCTGTTTGGGTTAATGGTAGACGGACAGCGATACTTCGATTTTCACCATACGGATAACGATCGATTTGAAAACGTAAACAAACGCGAATTGGAATTAGGCGCAGCCTCTATGGCTTCGCTTGTTTACTTCATTGATCAGAAAGTTCAGAAAGAAACACCGCAGAAATAATTATCTGCCGTACATGTCTTTGTGCCACGTATTCGCGAAGGGCTTCCATTTAGAAGTGGTCCAATCGCCAACTGTGGCAACGGTTGTGTCAAGAACAAGTGTTTCATCGGTAAGTCTATTCGCTTTGCGAAGCGCCCAGAATTGCGCGATGCCCTCTGTTTGAATCTCGCTATTTTCTTGGAACATTACAGTAAGTCGATCGAACAAATTCACGCCAAGCGCGTCACCAATGCGAAGTACTTCCCTGTTCAATTTATCTATGCTGCATCCGGAAGCGAGCATAATATTTTCATCGGCCGCAACAACTAGAATGCGTTTCATTTCAATCCAAGCTTGTCCGGCCATTGCCTTTCCATGGTTATTCCAACCTTCAAGAAATTGTTTCAATTCAGATTCAATGAACGAACATTGTTCTGAAGAAAGTAATTTGTTTGAAGTGAAGACCCAAAGTCTAGCATGAGGAGCAAGTTGATTTTCCATAGTTAGAAAGAGCGATTGAATAATTTTTTAGCGGGAATGAAAATGAGCACGAGCACGGGAGATTGCAGAATACCCATGATGCCGCGAACTGCTGGATAGACAGCTTCGTTCTGATGGGTAATCTTCCCGAGAATGAACGCCAATACAGCGAGAATCAAACAGAACCCTTCCACCAATAAAAACAATTGCATTTCTTTTTTATTGAATTGAAGAAAGTACAGCGCGAGAATATTGAGCAAGGTGAATGAAGCGATGGAAGCGAAAGTAATGACCCACTTCAATTTAGAAAGTTCCCCTTGATTGAAGGAATAGAGCACCCCAATGGTTTCGTGACTGTAATAATAATCGAAGTTCGATTTGCTTTTTTCCGCAGTGAGCAAAGCAATTTTTGTTTCAGTATTCTGATTGAAGAATCCGGGAATTTGTGCGCCTTTTTCAAGAATGAAATTCACATTCACTTTGGCCTGCTCCTGGTAAAAGCCCAAGGCAATCATTGCGATGGCTATCGCAACAAGAATGAACTTATTTTTCTTCGGTAGGGCCATTTGCAGGGACGTACAACTTCGACCACCACCACCAAAATGCAAAGACAACGGCGTAAACTAAGGCGGTGAATGTATAATCGTGATTAAAAGCTAAATAGTCTTCGTTCCAATAAACAATGAAGGCCAGGGCCATAATGCGCAGGATATTCATGAACTGAATCACGAACAGTCCAAGTGGAATAAACCAAAGTCTGTTTTTATTTGTTCCAGGATAGGCCACCACAAAAATTATGAAAAGTGCCATGAGTATCATTCCATCGCACGGTGCGCCAACAGTTACGCCGGCTGTGCCGTCAATGGCAATGTGGTTGCGGTAAAGTCCATCATCGAAAACGCGTAAATCGAAATTCAAAAGTCTTAACAAAGATTCTGCTCCGCGAACCAATAGGTCTACAAGCATTTCATCAATTGATGTGGAAGGAAGTAAATACAACTCGTAAAAAAAATACCATCCGAAATAAAGGATGGTACCAATGACAAAAAATCGAATGAGTGGATTTTTCACTGAGTATTTAAGAAGCTTTTTTCTTTTTAAGATCGAATGCTTTTTTTCCTCCTAGGGCTGCTCCTGCTGCAATGAGTAAGCTTACGCCGCCGTCGATAGGACAAACTGTTCCGAATGGACCACCACACGGCGCGGCTCCACCACTTGGCGGAGTTGGTGGGGCTTGACAAATTCCAATTGCTGTTACGCAGAAAAGAAAAATTGATAAAGCGATTAGTTTTCTAAGGCGGTTCATGTCACAAATATAATAGACTTTAATTATTTCCGAGCTCATTCAAGTGAAAATCTTCAATATTGGCACTCTTCCTTTATATTTGCTCTTATCGAGTGAACCCATGGCAGAAACTAAATCGAATTTTCTAGATGCAGACGACCTCAGGCCCATATTAAGGTTCCTGAACAAAAGTTGGTTCTGGATTGTAGCATGCGCGCTCATAGCATTCGTTGCCGCCTATTTCTACACCCATAGATTGCCGAGTATTTACGCTGCGAAAACAGAGATTTTACTGCGCTCATCGGAGACATACGATTATCAAAAAAGTATGTACAGTGAATTGGGCTACATTTCTTTAATGCAGGATGTTACCAATCAAAAACGTATAATCGCTTCTTATGACATCGTAGAAAAGAGCTTGGAAAAGCTTGATTATACAATTTCTTATTTCTTAGTTGGAAGGGTAAAAACCTTACAAGTAGATGAATTCGATGCCATGAAGGTCACATGTGATTGGAAAAAAATGGCAGCCGGGATGCATAATGTTCCAATGAATATTAAAGTTCTAGATATTGGCCATTATGAGCTGAGCTACGAATACGGAGGAAAACTTACTTCGGCTGCTTATGAATTCGGTAAGGAATACATTGAAGAGCTTTTTACGATTCAATTGGATTTGGCTTCCCATATAGATGAATCCAGACTTTCTACCATTACAGATCAAAGCTTCCAAATACGAGTAAGACCAATGAAACATTTGGTTGATAAATACATGGGAGCGCTAACCATTGAAAATGTCGAATTCACAAGCATCTTAACGCTAACATGTAAGGATGAGCTGCCCACCAGAGCGAAAACCTTCCTTGATACATTGGCAAAGGTCTACATTGATTATACGCTCTACAACGAGATTGCTATCAATGAAAACACGCAGGCTTACATAGACATTCAAATTGATAAGATTGTTAAAATTATCGATTCATTGGAATTGGCAATGGAGACATTCAAAGACGCTAGAGATATTCTTGATTTGAGTAAAGAGCAAGACGCGGCATTTGCGGCTTTAACCAGCTCTGATGTGACTCTCCGTGATTTGGAACTCAGACGAGAATCTATACAGGGCTTGGAGAATTTTCTTTTGAAGGAGCCTGACAGAGCGGTTATTCCACCAATGAATTATCTGCGCGAAGAGGATGTTACCTTAACCGAGTTGGTGAAAGACTTGTTTCAATTAAAACAAAAACGAAGCTCTTTATTGGTTGATGTAAAAGCCCCTGACAAACGCGTTCAGCGTGTGGACTCTACGCTACAGACTATTCGAAACAGTATTTTTAAGTACACACGAGACACGAAAGTTGCAATTGATCAGAGAATTAGAGATTTGAAACTTCAAATTCTTGAACTTGAGGCGGAGCTAGCAAACATTCCAAAAAGTGAGCGCGACCTCATGTCTATTGAACGTAAGCTTAAGGTGAACGAAGAGTTGTACACCTTCCTATTAGAGAAGAAGGCCAACACTGTCATCGCGCGCGCGGCAATCATTCCTCAAACAAGTGTGATTGAAGCTGCTCGAAACATGGGCGTGGTGGGCCCCGACCGGCAGAGTATTATTTATTTGTGGATAGGCGTAGGTATTCTCATTTCGCTGATTATTGGACTTATTCGAATGGTATTCTTTGAGCATATTGAGCATTTGCGCGAATTGAAGCAACTAACAAAACTACCTGTTATTAGCGGCATTCCGAACTACGAGGAAATTGAGCGAGATCCTATTGCCATACAAGCCAACCCGAGGGGAAATGTGAGCGAGGCCTTCCGAACTCTGCGAACGAATTTGCAATACCTGCTGCCAGATAGTGGACACAGTCTTATATTAATTTCATCACTGCATCCCGGAGAAGGAAAAACATTTGTTTCAACAAACTTGGCCGCTACTTTGGCTAAAGCATCAAAGAAGGTTCTCCTTTTAGACTTTGACTTGCACAAACCGAAAGTGCATAAGATGTTCCGCACAACGAATATGCATGGGGTGAGTACATATTTAATTGGTAAGGCCTCATTTGATGATGTGGTTTTCCAATCAGATATCGAAAATTTGGATATTGTTTTGGCAGGCCCGGTTCCTCCAAATGCTTCAGAGCTTTTGCTTAATGCTAGAGTAGACGAGCTACTTGCAGAAGGATTGAAGCGATACGATTATGTAATTATTGATACTCCACCGATCATGCTTATTACAGATAGCTTGGTGCTGCTTGCTAAAGTGGATCGTGGAATTCTAGTAATGAATACCCTTAAAGCAACGAAGCAAGGTGTTCAATACTTAGAAGATGTATTAAGTCAAAACAGTCTGAGCAATACAAGTATTTTGCTTAATAACATTAAGCAAAAACGCTGGAGATACTATTACGGAAAATATGCTTATCGTTACGGCTATGGTTACGGTTATGGATACGGTTATGGATACGGCTACGGTTATGGCTACGGCTATGGTGGTTACGGTGAAGAAGGTAAGGCCAAGGGTAAAAAGAAGAAAGACAAATAATAGCGTAGACCATGGTATCGCTTATTATTACAACCTACAACTACGCCCAATTTATTGAACGTGCCATCAGAAGCGGTTTAGATCAATCGCTATCAAAAACCGATTTCGAAGTAATCGTTATTAACGACGCTTCTACCGATGCAACTGAGGCTATTTTAGAGAATTATTCTGACGTTGTAAGGATATTTAACTTAAGTGAGAATTTAGGTTTAGCAGGTGCTCGGAATTTTGGAATTCGTAAGGCACGCGGGCAGTTCGTCGCATTTTTAGATGCAGACGATTACTTGCATTCAGAATCTCTTCGCGTACAGAATTTATTCCTCAACGAGAATAACGCCTTCGATGCAGTCGCAATAGATTATTATATGGTGAATGAAAGAGGCCAGCACATGGAACACATTTCTTCGAGCGATAAACCCATTGCTTGTGGAATAATGTTTCGAAAAGATTACCTCTTCAACATAGGACTATACGACGAGAATTTCACAGCTCGAGAAGAAGAAGATTTACGAATCAGATGGGAGCAAGCGGGTTACGGAATCTATCATATTCCAGTGCCGTTGTACAGATATCGCATGCACGAGAACAACCTAACGAAAGACAATCAGAAGATGTCTGACTCTCAACTGAAATTAAATCAGAAGCACAACAGATGATTAAATTTTTAGAGGGAAAACAAGTCTATTTGCGTCCGCTTACCATAGAAGACGCAAGCGATATTTATTTGAAATGGTTAAATGATCCTGAAGTAACACGTGGCTTGGCTTCTGGTTATTTCCCAACCACACAGCAAGAGCTTATCAATTATGTAAACGGAGCGCTGAGAGATCAGAACACCGTCTTTTTTGCGCTGTGCGAAAAAGAAAGCAATCTACATATCGGTAATGTGAAAGTCGATCGCATCGATTGGGTAGCGCAAACCTGTGAACTCGGATTAATCATTGGCGAAGCGTCTGCGCGTGGCCGAGGTTTGGGACTTGAAGCCATGAAGCTTGTGATTAATTTCGTTTTTGACGATTTGAATTTGAATAAAATTACTTTGGCTGTTTTTCAAAACAATCCGGGTGCGTTGAAATTATATGAAAGATTGGACTTTCAAATTGAAGGGCGATTTGTCAATCATGTTTTTAAAGAAGGAAGACTCTGGGATAAAATCTATCTATCATTATTCAACCCGAAGAAATAATGAATCTAGCCCTTCTGCAAGCCCGTATGGGCTCTACACGATTGCCGGGAAAAGTTCTTAAAGAGTTAAACGGAATTCCAATAATTCAGACATTGGTGAATCGCGTGTCTCAAGCAAAATGCATCGATAAAATTGCAGTGGTAACATCAACGAATGTTGAAGACGATGCACTCGAGAATTATTGTAAAGAGCACAATATCTTAGTTTTTAGAGGTTCCGATTGGGACGTACTTGATCGGTTCTACTCAGCCGCGAAATTTTTCGGAGCGCAAGAAGGCGATAACATCATTCGACTTACTAGCGATTGCCCTACCCATCATGGAAGTGTTGTGGATTGGGTGTTTGAGCAGTTTGTGAAATTTGGAGTTGACCTGTTTTCAAACAGCAATGAAGACCCAAATTTCTTAGAAGACGGATTCGATGTTGAAGTGGTGAAGTTCTCGGTTTTAGAAAATGCTTTTCAACACGCAAAGCTGCACAGTGAACGCGAGCATGTTATTCCGTATGTAAAAAACTCAAAAAAATTCAGCTTGGGTTTCCGCAAAATGAACGACAACTGTAACTTTAAGTTGTCTGTTGATACTTCCGCCGATTTTGCTTTTGTTGAAGCCATTTTTGCCGAATTTGGTGCTCGTGATTTCAACATACATGATGTTGTACATTTGTTAGAGACCAAACCTGAATTATTAAAGATTAACGAAGAGAGCATTATCAATGCGGGCTACGCGAAATCATTACGAGAAGATAAAATTGTGAAATGAAAACGATCACCCTTCCACACATTACGAACTTCGCTAAGAGCGACGAGTACAGAAAGAAAATTCACGATTTAATTCCGGGAGGAGCGCATACCTATTCCAAAGGTGACGATCAATTTCCGATTAAATCGCCCGCAGCAATCACACACGCGAAAGGTGTGTATTGTTGGGATTTGGATGGAAACAAATTCTTAGATACCCTTATGGGTTTGTATTCCGTTTCGTTGGGACACGCCTATGAGCCTGTCTTGGAAGCGGTGAGAAAACAATTGGAGAAAGGAGTGAACTTCACTCGTCCAAGCGTTATCGAAATGGAAATGGCAGAGAAATTTCTCTCGCTTGTTCCGCAACACGACATGATAAAATTCGCGAAGAACGGTTCTGTGGCAACAACAGCAGCCATTAAACTTTCTCGCGCATACACCGGGAAACATTTAATCGCTCGTCCAGCAGAACACCCGTTCTATAGCTACGACGATTGGTTCATTGGCTCTACGGCTTGCGACTTCGGTATTCCGAAAGAAATAAAGCAATTCACTGTTACCTACAAGGAAGATTCAATCGAAGATTTAGAGCGACTGTTCAATGAATATCCGGGACAAATCGCTTGCGTGATTTCAGAACCAGAAAAGTGGAATGTATTAGAGCCAGACTTTTACAAGAAAGCCATTGACCTTGCACACAAGAACGGTGCATTGTGGATCATGGATGAAATGATCACCGGATTCAAATCAGACTTTCCGGGATCCATAAAAAAATTCAACGCAGAACCTGATTTCTGCACGTGGGGAAAAGGTATCGCGAACGGATTTTCGTTCTGTGCCTTAACAGGAAAAAAAGAAATCATGGAATACGGAGGTATTCGTAGAAAAGGTGAGCCGAAAGTGTTTTTGGTAAGCACCACACACGGTGGTGAAACACATGGAATAGCTGCTGCTCTAGCCACTATTGATGTGTTTGAAAACAATCCAGTTATTCAGCACAATCACGCCATTGGAGATTATTTCATGAACGGTGTGAAAGGAATTTTATCTCGAAGAAAATTGGAAGATTATTTCGCGTTTACTGGTTTCAATTGGTGCGTAGGTTTGGTGGTGAAGAATCAAAAGAAAGTACCGTGTTTGTTCTACAGAACACTGTTTATGCAGGAAATGATTCAGCGCGGAGTTCTTTACCAAGGAATTCTTTCTCCATGTTTCTCGCACACACAAGACGACATTGATTTCATGTTAGCGGCATTCGATGAAAGTTGCGAAGTGTTTGAACGAGCTTTGGAAGATGGCGTAGAAAAGTATTTAGTGGGTGATGAAATTAAGCCTGTCTTCAGAAAAATAAATTAAGATGGAACCACTTCGTACAACAGACGCAACGCAAATCGACTTCAAGAAAAAGTTCGATTTAACGGATAAAGTCATAGTTATTACAGGTGCTTGCGGATTGGTGGGAAGAGCCTTCTGTGAAGCCGTTGCGCAATTCGGAGGAATTGTAGTTGCGGCAGATATTGAATTGGCGAATCCCGTTCAATTTGCGAGTGAGCTTGCTGCACGCAACAGCACAACAGCACTTGGTTTTGTTCTGGATGTAGCCAACAGATCTTCTGTTGAAGCGTTGAAAGAAAGTGTTCTTTCTTCATTCGGAAGCATAGACGGATTGGTGAATGCGCACCAGAATAAAACGCATTTGAAGTTCGAACCGTTCGAAAGTGTATCCGATGAAAATTGGGACACCGTTGTTGATGTGAATTTGAAAGGCACGTTTCTAATGTGTCAAATTATCGGCTGCCACATGGCAGAGAACGGCGGCGGTAGCGTTGTAAATATTCCTTCTACCTACAGCGTTGTTGCACCGAATCAGAATTTATACAAAGGAACTTCCTTGGGTTGTCCCGCCGCCTATAGCGCCTCGAAAGGCGGTATCGACGCACTTTCCAGATACCTTGCTTCTTACTGGGCAACGAAGAAAGTGCGTGTAAACATGATTACTCCACACGGCGTATGGAATAATCACGAATTGCAATTCGAAGAAAATTTCGCGCGCTTCTCTCCAATGGAAAGATTGAGTTACAATCACGAAGTAGCAAGCGCGCTCATTTATTTACTCAGCGATGCTTCCTCGTATGTTACCGGAGATAACATGAAGGTTGAAGGCGGTTGGACCGTTTGGTGATATGCAAAACAAACTAGCAACATATTTTGAAAGACTTTGGCCCATCTGCCGAAGCATCACTGGAAACGGATTGCGCGAATCGTTTCGCATTCTGCAAGAAATTGTTCCCTTCGAATTAACTGAAGTTCCAACAGGAACTCAAGTCCACGATTGGGAAATTCCAAAAGAATGGAACATCGAAGATGCCTACATCTTAACGCCAGACGGACGCAAAATCGCAGACTTCAAACTGAATAATTTACACGTGTTGAATTATTCAACGCCCGTTGATCAAGAGGTTTCATGGGACGAATTATCGAAACATATTTTCACCCTTCCTGAGCAGCCCAACGCCATTCCATACGTAACCTCTTATTACGAAGAGAAATGGGGATTCTGTCTTTCGCACAACGAATGGGCTTTGCTGCCGAAAGAAGGAAAGTATCGCGTAGTCATTCAATCTGAATTGAAAGAAGGAAGCCTTACTTATGGAGAGGCAATATTGAAGGGCGATTCAGAAAAAGAGATTCTTTTTTATTCTTATTTGTGTCATCCGAGCATGGCGAACAACGAGCTCAGCGGACCATTGGTTTTGGCCATGCTCTATGAAAAGCTCGCTGCCCTTCCACAAAGAAAATACACTTATCGATTTGTCCTTGCACCCGAGACCATTGGCTCAATTGCATACCTATCGAAGAACGGACAAGCGTTGAAAGAAAAGCTAGAAGCAGGATGGGTCTTGACGTGTTGCGGCGATGCCGGAAAAATTCATTACAAGAATTCTCGAAAAGGAAACGCGCTAGTCGATCGCATAAGCAAGCACATTTTGAATCAACTTCCACTTCAATGGAATGATTTGGAATTTTCTGTTGGTGGAAGCGATGAGCGTCAGTTTTGCTCTCCCGGATATAATCTTCCAATAGGATCTTTCATGCGCACGCCTTATCAGCGTTACGCCCAATACCACACGTCCTTGGACAATCGTGATTTCATATCGATTCCTGCCATGGAGGAAGGGGTTGAAATTCTATTCCAAATGGTGTTGGCCCTTGAGATTAACGAAACCTACGAAGCGGTTGTTCAATACGGAGAACCTCAGTTAGGAAAGCGCGGACTTTATCCGAGTTCAAACATGCCGAACACCGATCAGCGAACAATGGTCCACAACATGATGCACCTCATCAACTGGTCAGACGGTGAGCATGATTTGTTAAGCATAGCCGATAAAAAGGGAATCCCAATGTTTTATTTTGCCCCTTTGGCTAAACTTTGCGAAGAGAAGGGTGTTCTAAGAAGGAAATAACCCGTTTGAATTGTACATTCGCATCTTAAATTTTTTAAAATGAAATCATTAGTAGAAGCTTTTCCAACACATTTGAAAGAAGCCTTGGCCATCGGTCAAAGCGCCACATTCACAAACACCGACAAACAATTTGAGAACATTGTCATCTCTGGTTTAGGAGGTTCAGGTATCGGTGGAAAGATTGTTTCTCAATTGGTAGCAGACGATTGCTGCCTGCCTATTCTTTGCACGAACGACTACGTTCTTCCTGCATTCGTAGGCCCTAAGACATTGGTTATTATTTCTAGCTACAGCGGCGAAACAGAAGAAACTGTTGCGGCATACAACGAAGCAAAAGCGAAAGGTGCTACCATTTCTTGCATCACCAGTGGTGGAAAGATTGCAGCAGCGGCAGCAGCTGACGGATACAACTGCATTATCATTCCTGGTGGACAACCTCCAAGAAGTATGTTCGGATATAGCTCTGTTCAAGTGTTATTCACTTTGAAGGCATACAAAATTTACAACGGAAATTTCGAAGCGGAAATCAGCAATTCAATCGATTTGATTCATGCTGAAATTGCAAACATTCGGACAGAGACAAAATCAATCGCAGAGAAAATTGTTTCTCGCATCCCAGTATTATACAGCGAAGCGAGCTACGAAGGCGTTGCTATTCGTTGGAGACAACAAATCAATGAGAACTCGAAAATGCTTTGCTGGCACCACGTTTTCCCAGAGATGAACCACAACGAATTGGTGGGTTGGACAGGTGGAGACAACCGCGTTGCGGTGTTAATGCTTCGCACAGAAGACGATCACAAGCGTTCACAAATTCGCATGGACATCTGTAAAAAATTAATGGGTGAAAAGTGTGATACCATTATTGAAATTCACGCGAAAGGTTCAAGCAGACTTGAGAGAGCGTACTACTTAATTCACTTGGGTGATTGGTTAACGATTGATCTTGCAGAATTGCGTAACGAAGATGCTACAGCTATTCCAGCAATTATCTTCTTGAAAAACGAGCTGTCGAAAATATGAGTAAACCCATTGTTTCCTTCAGAGATTTAGGTCTTGCGCCTTATAAGGAAACATGGGATTTTCAGGAAGAGCTGTTTGAACGCAACGTTCAACGAAAACTTCAAAACAGATTAGAAGGAAAAGCCGACGGAGTGGGAACAGAAGATGTTCTCCTCTTCGTTGAGCACCCGCATGTATACACATTAGGAAAAAGCGGAGACGCTTTTCATTTGCTCGTTTCAGAAGAGAAACTGAAAGAGATTGGCGCAACGTATTATCCCATCAATAGAGGCGGAGACATTACCTACCACGGTCCCGGACAAATAGTGGGATATCCGCTTTTAGACCTCGAGCATTTCTTCACAGACATTCACAAGTACATGCGCTACCTCGAAGAGGCCATCATTCGCACCATTGCGCATTACGGAATTGTGGGTGGAAGAATAGACGGGTTGACAGGCGTGTGGCTAGATATCGATGATCCGAAGAAAGCTCGGAAAATTGCTGCGCTCGGAGTGAAGTGCAGCCGTTGGTTAACCATGCACGGATTCGCGTTCAACGTGAATACAGATTTGAATTACTTCAACCACATTGTCCCTTGCGGAATTACCGATAAAACCGTCACCAGCTTATCCAAGGAATTGGGTCGTGAAATGGACATGAATGAAGTGAAAAGAATTCTACTTCAAGAATTGGCAGAAGTTTTTCAATTCGAATTGAAAATTCAAGAATAAGTATTAAAATTTCAAAGTGAATATCATGCGCTGAGTTGCAGTGCTATTCCTTTTCAAAACCTTACATTTGTAATATGGATTCATTTTTCGCTGCATTTACCACTGTGCAAGGTTGGATAGACTTGTTGACATTAATAATAATGGAGATTGTCTTGGGTATAGACAACATTATTTTCATTGCAATTGTAACTGGTTTTTTATCATCGAAGTCAGACCAAACAAAGGCAAGAAGATTAGGTCTTTCGTTCGCGCTTGTGTTTCGAATTGCATTGCTTTTCACGCTTTCATATTTAGCGCATCTACAAAAGCCGTTTTTTACCTTAGGTGGTTATCCTGTTTCGGGAAGAGGCATTGTGTTGTTGGCTGGAGGCTTGTTCTTGATCATTAAGACTTCGAATGAAATTCGACATAAGTTTTTAATTGCAGATAATGAAGAGTCTGAGAAGTCTAGAAAGATCAACTTGTTTCAGGCAATCATTCAAATTACAATCATCGACATTGTGTTTTCATTCGATTCAATCATTACAGCAGTTGGATTAGTGGATCATGTTCCGATAATGGTGGTGGCAGTAATTATAGCCATGTTTGTAATGCTGGCGTTTGCGCCGTACGTAAGCGCATTCATTGAGAAGTATCCAACTTTGAAAATGCTGGCTTTGGTGTTCTTAGTTGTTATTGGATTGAATCTAGTTGCCGAAGCTTGTGAGAGTGCTCACTTGATTCACATTCCCGAGTACGTGAACATTAAAATGTACTCATACGTTGCCTTTGCTTTCGCACTAACGGTCGAGTTGTTGAACGTTCGTTTGCACCACGTGAAGGAGCGTAAGAGCAACACATGATCATTATTCAAAACACCCTTGTAAGCGAAGATTTATTCGAAGAACATTTTGTATGTGATCTTTCGGCGTGCAAAGGAATTTGTTGTGTGGAAGGAGACAGCGGCGCACCTATTGGAGAAGACGAAATTCCAATTTTGGAACAAGAGTGGGAAAGTGCAAAACCCTATATGGTTTCAGAAGGAATAGCCGCTATTGAGAGGGAAGGACTTTATCAAGTAGACGAAGACGGAGACATTGTTACCACGTTGGTGTCTGATAAAGGAGCTTGTTCGTTTGTTCATTACAGCAAAGACGGAACAGCATTGTGCGCTTTAGAAACCGCATGGAAAGCAGGGGAATCGAAATTCAGAAAACCCATCTCGTGTCATTTGTATCCCATTCGCTTGACAAAGTTGGCCGATTATGTTGGATTGAATTATCACCGCTGGCCTATATGCGCGCCAGCATGCGAATGTGGATCGAAATTGCAAGTCCCAGTATATAGATTTCTGAAAGATGCAATTACAACGAAGTTTGGTGAAGCGTATTTTCAAGAATTAGACGAACACTACCAGGCATGGAAAGCACAAAAAGAAGCCTAATTCTATATCTTTTATTCTTTTTTTGTGCTCCTGTTTTTTCGCAAGAATGGGTTAAAGTCAATTGTCTTTTCAATACTGAAGATGGAGATTTACTTTCTGATTATCGTGAAGGAACTGCTCTTGTTGTAAGTGGACGATTGAAACAATCTTACGGACAGGGTACCATGCAAACCACACGCATCAATCGATTGCACAGGATTGATTTATTTACTGGAAGGGAAGAGACATTCTTTCCAAAAGATTGGAATTTTGATGAAGGAATTTCTTGCTTTGGAGACAGCAAGAATGAATTGTTTTTTCAGACTGATTTGAATTTAAGAGGAACCTTTTCGCCTTCTTACAAGATTTTTCTTTGGGATTCTTCTTTAATATCTAAAAGTATTGGGTTACCTGTTGAAATGGCCGGAAACAAAGGTGAAAGCAATTTTGATAATATAAATCCCACATACGACCCAATTGAAAAACTGTTGATTTTTTCGAGCAATCGAGCAGGTGGCTATGGTGCACATGACTTGTACGGTTGTTATCGTGTCGGAAAGGGTTGGGGACCTGTTTTCAATTTAGGTCCAGGCGTGAATACTTCCAGCAATGAATTCGGCGGTACGCTTTTTCAAGGCACGCTTTATTTTTCGAGAATGAATTTGCAAGATTTGAAAATGACGATGTACTCAGCATCTCAAAAAGAAGCTTTTCAAACTTCAACAAAGCTTCTACCGCCTTTCAATAACGAAAGAGGAGACATCTGGAAAATTGTCTTCGTTTCGAATGTTGAAGCGTATGTTTCGGGTGAACATATAGAACGCTATGTTCTTCCACAAAAAAGTAAACAAGTTCAATTTAGATTGAAGGAAGGAACGCGTGTATTACCAAACATTGGACTTTCTGTTGTTTCTGTTGGAAGTGGAGAACGTTCTGAATTGAAATCCAATGCCGAAGGAATAACGGAGGTATTTAACCTTTCGTTGGAAACGAAATACAAAGTGAGTATTCAAGAAAGAGATTGGGAAGTTTTAAAAGGCACAGGAAATGGTAAAGGATATAAGGCAGAACTGATAGACGAATTTGAAAATATTATTCGAGTCTTCAAGTTCGACGCGAATGGAAATTTTCAATTTGAACTGCTCGATTTTGTCTACACGAATTTGACTTTGTTGGAAGAAGTAGATCGAAGTAGATTGAATGTTTCAAAGGTTGAAGCGTCAATCAGTACAAGTATTTCAACAAAAAAATATTTCTTTCCTGTGAATGAAAGTGCCCTGAATGAAATTCAAAAAATAGATCTTCGAAATTGGTTGAGAGATCAGACCAATTCAACATTCACTGTTAGCGGATTCGCAAGTTCCGACGGAAGTTCGAAGCGAAATAAGGAATTGGCAAATACTAGAATTCAAGCCACCAAGCAATGGCTTATGGCAAATGGAATTCCAGAAAAAAATATAAAAATCAAAGTCATAGGAATTAATGAACTCGGAGAAAAGGGACGTCGCGTAGAGCTTGAGGCGATTCCATTATCTTCGCATTAACAACACAAAAAATCATGTTTGAAAAACTATTTCCAAACCACGAATTAAGAATAGTAAAAGGAAAACTTGTCGAAAGCGGAACTTCGCATTTAGATGGACAAGAAGATAAAGGTGCCCAACGTTGGGTGAAGGTGAACGATGAGGTGATTACCCGCGTAAGCGATGGCTTGTACCATGCGCAATGGAGCGATGAAGTGGTTGTGGTTTGCGATAAGCACAACTTCATGGTTGGCTATTGGAATTCAACAAAAGGATCTGGCAGTGAACCGAACTACTCGGCTTCTATTGGTTCAACAGCTGTGGTTACCTTGATCATTCTGGCTTCAATGCTTTTCAATTTCATTCCAATGCATGATCCGCAAAAGGGAGACATCATTACTTCATTCTACAATTACATCTGGAAAGATGAGTTCTTTGTTTCGCATTGGTGGGCTACAGCTTCAATCATAGGCGTTTTCGGTTTGTATGGATTTATCTGGACTCCTGTCTATGCAATCGGGCTTGTTAAGCGGGAGCGTAAGGCTGTTGGAATGATTGCGCCACACAGAAATATTGTCGAGTGAAATTCGGCAAGTTAGAGAACGTTGATCACTTTTATTTTTCATTAGACGTTCCCACCCAGGATTATTCTTTCTTACCGAATGAACGTTCGGGCTATCTAGAAATTATCATAGGAGGCACAGTATGGGGTGTTCCGCAATGGAAAGGAAGTTATTTTCCCGCTAAAGCGAAACCTTCGGAATTTCTTCATCACTATTCAAGACTCTTTCCGTGTATTGAATTCAATGGTTCGCATTACCGCATTCCTCCTGTCGCGCAAGTATCGAAGTGGGTAGAGCAAGTTCCTTCCGAATTTTTATTTTGCCCGAAGTTTCCGCAAAGCATTTCTCATTGGAGGCAGTTTCAAAATTGCGAGCGCGAAACGGATTTGTTTTTTGAAGCGCTCTTTGCTTTCGGAAGAAACTTAGGCACTACCTTCATTCAGCTCCCTCCTCATTACAGTCCATCCAAGGCAGAACCTCTTTTGCGTTATTTGGAAAGACTTCCGAGAGATGTTCGCTATTCTGTTGAAGTGCGACATCCCGATTGGTTCGTGGGAAATATGTTGGAAGAGTATGGATCCGAATTGAAAAAGTTGAACGTGGGCTTAATTGTTTGCGATACTGCGGGAAGAAGAGATGCTGTGCACATGCGATTGACCAGTGATGAGCTCGTGATTCGTTTTGGTGGAAATGATTTGCATGTTAGCGATGAGGTTCGCATGAACCAATGGGCGCAGCAACTTCGAGATTGGGAAAAGATCGGATTGAAGAAATGCTATTTCTGGATTCATCAGCCCGATAGTTTACACACGGTAGAATCTATGAATCAATTCAAGGAAGTTCTTTCCAACTATAAGTAGATACAACCGCCACAGCTGTCTTTAGAAGCGCCTGTAACTTCTGAGAGTGCTGTTGGCTGCTCAGACAGACGAAGTGCTCCTAATAGCGCGAAAATGAGTGCCTCTTTGTATTGCACAGTATCTGTATCGGGAACAACAACCGAAAGATCGGTTTTCGCCTGAATGGATTCGATAAGAAATTCATTGAAAGCACCACCACCTGTAACCAAAACACTTCCAGTCCAACCTTCAAAAATCTGAGCTATTTGAACCGACATGTGTTCTGTGCATGTCGCTAATAAATCACGGATGGTCAATTGTGACGCTCCGAGTAACGGAAGAAAATGTTGTTCAAACCATTCTTTTCCCAATGACTTCGGAAGCTCTTGCGAATAGTAGGGGAGTGCATTTAATTTTTCGAGAAGTTCAAAATTCACAACCCCGCGTCGTGCCATTTCTCCGTTGGCATCAAAGGGATGTCCGGTTTGTTCAGCCAATAAATTCAACGCCATGTTTGCTACGCACACATCGAAGGCATTCAGATCGCCCATGAGTGTGTATGAGACATTCGCAATCCCGCCAATATTCAAACAGAAATCGTATTCACTGAATAACAAGCGGTCGCCAATGGGAACCAACGGAGCGCCTTGTCCGCCGTTGGCTACATCGGTGGTTCTAAAATCACAAATGGTTTTAATTCCTGTATGCGCAGCAATGTGCGCACCGCTTCCAATTTGAACAGTGAGTGATTCGCCGGGCTGATGAAATACAGTATGTCCGTGAGAAGCAATGGCATCGGCCGAAAGACTTCTTTCTTCTAAAAAACGTTTGACTTGTTTTCCCGAATAAATTCCAAAATCGACATTCAGTTGTGCCAATTCAAGCGCAGACATTTTGTGCGCTCGGCGGAAAATATCTCTCCAGGATGCATCGTAAACTACGGTCTCAGCAGCAACAATTTCGTACTCCCATTTTCCTTCGTTGAAGGAAAGATCACACAACGCAATGTCCAATCCATCGAGACTGGTTCCACTCATGAGTCCAACAATTCGAAAGTGTTCCATAGTGCACAAATATAAAGAGGGCGGAATGTTCCGCCCTCTCAGTATCTAAATTAGAAGAAGATTATTTAATAATGATCGTCTTTGTCCAAAGGTTCGTGTCGTTTGAAACTTTACATACATAGGTTCCAACAGCCAATGAAGGCAATGAAACTTGATTCATTCCAGCGTTCAAATATTCGGTGTGAACCAATTGTCCTTGTGCGCTGTAAATATTCAAGATTGATTTTCCAGATTGAACCGGAACACCTACCCAAAGATTGTATGATGCAGGGTTCGGATAAACACTCATGTCGTTGTTCGTCTCATCTTCAACACCAACCAGACTCCATGTTGCCATGAATTCTTGTAAGTATAGATTTGCAACGCGCGCGTCGTGAACAACAACAGTGTTTTCGTCATTCGTGGTTTGTGCTGCGCTACTCCAGTTGTGACTTCCAGTAAGAACTGTAGGGTCTGAATCCAACGTGCTGTGATCGACAATGCAATACTTGTGGTGAAGGTCATAAGTGATGCCTTCGTGCGAACGAATATCCTGTCCAGCAGCTTCGAGGTATGCAAATTCAGAGGCAGGATCAGATGTTTGTTCCATCATACCTCTAACTAAAACAAGGAATAGATCATCTTCAGCGATAATAGCATCGGCAATATCGGCACGGGTAAATGCAAGAATTGCGTAATCTAAATTGACATCTGTCGTTTGCATCGTTTTGATGATTGCACCGTTCGCGTTGTCGGTAGGAGAGAAGTAGCTTTCAACTTTAATGTCGTTAGGACCCATTACGTATTGCAACGGAGTATTGTTGGTTTTGGCTGGACCGAATACACCATTAGGATTTCCTGGTTGAGGACCATTTCCGCCCCACATTTCTTCAAACTCTAAACGGTAACCTTTCGCAATACTTTGATCTTGAAAAATAATAATGTTGTTGAAGTCATTAGACATGTTGTTGTCTGTCCAGTTAGTAGAACCTGTGAACACCCATGAATTTGCTGCAGAGTCTGGATCAACAACAATAAATTTATTGTGCATGATACCTGTTCCCGAAGTGTTTACCCTTTCAACAACAGGTATGTTCGGATTTAACAGTGATAGTCCAAGTTGAGCCGTTGAGCCATCAGCAACAATTCTCACTTGCACGCCAGCATTGTATCTACCGTTGATCGCATTCGCAATAACAGCATCGTCAGTGAAGTTGTAAATAGCAATGTCCACGGCTTGCTGCGCACGACTGATGTATGCAGCTATGGTGTCGTTTGTTAACGTACCCAAAGAGATTGCGTTTTCTATTGTTGCATAACTGTTATCTACTGGACGCGTGAAATAGGTGCGAATTTCGCCAGAGCTTAAACTCTTTGTTGCATACGGACGAACACTGCTCGTGCTAGAACCATCAACGTTTGAAGAGGTTACAGATGCGTAGTAAATTGTTCCAGGCTGCAATCCAGGGATATTTACAACGTGATTGGTTACACTTTCATTGATGTAAACTGTTTGACCCAATGAAGGAGTTAAACCATAATTTACTTCACTGTCTCCACCATTGTTGGTTGTCCAGTTAAGATCAAACGAAGAAGTAGTGATGTTTGTTTGCGTTACAGTACCAATGATAGCAACACCTGGAGGAAGAATGAAATCATTTTCATCACGTGGAAGGATTTGATATCCTGCGTCGAACGGTGCAGTAGCATCGAATTGTGAAACAATTCCAACAAGAGTAATTGCACTTGCTGGAAGATTCGTTCCAACTAAAACACTTCCAGCACGAATGTAAATGACACCCGATTGTCCGTTAGCCAAATAAGAGTATGTAGAGTTAGCTGAGATGACAGATCCTGCCAAATCGAAAACTACATTATCCACGGTTACTAATTCGCCTTCGTAAGCTTCAGCAATCATATTTGGAGTAACCAATTGATTTGAAGGAAGAGTATTATTTGAGGAGTTTACAGCAACGGCAGTTATTGTTGGACCTATTTCGAGTAGACCGTTGAATTCGGTTATTACACCTGAAACGGTAACAAGGTCACCACGCAATGGAGCTGTTGGCCAAGCTGCCCAATCAACTCCGGGATAAATAGCAATACCTGCTTGGCTGTCTTGTATGTAACGCACAGAGCTGCCCATTTCAGTGCCATTCGTAACAATACCAGTTATAGTAACCGCTGCTCCAACTCCTGCAATACGAGCGGCTGATATCGTACCTCCAGCAATTGGAGTTCCTGCGCAGGCGCAATTGACATCGTACGTGTCACCCGTTGTAGTTGCAATGTTATCATTACAAGCATCTCCAGGAAATGCACATGAACCATTGTCGGTAATCGCAAGCGCATTGTAGTTGCATGCGGTGTTGTCCATACATCCTGAAATAGTTCCACTGTTTGAAGCACCTGGCGTGGGTAATTGAGCAACGTAGGCAGCAGTATTGAATGCTGCTCCGCCATCAGGAATGCGTGATGATGAGTTGTTTAATGCTGCTGTAGCAACTGTTTCGTCTGCCTGAGGCTGACCTGGAGTAAGCACAGTTATAAGGTTTGTTGCGGCCGCATCTGCTGTTCCGTATACCAAAGCATCTACTAATCCAGTTGCGCTTACAGCAGTACCATTGGGCCAAGCTGCAACCGTAGCGGTATATATTGCAATGCCGTCTGCACCGTTTTGCAATGTGTTTCCTGTGAATGTGATATTCACATTAGCAACCCCTGCGTTTCCGATAACGAAATAACCTGAAGCAGGAATTACGTTTCCAGATAGGTCAGTGGTTTTGTAAGAAGTGGCAGTAGCTCCGTTGAACCAAACCATTACCATTCCGTTCAAAGATTGTCCGGGAGTACCATACAATTCAATGAATTCGGCAGCGTCGGTTCCAACTTGATCGGCATCAACTTCGTTGATAACAACCTGTGCTTGTGTAGCTCCAACGAGAAGCGCTAACAAGAGTGTGTAGATGTATTTCATTTTTCTTTCTATTGTTCTTTTTTATTTTTCTAGAATGCCTGATTAGAATGTGGCCGATAAAGATACGTTGAACCATCTTCCTTGACCAAAGAAAACTCCAGCAGAAGATGCATCAAAATTGAAAGCCTTATTGTTGTACAGAGCAAATGTGTCGTTATTTCTTGCATCTGTAATGAATACGCTATTCAATACATTGAACACACTGCCGCGAAGGTCATAGCGAACACCGCGAATTTCTTTGCCGTATCCTGCGTGTAATTCAAGTGTTCCGTATGACGGGATTCTCCAAGAATCTCTTCCAGCGTTTTCACCTTTCAATTCGAAGGGGTTCATGTCGGCGAAATATCGGTCGAACCAGGTGTACCTGGCTTTTGCATAAGCTCCGTTTTTCCATTCATAACGCAACATGGCACCCAACTGAGTTTGCGCCGCATCACTTACATGAACGCCATTTGCGTCGTAAGTAACAAAAAGTTGAGAGCTGTTGGGATCTCCAGCTTCTTCTGGAACTGGATTTCCCGCATCGTCGAATATATATATGGTATCCGAAGAAGTCCAAATCCAATCGCCAAATGAAGCCAATCCTTCGAAGGTTATTCGATCGTTGATTTTGTATGCAAAATCTAATTCAGCTCCTTTGTGACGTGCATTCATTCCACGGATGTTTACAGTGATGTTTGTAGTTGGATCTTGAGGATCTGGCACTTGAAGCCCACCGCCATAAGGTTTGTTTTTCCAAGTGGTGTAGTACAGATTTACGTTGAATGAAAACTTCTTGGACTTGTAATTCCAGCCGTTTTCAAAGCTTGAAATAACTTCGTTTTCAATGGCGTTGAATCGCTCGTTCGCATTGGTGTAGATCTGACTGAACAAAGGAGCTTTGTTTAAGTATCCTGAATTTAAAAAGACTGCTAAATCACGTGTTAAATTATATTTCACACCCGCCTTTATCGTTGCGGTTGGTCTGTAATACCATCCTGTGCTTTGAAATTCAGAACCACTCATGTTGCTTGTTAAAGTTTGTCCATCAACAACCATTGTGTCTGATACAAGTGCAATGGCGTTGTTCACATAAGAATAGCCAACAGGAACTTCAACACCATTAACTTCATATACTTTTGGACGGAAGTAATCCACGCGATTGTATCCTGTAGTTGCTGCCGAAGCACTCACGAAAGCAGAAATTTTTTCATCTTGGTATTCCACCTGTCCGAATAAACCACCCCAACGAATAAACGCGTCATTATTAAAATCTATAACATCGCCTTCTCTCTTAATCAGATTGGGATCGTTGTAATTAACCGCTGTGCGCGCAATGATATAATCGGCACCCATTAGGTCAATTATTTTTCTATAGTGAGATCCTTTGTACGAACGCAAGTCAACGCCGCCCGCGAAATTCCATTTGTCGTTGAATTTTTTATTGAAGGTGCTCAACACACCGTACCAAGAGTGTTCATTCATGCTTGCCTTCACATAATTCGAAACAGCGTATCGCTCAGTAGCACTTACAAGAGTATTTACATTATAATCAGGTCCTGAAAACAAAGGTGGTTTAGCGCCAACGTTCGAGTCATAAAACGCTTGCATATTCACACTCCCATCGGCCAAATAATCATTGGCGGTAATGTTGTTGTTCCAGCGCGTTCCACCACCTCTTCCGAAAGATGCATAGGCTACAGTGCTAATGAATGTTTTTTCATTAATGGTCCAAACATCTTTAAAGGAGAATTGTGGTTTGTGGTAAAAATTCATACGACCATTGAATTGCTCTTCAGCTTGAATATTGGTGCGTTGTCCGTTTACAAAATCATAGCGTGTTAAATTACCAACATCAGGGTTATAATTAATACCACCGTTAAAAATAGGCACTTCAGTAGTTGGATTCTGATTGTACGTTGAGGGCGCTCCTACTGCAGAAGCAGTTTCGGCGCTATAAAGTGCAATAGCTTCAGATCTTAAGCGCTGACCATGTTCTTGTGGGGCGCCCAATCCGTATAAACTCAAATGGTGATTGCCCGTAATTTTTTCAATTTTCCCATAATAGAAAAATCCTTTGGTGAAGGTTCCATCAACCCACCCGCTTCCTGTTTTGAAAGATGTGGCCATCGAAAATGCCCAACCTTTTTTTGATTTCCCAGAGTTGTATGCAAATGAAGTTCTTGAGAATGCACCGTATGCGTATTCTTGACGCAAACGAACGCTTCGCTTAGAGTCAATTCCACGCGTGATAATATTCATGGTTCCTCCAACTGCTGGAATAACGAGTTTTGAAGCTCCAAGTCCACGTTGTATCTGTGTGGTTTGAGTGGCTAAATCCAATCCGAACCAATTGCTCCAATAGACAGTTCCGTATTCCATATCGTTCACAGGAACTCCGTCTAACATAACAGCAACGTTGTTTCCAGAAAATCCGCGAATGGTAACGCGAGCATCTCCGTCTCCGCCACCTGCGCGAGTTGCGTATGTTCCAGGAGTAGTGTTCGCTAGAGTAGCCATTTCTCTTCCTGCTAATTCTTCTTCAATACGTTTCAATCCGATATTTGAGAAGGCTACAGGAACGGTTCTTCCAACCGCTAAATCGGATGAAATGACCACTTCTTTTTGTAGGGTTTGAATGAGGTCGAAATCGATTGAATATTCTTTTCGTGTGATTGAAATGGTCTTTTTTACTTCTTCATATCCCACTGCTGTGATAATGAATTCGTATTGTCCGTAGGGAAGTGAAACCGTGAATTTCCCCGAAGGGTCAACGGCTTGTCCCTTTTCTTTGTTCGCCCAAAGAACGAAGGCAGATGGAAGGGTTTCTCCTGAAAGTCCGTCACGAACGGTTCCGCTTAAAATTCCTTCTTGAGCATCAGAAATAAGACTCAATGAAAGAAGTGGAAGAAGTAAAAAGAATGATTTTAAAATTCTCATTAGATTGAAGCTAAGGTTAAACAATTGCCGATAAAAAAGGGGCTTTACCGAAGTGAGCCCCTTTTTAT
>JBIIWZ010000011.1:0-64997 GCA_044338665.1 Flavobacteriales bacterium
CAGGCGCGTCGAACAGATTGTTGTCAGCAGCCTCATACATGATGTATAGAGGAAGTAAGGCGTTAATTATGGCAAGTGCCAAATAAACATACCCAATCGGTTGTCTGAACATTTTGCCAGAATCGATGTAGCCCAAATAAGGCCTAATGAAGGTGAAAAATTTGTTGTCCATAAAAATTTAGTTAAGGTTACCTACTCGTATGGCTTTTCGGTTTTCGCCCATTGGTTTACCAATGATGTTCTAATGTAATTCGTTTAATTGACTAGTAATTAAAATTCTACAAGGAGTTTTCAACAACAAAATGATTTCTTGTTGGAAGAGGTAATTCATTTTAAATGTATTTTGCAAGCATGAAAAGAATCCTTCTAGCCGCATTGCTTTGTTTTCATTTAGATTCCAACGCGCAATACTTCGTTGATATTTTTTCATTCAATAGACAGTCATACAATGTGCCTAGTGGCCCGCTGACGAGCGATTTATTTGTAAACGCAGTTTTGCCTAAAGTTTTGAAAAATGGGAATACGTTATTTCTTCGCGGTGGTTATGAAAAATTAGAACTCAAAAAAGATTCACTATCGGCCGAATACTCCTCTGTTACTTTTGCAATGGGAGGACAGTTTCAATTGAAAAATCCGAAAGTGAAATTTTCAGGATTGGTTATTCCGAAAATTGCTGGTGCAGATTTCGGAAATTCTTTTTCCGAGTCATTTCAACTCGGTGTATTCTCAATGTTCACAGTTACAGAGTCTGAAAAATTTCGATATAAATTCGGATTGTATTACAACAAGGAATTTTTTGGAAACTTCTTCATTCCGCTGTTCGGTGTCGACTGGAAAGTAACCGATCGTTTCTTGATCTACGGCACACTTCCGAATAGCATGAAGTTCAGCTATGCGCTTGCACCTTCGAAAATCAGCGCGGGTGTCGCTTTTCGTTCATTGACGAGGTCTTATAGAGGTGAAGATGTAAACACCTTTGTTCGCTACAACGAGTTGCAATTGAAAGGCTTTTTAGATTTTTATGTCACCCCGAAAAATGTGGTGTTTCTAGAAGCAGGTTATTTCATGGGCAAGACTCCTTTGCTCTACAATAACAGTGATACGAAGACACCCCTTCCTTCTAATTTATTGAAGGAAGGAAAAGCGTTCCCCGTCTTCAACGCAGGTTGGGCACTTAGATTTTAAAAAGATCGGATAGTATTCTGAGCGTTTCTTTCGCGGCATCTTTCGGATGAAGCGCAGTATCTGAAATTCCTGAAATAACACGCGTAATATCGTGATCTATTTTGCCTTTAACACTCCAATCAGCTGCTGCATGCTTGTTTTGTTTCTCTGAATTTAAAAATTAATTTCTTCCCCTCTCTGCAGGTCGAAAGATATTTCGACCCGATGTCTTACCTTTTATCAATGCAAATCTAACGTACTCTCGCCCTCATCACAACGTGGTTGTGTCATCCGCTTTGCGGTCATCGGCTTCGCCGTCATCAATCTTCGATTGTCATCGCAACGCGTTGCGTCATCACCTTCGGTGTATTGTTGTATTTTTGTTTCATGGAATTCAAAAAAGGAGATCACGTTCGTTTTTTAAACGATACCGGAGAGGGAGTAATCGTAGGTTTCCCCCAACCCGATGTTGCTACAGTAGAGGACAGCAGCGGATTTCCGTTCGATCATCCGTTGCGCGAATTGGTGAAGATTGAAAATTCGAAACACGAGTTTTCACAATACAATCAAGTTCAGCCGAACACCCGTGAAATGCTCGATCGCAATGTGGATGCCCATGCGGTGAAGGCTGCGTCGAAGGATTTCAAAAATAGATACAAGGAACGCGCGGCGAATGATTTTCCGCACAATGCCGATTTATTCGAGGTGGATTTGCACATTCACGAATTGCTCGACAATTTCGAACGCATGACGAACGGCGAAATCGTAACCATTCAAATGGAACACTTCGAGCGCATGTTAGCCATTGCCGAAAAGAAAAAAGTGAAGAAGGTCATCTTCATTCACGGAGTGGGTCAGGGAGTCTTGCGCGCAGAGATTCGTTCATTCATTAAGAGCTATTATCCGCAATGCGAATTCCTTGATGGGAATTATCAGAGGTATGGACACGGCGCAACAGAAGTGAGATTCAGATAACATTCAACATGAAAAAAATAGTTCTTTCATTTTTAGCCGTTGCCATTACGCTTTCGGCTTCAACACAAAAGAAAACCGCTAAGCCTTTCGCAGCGCAGATAACAGCGTTGGAAGCCAAGATGAACGAGGGTCTTGGGAAATACAACGTTCCAGGAGGAGCCATAGCCATCGTTTATAACAACGAAATTATTTTGTCTAAAGGATTCGGTTTGAAGGATGCTGCGACGAAAGAACCTGTGACTGAAAACAGTTCCTTCGCGATAGCAAGTAACTCGAAAGCCTTCACCAGCGCCGCGTTGGCCATTTGTGTCGATCGCGGATTGTTGAAGTGGGACGACAAGGTTCAGGATTTTCTTCCAGAATTAAAATTATACGATTCGTATGTTTCGGCGAATTTGACTGTGCGCGATTTGCTTTCACACCGACAAGGATTCGAGACTTTTGCTGGAGATTTAATCTGGTATGGAACGAGTCATTCTCGAAGTGAAATTCTGCGCAGATGGCAATTCGTGGAACCGAAGTATGGTTTCCGAACGACCTATGGATATAGCAACATTGCTTTTTTGGCAGCTGGACAAATCGTTGAGAAAGTAACCGGAAAAACGTGGGACGAATTTGTAAAGCGCGAATTTTTTCTTCCGTTAGGAATGAAGAACGCGAACACTTCGATTACAGCGTTTCAGGCAGGTGCTGACCTTGCCTCCCCGCATAACACGGTGAAGGAAAAGAATATTCCCATTCCTTATGTGAATTGGGATAATATTGGTCCTGCGGGAAGCATTAACGCATGCGTGAATGAGTTGAGTCAGTGGATGATGTTGCAGTTGAACAAAGGGACTTTAGGTGGAAAGAAATACTGGGACGAAAAGCGCACCTATGAAATGTGGGAGTACAACATTAACAAGCCGGTGAGCAAGTGGCAACGCGAGAACATGCCTTCGCGTCATGCGAACGGTTACGGTATGGGCTGGGAGTTGATGGAATATGGCGGACATAAGATTGTGAGTCACGGCGGTGGTTACGATGGAATGATCTCGAAGACGATTTTGATTCCCGATATGAATTTAGGATTTGTGATTTTGACGAACAGCAACAACTCGTTGCCAAGTGCCATGGGCTATGAGTTCTTGGATTTGTTTTTAGGAGTGAAGGGAAGTAAGAATTGGGTGAATGAATTCGCGCCTAAGTCAGAAGATCCTGAATTATTATCACCTCCTACGGGTGAGGCTTATGAATGGATTTTACCGGTTACATCAGAGATTGAAGGAATCTATCGAAGTGAGATGTATGGTGATGTTGAAGTGATAAAGAATGGTGATGTCTACAAAATCGATTTCAAGCCAACGGAACTGTTCAAGGGAACATTGTTGCATATCGATAAAAATGTATTTGCATTGCATTGGTCTACGCAGATGATGCTTCCGAGCGGCAAGGTGCAGTTTATATCGAATATTGAGGGCGAGATGGAAGAAATGCGTGTGTTTGTTGAGAATCCAGATTTTGATTTTTCTGAATTGAAATTGTATAAAGTGAAATAATAAATTCTATGAAGAAGTTTGTAATTGTATTGGCCGTGCTTGCAATTGTTCCGTCGGTATTCTTAAGCAGTTGTAAGAAAGAAGTTGATTGTCCCGGTTTGCCTGAGCAAATGGAAGGGTATTTCCCCGCTGTCGGTGAATTGAAGTTCAGCAATGGGTTGGGAGATACGTTGGTTTTGCCTATTCAAGAATACGAGCGCGATGTCCCTCGCACGTTATCGAATAATCCATTGAGTGTTGGTGGAACGGGAATGAAACCAATTTGCTATGAGAGGATAAAGGCAAGTTCTTCCATGTACATACCTGTTTATTGGTTTTTTGAATTGGGAGTGTCGGAAGATGAAAAAACGACTACGATAAGTTTGAGCATAACAGAGGAGTTTGTTTCCAATAATTATTTTGAAGCACAAGTAAATGAAACCCCAAGCTCGTTGGGCGATTACAAGGTTTTTGGAGATACCTTGAATATTGTGGCGATTCCCGTATCGAACCCAAAATTTACTGAGGCTCAGATTGTCTATGGGCAGGGATTGGTGAAGTTGCACGATGTGGTGAATAATTGTGACTGGACAAGGGTTTGGTAGGAGAGTCAGATGTAGATCAGACGAAAAAAGAATGAGAATCATTGTGAAATAAAAGGAAATGCCTATATTTGCACCCGCTTAATAGCAATGGCATTGTAGCTCAACTGGATAGAGCATCGCACTACGGATGCGAAGGTTTGGGGTTCGAATCCCTACAGTGTCACGAAGAAGCAATCAAATCCCCGACGAAAGTTGGGGGTTTTTGGTTTAAGGGGCGAAATATCTTTCGCCCGTATTGAAATATCTTTCACTTACCTAATCCCCAAATACACCTATTAATTGGCGATTACGTTCACCAAAAACATATAATAATTGGCGATTAGATGTGTGTTGAGGGTTTTGAAGGAACTAGTTTTGATTTTCTGAATTATATCTTCTACTTTTTTTTGTTCTGGGACATTAATAAAATAAATAAGCCCAAAATAAGTCCGACTACAACTATTGTTACTCCTGAGTTGTAAATGAATCCTCGAGAAAAAACATTGACAATTGCAACTATTACAATGAGTGCGACAATGAACAGAATAAAACAGCCCATGCCTTTGGGGTCGTTCTTTTTACTGTCGAAATTTGGAACTTTAGATCCACAATTGGGACAAGCAGTATATGTAGACC
The DNA here is from genome assembly GCA_044338665.1 of Flavobacteriales bacterium. Taxonomy (GTDB): domain Bacteria; phylum Bacteroidota; class Bacteroidia; order Flavobacteriales_D; family Sanyastnellaceae; genus CAIZGX01. Next base: position 4,877 of record JBIIWZ010000011.1, read on the forward strand.
AGGGATACCCACATTTTTTACATGTAATTTGAGACATATTTTTTTTATTGTAAAAAAATCAATTGTTTATTTTCCTAAGAACCTCCTCCTGCATTTTCTTCAACTCCGCAATTTCATTGCGAAGCTTAGCAATTTCGCTCAATTCTTGCTCATCGTTTTTTTCTGCAATTTGATTCATTTGATCAATGAAGATTGAGTTAATGAGTGAGAGTCCTAGTATACTTCCAGTGAACACAATAAACACGAAATAGAATTTGGTGAAATAGATGAATTGAAGGGAAGAGTGTGCTTCAATTTCTGCTACAACATCTGAGAATCCATCGCCGCTGAATACTTTAAATATGGTGTAGAATGAATCGAAGGCGTTAGAAAAGTAATAAGGAGCAGATGATTTAAATAGGCTAACCGAAATAAGGGAGATTATTGTAGAGTAAATAACGAATGCGAAAATGATAAAGAAGATAGCCTTGAGTGCTTGAAACAACTGTTTTGAAATTCGTTTTCCTTCCGGAATGTATTCAATAATGCGAAGAAACTTGAATACGCGAAGTGAACGAAGCACAGTGAATCCAGCGAACACTTCCAGATCTTCGGTTATAAGAACTCCTAAGCTAGGTAGAGCAAGGAGTACAGAGAAGAAATCAATTTTATTCCAATTGTCTGAGAGGTATTCCTTGAATCGGGATTTAAAACTATTCTTTTCTTGAAGAGAGATTTTATAGCCAATTTCAACGGTGAAATAAACTGTGAATGCAATATCCACGAAATCGAATATTTGAAAATACGTATGGAAGAACTCAAAGCTGTGCAAGTATATCACAGCCACATTCGCGAGAATGATGTAGAATATATTTTTATCGTTGAAAAGGGTTTTCATGGTTGAAAGTAAAGGCTGTGTGAAGCAAATATAAATAATGTCGTTAGTGGTGCAGTAGTTTGCTAATTGTTTGTATTTTGGCTATTAATAATTAACTCCGAGCTAAAATGGCCAAAACTTCTAAAAGTGGATCTGATTCAAAGGCTGAGAATTTGATACAAGTAAAAATTAAGAAAAGGATTTGGGCTGCAGAAAATTTAAGGGTCACAGCATTTAAAAATGGAGATGAAATCCTAGAGGCGAAGACTGATAAGGAATGGAAAGAAGCGCACAAAAAGAAGAAGCCTGCTTTTTGCTTTTTTAAGAATGATAATACCAAAGATGTTTTGTACAACTGGTGGGCCATTGAAGATGAGAGAGGCTTGGCCCCAGAGGGTTGGATTATTCCCAATGAAAATGATTTTTACGAATTGGTGAAGGATTTAGGTGGCGATGAGAAGGCCTTTCATGCGTTAAAATCTAAATCAGGATGGGAGAAAGGTTGTGAGGGTAATGGAAAGTCAAAATTCGATGCTGTTCCAACGGGTTGTCGTGATAAAGACGGCACTTTCGCCGGTGATGGCATGGCCTATTTTTGGAGTGCATCAGAGGGTGAGTTGGTGTTGACTCGAGAATTTGCTGCATTTGATCCTCCATATAGATATTCTTTGGATGACGAGAATGGATTGGCGGTAAGATTGGTAAAGATTTAGGGGTTTGTAAAAGAATGAGAAATAAAAAAAAGAAAATAATTATTTATGGCAAAGGCTAAAAAAGGAAAACAAGTAGGGTTGATATCTACCCTCAAGACTTACGACGGAATTTCATTTGATCTTGTCCAAAACGCCAAAGGTGAAGAGCATTACAAAGATGATTTTATCAGTATTGACATCGATAATATTGTGGACGAGGCGAAAACAGGATTTTACAAGGGTGTTAGCATTAGCATATATGATGTAGCATCTATAGATGATTTTGATTCATTGTTAAAGGACAAAGGGTGCTGGGAGTTTGAATTACCAATTGTAAAAGTTCATCTGCAAGGATTTAGCTTCTCTCAATTTGAGAAATTCGTAGAAATTAATGGAGCTGAGATTTTAGAGTTGTCAATAATTTTAGAAGTTGATGATTTTAATGCTGAGCTACTGAATAGAACCTGCCCAAAGTTGGAAAGATTTGAAATTGAGAGTTGGTCAGAGTTTAAAATCGAGTTGAAAGATTTAGATAAAATTAAATTGAAATATTTTAGGATTAACGCACCTGAAATTTCTGGTAAAATTTTGGATTTGTCGAAATCAACAATTAGTGAAATAAATTGGAGTGCGAAATTTGCTCAATTGAACCTTCCCAAAGGAATTCATAAAATTGAAATAGCTAAATTCGAGGCGAAGGCTAAAATCAATTGGTCTGATTTAAAGGGATTAGAATCACTAATTTTCTCTGTTGACGAGGAGTCTAAAGATGATATGGTTTTCTTTAAAGATTTAGTATCCTTAAAGAATTTGGAATTGAATATTATTGGATATTCAGCTAAGGGAAAAACCAAAATTGAAATGCCTTCAAGTTTGCAAAATCTGAAATTGAATGCGTCAAGCCAGGATAGGATTACAATTGATTTGAGATTTTTAGAAACGTGCACGGATATACGCAATTTAGTATTGTCTTCGGATGTGCGCAACGGCGGAAAAGGCTTTGCTAATTATGAAAGCTTGAAGCATTTGACCAAATTAGAAACATTAGAAGTTGGTGAAGATGGATTGGGATTGGATGGATTTAAATCGAAATTTACTCCAAGGTGTTTGAGCCCTCTTTCAGGTTTGAAAAAACTGATATTGAAAGGTATGGAAAATGTGGCAGATCTTTCTGATTTTGGAACGCTCGAGAATCTTGAATACTTGAAATTGAATGAGTCCAGAATAACCTCGTTGAAAGGAATAACGGCTCTGAAAAATTTGAAAGAGCTTGATTTGAACGATTGTCATGGCATTGCTGAGTTCAAGGAATTGGGGTCCATTCATTTAAGTAAGTTGGTTTTTGTCATTGGAGGATACTGGGGGACAGAAGTAAAGCTTAAAAAGGAAGGGGTTTTAGAATTAAAGAATTTAGAGATTAATGAAATCAGTTTTGATATAAACGATTGGAAGTTTACGAAAAAGGATTTCAAGGATTTGACAAAGAAATACGAAATGGATGCAGATGGTCCAACATTGAGTTTGGAGATAAAGAAGTAGATTCTTCATGCCGGAGTAAAACCATAATTAATTAGAATATTCATAAAGAGGTATGCCAACCAAATCAAAAATCCAAGACCAAACCTTCCTCTTCACAGGAACACTAACCGAATTCACCCGCGACGAAGCTGAAGCCTTGGTAGAAGCCAATGGCGGTAAAGTCCTTTCTGGTGTTAGTACTAAACTCAATTATCTCGTAGTAGGTGAAGATGCAGGCAGCAAATTGGAAAAAGCCAAGAAATTGGGAACTGTGAAGATTTTATCGGAGAAGGAGTTTTTGAGGATGGTGCCGAAGGATACCTCCATTGCGAAATCTCCAGCAGCAAAATCTAAAAAGGAGACATCGCCAAAGAATGTTGAGAAATCGACTGCAATATTAATGGGCGATTTTGAGGTGAGTGAAAAGGAGATTATTGTCTCCATGGAGAATGTGAAAAAGGAACTTAAGCAATTTGGCAAAGGTTGGGTAGTTCCTACCAATGATCAACTGAAAGTGATGTATGCCAATCGCAAATTGATACAGGGTTATTCAAAGAACTTTTATTGGAGTTGCTCTTCTGCAGGATCAGGATTTGGAGGAGGAGAAATGTATTGGACCATTAATTTCAAAAATGGTAATTACAAAGAGTTTTTTGAACGCGTTGAATTAGCGATGCGACCAGTTAGATTAATTAAAAAATAAAAATTATTGATAATGCCAACCTCATCCAAAATCCAAGACCAAACCTTCCTCTTCACAGGAACATTAACTGAATTCACCCGAGATGAAGCTGAAGCATTGGTAGAAGCCAACGGCGGTAAAGTCCTTTCAGGTGTAAGTGCTAAACTCAATTACCTCGTAGTGGGTCAAGATGCAGGAAGTAAATTGGAAAAAGCCAAGAAATTGGGAACTGTGAAGATTTTAACGGAGAAGGAGTTTTTAAAGTTGGTGCCGAAAGGAAATGCATTGGCCAATAAGCCTTCAAGCACAAAGGTCATTAAGCCAACCGCTCCGAAGAAGGCAGCAGTCAAAGAAAAAACTAAACCAACCGCTAGTAAAGCAATTGAAACTACTATAGAGGAGATTAAGATTGGAAAGCAGATTTGGATGGCGAAGAATTTAGATGTCACGCATTTTAGAAATGGTGATCCTATCACGGAGGCGAAGACTGATAAAGAATGGATGAATGCAGCCAAAAAGAACCAGCCAGCTTATTGTAATGGTCTATTCGGTAAATTATATAATTGGTTTGCGGTCGAAGATTCTCGAGGTCTCTCACCCGAAGGTTGGCATATACCTAGCGGCATAGAGTGGGATGAATTAGTTGACTTTTTAGGAGGAAAGAAAAAAGCGGCTAAAAAAATGAGGGTTAATATTACTTGGAAACTGTCGAAACTGTCCAGTTTGGAAATAATTGAAAAATTTAAAATAGAACAGGATAAAATAAAAAGTTCGAACAGTTTTTCGGGTCTTCCATGTGGCTATCGAAATCATTATGGAGTCATTTTCGGAGAGGAAAAAGGTTTTTGGTGGACCTCAACAGAATTAGACTCTTCAAATGCTGACGCACGTTCAATCTCGTATTTGGATGATTTGTTGTATAGACCCTTTTCTTCAAAGTCGTTTGGTTATTCAGTGAGATGTGTTTTGAGTTCTACAGATAATAATCCAATGCCTAAAGTAGCAATTTTAAGACATCAGGAAGATTTGAAAGTTGAGGTAAAAGAAAAGGAAGTCGAAAAAGTAGTTAATAATATCTCCAAATCAGCAGCTAAGAATAAAGATAGACTCAGTTCGGATATTCTCTTATCAAAATCACAGAGGGTAAAGAGATTTGGTGATGTCGATTGTGAAGAAGTTGAAATTGGCAATCAGATTTGGATGGCAAAGAATTTAGATCTGACACACTTTAGAAATGGAGAGGAAATCAACAGAGCCAGGACTCTTCAAGAATTTGAGAAATATGGAAACAACAAGTTGCCGGCTTACATCATATATAAAAACAAAGATTCTAACCGGAAAAAATTTGGGTTGCTTTATAATTTTTATGCTGTAAAGTCTAAAAATATGCTGGCGCCAATAGGTTATAGAATTCCGAGTACAGATGATTGGAATAAACTGATTTCTAATTTTAACTCTTATTCCGAATTTATTGACGCTATGGTATCGACGGACGGAGGTTCAAACATGGGTTTAAAAGTTTTGTTTGGCGGAGGGTCGTATTATGAACAATTTGATGGTTTGAATAAGGCGGCAGCGTTTTGGACATGCAGTGAATGGGATGCAAATAAGCCAAAAACTCCTGCTAAAGAGGCTTTTTATCAGTCTTTCGGTGATAGTTCAGGTTTGACAGACAGGAATACAAGAGATTTTACATGTGGATTCTCTGTGAGATGCATAAGGGAAGATAGTATTTAGCATTCATTTTTTATTTTGATGAAATGCTTACTTAGGGCATAGTGAATTATTTGTCTGAAAAATGAACAAAAAGAATAAATAATGAAAGAAAGAGATAGTTTAGTCCATTTGATAGTTAGTCACAGAAAAAATCCCGCATTAAGAGATAGATACGATCTCAATAATTGGAAAAAGGAGATTAATGATAGTAAACTTGTCAAAATCCTCCATCTCAAAATAGCCCGAAAAATTTGTAGGACAGATGTGCTGAACTATTATTTGAGTGAAGAGGATTCTGTTAAGAAATTTATTTTATCAATGTTTTGGGGCGGAATTAGAAATAATTTTCTCAAATCTATAATCTCTGAAAATCAAGAGGAGCTAGCCAGGAAAATTTATACAATAGAGAGTGTATTAAAATCAAAAGAGGCCGAAGTAATTGACTCTTATTTGGAGGTTAATAGCAGAACACATGTTTGGGGTGTGGGTTTATCTTTCATTTCGAAACATTTATACTTTGCTGATCAGGGTAGGAATTTTTTCATTTATGATAAATGGACCAAAAAGTTTCATTATGCCTATATGTTAGAATTTGATCGAAAAAGAGTTAAAGACTTTTTCTGTGATTTCGATTCCATCGAGTATAGCTCTGATTTGAGAATAAAAACGGGTATGCATGGTGAGGCGTACTTTCATTTTTGTAATTCTCTTAAACACATGTTTCAGAAGGTAAATAGGAAATTAGAAAAAGCAGAACAGTTTAGAGAAGTAGGCGAATTAGAAGCATTTATTTTTGGTGAAGGTGGCAGGGCAAAGAAGGAGAGTAGAGCAAATCCAAGGCAATGGATTTTAGACTATATCAAGCAAAATAAATAATGAATATTTTTAATACGTAAAGCATTTAATGTCAACAAAAGAATCCTCCTACAAATCCAAAATCGCATCGCGATATATTCCTGTCGATGCAGAACAAATAGGTCTGAAAATAGCCGAGAATGAATACTACCTGGCTTCACAGAAGCTAGACGGACACTTAACCTTCCTTGCCGTGAAGAAGGGAAAGGCACAGCTGCTCGACAGAAACGGGAACGAAATAAATGTCCCTGCAATCATTAAAGAGGCAAAGGCTTTCAAAGACGATGTTGTTCTTGCCGGAGAGCTTTGCTGCTTCAACGACAACGATTCACAATCGCACAGAGAGGTGAATGCTGCCCTCGATGAACCCGAGAAATTCGATCTGCGTTTTTGCGCATTCGATTTGCTAGAGCTCGATGGAAAAGAAATAGACCTCGACCCCAAAGACAAATGGGAAGCCCTTTCCAAAATGAAATGGTCCACAGGCATTTCCCTTATCGAACACAAATCTTTCGAAAGCAGAAAGGACTTAATCGCCTACTACAAAGAACTTCCAGATAATGCTGAAGGCATGATCGTGCGTTCAGCAAATAACATCACCTACAAGGTAAAAGATGTGCATCACCTCGATCTTGTAGTTTTAGGTTATGCCGAAACAAACGGAGAACAAGAGGGGGTGCTTCGTGAAATGCTCTTGGGCTGTGCGCTAGAGAACAACCAATTTCAAATCATTACCAAATGCGGTGGCGGATTCAGTGAGAAAGAACGCACTGAATTGGTGAAGCAATTGGAACCACTCGCCGTTACTTCCGAATACACCGAGGTGTCTGGCGCTAAGACGGCTTTCATTTTTGTGAAACCTGAAATCGTGGTGGAAATCTCTTGTCTCGATCTCATTAACGAAAACAGCAACGGTGCTATTCGTAAAACAGTTCTGGAATTCAACGAGAAGAAAGGATATTCATCGTGTGGAAACCAAGCAACCCTGAGCGTTATTTCCCCAAACTTCACACGAGTAAGAGCCGATAAAAAAGTAAACACTCTCGATGCAGGCACGACACAGGCTTATGCCTTATGCGCGCCAATCACAACTTCGGATTCCAAAGAAGAGGGAACGCCTTCAGAAATTATTCTTCGCGAAGTGTTCGTGAAAGAAGGAAAAGGCGGCACCGCTGTGAGAAAGTTTGTTGGTTTGAAAACAAACAAAGAGAAATCAGGATTGTACGCTCCTTTCAACGTCATTTACTCCGATTTCAGCGCCGGAAGAAAGACTCCTTTGGAACAAGAAATTTTCTTGTGCTCCACTGAAAAGGAAGTCAGCGCAAAGATTGCGGAACTGAAAGAAGAGAACATTAAAAAGGGATGGGACCAAATTAAATAATTTGAAAATGGCTAAGAACTTAACTTTTGTAATAGATAAACAGAAATTCGCTGCCGGTATTACCAAGGTAGATCGCGATAAAGTATACGGATTTGTGGAAGAGGTTGTGTCTGACAAATCAGGCATCGCATGCGAAACAGGTAATCTACTCGACGACGGACAAACCCTTATTCTATCTGGAGCAACTGCTCTGAAAACAGTCGATGCAAACAACCAAGAAGTCGAAAAGAAAACGCTAAAGACGGTTTATTTAGACGGCAAAGACGCCACCCTCATTCCATCTTCTTACGACGGTGAAATTGAATTGGCGAAAGGCGATTTAGACGATTTGTTCAACTTGGAAGTCACAACGGTTTATCAGTTAACCTGGGAAGATGCAACCTCAAAGGCAGCCATGTTGAAATTGTTGGAAGGTGGAAATGTATTCCAATTCGTGTTCAATTACAGAGCAGATTATGAAGGAGCTGATGCCTTGGTTCTTTGCAGTCAAAACGAGATTTTTGTTCTCACAGGAAGAATGTTGGAATTCGAATACCTAGAAAATAAATCCGCAATTCCTCCTGTAGAAGATGCTCCTGTGGAAGCAGCTGAGGAAGAGGTAGACTTTGGAATGTTATAACCATTAATTACAAGGAAGATGTCACGATACATACATATTGCAGATGCCAAGGGGCGCGATGCAGAAATTATTTTCAATTCAAAGCCTAAAAAGCCGACTGTTAAATTGGTCACTGAAAAGGGTGAAGAAGTGCAAACACTTAGAGTGCTTAAAGGTGCTATAAAAAATTCATTCGAGGGGATGAGCAAAAGCATAGGAGAGGGAGAGGCCATAGCGCAAGCCATGATTACTTCAGATCCGGAAATTGATTTGAATTTAACGGGTAGGTTTGTCAACGGAAGCTCTCGAGTTTACATTGATCAAGATTTGAAACCGGTTTCGCGCATTACGAAAAAAGAGATCGTTCACAACCCAGACGGCACCGTGAAAGAAGAGAGAATTCCGAAGGAGTTGCTAGCGAATATTCTTGCTGAAGTTCCCATTAAGTCGGGAAAACTTTTTCCGAAAAAGGACATGTACAACAAATTGGTTTTCGCCAAGAAATATCAATTGCATCACATCAACGGATTGACCTTCGATTTTCTTTTTGAAATGGCGAAGGACCTTCACGAGAAGGAATCCATCATGATGATTGGAGGAGGTGCCAAAGGCAATGAACCGCTTGTCTTTCAAGACGGAGGTAAAACCTATCGCGCATTTCTGGAAGGAAGGGTGAAAGACAACACTTACGTGCTATTGTTGCACTTGTCGAATTTGGAGTTGAAGGGGATTTGATTAGTATAACAGAAAAAGTCGACTAGGGCTATCAATGGAAATAAAAAATTAAAAGGAAACAACTTTGAAATATGAGCGAAAAAATTTACAACGTAAAAGAATACACAGAGAACGGATTGAGTTCTTTTGTTAAGAAGTTAAACGAGACTTTGGGAGAGGCGAGTCAATTGGAAATGGAGAATCAGGAGGCATTCCTAGATAATTTTTACGATCAGTTGAATGCTTTTTTTGCAGCGAATCCGGAATTTATTTATCTCGCGAAAATCACTGAGAAAATTTCTGGTGATTATGTGAATGTTTGGAGTTCACTCTTTATAGAGAATGATGAAGAGATGATGGAGCGTTTTGCTTTAAGCTTGGACACACTTCGTGATTCAGGGATGATTGATGCTGTAGTAAAAGCGGAGAATTTAGAAATTTCAAAAATAAACGAAGACTACACCGAGTTTACCCGTTTTTCAAACCTGCTCTCGAGCTATTTTGTCTATTCACTAGATGCAGTTGTTGAGCAAAACGATGCTGAAGAACTGGCTGAGTTTATTTTTTCAATTTCAGCGAGCAATCATTCCGAATTGTCAGATGACGACAATGCAATTCCAGATCAAATTCTAGATGTCTTGAAGGCATTTGGATACGACCTTCATGAGTTCGAGGGAAGTTCAGAAATCTCTGCCAATTACTACCTGAAGAGTGCGGTTAGTTCAGGATACGACTACATAGCGTTTTCAGAAAGTATTATCAGTGACCTATATTGTCCTTGATTCAAATTAGAAAAAAATAAAATTTAATTAATATTTATTTATCATGATCAAACTAAACACCCCATACCACGTAGCGGAAGAAAACGTGACTGTAACTTTTACAGAAGTGAAAAATGGAGCAATAACAGGCACATACCCGAACGCCATGCTCACTGGAACCCTCGAAGGAAATGTGCTAAGCGCAACCTTTCACAACACCGCCGTGAATGCGGTTGGATTAATTGAGTTGACATTTAACGAGAATGGCTTCGAAGGGAAATGGAAGAGTGGTCTTGAACCCGGCCCTATGCGTGGGAAGTGGAATGGCGAATGTATAAGTGAGGGGGGAGGAAGTACATTACCTGGAACGCTAACACCGGATCAATTGAAATGGATTGAAACCAAAGATTCTTGGGATTATGAGGAGGCGCCGAAGGAATGGCTTGACTCGAAGGATTTCATTCTAGTAGCTATGAAAAAGGATGAGTCAATTCTTGAATACGTCTCTGAAAATTTGAAGGACGATAAGGAACTTATTTTGGCTGCTGTTTCCAAAAATGGTGCAGCACTTCAATATGCCTCAGATAAATGTAAAGATGAAAAAGAATTAGTTTTGGCCGCACTTTCAGCAGATGGATCTGCTTTGGAATATGCTTCAGAGAGATTAAAAGAAGTTAGAGAAGTGGTGTTAGCCGCTGTTTCAAATAATGGTAATGCCATAGATTATGCTCCTGACACCTTCAAAGCCGATAAGGATATTGTATCAGCCGCTGTATTAAATGAAGGTAGTTCCTTAGAATATGTATCAGAGGAATTCAAAAACGACAAGTCGATCGTTATGCTGGCCGTTTCAAATAATGGTTATTCTTTGCGAAATGCTTCAGATCAATTAAAAGAAGATAAAGACATAGTAATGGCTGCTATTGCGAAAGACGGAGGGCCACTGAATTATGCTTCAGAGAAATTGAGAAACGACAAAGAAGTAGTTTTAGCCGCTTTAGCTACAAATGCCAAAGCGCTAGAATATGCCTCAGGTAATTTAAGAAGGGACAAAGATGTTCTCGAAGCAGCAATTAAGAACGATGCAAGTTTGGCCTATCTCTTAAATGAAAACCTTTCTGAAGAGCAAAAGCAATACCTCGAAGAAGGAGTAACACTCGAAGATTTTGATGAAGAATACCAAGGCGGTGACGACGGTAAGGTAGCATGGATGAAAAACAGGAATTTTGTTTTGGAGGCTTTACGTCAGGATGAGAGAATATTGAAACACGCCTCTACTGAATTAAAAGCAGATCGTGAGTTGGTTCTGGAAGCCATAAAACACGATATCAATGCCATTGATTATGCCGATGAAAAATTACAGAGTGATCCGGAGTTATTAATTGCCAGAATAATTTTACATTTTAAAGGCAATGAGAATATCGTTATTTCAGACGAGGACTTTAATGCATTTCTCGGACACGGAGAATCTTACGATACGCTTGATTTAATTGAAAATTTACTTTTCAAAGTAGAATATATTGTATTGAAAAACAAAAAAGATGAGTTTGAAAACTTCGATAAAAAATTATTTGAATTCGTGAATGCCCATCGCGAATGCTTTTGGATACTTAAAGCCGTTTCGGTCCGCCTGATGAAAATAGAAAGGTTGGCTGATGCATCTATAACAAATTTTACACAAGAGCAATATGATAATGTTAGCGAGCTTGCTAATTTCTTTAGAAATCACCTCTTCACCAAATTAGATTTTGCTCCGAGCATTGAATTTGAAACCTACTTCAACGATTCGGAGATTGATAGGAATTGGGAAGATTGCAAATGGACAAGCAATGCAGATGAAGAAGGATTGTATTTTTCTGAATTCATAATGGAAAAAACAGGAATGGAATGGGATAAGGAAAGTTGGGATGATGCTAAATTCTATAATCATGCTATTTCTAGAATTTGGGTTGGACTACTTAATTATTCTTCAAGACATATTGACGAAGGATTCGACGAAGAAAACGGTGCCATTTGTTTACATTCAGTGGTTAATGAATACTACAAACCTATACAGGATTGTGGCTGTGGAGTTTATGGGGTAAATACTTTTAGAACAATTACAGAGTACTTCTTAGATATTCCAAAAAACGATTACGATTTGAGCGAAACTGATAGAGAAGATTTAGAGGCATACAGTGGTTGGCAATTTGATCTTAGAAAAGTAGCACATGACATGTTGAACCGAAATCTATTCGACTATTGGCCTGGTGCAAGTGAGTTTGCGAAAAAAGAATAAAATTTAATTAACGATATGGAGGGTTTTTTAGCAGCTGAGGTTAGAAATAAAATTTCAAATCCAATTAATTTAAATCTGTTTTCTGGGAATTTCGATGATGTCTATGATTTGATTGACAGCGAATTGGAGGTTTCAAATTTGAATGAAGTGTTTCGACGGATACTTCAAGGGAAATCTCAAATAAGAAATTTAGGAGTTGATTTGCCTTTGTCATTTGGAGATATAACTTCAACAACAAATAGGACCATGGTGGTTGCAATGGACCCAAAGAGAAATAACAAAATTGAAAATAACAAAATATCTGTGGGATCCGTTTTCAATTTGCATTCTGAGAAGGGACGAAGTACAGGCAAGAACAGTTATTGGGAGTTTGTCTCATATTTGAATCAAACAGGTTTTGTTTACGTTACAGACATTTATAAATTGTACTACGAATACAAGAATGAAGATGGTTCTTGGTGTGAAAGCAACAAGGATAAAGATTTTACCGGTGAAAAGGTTTTACTTGAAGATGTTAAGAATCCTTACCATCAGAATGTAGCGATATTGAAAGAGGAAATAGACTTCATTAAGCCAACTAGAATTGTCACCTTGGGCAAAGAGGCGAGAAATGCCGTGTTGAGAATTTTTGATGATATTCAAGTTGACAAAGAAGAGATTCAATGTTTGCGCGAGGGGGTCGAATATATTTTTCTTCCGCATATTTCCACCACTGTTACCCAAAGTATTGTAACAATAGGTCAGCTGTATAAAGGTTTGGGCATTATTACAAAGAACTCATCCATATCAGAAATAGGTGAGAATTTGATTACGAATAGAAATGTTGTAGATATTTTAAAATTTTAATATGAAAAAAATAGAAGAATTATTCGCATCACTTTCAGACCATCAACTTATAATCGATGGTTTAAGTGAATTAAAAGTTGAGGCCATTAATAAATACTGGCTGGGTGGAAAATTGCAGCAGCCAAAGGGAGAAGATGCCACGACATCTGAGATAAAACGTCTCTTGCTGGTTGCTTTTGCTCCAGACAATTCGTTGCCCGCTATGTATAGAAATGCTCCGCGTTTGAGAACCTCACCAACGTACAAATCCGATTTTCAATATTACCGGAATGAAGAAAATTTCGAACCAGCGGGAACATTAACAATCACAAAGGAATTTGAAGTTATTCCAACTAGTTTTTATCCTGTGATTTTTGAAGCACTTCAAACGAAAGTTGTTAGAATAGCATCTGACGCTTATGATAGTCATTTTTCAACTGGAAAAATAGAATGGCTCAATGGAGTAAAGGAATTACAGATTCACGGTAATTTTTTCGGCTCTAAGAAATTAGAGAAGCTTCCGGAGAATATCGGGGATCTCAAGAGTTTGGAAGACCTTACGGTCATACGGACAGAAATTTCTGCTATTCCAGAATCATTGTACCAATTGTCGAAATTGAAAAAACTCGATTTAAGACAGAATAAGATTGCTACTTTGGGTAGCGATATTTCGAATCTAAAGAGCTTGGAAATGCTTGATGTTTCAATAAATCGATTGGAGCGTATTCCAGAGGAATTAGAGAACATCACTTCATTGAAAGAGGTGAAAGTGTTTGACAATCCCTTGAAGGAAATAAGTGATTTCATCGCATTCAATACTTATCGTTACAATTATATCAGTGATCCAAAATCTAAAAGTTTTGTTGAGTTGAAGTTTCCGAAAGACGTATTAGTCATTAATAAATCGTGGATAGATGTTCCTTTAAGTAGAATCGAAGAGATAATTTCAAAAGGGGGAGTAACTACCTTAAGGGTCGAATCGGTGGCTATGTTGAATAGAATCCTTTTGCCAGAGTCTGTTGAACATTTTAAAAAAATTCGTTGTCTCGATCTTCAATGGAATACATGGTCGAATCGTCAATACGAGAAAGGCTTTTTTAAGGAAATGGAGGTGATGATTAAGATGCCATCAAACGAAGATTCAAAGATTATTGAGCTTCCGGAAGGTATTGGTTTAATGACTTGGTTAGAGGAGGTGAATCTAAAGGGTAATAAGATTCAGAAGTTGCCGCAGGGATTGTTTCAATTGCGCGAACTCAAAAAACTGAATTTATATGGAAATAAAATGGCAGAGTTGCCAGATTCATTTTCGTCTTTAACGAAGTTAACTCATTTAAATCTATCGAATATTGAGTTTGCTTCCATACCAAAGAGCATATTCAGTCTGGGAAAACTGCAGGTTTTAGATTTGAGTTGGAACAAGAAAATAGTTGAGCTGAGTCCATCAATTGCTGAATTGAAAAATTTAGAAGAACTAAATCTAGAGTCAAATGCATTAACGGAAATTCCTGATGAAATTGGAGGTTTGAAAAAACTGAAGAAGGTTTCTCTCTCTTACAATAAGCTAACAGCTTTCCCTGAGTCCATCTTGAAATTGGAAGAATTGGAATCGCTCGAAATTGGCAATCAACAAATTGCTGAACTTCCAAAGAACCTAAAAGGTCTTGCTAATCTCAAGCATTTAGAATTAAAGTCTGCGGGTATTAAAGAACTATCTGATTCTATTGGTGACTTGAAAAGTTTGGAGTCTTTGGATTTGGAACGAAATGATATAGTTTCAATTAGTGAAAGCATTAGTAATTGCAAGAGTCTTTCGACTTTAATTTTAGCTAACAATAGATTGCTAAAAACCCTTCCAGAGGGTATTTCCGAGTTAAAGAAATTAGAATTTTTGCAGCTGTATCATTGCGAGAAGCTTGAATCTTTGCCTTCTTCTATTTCAGCATTGAAAAATCTTAGAGTCTTAGACATTAGTAATACACTAATTCCAGAACTGCCGAAAGCAGTGTTTGAGCTAAGTTCTTTGGTTGAACTAAAGTTGTTCCAATTACCAATTACAGTATTAGGTTCTGCAATCAAGAACCTCAAGAGTTTGGAGTATTTGGACTTACGTTTAACTAAAATAACAGAGTTTCCTTCAGAAATTGGGGAGCTTAAAAACTTAAAGAAGATCGACGGTTGTACCCTTAGCAAACCACTTCCATCAAGTTTTTGCGATTTGTCTAATCTGAATTTCTTAGATGTTAATTTTGAAAACGTTGACAAGCCCCTGCCTGAAAATTTCGGAGATTTAAAGAACTTAGAAAATTTTTCTACGACATGGTCAAAAAATATTGTTGAATTACCCGCGTCGTTTGCAAAGCTTGATAATCTGAAAAGACTTAGTTTAAGGAATACCCAATTTAAAGAATTTCCACTCGTATTGACTGAATTGAAAAACATAGGTCATCTCGATTTAATGGACAATCAATTCGCAGAAGTGCCAGAGGAATTAGCTAAAATGAAATCATTACACCTGATTCACTTTGATAACAATCCGTTAGCAAGTTCCGCTGCTATGAAAAAGAAATGTGCCGCTTTGTTACCGGGGGTTTATTTCTCTTTTTAAAAGTATTGGCAGACGAGTTATTCGGAGGTATGTTTAATTCAATTATTAGAATAATAAATAGACAAGATGGAAAAGTTAGAAAATTTATCGTTTGATAAGGTATATGTTGCATTACTGGAAGAAATAAAGATTATTGTCTCAGAAAAGAATGTGGAAAAGGCTAAGGCAATGAGTGAGGAGCTTCTTAATTTGGTCTCTGCTAATAAAGAATTGCATTGGACGCTTTACGTTTCTAGATTAATATTAAAATCGTGCATTAGTAACTGTGAAGAGCAAGAGGAATTCGAAAGTATTAATGAATTTTCACTCAATTTTGATTTTAATGACAATGACCAAATTGCGGAGCAATCTGTTATGCCAATGGATCTTGAAAAATTGAATCAAATAGATTTTTTTTACAATACAGCGATAGACGTTTGGATTGACAAGAAGGGTGAACAGGCAAGTTTTATAGATTGTGTTTCAGAAGTTTGGGAAATAGATGTACAAACAACTGAAACGATAGTTGATTCGCGTTGTTTTTTCGAAAACTGTATGATTTCATCGATTATGGTAAATCTAAAAGAATATACACGTTCGAGATACAATCTGGATTCAACGGGTTATGCGAAGTTGATTTGGACCATCCTCGAAAATCATCTAGAATTAACAAATTCAGAAATATTGAAATCGGAATACAATGTTGAGGATGAAGGCAGGGACCTTGCAGTAGGCACAATGACCTTTTGCTTAGAGAAAATTTTGGGGTGTGATCTTGAAGAGAAATTTTTAACTGTTAACGCTTTCAATGGCTATAGCAATGATCACATTTTAATTTCGGAAGAATTATTAGATAGAGATATTTTTGACGAATAACCTTATTGTTGACCTAAAACAGAATTGAATTAAATGGCAAATTTGAAAAATAGTGCTTGCGCCGTAATGATATTTAACCGCAAGCTAAATGAGCAGGAGAATCGATTTGAAATCGCTGAAGATTTTTTCGAGGAATTTGAAAATTGCGATGTGCTTGGAGAGTTTTATTTGTTTTCCAAAGAAATCGGCAAGGACTCTGAAGAAGATGTTTTTTTAGTGGATATTAAATTTGAAGATATTGAAGCTCCCCAATTGTATTACCATTTTGCGGGCAGAGCAGCGAATGCCAGTTATTACACCAAAAGAGTTGTTGAACTGCATGTCTTTAGTGTTCAAGATGTTGCTGATTTAGTAAAATCAAATGACCTAAAAGAATTTAATGTTGTCAAAGAGAAGGTCGTAGCTCCCCAGCATCACGTGATCTTTAATAATGGCGAAGTAGAGTTTTTTGGGGAGATGTATGATGTTATGAGTTGATGGGAAAGATACTGTTTCAATACACACAGAAGAGCTCAACTATTGATAAGGTCGATTTTTTAATGGTGAATAAAATAAAAAATTATGTCTAACCCTGCACTTACATTAGAATATTTAGAAAAACAGTTTGGTTCAATTTATATGAATACCAATAATCAATCTACATTAGCATTATCCTTCTACTAAATAGAGGGGAAATTATAATATATACATTCAAGAAAAAATGATAAAATGAATAATTTGGAACAAAATAAAATAGTAAATCCTATAACAAAGGAAATTATTGAGGTTGCAGCTAAAGCCTTCGAAGAAGTTTTGGATTGGAATACAGCAAAAAATGAATGTGAAAAACTTGGAGAAGGATGGCGGCTACCTACAAGGATTGAATTGCTTGAAATCTGCAAACAGTTTGATCAATTAAATTTAATCGAAGACAACTATTGGAGTAATACTCAAGGTTCGCTAGATAATGATTCCGCGGGTCGTGTTTTTATTACAAAAGATCCTGAGCTTCTTGTCAGCGAAAATAAATATTGGTTGTCAGGAAAGGATAATTCATTCAAAATCTTACCTGTGAAATCTGTTTCAAAACCTCAGGAATTAAATGTACTTCAAGAATTGAAATGTGACGGTAAAACAATTGAAATATCGGATAATGATTTGCCGGTTTTAATAAGTTTTTTTGAAGCAAAGCAAGCTTGTGAAATGTTTAGTGATGGCTGGAGAATGCCAACAAATAAGGAATTAGAGACAATAAGAGAAAAACTTCATCACAAGGGAATTGGTCGATTTAAGAATGAAATGTATTGGTCTATTGTCCCTGATGGTGCTTCAGGACATTTGGTTTATCCTGGTCATGGGGAGGGGTGGTTTTTTGGTGATGAGGCTGACAGCCCATCATTTGTTGATGAAGAACAAGACTTATATTCATGTCGCCCAGTAAGAGACAGTGGCGTTGATTTAAATTATTAAAATAAAAATAAAATAGAACTGGAAAATTCGCAAATCTTTAAAACATTGGTCGAGTTAGATTTTCCAATTATCTACACCAAAAGAGTTGTTGAACTGCATGTCTTTAGTGTTCAAGATGTTGCTGATTTAGTAAAATCAAATGACCTAAAAGAATTTAATGTTGTCAAAGAGAAGGTCGTAGCTCCCCAGCATCACGTGATCTTTAATAATGGCGAAGTAGATTTTTTTGGGGAGATGTATGATGTTATGAGCTGATGGGATTGATAATAGTTAAATACATTTGGTTTGCCGACAGAATTTCTCAACCATTAATAAAGTCGAATTTTTAATGGTGAATAAAATAAAAATTAATGCCGAACCCTGCACTTACATCAGAATTAATAGAGAAATACTCGAATCAGAAATTTGGTTACGGCAACCCCGGTGTAAGTGAAAATCCTACCGTGTGGTTTTTGGGTCCTGAGGAAAAGGGGAGCTACGAACAATTACAAGAGAGAGTGCAAGCTTGGTTTACGGTTGCTAATAGTAATGAGAGCTTTGTAGATATTGAAATGTTTCACAAGGAATTAGATGTGATTCAAAGTAAGACGTTCGCGGATTATTATTTCGGGCCTAATAACGTAACACAACGGACATGGAAAGGTATTATCGAAATATTATTTGGTTTTGAGGACAACCCACTTCCAGATATAAATAGTAAAAAGAGTTATCAGCGGAATAGTTTTGGTAGAAGCGACAGCAGCAATTGTATTATAGAATTGTCTCCATATCAGAGTGCGGCTTTGTCGGATGTCGATTTCGACAATAAGGAGAATGTTATGAAGGCAGCACTTCCAAATAGAATAAAAAAGGTCGGTCAGTTAATTGTTAAGCATCGTCCTAGAGTTGTATTCATGCATACAAAAGCCTATTGGTCGAATTTTGAAAAAGTAATTGCAGAAGCTGAGGGACTCGACACGTTTAACAGAGAAAAAATTAAAGAGGCCGGAAATTTTAGATATTATCAAGGATATTTTTCATTTTATGCGCTTATCCCAGCTCCTTCATTTGCAATCAAGGGAGGACCCGAGACATGGTTTAATCTTGGAAAAGAGATAAAAAGATTAGCTGTTGTAAGCTAAGTACTTAATAGTTCCAAAAAAGCAATAAATTAAACTAGACCTAGATCTCCTTCTTTCTCTTTTGAAACAGAAAAGAAAACACTAATATTGTTACTTATTACTATTGCTAAAGAAATAATCAAAATTAAAAACACACCCTATGCCTAAATTCATTTGGTTCGAGTCGTACAAGACAACTGTTAAATATTCTGCGGATATAACAGAGGAACAAGCAGAACTTTTTAAAGTGAATCCTGAAGAATTTTTCGAGACGGTGTCCTATTCAGATAATCAGGAATTAGAGTGGGATAAAATATCCGACGAGGATTGGTACGATCACGATTTAGAAGAAGAATAATCAAAAAAGTACTTATCGATGTTATACATCAAGGAAGATCTAATTAATGAAATTAGAGACAGAGATGTTGTGCTCTTTGTCGGCGCCGGGTTAACCATAAATTTAGGTTTGCCCTCGTGGAATACACTCATAGACCTCATGGCAAAAGAACTGAACATAGATTCAGAGAAATTTAAAAAGTCCGGAGATTTCTATGAGCTTTCAGAATACTACAAGCTTAAAAAAGGTTCAATAGGACCTTTAAGAAGTTGGATGGATGTGAATTTTCATTCAAACAAAATTGAATTGGCAAATTCACAAATATTTAAAACACTGGTTGAGTTAGATTTTCCAATAATCTACACCACGAATTATGATCGCTGGGTTGAATTTGCATACGACCATTACAAAAAAGACTACACGAAAATCACCAATATCTTCGACTTAACAAAAATCACTAGCGGCGTCACACAAATAGTGAAATTTCACGGTGACTTTGATGATGATGAATCAATCGTACTCTCTGAATCGAGTTATTTCGAGAGACTCTCGCTCGATAGTCCTTTAGACATGAAACTACGCTCCGATACCATGGGTAAAACCATTTTGTTCATTGGTTATTCCTTAAGTGACATCAATATCCGATACATGATCTATAAAATGAATAAGTATTGGTCGAACAGCGGTTACCACGGAGTTAAGCCAAAGTCCTATATTTTTATGGTGGAAGATAACCCCGTGAAGCGTGCACTGTTGAATGAAAAAGGAATTGAAACGATAGTCGCAAACATCGACGATGATAAAACAGCTTTGGAGGAATTTTTAATTCAGTTGAGAGAGCGAAGTTTAAAAGCTAAAAAAGAATAGTTAGATATCATGACCGAAAACACAATGCCAAAAATAGAAGCCGCCATCATTAAGGTGGTGGGGATATTTGATTACAATAAAAAATTCGCTGCGAGACTTTCAAGTGATTTGGGTTTCGAAAGTATTCACAGCAACAACCCGAAAGAAAGGGAGAGTACCGAGCAGTTCTATCGCGATAAGTACTACAAAGAGTTCAATGAACTCATGCTCACGCAATCGGCCGAGAATGCTGTTCAATCATACAGCAAGAAATGCAATCAGCGCATTCAATTCCTAAAGCAAGGAAATGAAATCGTTGGTAACGTAAATGAAATTGAACTACATCTATTCGACAATCAAATTGGTGTCTTCTCCATTTCAGTGGATGCTCAGGAACTCGAATTCAGTTACGTTTCAGATTTGCTTTTTTTTCTAAAGTCCTTCGGGGCTCGGATTGAAAATGAAAGCATTGAATTACACGAGTGGATTTCCAAATACGCATTAGATGGTGTATCCCTGCGTTCGAACCCATCAAACTTTGTAGATTCAGACGAATACAGCGGTTCGAAATTCAAGATATATTCTGCGTTTAGTGTCGATGAAACCTCTGCCGGAAAAGATTACAACCGCGATCACTTGCTTTATGAAATAGGCACCGGTTCAATGCTAGGATGTGTTGCCAGTGGAAACTATTTCACACCTTCGGCCGAGTATTTCAAAGAAATAATGAAACACCGCGTAAGCGCCTTCAATTCGAGTACCGCGCTTGCTCTGTTGGACTCATATACCGTAATTGGACACAATTTGTTTTATTCCAGTGGAGCTCTTAATCCATTCAATTTCGGTTCGTACAATCGAATTTATTTTTCAATTTATCTTTTCAATTTGCATCTGAAATACAACGTTTTCAGATTCAATGCGAAGTTCAAAGAAGATCCCGTTCAATATAAATCGCGATTCGAAGATTTTATAAATGAATACAACTTTAGTCATATTTCATTCGACTTCCTTCCCAACTTAATTTATTCGAAAATGAGGGCAGCGCTGGGTGTTGAATTAGAGATTAAAAACTTTGAAAAAAGGTTGAAGAGTTTAGCCGCGAATATTCAAGAACAGCAAGAGAAAAGACAAGCTGCTTTGCTAACCGTAATTTCAATCATATCATCAATCTCTATCATTGACCCAGTTCTAGAAGCGGCTGATGCGGCTAAAGAATATTGGGAAATAGATAGCACCTTGTTCAGTGTTTTAACGACTGCTATCACTGTGGGCATTGCTATCCCAGCTTTAATATATCTTTTCCCATACCATTCAAAAAAGTTTTGGAAGGGTGTGAATTCATTTTTTAAGAATGATTGAGTTAACCGAAAAAGCAGAAAAGCATCTGGCAATTCATTTCGGTAATTCCAATTCAGCCGGGAGTGTGTTTTTTACGCACGTATTTGCAAGTCCAAGAGAGTTGCATGAATACATAAATAGCTGCGAACCGTCTGAGGTAATTTCGCAATCGGAATTCCGCGAAGCGCTAATCTTTCATGCCGCTGAAGCTGTTGGTTATTCCGGCATTATCGAACGAAACTGCGTGACTATAGAAAATATTATTTTAGAGACACGCAACGGATTTCAAGTGGAAGTGGCCTTATTGGAGGAACTCGAATTGGCTTATGAATTTTGTGTAATTACGGAAAAGAATAACGGTCAATCTTCCATCGTTACCGCCTTCCCTGGAGGGTATTCTCTTTCTTTTCCTTATGAAGGACAAACGGCAGAGGAGTTTGAAAAATCAACAGAATTCTGGCAGGAATATATCCTCTGTCGAAAGAATAAATAAATATTAAAAGCAATGAATCAGCAAGACCTTCCTAAAAATTTTCGCGATGTCTTAGAGGATATCGAAAGATGCAGAGAGAAATCTGCGCGACAAAAATATCTGTTAGATCTGAGCGAGGGCCTGCTTATTCACGTGTGCGCCTTTGTTTTAGGCGAGTATAAATACAGCGGAATTTCTTCGTTGGAATTGGAAAAACTGTTGTTGAAGAACAATAGAAATTTAAGTTTCGGAACCTACTTACTCTTCCTTCGTTCAACCATGGAAGTGTTAAACAAGGGCGGTTATAAATCGAAATTGAATAATCTCGTTTGGGAAAACAATGAATGGCCCGAAGTGAAGAGATTTGAAGTGTTGTTCGATGCAGTGAAGGGGAAAATAGATAATCTCGAAGGTTTGATTCTAGAAGCCGAAGCGAATAAAGTTGCCCTTGCGCCTCAAGGAAAAACCAATGTGATTAAGTTTTTCGATAAGGTCGTAAATCTTAGAAACCGTGTGGCGCATCCGCACAAAGTGGTGAAGGACAAAGAAGTAAACTGGCCGCACAACGAAGATTATTTCAATGCAATTAATCCACCCCTTGAAAAGGCCTTAATGTTCTTGATAGAGCAACTTCACGACGCCTGGTCTTATCGCTTTTATCGCGTTTCAGAGAGTGAGTCCAATACCCTTCAAATTGAATCAGAAGATTCCAGCGAGTATGAAGAAGTAAGCTTTAGTCATAACCTTGAAAAAGGAATTCGCGTTTTAGTGAATGAAGACTTCGATTTAATTGTTAGTGATTGGAAGGTTTTGCTTCAGGCGAGTGAAGAGGCGTTGGCTTTCATTGAAAAAGAAAATGAGAACCTTCGGAAAATGGCTTCAGTAGAGGAGTTGAAGGAACAAATTGTGGTTGCGCTCGACGACGAACAGATAAGTCTAGAAGAGTTTAAATTCTTCGAATCGATATCGCGTGTGAAATTAGGATTGTCGTCTGCAGAGATGAAATCATTGGTTATAGATGTTGCGAAATCGATGAACATTGAAGATCCGTTTCCGGAAGTGGACAAGCGTTTTATAGATGCAATTGATGAAGCCATTCAATCAAAATCATTCAACGATTTTGTTCTTCGATTAATGGGTGAGCAGTATGGTGTTGATGCGGTAATGTTCGAAACAATAGTAGATGAGCGGGCCGCCGCATTGAATATTGATCCGCTAGTGGCGAGACAATCGACTCAGATAAATTTCAACCCCACGCAACTCGATGCGTTCGTGCGCATGCACAATGCAAGAAATTGGATTCGCTCGATTCATACGTTGAACAAAGGAGTAGGCGATAGCAATTACAAGATTACCGGAGATGTTTCCGTAAGCGGTTCTAAAGAGAACCTGCACAAACAGGCCTTTTCAGATGTTCTTCATTTTGTAAAAACGAAATTGAATGCATTCGATTCCGAAGGGTCTTTAACGTGGGATGCCCATGTGAATCAATGGCAAATTGGCGCCATGACAGGGTACATTTGGACGTGTTTTTATCCGAAGAATGTACTAACCAAATCATTCATTGCGCTGCATGTGAGCGTTTATCAAGATGGAAGTGTAGCCATAGGTCTTTTACCCGATTGGAAGGATTATTCCAAGATTGAAAATTATCATTTGCTGAAACAAGTGACGCGTCGCGTGCTCGATGAATTCGTGAAAAATTACGGCAAGGAAATTTCGAAATATGAAAACCTGTTCTTGTGGAATTACAACAATTCGGCGTTCGACACGCTGAGCAATGCGGTTTCCGAATACGAATGGGTGTTGCGCGAAGATTATAATTTCGAGCAGATTCAATTTATGCTGTTACCTGAAGATTTAACGAATAACCCTCAGGCTATTTCCACGTCATTCGATATTTCTTTCAATTTATTCAATGGAATAATTCCGGAAATAATAAACGATTACACCCTCATTGCTTCAGAGCCCGAGGATCCTTTCAAAATTCATTTCGATGCGTGCAAAATTTTGCTCAACGACTTGGTTCAAGTTATTTCAACATTTAGATCGACACATGCAGTTAGCAACAATTCAGGAACCGTTTCAGAGAATCTCATCAACGGTTTCGTAGGATACACCTTAGACGCTACCGAGGAAAAGCAAAAGGTTAGTTTCCATTGTCAGGTTTATTTCGATTACCTCAAGAAGAAATTTTATGTTGAATTGAAGTTCTCTGCAACAGAAGGATTCAACGCTTGGCACAGCGCTATTTCGAAAGCGTTCTCATCTTTTGAACTGCAAGATGCAGATGTTGAAGTGTTTGAAAGAAAAGGGATTTGGTTAGTGCGTTACAGTCATGTTGAAATGACTGAACTCGTAAACAACGCACCCGCATTTGTTGTGAATGCATTGGAAGCACTCGTTCTTCTTTTCGCTAATGAAGCCGTGAATCCTCTTGGATTTCAATACAGTCATGAACAGTTCACTTCGAATCAGCCAGCTGTTGATTCGTTGTTGGAAGCAGTGTCGACTAAAATTGAACCATTGCTTTCGAACAAGAGAAGGTCAGAGCGAAGAATCTTTCAGCAGTTGAAGTATAGCGATTGTGTTTCCATGAATGAGAATCACAAATCGCAAACGCTGCGCTGGGGAATAGATTTCAGCAACCATCAGATGTTGCCATTTGTTTCAGTTCAATTGGAAAGTGATACAAGCAATGTGCAATTAACACAGAGCTTGAGGTCTTATGCCGGAAGCAATGAAGGGTGGACTGTTATTTCAGAAAATCAAGAAAGTGCAGAGCACCCATCGGAATGGAATGTTTGGAACAATTCAGGAGCTGTTGTTTCTGCAAGTTCTTCTTGGAATAAGAAACACGGACATGAGCAGGCGAAATTAAATTTGGAAGAGGGTATTGCGAATTGGTCTACCAAAACGAACGATCTGAATCAATGGATTCAAGCCGATTTTGGCGAGAAGAAACTCATTCAGAAGGTGGCTATTCAAGGAAGATACAACAGGGAGCAGTGGGTATCGAAATTCAAGATTCTGGTAAGTGTAGATGGAAAGAAATTCGAAGAAATTGGCGCGGGGTTCGAAGGGAATTGCGATCAAAAAACGGTTGTAGAAGTTGCGTTAGAATCCAATGCAGTTGGAAGATATGTTCGAATAGTCCCAACGGAATGGCACGGTCACATTAGTATGCGATTCGATGTTCAGACAAAGAATTTCAGTGAATTTCCATTTGAACTAAATTTCAAAAAATTCACAAATAATTTAACTGAAATGGAATTGTTGAGTCAAGAAATTTCAACTGTTGTTTCCGATCTTCAAAAAGATTTTCCTGGTAAATTTGGATTGGCGAAATAAACGTTTAGACCATTTTTTTAATTTGGAAAAATAACTTTCCAAGCCTTGTCGTCTAAATAAACACGACAGGTGTCGTTCACGAGTGCGCAATTTATTTTGAAATTTGTGCTGGTTCCGAGTAGGGTGCGTTGATACGTAAGAGACCAGTTTCCGGTACTTAATTCTTTCACACCAGCGCGTTTCATGGTGTAACCGAAGTCTTGTTCTCCGAGAGTTTCAATGAATGCAGAACGTTTCATTGAACTGACGTAAGGACCGTAAAAAAACGGAACCATCTTTTCGTATTGCTGGTTTTGATGCAAGATTTTTAAATAGCTTAACACATCGGTGTTGTAAAAGCACAAAGGGTTCTTATAAAGGCAGCTTTGCCCAAGAACCCCGAAAGACATAGAAAGCAGGGTTGCTGATAAAATAAAATTTCTCATGTTTTTATTTGTTCTCATATCCGAAACCGTTTGAAAAGGTATAATAAAAATTATCAATGGCAATAAGCGGACGCGCATCGTACATGGAACTAAAATTGATTTGCAATTGAAAGCGGTCGGATATTTCAGTCGAGAGACTTATGTTGCTAGCCAATCGCATGGCGCCATGAGCATTTGCAAAGGGTAGCTGATAATAATTCACGATACTCAATTCTGTTTTTTTTCCAATTTGAAAATAGAGTCGGAGCATGTTGTTCGATTTTATTACGCCATTGCGAAGCTGTCCTTCTTGTGAATCGGGAGATCCAGAAATATTCCAAATTTCATTTTCGTAAAATATTCCGGTAGCCACT
Source organism: Flavobacteriales bacterium (assembly GCA_044338665.1). GTDB lineage: Bacteria > Bacteroidota > Bacteroidia > Flavobacteriales_D > Sanyastnellaceae > CAIZGX01. Next base: position 30,887 of record JBIIWZ010000011.1, read on the forward strand.
TGAATGCTTATTTTATCTTTTTTCAGGGCTTGCCAGCGAAGGTTTCCTCCGAGTAATTGTCGCTGAACCAAACCGCGACCGCGATCGAGTTGGTGCTGCGCGAAAAGCTGTGGCGCCACTTTATTCAAAAAGTTTGGTGTGTAGCGAAGATGAATAAACCCGCCGTTAATCAATTCTGTCCCTACGATACCTGTATTGAAATACTGTCCGTTTAACAACACCTGATGTTTGTCGTTGTAATGATAAACGCTTTCCAACAGCCCGTCTATTTCATAAACGGTTTCATTCTGTTGTGAAAGGTTGAAATTCGCCCCGAATCCATATTTGAAGTCATGTTTGCTTAAAGAGTCTTTGGTAAGCGTAGGGTCTTCGATGTTTAGAATTTGAGCGGACGATTCAAACGATAGCGAGAGAAGGGAAAGGCAAAGAAGTATGGATAGGGCAGAGGTGTATTTCATGTTTTGGAATAATGGTGTAAAAGTACAGGAATTGTTTGAGGGTCGTGAAGGAGTGTATATATTTGGAAAGAAATTATTAAAAATATTTATTTTATGGCACAGGTCAAGGTGAGTTATAAATGTCCGAAGTACCACGGAGGTGGTTCAGCAACCCACGAGGAAGTATTTGAAATTCCTGATCATTTATCAAGAGACGGTAACAGAATACGAGAGTTTTTAGGGCAAAAATTCAATGTTGGTCCTTATGACGTAACTGTTTTTAATTCAAGTATTTTATAGTATCCTATGGCGCATCAATCTACACTTTGTTTCACTTGTATTCTTGATTTTAACAAGGAAACGTTATTGGATCAAGTTTCAACGGTAATTAACTTCATCAACTACATTGATTACGAAAGACCAGACGGTTTCAGCTACAACAAGAATGAGCAAAAGCCGGTAACTGATTTAAAGTCACGACTCGACGAGCTAAAGAAAACATTAAAATCAAAGAAGACTCCAGCAGAGTTGGACGAAGCTTTCTTTGCGGATTTCGCTAGAGAGAACAATGATTTCGGAGGAGGAATTGCTGATTTGGAATCGAATGAATTAGAGTTTAACGAGTCGATTTGCTATGATGAAGGGAACGCTATATTGATTTTTATTGGAACTCCATACTCCTCGGGCGACTTGGAAAGTTTGTGTGCCGGATTTTTCGAAATGATCTCTTCTTCAAATCCGGACATGCTTCCTGTAATAACCATCAACGATTTCGACGAAACTTATTGTGAGGTTCAGAAGGGGTAATTAATCTAATTCGGGAAATGCCTTTGGAAAGGTTACCTTGCTCGCATAGATTCAAAATTCAAACATCAACTTACAGGCTGTGCCCTAAAAGTAAAGTAATAATAAAATGGAAATTGAAGAATTGTTTAGCAGGTTTTTAGAAGAAAGTGCTCAACAAGATTCGGATATTGAGTATTGTTTGCTGCAGAGCTCGGTAGAGCCGACCATTCGCTTCAAATTTGGCTCCTGGTTAAATAAGAGTTTTGGAGATCGGATCCATTTAAATTTAATGGAGGCCAATAGGTTGGATTTGGTAGTAGGTATCGATGATTATGTATATTTCATTGAATTTGGACATATGCTAAATCTTCTGCAGCACGGGGCAGGTTTTAACAATTGGAAAGTTGATTCCGATAAGAAAAAGATAAAGGATAAAGTGGAAAAGATGGTCGCGAAAATAGAGAAAATGGAAAAGGGTGAGTACAACCAGTATTTCTTAGGTAGGAAAAAGATATATGCCTTTTGCAGTCTTTTCTCAGATGTTAAGGTTTATCCTAACAATGAAGCATACGAGACTTTAATGGGTATAAGCAGTTTAAATTCAGGTACCCTTTTTAAATACGGCAAATTGTTTTCGTGCAAAAAATCGAAAGAATATTTTGAAAATTACAGCTCTCATCTGAAAAAGGATTATTCGAAGGAGGAATTGACTTATCCAACAGGCTATACCGAGGTTTGCATTATTCCTGAGAAACTTTCGTTGCATTATAAATTCGGTTTTTTGGAAGAAGAAATTTAGTTCGAAAAAAAATAACAATTTGTTTTAATAAATATATTCGAGAGGAGAGAGGGGTAGGAGTTAAACCATAAAAGAACTGATTATATTTGTACAACGCAGCATGTATTTAACAACCTTATATTTTCACAAATGCAGACCGATTATTTAAATGAAATCCTAGTTTCTAGTTCAAAGAACGAGAGCAATTTGCCAGACTTACTAAAGAACGTGTTGGACAACAAAGACTACGGTTACAAAACACCGTGCCTATACGTAGAATGGACAGAGGGTGGTTCTGACGATCCTATGTTGGCGCCTTGTGTACTATATAGTGAAAATTTGAATCCTTTATTGAAAATTATTGGCGAAGATGCTTCAAAGAGTGTTTTGGAAATACTTTCAAAGTTTGAAGAGGATTATGACAAGAGACAAATCACAAGGTCTGTTTTGTATGAAATTATTCAATCCCTGGAGAAAGAAGGGTTTAAGGTATTGACGGCAATTATACCGACAGAATGGTACAATGCTTTTTTTGTTTTCAAGAATATAGAAGATGTTACTCCTTATTACTTATTGCATCATTTTAACGAAGCAATTTTTAAGGCTGACGGTTGGTTCGATGAATTCTATGCAGGATACAACAAGTCTCTTAGTGAATACTTGAATGAAGGTTACTCTCGCCTATTTGATCCTCGTTACGCGGCCCAAGGAGTTGATTTCAATGACAGAAATCAATTGAAATTTATACTTGAAGAAGATGAGTTTTCTTTTAAATCTTGTCGAGACAACTTGGAAATATTAAATTTGGACGAGTTGTTTTTTGAAACTGCGAAGAAAGGTTTGTTCGCTGTGAAAAAATTCTGTTAGTAATTTCAATTGAATCGATTTAAATTCTTAGATGCTTGATCTTGTTATACCGTCGAAGAAACTTCAGGTATCTCTTTACGATTTTGGTAGCAGAATGAATAGGGAGCAGGCCATTAAAGCTGGGAAATCTAAATTTTCAGGTTCTACATGAAAAACTTCAAATGGCTTTTCCTGTTATCAATAAGTTTGAATATTGTAGCCTTATTTTTTATTCTAACGAATCAAGAAAGTAGGGATTCTGATTCTCAAATTCCCCGTATAGAGGAGAAACGGTCAGAAATGACCTATTGGTTGAACAGGCAAGAATTATTCGAGTCGCTTCCGAAGGATAGTCATTCAATCGTTTTTCTTGGAAATAGTCTAACACAGAATTTCGAGCTTTCAGAATTTTTCCCAGGTTTGAGAATTAAAAATAGAGGCATCAACGGCGATGTGTCAGCGGCTATTTTAGGCAGAATTAATTCAGTTATAGAACTCCATCCGAGTAAGATTTTTATTGAAATGGGAATCAATGATTTGGGGACAGGAGTTTCAAATGATAGCATTTTGAAAAACTACAGGTCGCTGATTGATATTCTTCAACGAGAATGTAAATCAACGAAAATCTTTATCCAAAGCACATTTCCAGTAGAGAATAGCGCTCCTCGTTATCCAACCTTCTGCAATGAACGAGTGAATGCACAAGTAGTTAAGCTGAACACCTCGCTAGAAGAGTTAGCTAGAGAGAAGAAAATAACATTTGTGAACGTATATCCGCAGCTAGAGTTAACCGGACAATTAAATGCGAAGTACAGCGTAGACGGCATTCATCTGAACGGAGCAGGGTATGTGCTTTGGGCGAATATATTGAAGCCGTTTGTGGAAGGGTAAAAATGAATCCTCAAGGCACAAGAGATTTTCCTTAATTGAGCTCTTCCAAAAACCAACAAGCTAAATCAGCATAGTTATATTTCTTTTCAGAGAAATGTGGGAAATAGTTTTTGGTTTGCAATCGTTTTAGTTGTTCAATGGGTTTGTTAAATCCCGAGTTATAGGCGGTTGCGTAAAATCTTAGTTTTTCTTTAGAGTTTTCGAATGTTAGATTCTTGTATTTTAATTCGAGAACTTGGTAGAAAGCAGTTAAGTAGATCAACTGCCACTCAAAAGTTTCTAGTCTTTCTAGCCTTGTCACTCGCGCTGATCGTTCTGTAGGATTATCAATCAAACAAAATTTAAGTGTTTTGCTGAGAGTTTTGGAATTGCTAATTTCTTTTTCGAGTTCTTCAATGAACGAAGGCTTCATTTGAAAGTGACCAATGGAGAAATTAGCGTAATCCTTTCCGCCTTGAACATAGAATACTTTCAGTGAGTAATTTTCAAGCTTATTACTCAAGTAGCTGAATTGAGTGACTTCTGGAGCGACAATGGAATATAAAAAAGCTGAATTAGTCCGGCAAGATTTTGCTGCTTTATCTACTTTTTCTTTGTTTTTAAAGAATAATTCCTTCGCGAACGCGCATTCAGATTTGTAATTGTTTTGAAATTCTTGCGCTTGCCCAAGAGATAGATTAGGAAGAATGAGCCATGACGTAACAAGCAGAAAGAGATATCTACAATTTAAATTCATAAACTACGAGTTCTTTTCCTTCAATGGCGCTCCAAATAAATGATTTTTTATCTGAATCATACCAAGCCTGAAAGGCTGGTGACTTTCCATAACTTTCTCCGTCAATTACAACGTATTCATAGCGATAGTCTGATATCATTGTATGTTCAAGGTTCTCTGAATAAATGTCAATATTGGTCCCAGATGACATAAGCTCCTCAAGGTAGCTGTCTGTTGACCCTGAAAACCTAGTTTTGACATTCGTGTCTCCATTTATGTAATGCCAGATTCCATCGTTGTCGTTGTAATAAAACGAATAACTGTTGAAATCAGTAGTTTCGAAAAAGCTTACTTTTCTCAACGGGCCGAATATTTCGTTATTAATATTGATGTAGTCAAACCCTTCTTCAGAATAGCAGAATGCAAAATTCTCTCCTTTGGAATGAAAATCCCATATATAGGAAAAAGTTTGGTTGTTTCTGACAACCCCGTTGTACGTAATGTAATAATTATCATTTATCCATTTGTAATCGTACGGTCCACTTTTACTTGTATTAGTGGGATTGGAATAATTATCTCCTTTGGAAAGCAGGATATTCTTTGTAGGTGTTTTCGCATACCACCGTCCACCGAGTTCATAATAAAAATAAATTTTTTCCGACCCCGCAGGATCTGAGTATTCCCAGGGAGTATAAAACTCTGCTCGTTCGTAAGGTCCGAGGTTTTCGCCGAAGCAGTTCATATAATGCTGTTCTTTACCGTTATTGTCCTTAATTACATAGCGAAATTTGTATCCATTTGTTTCAGTTGAATTAAGGTAATTTATTTCAAGTACATCGAGAGGGTTGAAACCAGGGACTGTTTTTATTCTTGTCCCGTTGAAAACAAAGGTTAAATTGTTTTTAGTCTCATCGATTAAAATACATGAGAATTTGCGTGCGCTGGATGATTGAGCAAGAAAATATTCGTCGGCGTAAATATGCTCAGTAGGAAGCATAGTGAAAAGAACAGTTCTCTTTGGATTTGTCGTTTGCGCGGCAGTGGTTAATGTGAGAATAGATAAAAGAATAATTAGACGAAGTTTCATTTTTGTCGAGATTATTTATTGTTCAATTTTATTTTTACCGGTCAATTTTTTCAATCCAAATTATCTACAACGCCAATTATTCGTGCATCTGCCGAGCCCACAAGCTTGCTTGAAGTATTTGCATGCCATTGCATTATTGCGCAAATTTAAATAACTAATACCGATGTTTTCCAAATACATGGCGCGGCCGTCTTTGTTATAATCCAGTTCAGATTTAAATGCGTTATTGAAATCGCTAAGGGCTGCTGAGTATTGTCCTAAATTGAAATGTGCGTTTCCGAGGTTATTATACAATCCTGCTTTATTACTATCTTTTTGTAAACCTTTATTCTTTGAAATTGCTTCGTTACAAACTCTAATGGTTTCGTAGAAATAATTCGTTTGATTGTAGTAATATGCGGATAGGCGGTAGTAAGCTAAGCTCGAGTATTTCGATTTAGTCGCAAGTGTATAGTAATCTACAGCCATGCCATATTTATTATCTTGCTTTTCGTAAAGAGCAATTCTAGAGGTGTAGTAACCTTCATTGAATACGGGATCTTCGATTAATGCTTTATTAATCCATTGCATTGCATCGGAATATTGGTAGTTGTCGCGATAGCAATTCGACAAATTGATGTAAACAGAAAAATTTCGAGGAACCAATTTTAAGCTTTCCTGATAAAGGCGAATGGCTTCTGAATAGTTCTTATTGTAATAATTAGTTGATGCCTTTGAATTTAATTGATCAGATTCGTATTTGTTGAAATCTATGTTACTGTCGAAAAGTTTGGTTCCGTCAGAAAGCTCATAAATTAATATGTCTTTGAAGGTATACCTGCTGTAGTCATCTATGCTTGCGTAATTCGAAATATCAACACCAATTTCTTTTGATTTATTGGTTGAGGTATTCAACAAATAAGATGTTTTTAAATTTCCAACATTAGTGGAATATACAATTTCGTTGTCCGATAAGCCGGAAGCCCAAATTACAGATTCTTTAATGGTCTTATTGTTTGGGTCTACAAGCTTGTATGCATCGTTTTCATATTGTGCCAGTCCTATTGCATTGTTAGAAAAGGTTACAACGGAATAATAATTTGGATAGACAGATATGGCACCGGATGTATTGTCTATTAAAATAGAATTGCCAAGTTCATTAATGTTGCTGTATTTCGTTACAACGTAGTTGCGAGTTGTCTCGTAGCTTCCACTTATATAGGCCGTCGTTGGAACTGAGAATTCAGGTTTGAGGTACTCATCGAATTCAGTGGAGGAATACTCCGAAATTGACATTTCTCCCTCCCCATCATATCCGTCTCCTTCGTATTCATCTTCAGAAGAGTGATCTTCGATATTGGTTTTTTTAATTGATTTACGCGTAGCTGTTTCAATAATTTCTAGTTCTTTTCCTTTGCGAAGAACAAGGTAATTGGGGCTAGACCACGCATTAACATTTTCGTATCCCGATGACCCGAAATATCGACCTGAATTTGCATCATATAAATTAAATTTTTGATAATCTCCTACGCTATAGATTCCATTTGAAAGATGCCATAGGGTATTATAATTGCCACTGCGCAACAGCTCGTTTCCAGTTGAATCGATTATGCTTCTTTGGTTGTTGTCTGAGTTTACGATAAACTGATTGGGTTCTGCTATAGAAATATCTGAGTAAACGGGCTGAACAAGAATTTTTCCGCTAGTGGAAACGACCCCATTTTTGTTATTTCTTACAAACATGTAATAACCATCAACGTTGCAATAAGCTGTTTCAATTTTACTCAAGATTACTTTGCCATCCGTTCTTGCTAAGTCGCAGAGGTTCTTCGGCTTTCCTTTGGTGTAAAGCAAGAAGCCAGATTTAATCTCTTCGATGTAATCATATTTGACAGGGATAATCTCATTGCCTTCGGAATCGATGATGCCACATTTTTTAACGCCGTTAACTAAATTCCATACGATACAGTATTTGTAGTTGTTGCTGTATAATGTTGAAACGAACTTATAATTCAAATCTTTAATGATTTCTCCTTTCGGGCTAATTATTTGGTATTTATTATTTCCGAAAGCAAGAAAGTTGGATTCTAATTTTTCTAATTTCAGAAACTGAAGTGGTAAAATAACTTTGCCTTTTCTATCAACCATTCCAATTAAATTATTTTGGAGAACTACGAAATTTCCATTGTCTAGGCGACTGACTTGTTTGTACTCATTGGTCTCGTCTATTTTTTTATCTAGAACATAAAAGAATTTAAATGTTCTATTCTTAGTAATGTAGGGTAAAACAAAGTCTTTTAGTTCGCGCGCTTTTGCATTCGCTAGCGATGCTTCTGGATACTGAGCGTTTTTTACAGCCCATTCTTCAATTGCTTTTGCGTCTTCGCTGGAACTGAGTATTCGCCATTCGCCTGAAGCTATGAGCTTTTTACATTCAGTTGTGTAAATGCAATTCGCATGTTCGGAATTGAATTTTCTGAGCAGCGCCAAATCGTTTCCTTCTTTCGTGCTTTTCCATTCGAGGTCCAGAATTTTTTCTTGAGCCATAGATACAAGAGAGGAATTGGGGTAGAGTTGAATAAAAACCTTAAATTCTCCAACGGTGTTTTTGGAATCGGCAGCAGCATAGGCAAGCTCTTCAAGTTTTTGTTGAGCTTTATTCTTGAACGCTGAAGATGGGTATTTGGAAATGTAAGATTTAAAATCATCTTCGTTGGTAGAGTTCTGAATACTAGAAAACGCAAGTTCATCTCGTAGTTGAATCACTTCGGATTGAAAATCCTGATTTGGAAATTCTGTAAGAAATTGTTTTATCTCTTCGAGATTTCTCTCTTTTTGAACTGTTTTCCAGTAGAGTTTTAGAACATCCTTTAAACTATTGGCAGAAGAAGTTTCACAGAATGCTAGTTTTTTACAATAATATTCGCGGTCTTTTTCGTTTAGTGAATAGAACGTTCGAGCACTTTCTTGTAATTGAGCGACACACGTTTTTAGTTCCAATTTCTCAAGGGGCTGGGCTATTTTATTTTGAACGAGGAAAAACAAATACGCCGCGTCTTGCCCATTTTCAGCTTTGTATTCATCGAGCTGTTTTTGTGCTTCGGTATATTTTCCTTGAGCCGTGTTTTTGGAGATCTTAGAAATGTCTTTTTTCTGAGCGATTGCGGTTGTAAAAAAGAAAAGTAGGGAAAGAATTACAGGTATTTTTTTCATAATAAAAGTTAGTCTATGAATTTAAATTCAACACGTCTGTTTTTAGCTCTGTTGTTATCGGTATCGTTCAAATGTACGGGTTTAGATTCACCGTATCCTTTAGAAATAAGTAATTCGGAACTGCATCCAATAGATATCAAATAATTCCGAACACTTTCGGCTCTTTTTTCAGAGAGGACAAGGTTATTAGCATCGTCTCCAACATTGTCGGTATGACCACTAATCTCAATTTTACGCTGGAAAGTGTTAATGATATTTGCGAATCTATTCAGTTCAAGAATGGAGGTTGTTAGCAAGTCATATTTCCCGAAATCGAAGAACACGTTGTTAATGGTTACTGATGCGTTCTTCGATTTTAATTCCTCGAAAGAAACAAGCTTAAATTCTTCAACAATTTGAATTCCTTTGGTTTCTTTTCGCAAATCTACATTGCCTGAAAGTGGATAATAGTCTTCGGTCTCGGCAAAATAGCCGTAATTTTTCCCAACCGGCAATGCAATGAAGAAAGAACCGTCGGTAGGGTCAGATTTCGATTCGCCAACTTCTTTATTCGTCTCAAGATCTTCCCATTTCATCTTAGCCGATACTGGCTGGTCTTTGCTGTCTTTTAACTTTCCTGATATAGTAGCGACCATTCCAGGACGCAAGTAAATCGGTAATTCAATGGAGTAAATGTCTCTATTCGTGGTTTGGGAATTAAAGCTATAAATTTCTTTGCTGGCTTCCGCGAAGGCCACATTCAATTGAGCCGCTTGTTCAGCATGAAAGAGTTTTCCCTTTGAAAACAGAGCTATGGTATTTAGGTCTATGTATGCTTGGCTGTTCTGAGGCACTTCTAGCGCTATGCATTGTGTTGGATAAATAAGCCCTTTATTTTTTATTTCTTGAAGTTTATTCTGCAGGGGCACGCTCTGGTCTGCAACACCGTCGGTCATTAAAATAATCGATTTAGATTTGGAAGCAGATGATGCGTAATTGCGCATATATTGACAAGCTTCTGCATAAGCTTGGTACATGGGTGTTCCCCCTCCAGCGTTCAATCCGTCTATAAACGAGTAGATAACTTTTAAGTCCTTTGTAAAGGAAAGGTAAAAGTTAATGGGAGTTTGTGCACTTCCATCAAACGCTAAAATTGCAATTTCTGAATTATTTTGAATGGAAAAATCTGCGGTTTCTTTCGCAGATGTTTTGAGTGATTCGATTTTGGTTCCCGACATACTTCCCGACACATCGAGCAAAAGAACAACGCTTGACTCGCTTTTTTGCCCGGATTCACTCGAGAAATAGGCCTTGGTTCCATCAGTAGAAAATTTAAATCCCCAGTCGTTTCGTGGAGTATTTATCTCTTTCCCTAAGTTTTCAATTTCTCGCCAATGAATAAAATCGTTTTCTGAAATAATCGATGTTTTGAAAACGTCCATTCTTCCCAATCCACCATGACCGTCGGAACTGAAATAAAGTGTTTTTCCATCGGGATGAAAATAGGGGCTTCGTTCAGCGTATGGTGTATTTATATTGCCGTCTAACGCAACGGGTTCGGACCATTGATTGGTAGGAAGCAAATAGGAATAATAAATGTCTGTTGAGTAATTATTGTCCCCGTGGAATGTAACAGTGGAATTGGTGGAGGAATAATTAAATCCTCCTTCGCGATTAGAAATGAAGAAAATTCCTTTGCCGTCTGCTGTTAGCATAGCGTCTGCTTCATAGGAATAAGGTAAATTTATGGGTGATGGAAACGGCATGGGGGCTGAATACTCTCCAGTAACGAGTTTACTCGAAAAGTAAATATCACCACTGCCGTTGGAAGACCAAGTGAGTAAGGTATTTCCATCGGCACTAATAGAAACAGGGGCTTCGTTGTTACTTGTGCAAATGCTTTTTATAGTTTTCGCATTGGTGAAGGTTTTACTTTTCCCTAATTGTGAAACAAAAATATCTTCACCGCCAATATTGTCTTTTCGGCTCTTTCCGCAGAAGAAGAGTGACTTTCCATCAAACGATGGAATGGGGTTCATTTCTTCATTAATACTATTGATGTCCTTTTCTGCAGAAATTGTTATGCTTTGACTTGAAGCATTCAAAATACTATCAAGCTCATTAATCCAAATTGAATAAGGGTGTTCTGAAAAGGAGCTGCGATAGCTGCTCAGCTTATTTGATGCGATTTGAAATTTCTTTTGAGTTAAACTTTCTTCAAGTATCCGCTGAAGGGCTACGAAGCCAAGATCGGTATTTGATCTTTCTTGAATGAATAGATCGTAAGCATATTCGTTTGCATAATTACACCCAACTTCCATATGTAGGTCCTGCTCTTGCTTAGCAAATTCCGTTTCATCTTGCCCAGAATATATTCTTTGGAAATATTTGCCGTGGTTTTTTGTGATTTCTTTGATCAAATTGTAGTCACCTGATTTTCTTGCCTGATTAAGAATGAATTCTTCGCATTCAGTGGTGAATTTGTTGTGGGGTAATTCTCTTAAAATAAATTCACAGACATCATAATCTTGGAAATCTGTAAAATAGGAATATAAAGTGTCTAGTGCTTGAGAATACGAGAATTTGTCTTGGAAATTTTTCACGTATTTGAATAAATCCCCTTTTGATCCCGAGCAATTCTCGAAGTAGTGAAGTCGGTTCATTTCAGCAGTAGCCTCATTCAACAAATGAGAATTAGGGTTTTGCCTAACATAATCGAATAGAGCGGAAAAGGTTTTTACTTTTAAAACATCTCGAAATATTATTTCGTTATACATTCTATTTATTTCCGTGTAGTACTTGCTGTTGGGGTAGCTCATGCAATATGCCTTGTAAGCATCGGTAGTTGCAGCTAACTTGGCCTCGCGATATGCTGACTCAATTCGTAATTCCTTCGCTTCTTTAAGGTAAATACTTCGAGGGTATTTATCTATAAATTGAGTAAAGGAAAGTTCTGTGTCTATTTTTTTAGCGTCGGCTAGAGCAAGATTGTCCCTGAAATTTGTTCCTTCTTCGAGGTAAATACTTCGTGGGTATTTATTCAAATAATCATCAAGTTCTCCAATTGAATTCGTTGCTTTAGCAATATCCAGTGCTTTTCTATCTCTTAATTTTATTGCATCGTTAATAAATGTCGATTTCGGATAGGTGGAAATGAAATAGTCGAATGCTTCTACAGTTTGCTTTTCTTTTGCAATATTTAAAGCCATTTCGTCACGAATAATTTCCGCCTTATTTTTTTCGCTAGTGGTTGCATTTTTGAATTCATCCAAGAAGCGCTGCGCTCTTTTGAAATCTTTTTGATTGCTCAGTTCGCTTAGCTCCATTGAGCAGATGTGTTGGGAAAGGCTCTGAAGGGTATTAGCAGAGAGCGTATTCTCCTGAATTTTTTTAATCGTTTTCTTGTCATTTGTGTTTTTGAAAGCATAGAGGCTTTTGTCGCAATAGGTATAGGCTTTGAAATAATCATAGCCGCTAAATTCCTTCTGAGAATATAAAAATGCAGCGGTATAAAGCAAAAAGGGCTCTGAAGGTTTTTTGGTTAAATCTTTCAGTACTTTCTTGTTGATTTTATCGAATTGACTTTTTTCAAAAAGGGATTCGTATTCGAGCTGACCGAATGCACTGAATTGGCACAATGCGATAAGCGAAACGAATAAAAATTTAATAAAGTTTTTTTGAGCACAATACATGATGCAAATATACGAATGACCATTATTAAATAATTGCCGATTATATAAAGGTTAAAAGAAGATAAGAGAGGTTAAGAAAAGGTAAGAGAGGGTAAGAGAGGGTAAGCGAGGGTAAGATTGAATTATCTTTTACCTCAAATGCCTTCAGCCGATAGAAATTCACAAATTGTAGTTTATCTATTTTGAGAAAAATTTTAAATTTGCAATAGCCAATTGGTTTCAATTGCACGTTAACAAATAGACAATGAAAGAAGTGAATCAACAATATATGTTAAAACTCAGTGCAGCCGACTCCTCGTTGTTTGTGAATTTGATTACAAACTCGCCGAAGCCTAATGCAAAACTGAAGGCAGCATTTGAGCGATACAAAATGCTCAAGAAGTCCTCATTAAACTAATTCCCTTTTTGTTTCATTAACTCGTCTATACCTTTCCTTCCGAATTAATTTAAATTAAAGGAATATGGTAAAGCGCAGTCTTCTGTTTTTCATTGCGACATTTGTAACATTCACCCAAAGCTTTGCTTTCGGAGTGACGTTCCAAGTAGATATGTCGAACCAAACCGTTAGCCCAACCGGCGTGCACATCGCAGGAAGCTTCGCAGATGCGAATAGTGACGGTACCATCGACAATCCCTATCCCAATTGGGATCCGAGTGTGCTTACTTTGACAAATGCAGGAAATGGAATTTGGTCGATAACGTTAGATTTGGCTGCGGGTTCGTATGAATACAAATTCATTAATGGAAATGTGTGGGACATAACTGAGTTCTTTCCTACCGATGCACTTTGCGTGCAAGGAACCTTTGGTAACCGATCAATAATCGTTGCAAGCGCAAATGAAATTCTTCCCGTTGTTTGCTGGAATGAATGCGTGGCTTGCGGTCACGAATCCAGCTTCAACAAGAATTACCATTCAAGTGAATGAAAGTGATTTGGGTTCGCAAGTAATCATCTTCAATGCACTTGGACAAGAAGTATTCAGCGAGAGAATCGCTGTTGTTAATCAATTGCTGAACATTGAAAAACTAACTGAAGGATTTTATTTTCTGAAGATGGAAGGTCGTGTTATTCGACTTCACGTTGTGAGATAAATACTGAAAAACCTATGGCCTAGGATTATTATAAGGAATGCGTTGGCTATCAACGAAAGGAGCAACATCAATAATTGGATAATATTTCCATTTCCCCTCTTCCAATTTGTAACCGTCGTATGTGCCGTCTGGACCGTATTCAGGATAAAACCCTTCGTAAATTGTTTCCCGAGGTGCCAAATGATCTACAATAATTATTTGTTCTCTGTCGTAGTATTTCAAGGAACAGGTAACTTGATCGCCGTATTCAAAAACGATTCGCTTAGGATTTTTATCTTTTACATTGAAGAAATTCCCCCCGAACTTACAGTTTGAGCCGTTGATGGTTAGAATTTCAATGAGTTTGTAATTTGTCAAATTATCCTTTGAATCGAATCCCAAGAGCGCGTAGGCAAAGGGGTCTTTCCTTCCATTTTTCATTGGCGCAATTGCATAATAAAGTCCTCCGATCCATTTTTCATCTGCATAAATCTTTGTTTCCCATTTAGAAAGGGTGGAAGGCTTATACTTGAATCTAATTAAAATGGGTGATTCCTTTTTGTTCGGTTTGTGAAAGAGACAGCCAAAATAAAGAGATGTTCCATCTTCTATCAAATAGTTCCAAGTAAAAACACGCAAAGATCCATCTGAAGATACCGGTTTAAAAATGCGAATAGATTCGAAAGGATAGGAGAAAAAATCGGGGTTGGCAGAGGCCAATTCAAGCTCATCAATAATGTTTTCAGATTGTTCAATAGCATTTGCTTCATTACCCTGCACTAAGGAAGTGTACAGTGGGAGAAGTCTTTGTTCTGATTCAGCACAAGTTTGGCCTTTGCTATTCAAAGCCATAATTAAAAAACAGAAAAAAAGAGGTGCGAGTTTTTTCATTGCCATATTACAGTAACGCAGAAGAAATGTTTTTTGTTATTCAGAATTTATTTCTTTTTAAAAATCCATGCGAATTCAAGGCCAACAGAATAACTCTGAGTCATTAGCGAAGCGGGTAATTTCAAAAACAACTCATCTTTATTTATTATGGTGGCAGCGGTTCGAAAGCGTTGTGTGTAATACCCGGTGAAAGAAGCACGGGGAGTAATAACCAAATGCTTTCCGAAAACCAAAGCGCGATAACCAAGTCCAGCTTGAACATAAGGTGCAATGCTTTGAATATTCGAGGATGATATTTTTGAACTGTCTGTAAATTGAACGGTCATTCGACTCGCATTCATACCCGCTTCAACAAATAAAAAGAAGCGTGTGCCTAAAGGTCCAGCTGCAACTGGACTAAACCAAGCTTTCGGTCCTGTAATAAGTTGAAGGCCAAATTGAATCTCTTGAAGATCGAGTCGAAGAGAATCTTCGGCCAATAATTCAGATTTTCTTGTCCTATATGCAGCCTGAGGTGCTAAATAGAGTGAACGTTTTTTATTTAATGGAACGCAATATCCTACACTTCCGCTATATCCTCGAATGGGATGTTCTAATACGGTGGAATTGTTTAAGTGTCTGCTATTGTAGATGTCAATAGCTGAATTTATATCAGGTGACTCTTGATAGAACGCACCGCCTTGAAAAAGCAATTGTGCATTTAATGTTAGTGATAAGAAAATGAAGAATGAAACAAATAAGCTCTTCATGATTGATTGTTCAGTGCGTCTAATTTAGAACCAAAGGTATAACCTAAAGTGGTTGCGCGAAACTTTGCAGCTTCAGCCTTTTCACCTTCGAACAATTCATTCACAGTCATGTGGAAAAGAGCAACCCATTCGTTGAAGTCGGTAGACTTTGCTTGAAGATTCGCATGTTTGTCGAAGACGTTCGTGGTATAGCCCGGTTCATCCAATAAAACGAAAGACCAGAAGTGAACCATCTTCGGTTTGTGTATTTCGAAGTCCAAATGCGCAAAGAAGTGCGCAAGTTTTTCATCTTGAAGAACGCGATTATAAAACACGTCTACAAGCTGCACAATATCTTCTTTGGTTTGAATGTCTTTCTTCATTATTTCAGACTCAACTTCCGCGTGTAACAGAGCAACGCTCCGTAATACGGCTCCCGGAAATTCCAGTTACCTGTTAGCATAAGTGACAGGCCGCCTTTTTTCGATAAATATCCCATTTCAATTTGCGCCGGGACGCCAATGGTTGCTCCGACTTTGTAAACAAACTGATCAATGACTTGAATAGCGCTGTCTCCATATAGACGAAGCGTTAATCCCATTCCAGCACTTGCCGCCAAGAACATATTTTTCCTTCCCCACACCTGTCCCCACAAAACACCAACTTCAAGAGATCTGTTTTTTCTAAAAAAAATACTGTCGTCGGCACCTTCGATTAACTCTTGCGAATAGGCCGCACGCAGTGTTGTTGAAACCGTCTCTTCATACGTCGACTTCGATGCGAATAATTGATAGGAGAGATTGTCGGAACTATTTGCTCCAAGTCCAAAGCTGGTCCAAGTGGTGTTCAGCATAGGATTGGTCGTGTACTGAGCCATTGCAGCTGAGCATAGACAAAATAAAAATAGAATCGGGGCGAAGCGTCTCAATTTCATAGCCGAAAGATAAGTGAAAAGTGCCGCCCGCCGAATAGGTGTTTTATCTTAGCGAAATGAATAAATGGATTTCCTTCTTTGCAGTTGCTGCATTCCTTTCATCTTGCAGCATTCTGACGAAAAATAAAAAGGTTGCAGAATTGCCCGGGTTAGCTTCGCCCATTCATCTTCCAAATACTTACGTCCGCATCCCCGTTTCGAATTACATCGTTAACCCAGAAGAGGTGTTGAGTATTTCAACGAGCCCTTATGATAAAACGAATCTTTCTTCTGCTCGGGAAGTGGTTTTTCCAATTGGAAACTACGAACCTGTTTTCAATTTAAACATTGAAACCAAAAGCAACGAATACGACGTCCCTGTTTTCGCTTCAGCGAAGAAATCTTACCTCTTTAGTTACACTCCAACATTTGAAAAAAATGTTTCTTCTGTTTTTATTGCTGGGGCAATGAACGGATGGAACAAAAATGCAACACCGTTGAAACGCAATGAAGACGGTACGTACAGCGTTGAATTATTCTTAGAGCCAGGCTTGTATCCGTATCGTATTTGGGAAAACGGAACCGATGAATTGCTAGACGCGAACAACAAAAACAAAATGCCGAACGGACTTGGTGGAGAAAACAATTTCATTGAAATTCCTTCCGCACCGAAACAAACAATGGAAGTCCTTTCTCAAAAAGGAAAGAAAATAATCATTCATTGCAGTAGAGAACCGAAAGGCGCACAGATCTATTTCGAGAACCAACGCATTCCTGTTTCCGTTGTAAATGTTCAGGAGCCTTATCTGAGCGAATGGCAATTGCAATTCAATATTCCTGCAAAAGCTTTGAAAATGAAACGCTCGCACATTCGTGCCTACGCGCACGATGGAAATCAGCTTTTCAACGACGTACTTATTCCTTTGTCTTATGGAAGACCCGTGAAGAAGTCCTTCCAACTAAAACGAAAAGACACCCGTGCAACAGTCATGTACTTCGCTATGGTAGACCGTTTCAAAGATGGAAAGAAGGAAAACAATCGTCCAACAAACGACCCACGCATTAAGCCCATCGCAAACAATTTAGGTGGTGATTTAGTTGGAATTACACAAGCCATTAAAGACGGATATTTCAAGAAGTTGGGAACGAATACCATTTGGATTTCACCCATTACCAAAAATGCGGAAGGCGCATGGGGACTGTGGGACAAAGGCGGAGATACAAGTATGTTCAGCGGATACCATGGGTATTGGCCAACGTCATTGCGCACGATAGACGACCGTTTCGGAACAGAAGAAGAATTTAAAAACTTGTTGAAAGTCGCGCACAAACACAAGATGAATGTGTACCTCGACTATGTTGCGCACCACGTGCATCAAGATCATCCGTTAATTAAAGAACACAAAGACTGGGTAACGTCGTTGTACCTTCCAGATGGAAGTATGAACACCGAGCGTTGGGACGATCAGCGTTTAACCACGTGGTTCGACGTTTTCCTTCCAACATGGGATTTTGCAAAACCTGAAGTTATTAGCGCGTTAACCGACACCGCTATGTTCTGGGTAACCAATTATGATCTCGACGGATTCCGTCACGATGCTACGAAGCACATTCGAACAGAGTTCTGGACAACACTCACTTCGAAAGTGAAGGCAAGTGGAAAGAACGTTTTTCAAATTGGAGAGACCTACGGAAGCCCAGAGTTGATTCAATCGTATATCGGAAGCGAGCAAATGGATGCCCAGTTCGATTTCAATTTGTACGACGCTGCGGTAGATGCATTCGCAAAATCAGAAACGAGTTTCGCGAATTTGGGAAGAGTCATTCAAGAAAGCGCGAAATATTACGGATCGCACCACATGATGGGAAACATTACCGGCAATCAAGACCGTGCGCGTTTCATTTCTTATGCAGACGGAAGCGTGAAGTTCGAAGAGAACGCGAAGCAAGCCGGATGGTCGCGTAAGATTGAACACAAAGACAATGTTGGGTATGTTCGCTTGGAACAGCTCACCGCATTCTTGATGAGTGTTCCAGGCATTCCATGTATTTATTACGGAGATGAAATTGGAATGCCGGGTGGAAACGATCCCGACAACCGACGCATGATGCGCTTCGATCAATTGAACAACGAAGAAGCAGAACTTCGAACTTCAACTCAGAAATTAGTAAAATTGCGAAGAAAGAATTTGCCTCTGATTTACGGTGAAACGTATGTGTTGCAAGCCGACGAAAAAGCGTTGGTGATTGCGCGCAAATACCTCGATCAAATTTCCATCGCAGTCTTCGCGAAAGGCGAGGGGAATGTGAACATTACACTTCCGGGTTATTGGAAAGGAAAGGTGATCACAGACGGATTGGAGATTGTTTCAACCGATGCAGGATCTAATTCTTATACGTTGAAAGTTGGTGGAAAGGGTTACGGTTTCTTCTTTGTGAAATGAACCACATTCTTCCGAATAACAAAATTGGTACGCTGAAAGAGTTCGCGCTTCAGCGAGTGGGAGAGGTCTACGACGCCCGTGAATCGAGGAACATCGTGAATGAACTCTTTCGTCATTATTTGAATTTGTCTTCTGCGGATTTAATTGTGAAAGCAAACGATTCCATCAGTGAATCGCAAATGCTCTTGGTCTACAAAGCAGTTAAACGCATCGCGAATAAAGAGCCGCTTCAATATGTTTTGGGCAAAGCCTATTTTTTCGGAATGGACCTGCATGTTTCTCCGGCTGTCTTAATCCCTCGTCCAGAAACCGAAGAGTTGGTGAGATGGATACTAGAAACCATAAAACCGAATAATTATTCGGCCCTTGAAGGTCAGATCGCACAGAACGATCACGTCGCACCGAATGATCATTCGGTGTTAGACATAGGCACCGGCTCAGGCGCCATTGCCCTCGCGTTAAAGAAAGCACAACCCACTTGGAATGTTTCCGGATGTGATATTTCGAAAGAAGCCTTAACAATTGCTTCAAAGAATTCCAAAGAATTTCAGTTGGCGGTAGAGTGGAAGGAAGTGGATATTCTCGAAGGAAATTTACCGGAAGGAAATTGGAACACCATCGTCTCTAATCCGCCATACATAACTGTTTCAGAAGGAAGTGAAATGCGCGCCTCCGTTGTTGAACACGAACCACACCTCGCGCTCTTCGTCCCGGAAAACGATCCCTTGCTTTTCTACCGACGCATTCTAGAACTTGCGAATAATTCCGACACTGTCAAACATGTCTTCTTCGAAATACACGAGAATTATGCTAGCGAAACGCTTGCTCTTGGAGAACAGTTTCATTGGAAAGGAGAATTGAAAAAAGATCTACAGGGGAAAGAACGAATGCTCCTCTTTACGAAGTAATCTTGCGAAGCATCTTTGACTAAGTCAACCTTGTGTAACACCTTGCAAATGCATCTTTGGCTCCGCCAATCTTCACTCCGTGAATCAGCCTTCCATCCCGCCTTCGTTCATTTTCATGTTCTTACGTTTGAACAACTGCGAATCCATCTTTCCGAATTTCCATAAAATGTTGAAACGGAACATTTGCCAATCGCGACGTTTGTAAGTGATCTGATCGAAATATGGAGAAGTGCTGTGAACGATATTAACACGTGTGCGCAACACGTCTTGTGCGCTGAATGAAAGCACCAAACTTCTATTTTCTAAAAATTCTTTTCGAATGGAAAGGTCCAATCCGTAGGTTGGTTCAATGTATCCTTGAACAGTGTTGTTGCTTCCGCCCCAGCCACCGCCGCCCATGCCCATTCCACCAACACCGCCGCCACCACCGCGTTCACTGCTTCCAACTTCCAACGAGCGTTTGCTGCTGTAGTCGAGCATAGCTTGAATGGAAATATTTCTTGGAGCTTTGTAAGTGATGTTACTCTTGATCCAAAACGAACTGATGTTGTTCTTCAAATTCGGATCGAGGTTCGTTCCGTCAATGGCACTGTTGTAAACGTTTATGTTAGTGCTAATATCAATGGATTTACTGATGGAGTTTTTCGAAACAAATTCCAATCCCAAGGCTTGGCTGCTGCTTGCATTTTGATATGAGGTTACTACAACTGTATCTCCAAGAAATTCACTAAACTCTAAGAATTGTTGGCGAACCGTTACGTTTGTTGTGTAACGTCCATAGGCAGAAACAATAACGGTATTCTTTTTATTCGGAATCCATTGCCAAGAGAGTTCGCCCGATTGTGTGAACTCGGGTTTCAGTCCGGGATTCCCGCGCTGAATGTTCAACGAATCGCTGTAGTCCGTAAACGGAGAAAGCGTCATGAAACTTGGACGATTGATCTTTCTATTCAATGCAAATTGAACGTCTTGCTTTTCAGTAATTACGCGTGTTACGAATAACGAAGGGAAAAGCGCAATCGGATATTTATATGCGAAGTTGCTATTCGTGCTTAGCAGCTCTCCTTTGTAATCGCTGCTCTCAGCGCGAAGTCCAGCTTTAATTTTCCAAACAGGTAAATCCAATGCAGCGGTTCCATAAGCCGCATAAACCTGATCGAGGTAATGGTAGTTCACACCCAATGAAGTGATGTCTTCCCAAATGCCATTTACCAATTGTTTATTTCTATACTCTGTTGTGAAGTCGCGGACAGAGAAACGTGTTCCTGCTTCAATACGAAAACGATCAGTCACCTTCGATTCGAAATCTATTTGTGAAGTAATTAAAAACTGAGAAACATCTCCGTGTTGCATCAAATACGTAGCATTCGCGTCGTTGTAAATGTTCTCATAATCCCCATCGAAAACACTTTTAATTCGGTTGTAATTAATATCGGCGTTCAACTCCGTTCCTTCTTTCGTGAAGAGGTGTTTGTACAAAACGCTTCCGCCAAGATTCTGAAAAGCACGCTTGGTGTTGCTTTCTCGGTAGTACGAACCTGTTCCTCCTCCAAGAGTATCGGCTTTAACATTCAACGTGTCAAAAGGAGCGAAGGATCCCTTCATGATATTTCCGGAAAAAGTTAAGGTGTTACGATTATCAATGAGCCAATCGAATCCGCCTCTTCCATTCAACATGAAACCGTCGTTCATGCTGTATTGATTTTGAAACAAGGAATATGCAGGCGCTACGTTTTCTCGATCAGTAGTTCCTATGCTAATGCTTCGGCGTTGATTGTAATTGGCGTTCGCGAAGAAATTTATTTTTCCTTGGCGAATGTTGAAGTCCAATCCCGAGTTGATTCGTCCGCGTTTATCCATCCCTGCGCGAATACTACCGTTGTAACCACCGCTGCGGTTGTGCTTCATAACAATGTTTACAATACCACCGCCACCGCCGCTGGCGTCGTACTTCGCAGATGGATTGGTAATTAATTCAACGCGCTGAATGGCGTCTGCAGGAATTTGATCAATGGTGAGGGTAGTGGGCCTCCCGTCAACAAATATTTGCGGAGCAGCATTTCGAAGTTGAACATTTCCGTCAGTATCTACTTGAAGTGAAGGAATGTTTCTCAGCACATCTTCTGCAGTTCCTCCCGAATTCATTGGGTTCTTATCTACATCATAAATACGCTTATCGAATTCCAATCGCGGTCCGCCACCATCAATGGTTACGGTATTCAGTTGTCCGGTGAAGGTGAGTTTCAGATTTCCAAGATCTTTTTCCACAAGTCCCATAGGGCCACCAGAAGGTTTCAAAGTAAAAACAAAAAAGGCAGCATCTACATCGGCCATCGAAAAACGTAAAGAAAGCTTTTCATTCACCGGTAAATCTTCAATGGTAAATTCGCCATTCGATTTTGAAAGTGCACCGCCCAAAACAATCGGATTCTTTTCCTTCACCACCAAACTGTCTTCTTTGTATACGCGCAGCACCACAAATTCCAAAGGCTTGTTTGTTCTTGCGTCGAACAACTTTCCGTATACTCGTCCTTTCGCCGCTGGCCTTCCCGGTTGTCCTCCTCCGCTTCCTCCTGTTACTCCCGGTCTCCCTCCAGTCTGAGGTTGAGCAAAAACAGTGTTTGCAGAAAGAACAGCCATCAAAAAAACTACAATTAATTTGCGCGAAGGGAGAAGTTGGGATATTTCAAATGTCATGTTAAAAGAACAGTTTTTTTGTTCAAATTGTTTAATTCTGTAAAGTTAATAAAAGCTAGAGGCGTATTCCTTATTTTTGCGTGCTTATGAAACCCATTCCTTTTTCTCCACCGAGAATTGACGAAAAGACAATTGAAGCTGTAACAGCAGTGTTGCGTTCCGGTTGGATAACTACTGGTCCTCAGACGCGTGCTTTTGAAAATGATATTAAAGAATATTGCAACTCAGGCCCTGTGTTGTGTTTGAATTCGTGGACCAACGCAGTTGAAATGGTTTTGTATTGGTATGGAATTGGTCCGGGCGATGAAGTGATTATTCCAGCGTACACCTACGCGGCAACAGCAAATGTGGTTGTTCACCTCGGCGCGAAACCTGTCATGGTCGATTGCTTGCCGGATTCAGCGCACTTGGATATAGAGAAAGTAGCTGCGGCTATGACCGAAAGAACCAAGGCTATTATGCCCGTCGACGTTGGTGGATTGCCCGTTGATTACGACGCATACATGGAATTGGCTAAAAGTTATTCGAAACGTTTCGATTGGAAACCTAAGAGCAAGCCACAAGAGAAATTCGGAAGACCGCTTGTTGTTTCAGATGCAGCACATTCTTTCGGTTCGTTGTACAAAGGAAAGCGTGTCGGCAATCAAACCGACGTTGCTGGTTTCTCTTTTCATGCCGTAAAGAATTTAACCACCGCTGAAGGAGGAGCTATTACATTGAATTTTCAAACCGATATTATTTCGGAAAAGATTCGTCAAGAGATTTACGTGAAGTCACTTCACGGACAATCGAAAGATGCGATTTCTAAAATGCAACCGGGCAACTGGCGTTACGACATTGTTGAAGCTGGATACAAATGCAACATGACTGACATCCATGCGGCCATTGGTAGAGTGGAGTTGGAGCGCTTTCAAGAGAGTTTAGACAGAAGAAAAGAGATTTGTGAAATTTACAATCGCATTCTTGCAGTCAATAAGAAGTGCATTCTTCCAACTTTCAAAACAGCTTGGTCAGATTCAAACCACCACTTGTACATGCTTCGCATTAACAAATTCACAGAAGATCAGCGCGACGCTGTGATTCGCGAGGTTGCTGAGCAGGGTATTTCTTTAAACGTACATTTCCAACCATTACCCTTGTTCACGTTTTACAAGAGCGAAGGGTATGACATTCACGATTTTCCGAATGCGTTCAATTTCTACAAGAACGAAATTTCGTTGCCTGTTTATTATGACTTGTCGAATGAAGACGCAGAGCGCGTGGCCAATGCCATTCTGAAGGCAATCAAATAATCGGAATGAAGAGACTGTTCGACATTTGCTTCTCGCTTGCGCTAATCATTGTGTTGTTGCCTTTAGCAATTGTTGTATCTCTTTGGATTGTCTTTGACGATTTCGGTTCTCCTTTTTTTGTTCAGCAACGTGTGGGTTTAGGTGGAAAGAATTTCGGCTTGTTGAAGTTCCGCTCCATGAAGAAAAATGCTGAATTGCAGGGGCAGTTAACGGTGGGAATGAAGGACAATCGCATTACGCGCAGTGGCTATGTTATTCGGAAGTATAAGATCGACGAACTGCCGCAATTAGTAAATGTGTTTCTGGGTGAAATGAGTGTCGTAGGTCCTCGTCCGGAAGTTCCCAAATACGTTTTGTTGTACAACGAAGAACAACAAAACGTTCTCAGCATTAAGCCAGGCATCACAGACTTCGCAAGCATTGAATACGTTCGTGAAAACGAACTTCTCAGCGCCTCATCGGATCCCGAGAAAACTTACATCGAAGAGATCATGCCCGCCAAACTTCAACTCAACCTCAAATACCTCCGCGAGCAAAGTTTTCTCACGGATATGAAGATTATTCTTCAAACAATAAAAGCGATTCTTTAATTATTTAGCGGCACTCATAGAAGCAAGGATGATCGCAACGCCATCAGCCGCCTCCTCCATGGTAATCGTCAACGGCGGCGCAATACGGAAACTCCACGGACAAGACAAGAACCAAAAACTCAAGAGTCCGTTTCTTAAATTTTCTTCCACCACTTGCTGAACCATTTCAGCACTCTCCATGTCAATGGCGAAGAACAATCCCTTTCTTCGAATTTCGATTACGTTTGGATGAGCGCTTAATTTTTCTTCAATGAATTGTCCAATTTGCTCGGCGTGATTCAACAATTCTTCATTGTGAATTTGTTCGAGGAAGGCATGCGCTGCTGCGCAAGCTACGGGGTGTCCGGCAAAGGTGCTTATGTGTCCGAGAAACGGATTGTGAGAAAGCTCGCGCATGTTCTCTCGCGAGGAAACCAAGCAACCGATTGGCATTCCACCGCCTAGTGCTTTTCCGAGCGTAATAGCGTGTGGAACCACGCCGAAGTGTTCGAAGGCGAACACTTTCCCGGTGCGCCCCATGCCACATTGAATTTCATCGAACACGAGCAGCGCACCCACTTCTTCGCATTTGTTCTTCAACGCATGCAAATACAATTCATTTGGAATGCGAATACCTGCATCTCCTTGAATAGTTTCAAGAATAACACCTGCAGTTTTTTCTGTAATGAAATCTAAATCTTCCCAGTTGTTCAATCGAATGAAGTTCACACCGGGCATAAGCGGACGGAAGTTCCGCTTCTTCACTTCATTCGCACTAATGGCCATAGCCCCCGTCGTACTTCCGTGATAAGATCCCACGAACGAAACAATTTCTTTTCTTCCGGTTACGCGCTTAACCAACTTAATGGCCGCTTCATTTGCTTCCGTTCCGCTGTTCATGAAGTAGCAGCAGTTCAATTCGGAAGGAAGCAATTTCAATAAACTCTTCGCCGCATTGTCCTGCGCCTCTTGAATAAATTCACCATACACCATTGTGTGCAAGTGCTTATCTACCTGCTTATGAATAGCCTCGCGAATACGCGCATTCCCATGCCCCAGATTACTCACCCCAACACCACTCACAAAATCCATAATCCGTGAACCATCTTTCTTGTACACATACAACCCCTCTGCACGCTCCACCTCAATTCCCAACGGAAACGGTGTCGTCTGCGCTAACCCCTTCTCAAAAAATATGTTCGATTCACTCATGAAATTTTATTTTGGGCGAAAGATATTTCGCCCCTAATTAACAATTAATTCGGGCGGAATGTCTTTCTTAATATTCTTCCCCATTCTTCTTTTCGTCTTCAGACCCTCGTTCTTCGAACCCTCGTCGTTAGACCTTCGTTCGCAGAACCCTCGTTGTTATTCAACAATCAGTTCGTCAACAAAAATCCACGGCTTCCCGCCAACCCCCAAATGCCATTCAGGAATTTTATCAAACGCCGGAACCGCAATACACTTCACATACTTCACCGCACTCACATCGCCTTTGTAATTCTTGTCGAAGGTAGCAGTGTACTCATGCATCTGCGGACCTTCAACCCGTTGCTGTGAAGTGTAGTCTTGCGAATACACTTCGTTGTAAGACTTTCCATCTTTACTTACGAAGTATTTCACGTTAGACGGGAACCAGATCCACGGACGAATATCTTGATAAGCAGATAACGAAATCTTTTTGATGTTAGTTGGATTTTTCAATTCAATCACACATTCCATTTTACCATTGTATCCCTGCCACACACCCGTTCTGAAATCGAGTTTACCACGAATTCCATCGATAAGCGCATCATTCCCACCGGCAGTGTATTGCGCGTCGTAGTTGCCCACTTCCTTCATCACTAAATTTCCGGAGCGCTTGTAGAACGTTGCTTCAATCCACGGACTGTCAATTTCTTTCTCCGAACCGGCCAATCCTTTTACCAGTATGGTACATGTTTTTGTAATCTTAAACGGCTCGGAATAGAAGAATCCTTTTTTCTTGATTCCGCCTTCTTCCATTATTTCAACTTTAATTTTAGAAGCACTATTCAAACACGAAATAGAAATCATTTGCTCGCCAACGAAGGCACGATTAGGTGCGGAAATAATTGGCGCAGGAACTATATTTTTCTCTTTGAAAAGTCCAAGCGGAAATGGTGAGGGTTTTCCTTGAACTTGTACATTGAATACTGACATGGTGGGGTCGTAGTCTTGCCACCATCCGGTGTTGTCGCCCGGACAAATAGGATAGGTGTTCCAAGCACTCACAACATACCATGCTGACATTTGTCCGCAGTCCTCATTCCCGCAAAGACCATCTGGAGTAGGAGAGTAGAGGGTCTTCATAATGCTATCGCGATACATGTGCAGCTTATCACGATTTACATAAGCGTACAAATAAGCCATGTGATGACTCGGCTCGTTGCCGTGCGCATATTGTCCAATGAGCCCTGTAATATCAGCTTGTTCTCTTCCGGTTGTTTGAGTAGGTGCATTGAAGAGTTTGTCCAACTCCGCTTCGAATTCCTTCTTTCCACCCATCAATTCCATCAACTCAGGAATGGCATGTGGCGCGAAAAAACGATACTGCCAAGCGTTTGCCTCAGTATAATGGAAGTTCACTTGATACGGATCGAAAGGTGTTGCGAATCCGCCATTCACACGAGCACGCATGAATTTCGTTTCCGGATCAAAAACATTTTTCCAATTCTGAGAACGAATGGCATATTGTTGTGCAACCGCTTTGTCTCCTATCATTTCAGCATAACGTGAAATACAGAAATCGTCATATGCAAACTCCAATGTCTTACTCACACTTTCGCTGAATTCGTCGCCGGGAACATATCCATATTTTACATAGGCTTTCTTTTCATCTTGCGGACCATTGCTTGTCGCAATCATGGCTTCCAACATTTTCAATTCGTCTTCACGATTTTTGAAACGAATGCCTTGTTGGTATGCTTCAGCAACCACCGGTACACTGTGATATCCAATCATGCAATACGTTTCATTTCCTGCCAATTCCCAAACGGGTAATTCGCCACGCTCCTTATGCATTTCAAGGAAGGTCTTCATCCAATCTTGTGTGCGCTCAGGTTCGAGTTTGCACATCATCGGATGGTAAGCACGGAAGGTATCCCACAACGAGAATACGCTGTAACGCGTATAACCTTCGGCCTTGTGAATCTTATTGTCCATGCCGCGGTATCTTCCATCTACATCGCTCCATACGTTCGGTACAGTATAACAGTGGTACAAAGAAGTGCGATAGTTCTCGAGGCCTTGTCCGGTTGGAAATAAACTTGGGGCAGGAGCTTTTTCAAAAACTTTCTGCCACTCGTCTTCTACTTTTTGTTTGTTGTAATTGAAATCGTTTTTCGGCATTTCCGCATACAAGTTCTTCTTGGCTCCTTCTTCATCAACACCAGAAATGCCCACACGAATGGTCAAAACGTTTTTTTCGGTTGGAAGGAAAAGAAACTGAAACGCTTGAATCATTTCAAGTTCAATTTTAGTTTCTCCTTTTTCATTTACACTCTTCGAACGTTGCATCAATTGGTCATTCGCAACGAAAGGTTGAGAGAATACTGCGTAGAAATAAGTGTGCTGTTCAGTAGCCCACGCTTCAGAAACACGGTAACCACTGATCGCTGTATCTCCGTACAAATGCAAATCGTAATACAAGAGTTTATCTCTGTGCATGAAGTCTAAAAACAGCAAACACGAATCGCCCGGTTGCATCTTGTATTCATGCATTCCCGCATGGGTAGAGGCAGTCATGCGCGCATCAATGCCGTAGTCGCTCAAGCGAACACCATAAAATCCTGGACTTCCTACTTCCATATTATGCGCAAATCGAGAAGCAATCGCATCGCGCCAAAGGGGTTTGTCCTTCGTGTGTCCATTCGTAGGCATGAACAAAATATCGCCATAATCAGACACTCCCGTTCCCTGCAAATGCGTGTGCGTAAATCCGTAAATAATGTTGTCGCTATAATGATAACCGCCGCAGCCGTCCCATCCTTCGAGGCGCGTATCTGGACTCAATTGCACCATTCCAAACGGAGCCGTTGCTCCAGGAAAGGTGTGGCCATGTCCACCCGTTCCCGTGAACACATTCACATCGAATTTTTTATTTGACACTTCTACACTAGGAACCTTAACCGAATGACTGGTCGGGGTGTTTGAGAATGGTGCAACGTCATAAGTTTCCAAATCTTCATTTGGGGGGATGCGCGCGCAGACGCATGATCCAAGTGTTATACTGGAAAGGAGAAATGCTGGAAGGTAAACGTGTATTTTTTTCATGGTGCGGTAGAAGGAGAAACGCAAACCGGACAGTTCATTCTGTCGTGCACCCCGAAGTGCAAGACTTGTGGTTTTGCTATTTTTATTTGAGTGAGGTAAATTTCTTTTTGTTCGGGAGTGAGCGCTAATTCAAGGTTCAGATCTCGTTCTTCGCGTATTCTTTTCACATACTCAGATCGCGCGTTCAAGTCCTTCAATCGCTCTTCTTCATTCACAGAAGGTTGCTCAGCCACGATGCTCATGATTTTTTTTTGTTCTTCAATGAGCCCGTGATAATACAGGTAAATAGAAGGGATCAGAAGACCTTGTTGTTCGGTAAGGCTCAATTTCGCTCGCATCGATTTTATTTTCGCTTGATCTTGGGCAGAAAGCACGCTAATGTCCACCGAGTCTTTCATCATTGGTTGAGCAGATGAAGTGAAGGCAATCGAACAAAGGAATAGCGAAAGTATAAAACGAATCATATTTCAAAAATAGGACAGAAGCAAAGATTTACTACATTTGCAATGCATTTGGTCAATGGAGAAGTTCATTGTGAAAAGGGAATCGCGCGAAAATCGCGAACTGTGCCCGCAGCTGTAAAGCTCTCATTCGAAAGAATGTAAACGATTGCCACTCAAAGCCACTGTGAAAACGGGAAGGCGCGCAACCGAGAGATAAGTCAGAAGACCTGCCAAGTGTTTTAACCCCATCATCGCTCGGGGCCAAGCGAGAACAGGACTATGAATAAAAAACTTTGTGCTGCTTTATTGTTGCTGTTGCCTGTGTTTGTGTTTTCGCAAGACTCACTTCCGCATGTTCAGATTATGCCTTTGGAAATCATTTCGGAACGAAGTCTAAAGGCCGATAAACTCCATGCAGTTGATTCCTTGTTATTGCTGAATTGCTCATCACTCGACATCGCTTCAACCCTTCAGCGTTCCGGAATTGGATTGGTGAATTCATACGGAGCTCCGGGATCTATCGCTTCTTTGCGCTTAGGCGGAATGAGTTCCAACTACGTAACCGTTGAATTGAATGGAGCCGTGCTAAACTCGCCAACGCTGGGAATGGCCGATCTTTCGCTTATCCCTTCCTTCTTTATTCAATCAGCCTCGCTCGGAGAACGCAACTTTAGCGGCTTTCAACGAAATGTTGGATTAGCAGCAACGCTTCGGTTAGAATCAAGTGTTGCCACCAAAAACGAAGTTTCTGTTGAAAGTACTGTGAACTCCCTACAGAATATTTTTTACGGAATGGCTGTTTCAAGAAAACGAGATCAATGGAAATGGAGCATTCGGGCATTTCAATCAAGAAATGAAAACAGATTCAGTTACAGAGATATTCAGCAATGGGAAGCCCCTTTGGTTACTCAAACGAATAACAACAACATTTCACAAGGTGTGCAGAGCAATCTTGTTTTTGAAGGAAAGAAAAGAACGCATTACTTCAACACCATGGCAGTTAATCGTTATGCATTATTGCCATCAGTCATGGGCGGGGTAGGTAACTGGAATGCAAATCAGCATGACGACCTTTTTCAATCGACTTTTTATTGTGAAGGAAAGCGCAAAAGTGTTTTTTCGTTCATGCATTTTCAGTCGAAACAGGGCGTCTCTCTTACGCTATCGAATCAAGAATATTCAAGCTATGTAGCTTCAAGCCAAATTCAAACAAGCCTTCTCAATGCCTTTGTAAACGGATCGTTGCAAATGCGCAGAGCGCTCGTTCAAGTCAATCCTACCGCAAGTTTTACGAATCTTCAATACGCAGATTGGAATCAACAAGTGCAATGGAAGGGTGGTTCCCTGTGGGCGTCATACATTCAAGATTTAGCAAAAGGAAAATTGAGAATGGTTTCATGGGTGAAGCCCGAATGGCGCTCCGATCGGAAGCCGATTATAAGTGGGGAAGTGGGAATGGAACTTCCATATAAAATGAAAAATGTGAGCTCGCAATTTTCTGTTTCTGGAAGTGTGAAATCGCGCATGCCTTCCGCAAATGATTTGTATTGGATTCAAGGCGGTAATCCGGAATTGCTTTCGGAAAAAGCTAAATGGATTCAATTCAAATGGGACAATGAAATGTCCATTCGAAAGGAAATGTCGATTCAATTTCAGATAAATGCAAAGGCAGGATCCGTTTCAAATTGGATTCAATGGTTGCCCATGCCAGAAGACATTTGGATGGCGAGTAATTTCAAATCCGTTGAAATGAAGCAATTGGAAGGTGTTGTTTCTTGGAAGACAAATTTGCGTGGCGGTTGGTTGAATCTTACGAGCAGAACAGAATGGACAAGTACGACTGCGATGAACATCGGTAGTCCAGGCGTCTTCGATATGGTTTACACACCTCGCCTTCGTAGCAGCGCTTCTGCGCAATACACACACAAGAGTTGGTCATTACTTTTTTCAGACACCTTTGTTTCGCAGCGCTATACCGATGAAGGGAATACGAGCTTTTATGCATTACCAAGTTTCAATTTGCTCAATGCAAGTTTGAATAAAGCATGGGAATTCAATAAGAATAAATTATCACTTCAATTTGAAGTGCAGAACATAACGAACGTTCAATACCAATGGATACGCGGATACGCGTTACCGGGTAGAGTCTACTCAATCGGAATTAAATTTTTCATTCACTAAAAAATAACAATTATGAAACTAAAGTTTTTATCAGTACTAATGTTTTCAATGATTCTGGTTTCTTGCGACAAATGCAAGACTGATGAGGAACCTGTTGCAGACTACTCTCAAGGCGCATTTATTGTCAACGAAGGGTCTTTCGGAAATCTGAATGGAAGTGTCACTTGGACACTCAACAGCACATTGGTTTCAAATCCATTCGCTGAAGCGAATGGAACAGCTTTGGGCGATGTGATTTCAGATTTCGATGTTGTGAACGGAAAGTTCTACGCAATATCGAATTCAACGTCGAAAGTCATTGTTATGAACGCTACTACCTTTAAAGTGGAAGCGGAAATTACAGGATTTACTTATCCACGCTCGTTTCAATATGTAGGAAACGGAATGGCCGCAGTTACAGATGGTAGTTTAGATGGAAGTGTGAAATGGATTGACCTTTCAACAAATACCATTACAGCCTCTACGCCTGTAGGATTGGGTCCTGAAGGCATGTGCGTTTTGGGCAATCGATTGTATGTGTGTAACAGCGGTGGATGGGACATTGACAATCGTATTGCCGTTATCGATATTCCTTCACAGTCTGTTCTTACTTATGTAAATGTCGCAGATAGACCGGTTGAAATTCAAGTAGACACAAACGGTTATTTGTGGGCTTTGTGCAGCGGCGAGACGCAGTATGACGAGAATTGGACTCAAATTATTGGACATACCCCTGCAGCTTTGGCGAAAATTTATACAGTAGATAATTCTGTAACGACATTCGATGTGGGTGTATTGGGAGATCATCCGCTGCACATGGCGAAAGACGAGACAAACAACAAAATTTACATTGCAAACACGACGGTTTTATCTTTCGATATGCAATTGAATGTATTTACAGATTTCTTGACGGTAGCATCCAACGGTGTTTCGGTGAATCCCACCACGCATGAGGTTTGGGTTTGCAGTGAAACGAATTATACTTCTCCTTCAACTGTAAAAGTGTACAGCTCTACTGGAACGTATGTGAAAGAACTTACTGCGGGTATTGCTGCTTGGAAAGTAGAGTTTAATTAGTATTGAAAGGAAGAACAATAAAAAAGCCGCTTGAAAAAGCGGCCTTTTTTTGTCTGAAAAAACTGATTAGTTCTGTTCTACGAATTTTCCGTTTTGCTTCACCAAGTGAATGTGTGCAGCAGAAGCGGTAAGGTTTACATTGTTGTTCGATTGACAAACCACTGTTCCACCAGCGGTGGTGCGCACAGAATAGGCTATGCCTATTAAATTTCTGTTTGAATCGAATTGAGGAGTGTATTGAAAATCGAGTCCTTGAGCAATCATATCGTTGCGCAATTGGAACAACTGCTCACGAGTGGTAGTTGATGAAAGCGTAAGATTCACTTCATTACTAGTAATAATGTTTTGAGCCATTACTGAAGTACCTACCATAAGGGCCGCAGCAACTAAAAGAGAGCGAAGAGTTTTCATAAGTTTAAATCTTTACACAATTATACAAATAGTTTTTATTTATCGGTGAGCGAAATGAAAAATAATCCGTTCAATTTATGAACTATTTTCGCCGCTCATTAATACGATACGAAAAGTGAGCCAAAAATTATCTTCTTCCGAATTACGCATTCAATTGATGTCTTCCGATGAATCAATTGCGCTTCATGCAATAGAACTATTGAAGTCAAGTGGAAAAGCAAACGCTATTGCACCGTTGCTTGAAGCTTTGGCTTCCTCAGAATACGAAGCGGTGAAGAGAGAAGCGCGCGAAATGCTTTCGGCCATGCGTGTTAAAAACGCAGAAGAAGAACTGGCTCAAGCTCTCTTCGATTCGAAATATAAAAACATTCAAGTAGATATTCTGCAGTTCCTGTGGAGCAATGGTTTTTCAGCAGCCGGACAGTTACATGTTTTGGTTGAAGTTGCGGTAAAGAACGGCCTTCAAGGAATGCTTGAACTTCTCAGTATTTTAGAAGTAGAGGAAGGCGTTTATTCAGAAGAAGAACAACTCGGAGCCATGAGTTTCCTGCGAAGCGTGCCTCAAGAAAATTTCACGCGAGAAGAAAAAATTCTTTTCAACGACATCCTTCGCTCAATAGACACGCTTATCATAAACGAATAAACCTCGCGCAGCGTCATCACGCAGTGTCATCAATCGCAGATTGTCATCACAACGTGTTTTGTCATCCGCGAAAGCGGTTATCTCACCAGAGTAACAGTTCCCTTATACTCTTCGGCTTCTCCGTTGAATCCTTTGATTTTCGCTACATAGCTATAGACGTCATTCGGACAGTAAGTTCCGTTATTACCTCTGCGATCCCCAACCCAAGCGTCATCAATGTTGGTAGAGAAATAAACTTGATCTCCCCAGCGATCGAAGATTCTAATTTCGTAAGTCAAGACACTACTAGCCTCAACCATAAACACATCATTCAATCCATCGTTGTTTGGAGTAAATGTGTTTGGAATATATAACAAAGGAGGGAAGGTAATAGTAAAGCTATTACTCGCGGTGCAACCAATTGAATTCGTTAAATTGAAGTACACAGTAGACTCTCCAAATCCATCGAAAGTGTAATTTACACCTGGTGTCGTAATGACTTCACCACCTGGGAAAATCCACTCGTAAGTGCAATTGATGCATGGAGGCGTATCGATGTTAATGAAATCATAGGTGTAACCAGCAGTGTTGTCAGCGGTAAACTGAGCATCAACAGGGATGACATCTACAAAAACATCTTCTGCTATTGACTGTCCGCATAGATCAAGGGCAGTAACCGTATAAGTTCCGGGTGAAGTTAAATCCGAGTAAGTTGCGGTATTGCCATTGCTATTGTTGGTCCATGTATAAGTGAATCCACCACCACCACCTGAAGCTTGAGCATACAATACAGCAGTACCTAAAACACAAACAGCAGTGTCTGAAGAAGCGGTTAAATTTAAGGGTGGGTTAGGAATTAAAATCATAAGTGTGTCTGAATCAGTTTGATTGCAGACATCTGTAATAATTCCAATTACTTGCTCATCAACAGGTGTCACAATAGAGAAAGTAGTTCCATTTCCAACTACAGCATTGTCTACAATCCAATCGAAACTGTTTCCGCCAGATCCTCCGGAAATAGTTGGAGTAATCAAGTTGTTGTCCAAACATCCTGCTGTAATGTCGTTTCCTAAATCAATGAATACAGGAGGGTTTGTAATAGTAATAGGCACCAACGCATTGGCTGAAGATCCACATCCGTCCGTTACCGTTAATCCAACAGTTGTAGAAATTCCCGGAGTTAAAGTAT
>JBIIWZ010000014.1:0-48974 GCA_044338665.1 Flavobacteriales bacterium
AATTGGTTGTTGCGCCAGTAATAGGTGTTGCTCCAACGGTGGTATTTGCAGAATTGCTATACCACTGATACGAAGGCGTTCCAGTTCCATCAGTATATGTTACACACATTTGAGTTGGAGTACCTCCTACACAGACGGTACTTGCAGTGGGCTGGCTTGTGAATGTTGGAGCAGGGATAACAATCACAGTGCTTGCAGCACTGGTTACGGAACAACCTGAAACAGGAGTGGTAACTACACAGTAATAATACAATGTTCCCACAGCAGAGGTGGGTGGAGCATACGTGTTATTTGTTGCACCCGTAATAAGCGTTCCCGAAGTTGTGTTGTTTGCGGTATTGCTGTACCATTGGTATTGCAATGTGCCCGATCCCCCAGAGGCAGTTACGGTTAAAACAGCAGCAGTTGCATTTTGACACAAAGTTTGAGTTGCTAGTGGAACCGTGATTGTAGGGTCGGCAACAACCACAACAGCAATCTGGGCAGAGGTGCTGGCGGTACAACCGCTTCCCGAGGTATTTATGGTTACAGAATAATTGAATGGTGGTGGTCCTGTCGTTGTAAAAACAGGTGGAGTATAAGTCGATGCAGTGGCGCCAGTAATTGGAGTTGAAACGCCACCTGAAACCGTGTTCCATTGGTAACTTGGTGTTCCAACACCATTGGTATAAGCGCCCGTTAATGGATTCGGCACTGTTCCACCCACACAAATGGTTTGCGTTGCCGGGGTGGCAGTAGCTATTGGGTCTGGGACAACAACGGCAGGGACATTGTTTGAAATTATTTGATTGCAATTCGTGTTGTTTGGAAAGGTTACTACACAGTAATAGTGAATGGTTCCAACCGCTGCTGCAGGTGGGACATAACTTGCAGAGGTTGCTCCAGGTATTAGAGTTCCTCCTGTACTACTTGCCGTTGTATTGGAATACCACTGGTAGTTAGTTGTGCCTGTCCCGAGATAATTGACAACAACGTTTATGGCGTCAAAGGTTCCTCCCAAGCAAATACTTGCAGGAGTTTGAGGTTGGCTGGTGAATGTGGGTTGGGGATAGACAATAACACTTTGATTGCATGTTGAAGAGCAATTGGGAACTGGAGTAGCAGTCCCTGGAATTAAAGGATCGACGACCACATTTATTGGGAAAGTTAATGCCGCAGTTGTGTTATTCGTTAAGCTAATCGAAGGGCTCGCAGATGCGGCTGTTGTTACTGTTGAAGTGCCACCGGCAGGATTTGTTACAGTCCAGTTATAAGATAGGGCTAAAGGTCCGTTACCGACGGGAGCTCCGCATGACGGGCCAGTTGTCGTATTGTTTATGGATACCGGCAAAACGGTGCAACCGCTAAGTGGTGAGGGTGTGAATGCACATACCGGTGGGGCTACAACGCAAATGGTGCGTTCGAATGTAGAAAGACCACAACTATTCTGATATTTTTGGGTAATGGTATACATTCCCGGCGCCGTGAAAGTTACTGTTGCGAGTTCTGCAGCAGCAGTTATCCCAGGCCAATATCCAGGTATTGGACCTTCTGCCCCAAGGGTTGAAGAGGTCCAACCCGTTGACGGTGTTATGGTGTAAAAAAACAATCCGCTGCTTGAACAAGTATATGGGGCGCTATTATTGACGCCTGAGATAGCATTTCCAGCAATTCCGGTGTTATCGATGGTTAAAGTAGAATTTGTACAAATGGTAGTTGCGGAGACGTCGAAATTTGCGGTGGGATTCGCGGATACTACGATGGGAGAAACAGTGCTGGTTGTTGTTCCACATGCATTAGATGCTTGTATAACTGCATAATAAGTATTGGCAGGATATAAGAGGGGTGATTGTCCACAAGAAGAAGAATTGAAAGTGTAAGGCACCGTTTGATTACTCGCAATATCCACAAAGGTGGCAAAAGGCGTGTTACCTATGATGTTTGGAATAGAAGAAGGTACATCGCTGACGCCAATGGTGTAGGTCGTTCCTGCCGCATTTGTGCCATTTGTAGAAATTGTAAAATTTACGGTTTGACCAGTGCATAATCCAACTGAATTCGAAACACCCCCTGCAACGTATGGATTTGAACCGGCATAAATGTTAAATTGTCTTGATACAGTGCAACCGTTCAACGTGCCTGTTATTGTAAAATAGTTGTTTCCAATATTAAGAACTAAATTATTGGCTTGGCTACTGCTGGTTATAGTTGCGGCAGGTGTAGTAGGTGTAGAAAAAGTAAATACACCACCAGTGCTCGGTAAAGTATAGTATATGTTAACACTGCTTCCTCCGGAAGAACCTCCGCAGAGCGTGTATGTTGTAACACCATTATATAAGCTAGGTGTTAAAAAAACTGTCGGAGCTGATTGGACAACAGGATTGTTTACAGAAAGATTTGTAATTGAAATATTTTGAGTTGGAGAATTTGTAGAACAACCGTTCGAATTCGTGGCTGTTACAGATACAGCGTAGCTTCCGCTGTTGTTAAAAGTTATACCCGGTGTTGTGGTGCTTCCTCCGGTAATATTTGCGCCTTGATTGGGACTTATGTTCCAAGTATAAGTTACCCCACTTACAGGAGTAAAGCCTGAGATAGGTATTGCAACTCCTGGACAACCTGTTGTTGGGATTGTAATTGAAGGTGCAGTTGGTGTGGGATTTACCGTGACCTGAATTTGGTCTGTATCGCTACATCCAGTTACAGTCGCGGTTCCTGTAAAAGTGTACGTGCCAACCGGAAGATTATTGAAAGTTGGATTACTTGAAGATCCTGTTTGTGTGACTGTAACAGGGCTTCCAGTAGTTGTATTTACAGCAGTCCAGGAGTATGTGACAGCGGGTGAAGAAGGCTGGTTTGAAATTGTTGAAGAAATATTGAAGGCACTACCTTGACAAATGGTCTGATCGTTACCTGCGTTAAGATTTAAATTGTTAACTGTAATTTGAGATATGTCGCATCCAATTACTGTATTACCTCCTGCGGTGGCAGTAGCCGTAACTGCAAAACTATAGGTTCCACTTGGGAGATTCGTAAAACTTGGGTTGGCAGCTGCAGAGGTGTAACCCCCGGGTATACTGAACCATGAGTATACGACAGTTGAACCACTAGGTTGATTATCTAAAGTTGTAGTTAAATTAGCTGGAGCGCCTTGACAGATTGTGATATTGTTTGTGGAATTAACATCGAAATCATCATCTTCGTTCGGGGGTTGGTTTACAACGATATTGTCATTGCTATTGCAAGTGCTTCCTTGGTAGGTTACTGCGCAAGTATAAATGCCATCTAAGTCGTTACTGAAATTGGAAATGGTATAGCTAGAACCATTTGCTCCTTGAATAACAACTGCACCTCCACTTGTGGAATTTGAGTCAAATGACCAAGTATATATTGGAGTTAGACCTGCAGGTCCTCCTGTAATATTCGCTGTTAATGTAATATTCGTTCCATTGCAAGCAAGAATATCTTGGCCAAGTGTCACATTTAAACTGTTGCAATTCTGCCCAAAAGCAGTCAATCCAAAAACACAAAAGAATGCAATGAGAGCCGCACTTTTTAAAGGTGCATTTATATTTTTTTCGGTAGATAAAAATTTTAATAAACGGAGCATTGCAATAGTTTTTTGCAAAGGTAATTCTTTGTAGCCGAATAGTTTGCTTTGTTTTTAAATAAAAAAGGAGCCCTATTGGACTCCCTTTAGTTGAATTCAGATATAGTATTTATTTCCTTCTGGAATTTCTACATCTAAAATTGAGTGGGTTATTATCTGCTCGTTTCAATCGTTTTTTTTCATAGCGATGCGCAGATTTATTTCTTCTGTTGTGCGAGGAGTAATTGTATCCTTTTTTAGGGCTCGAACAGCCGCTTTCTGTGAACACGATGGTACTCAACATCAACATCAGAATTGTCAGTTGAGATATTTTAAATAAGCGTTTCATATTAATGCTGAATTATAACTGTTTTGTTCGTTTTTCCTTTCGAAGTAGTTAGTCTAAAAACATACAAGCCATTTGGAAGATTGGAAACTTCTATTCGATTTGTATTGAATTCTGCGGCTACCAATTCTCCTGTTATATTGTAAATTTCAACTTGTTTAATATCAGTGCTTCCAATGAATACATTCGAATTTGCTGGATTCGGATAAACCAATAAATCCTCTTCTTTCATACTTAACTCATCTGTTCCCACAGATATTGTGCGGTAGCTGCAATCGAGCGGAATAGAACAAATATGATGCGTTAGAAAATTCGACATAATACTCATAGTTGTGTCTAAAATAGCCGCATTGGTCATGTGTGGAACGTGGTCTTGACCTTCATAAATTTCGAAACAGTGTTCCAATCCAATCTGATCCATTTTCTCGTTAATGCTATTACTTCCGTCTACTTCTACAACTGGCGCTACACCAAATGCATATTGCATGGCAGATCCGTAAGGAACCGTTTGGTCATTCGTTCCGTGAAACAACAATGCTGGTTCGTCGCCAGAGTGAATCCATGCAGTATCACCAATGGCTCCTGCAATGTTTACAATAGCTTTTACATCAGAAGGATATCCCGGATTTCCACTGTCACCCT
Organism: Flavobacteriales bacterium; assembly: GCA_044338665.1. GTDB lineage: Bacteria > Bacteroidota > Bacteroidia > Flavobacteriales_D > Sanyastnellaceae > CAIZGX01. The sequence goes on from JBIIWZ010000014.1 coordinate 4,557, forward strand.
CTAACTCACCAGATAATCCTGGATTGCTCGTGTTGACATACGCTGGCAATTCGGCCATTTCATCTAAATAGGCCATGTGTAAGGCAATGTATCCACCAGCACTAGATCCTGCAATGTAAATTTCGTTCGGATCAATGTTGTACGGATTTCCATCAACAGCAACAGTCTTACGAAGAAAACGCACTGCTGCTTTTCCATCTTGAACTCCACGCATTACGGCCTCGGTCATGGGTCCAGCCAAGTTCGCAGTGATGGTCACACCCAATCTGTATTCTATAGAAATGGCTACATAGCCCATCTTAGCAAGTCTCTCGCAAATTGGAACTACATCGGCACCTGTCTTCGATCCCGAAAGGAAAAACCCGCCGTGAGCAACAATCACTGCAGGTCTATTGATGACGTTATCGCCAACCGGCTGGTAAACATCGCATAACAAGATTTGACTCGTTCCGTTGTTTTTTAAGTTTTCTCCGTAAGGAACATCAGACGTCACTTGAACATCGCTAAAGATGTAGTTCAAATAGCGATTGCCGTCACACTGAGCGCTTGTGTTGACAGCAGATACAACAGTTAATGCCAGTAAAATTTTTTTCATTTGGATAGTTTTAGGTAGCACAATTTAAGATTTATTCTTTTTCAATCAGGAAAAAACATTATTCCCCTTCAAATGTTAATGAATTTTAGAAGTTTGAGCGTTATATGTAGTGAAAGAAGTAATTTTGCTCGACTTCACAATTATGATTGAAACTGATATCCTTATTATTGGTGCAGGCCCATGTGGTTTGTTCACCGTTTTTGAAGCTGGCCTTCTGAAATTACGCTGTCACTTGATAGATGCTTTGCCACAAGCGGGCGGACAATTGACTGAAATTTATCCGAAGAAACCGATCTATGACATCCCTGGTTTTCCGGAGATATTGGCTGGAGAGCTAATAGATAATCTAATGAAGCAAGCCGAGCCGTTTAAACCTGGATTTACTCTGGGAGAGCGCGCAGAGTCATTCGAGAAAACCGAGGACGGAAAGTTCATCGTAACAACTACACGCGGAACCAAACACATAGCTCCAATTGTTGCCATCGCTGGTGGATTGGGATGCTTCGAGCCGCGTAAACCGCCGATTTCAAACATCACAGATTTTGAAGATAAGGGAATTGAATACATTGTTCGTGATCCCGAATTCTACAGAGGGAAATCTGTTATCATTAGCGGTGGGGGAGACTCTGCCTTAGACTGGGCGGTATTCCTAGCGAACGGAGTGGCAAGAGAAGTGACTCTTGTGCATAGAAGTAAAAGTTTCCGCGGACACCCGGACTCAGTTCAAAAAGTGCTCGACATGGCGGCTTCAGGAAAAATTAATTTGCACACAGATGCAGAGGTTGTTGAGTTAGCCGGAGACGATGCCCTTCGCAACATTACCCTTCAACACAACGATGAAACAAAAACGGTGTTGACGACAGATCATTGGTTGCCGTTATTCGGATTAAGTCCGAAGTTGGGTCCATTGTCGGAGTGGGGATTGAACATAGACAAGAACAGCATTGAAGTAAATACATTCGATTATCAAACGAATGTTCCAGGTTTGTATGCAATAGGAGACATCAATACTTATCCTGGTAAATTGAAATTAATTCTATGTGGTTTTCATGAGACAACTTTGATGGTTCAAAGCGCATTCAAACGCATTTATCCAGATAAAAATTTGGTTTTAAAGTACACCACGGTAAACGGAGTAAACGGATTTTAAGCATGGAAAATACAGTTCAAATTACGGTTGTAGATAGAGAAGATAAAGAGCATATTCTAGATGCGCCAACGGATATGGGTATGAATATGATGGAGCTTTGCAAGTCATATGAGCTGCCTGTTGAAGGAACATGTGGCGGAATGGCCATGTGCGCGAGTTGCCACATGTACATTCTTTCAGATCATGACTTAGGTGAAAGAAACGACGATGAAGAAGCTATGTTAGATCAAGCCTTCTTCGTGAAAGGAAATAGCAGATTGGGATGTCAGTTGCACATTGCGGCAAACTTCGACGGACTAAAAGTAAAATTGGCGGAAGTAGGAGGTTAGTAGACTTAGCGTGTAAGCTGTTCAACAGCTAACACATATGAATCGAAACCGAATCCAGAGATTGTCCCCAAACAATGTTGTGCAAGGAGCGATGTGTGTCGCTCCTTTTCTCTTGCCATGACATTGCTTAAATGCACTTCGATAACGCGAGGTTTCACTGCAGCGAGTGCATCCGCAATGGCTACACTGGTGTGTGTATATCCGCCCGCATTGAATACAATGGCATCATACTTTTCAAAATCTTGAATAGCATCAATAAGCACACCCTCGTGATTCGATTGAAGGTGTAAAAATGTTACGCTTGGAAATTTTTCTGAAAGAAGATTTACAAGCGAATCTAAATTTTCTGAACCATAGATGGAAGGCTCGCGTATGCCGAGCAAATTCAAATTAGGCCCGTTGAGAATAAGAATGCGCATTATTTCCGTCTAGTTTCAATCAACCATTCATCCATAGAGATACATTCATCGTTCTCATAGTACATAGTACCCAATTTTGAGACAACTTTGCGATAAATAGTAACTTGCTTCCCTTTTTTAATAGTTGTTTCAATAATGTTTCTGCTAGGCTGACTTGTCTCATAAGATTTTTCGCTAATTTCTTCAGTTATAACTGGGTTCTGATTTTTTTTCTGCTGCTCTTCAAGTTCCTTGCTCGCTCGTTCAATTGCTTTTTCTTGTATAGCTGCATTTCCCATGCTTTGTATTTCGTTAGTATGAATTTCACTGTTTAATTCCATGCGGTTTTTTTCAAGAAACTTGTCTTTGTTCGTAATTAAATTTTCTTGAGCTTGCTTCTCTATGTTGATTTGGTTTTGATTTAGTTTGAGAGTCGTGGTGAGTGTTTTTTTATTTTCTTTCTGATAATTATCATAAGATTCTTGTTCTGTCTTAATTTCGGAAGATGTTTTAACCAAAGCCTGTTTTTGCTTCTCTTCAGTTTGTTGCGAAAAGTCGTTGTAAAGTCCCAATTCATGAGCAGTTTTAATTTTCTCATCAACGACATCGTTAAAGTTTTTTTTTCGAGTTATTGATACAAGCTCTTTTTCATTTTCAATACTCTTTAGTTCAGAACTCAAATTGCTTTTTTGCATTAGAAGGTTATTGTCATGTTCATTCTTATAGTTGTCTAATTCAGTAATAAGTTCTTTTTGATTTGTAAGTTTCCCTTCTTTGATTTTTTTAGAGGTTTTATTAAGCTCATTCTTTGAAATTTCAATTTCCTCGTTGCCTTTTTTGATAGATTTTTGTTCATTTTCTATAATTAAAGCGCGGTTTAAGCTGTCTCTTGATTTCTCAATTTGTATATCTAGCATTTTTTTTCGATCGGCTTTTTTCTGTGCATCTCGGTAAAACACTTCAACTTTTTCTTCGGCTCTTAAATCAATATTTCGCTTGGGATTTTTATTTTCTTGTGAAACTTTTAAGCGCAATTCTTCTTCTTCAGTCTCTTTCTGCTCTTTCAAACGAGCGGCTCTGCTTTCTTCTAATTCTTTTTCTTTTAATCTTCGAACTTCTTCAAGCTCGCGTTCTTGACGTAATCTCTTTTCGCGCCAGTTTTCGCCAGCCGTATTTGCCGAATTATTGAGGTTAGCTAAGGCTTGATCAATAGTTTTGATTTGCAGAGTTGGATAGTTTTCATTTCTTTTTAAGGCTTGAGCACTGGAGTATTTTGCACGAGCTTCTTTTAACTTTGATTCGATGTTTAAGTTACTTTCTTGCAATAGTTTGTCAGCTTCAGCAATGAGTTTTTTGTATTCGGTAAGATTTGGGTCTTCCGCTGGAGGGATGTTGTTTGTTGAGGGTTTGTTTGCGTTTAAGGCTTTGTTAGCTTTATCTATTTGTTCAATTGGATACTCTTCACTCGGTTTAATTTCAGAGGCACTTTTGTATTTTGTAATAGATTCTAAATATTGTTTTTTTGCAAATAAGTCATCTGCACTAGCAAGAAGCGCTTTATATCGGCGTTCAATTTCCTCTTGTTTGCTTTTGTCATTAGCAATCGCTTGCATTGCTAATTTTGCTGCAACGATTTGTTTTTTCGAATAGACGTCATTTGATTTAAGCAGAAGCGCTTCTTGATAAGAATTAATGCAAGTCTCGAAATTCTCACTGTTGAATTCTTGGTCAGCTCTAGCTACGATTTCTTTGAACTTTTTTTCATTCTCGAGTTCGAGTAATTTTTTATCTATTTCTGTAATCTGATTCTTAGGATAATTCTCTGAGTTACGCATTGCTACAGCGTCATTGTATTTATTCTTGGCGTTTTCCCAATCTTTATTTTTGAATAACGCGTCTGCTTCTTTGATTAATTGAGTGTATTGTGCGTCATTATTTTTACTTGCTAAGAACTCGTTGTATTTTCTTTCCGCTTCATCATATTTGTCTTGAGCTGGCTTGTCGGAAGGGAAAATAGCTAATGCACTTTTGTATTTATCCATTGCTTCTTGGTACTTTGTACCCGTCATTTTCGCGTCGCCTTCTTGAATTAATTTTTCGTATTCCTTTTTCTGCTTGTCCCCGTTTTTTGCTAAATCGGCTAAACGTTTGAATTCATCTTCTATTTTTTTCTTCATTGACTCCGTATATGCGAAGTCAAAAGTGATATAGTTTGTCTGGGAGTCAAAGGCTGCTTTACCCATTGGTTCCTTCAGAATGTCGGTGTTAAATCCATCGACATATTTAAAAAGTGATGCTTCAAATTCCATTTGAAATCCTCCGGCTCTATCCTCGGTCGGTATGTTACGCGTGTCAACGCGAATAATCTTAGTGACGTAATCGGTCCGAGAAAATTTTAAATCATACGAGTAACCTAGATCGAGCTTAAAATCGAATTTACCTGCCTTGCCAGCGTCTGTAACACTCTCCTGCGCGCCGTTTTTAAATACAATGATTTGAACATCTTCTAATTTGCTATCCGTATTTGCATCATAGATGACCCCCTTGCTCTTTATTCGAATGGTTTCGTCTTGTGCCTTTAAAGAAGTAGAAAAGAGGAGTAAGCTAAGAAACAATGACCAGCTAAAGTATTTTAGTGCAGCGTTCATAATTGGGCAGTATTGTTCTGAATTGAATACGTAAATATAACAAGAGAATGCCTTTCAATAAAAGAAAAATAACTCCCAGAGGGAGTTAGATTTCAATGGCGGTTTGATTTAAGCATTTTCCGTCGCTGTTTTCTGCTGAAAGAGAATAGTTTCCGCGTGAAAAACCAGCCAGGTCTATTGTAACTGGTAAATTTAGTTGACCCGCTTTTTGACCGTGTATGAGTTCTACATATTTAACAATTTCTCCGGCCTCGTTTCTTAGAACAACACGCACATCTTCTTGTTGGTTTAATACAAATTGTAATGTGCTTTCTACATGTTTTGGTTTTCCTGAAAACGCGAGGCCCGAGCCGTCTTCAGATTCTTCGTAATCGACTCTGTAGTTAGGGAGCGGAACATGTTTGTGTTTTGCAGCTATTTCCTGAAGCGGATTGGTTTTCATCTTGCTGTTTTCGTAACTAACAATGGAAGCAACCGAATGGTTATTCGTAAACGCCCAAACAAGTTGCTGTATACCCTCATGATTTCCTAACCTCTTGGCTTCGATTTCTTCCAACGCTGCTACAAGATCTGAATTTGCCATTTCTGTTTTCCCAAGTTCTTTGAAGCCGTTATAGGTAGATTTTGCGCTTGCATTTCCGCATGCGGTGTTCATTAAAGTTGTTTTTTCTTCTCCTGGAGCCAGATAAATTTCCTTTGACCGCAGCACAACAAAGGGCTGATAGTCGGAGCTCGCAGTGTAAAATACCCGGCCAGTTTCAACGTGAAGTGCTAAAGAATCCTTGGTGGTGTTTTTAACTTTTAGTTTTAAATAGCCGTTAGTTCTAATGTGATCAACAATTCCCGAGAACGAGATTTTCTTATCCTTGGTTGCCTTCGCAAAGTTGCAACGTTGGATTTCTTTTTGTGCAAATGCATGAACACAAAGGGTCAGTAGACCAATAATTAGGATTTTCGTTTTCATTTTACGGGAGTATTTGGAGTTGATGAATTACTGATACGTGTTAAATCTTTTTGGCGGATAAATACAATTGTATTGTTCTTATTGTCTGTTAGTCTGAGGAAATCAGGTATTTCACCGAGCTTGAAACGGTATGTTTTCGACTTGGATTCATTTTTCATAGAAACATCCATTGAAAATTCTGAGAGGACCGAAACATTTCCAAACGGAATTTCTACCGATTTGCTCTGGCTAGCGAGCTGTTTTTCAAAGTTAACCTGAATATTTTTTTGAGAAAACTCGATCCGATTTAGTCGGATAGATGGGGCTAGGATAACTTTGATTTTTCCTTTTGTTTGATCGTTTTCAAAGAGTCCGAAGACACCTGATTCGTTAACATGAACGACGTGATACTTCATGTCATTGATTGTTTGAGAATTTACTTTTTTTCCTTTGATAATATTCCATTGCTTTTCGCGATAATTCCATTTTAGGAAAAGTAACTTTTCATTTTTAGAGTTCGAAGATTGAGGAACAAGAATGTCTATTCCTTCTTCTGCGAATCTCCCCTCAGGAAGAAATACATCGAAAGCTGACTTACATTTTAATATTTGCCCCTTCGTATTTGTAGTGTTGAAGTTCGATGAAAGTTCATCGAATTTCAAATAACGCACGTCTGGAGTGTCTGTGGCAGTCGCTCTGAGCAATGAACCAAGAAGGAAGAGTATTGTTGTTATGTATTTCATGGCTTTGGCTATTTTTGGAAGTAGGCGTTTATTTTCTTTTTATTGTTGAAGATGCTCACGATGTTTTTATTCTTAACAGGTGTTTCTTCTATCCACTCTTTCCCAGTTGCATCTTGACACACACTTCTGATTATACAATCTTTCTGGTCTTTTGGGCTTTTAAAAGCTGCTGTTTTTTGGTTTCCCGAAATGACCCCTTCGATTCGAACAAATGGTTCGCTAGATATTAGTTCAGTGTATATTATAGCTGCGTTTTTAGGGGCGGTAGCAGTTACAGTTTTAACACTTACTGATTTGCTTTCGACTAAGGCATATAAACCGGACTCTTCAATTCTTGCAGAGAAATACTGTTTTTCCTTTTTAGAGGTTAATTTTACGGTCGTTCCGGTTTTAGACCACTCTCTATTTATGTTATTCCAATGTAATAAGAGGTAGCTCTTTTTTTCGGAGAGAGAAACAGGAAGTTGGGCTATAACGGTTTTTTTAGGGACTTTTCCGTTTTGAAAGTCAATCTTGATCAACTCACGTATGAGTATGATCTTATTTTCAAAGCTTGAGGAAACGTTAGAGTTGTATAAATCTTCTTGTGAGTTGAGTGATTTATATGCGAGTGTATTTGCAAGTTCAACGTCTTCAGGTTGACAAGTAATTAAAAGGGAATTTGTATTAGTGAAAACGCTGTCTGGATGAATTATAGTCGCTGTTACTTCATAGTTTGCAATCTCAATATTCATTACAGGGATATTTTTACATCCTTCATGCTCGTAGTTAAATGAAATACGTCCGAAATCGAGATGTTCCTCTTTAAAAAATTCTTTTAACTCTTTTTCTCTTTTGTAAAACAGCGCCTGTTTTTTTACATCAGCATTTTTGGAAGGTTCTTGTAAAGTTACCTTCAAGCCTTTTGCTAAATAAAGTTCCTCGGCAGAACGAAACAAATTATCTCTCGTTTCTGAAGTGAACTTTTCAGAGTCCTTTTCAAATTCAACGGGAATGTTAATGGCGTTTGCACTTAGAATTTTTCCAGCGCAAAATAAAACAGCAATTAATTTTTTCATAGCGTTGGGGTTTAGGGTGTTCTGTCTCATAACGAGATTTATTTTTTGATAATTGTCTTATGGATTTTTTATTTTATTGTGTGAGCGGTGATTTTTTTTGCAGATTTGTTTTATGAATATGAGTTATTGGGAAAGACAGTCGTTTTTAGAAACCTTTGATGTGCTTGTTGTAGGTGCAGGTATTGCAGGACTTTCAACAGCAATTGAATTGAAGAATAAAAATGTCGATTTGGAAATTGCGGTTTTAGAACGAAGTTGGCTAAGTGATGGTGCAAGTTCTAAGAATGCAGGATTTGCTTGCTTCGGAAGTATTTCTGAATTTGTAGACGACATGAAGGATATGTCGTTTGATGAAGTTGTGAATCTTGGTGTTAGACGATTTCGAGGAATTGAAAAATTGGTAAAAAATTATTCTGAAGATGTTTTAAAGCTTGATTGGAATGGTGGACATGAATTGTTTTTTGAAGAGGATAAAGAAAGTTTTACTCAGTGTTGCAAACTCGTAGAAAAATTTAATGATGCCTTTGATTCAAAAATAGGGTTGCGTCCGTACACTGTTTCAACCCATTCAGAATTTCAAGGAATATTGAATTTAGTTGGTGTCATTTCGAATAAGTATGAGGGAGGATTGAATACGGGGGCTATGCTCCGAGCTATGGTTGATCGTGCATTGAAAACAGGTGTTAAAGTATTCAATGGCGTTGAAGTTCATGGTTTTCAGGCGAACGGAAACAAAATGCAGGTTGAGACATCAGTGGGAATTTGGAAGTCAAGACGATTGGCGTTTTGTATAAGTTCTTTTCACGCCCATTTGTTTGAAGAATTAGAAATGAAAACCAAGCGAAATCAAGTTATCGTTACAATGCCTATTCCCGATTTAAAATTAAACGGAACATTTCATCATCAAGAAGGATACAATTATTTTCGAAACATAGATGGGCGAATTTTAATGGGTGGCATGCGCCATATGTTCCCCAAGACAGAATCTACCGACGTCCAAGGCAATACCGACGAAGTAATCGCTAGCTTATTGGATTTCGTTCAACAGAAAATACATACAACTTCAGCAGTAGAAATTGATTTAGCGTGGAGTGGTATTTTAGGAGTTGGGCAAGATGAACGACCTGTCGTAACGGAAGCTCAAGAGAATGTTTTTGTAGGGGCGCGATTGGGTGGAATAGGCGTAGCAATTGGATCGCTCATCGGAGAAGAGCTAGCCGGACTTATTTATTCTTCTTTTTCGAAATAAATTCTGAAATAGCATCTGCGCAGCGCTCTCCGTCTATTGCTGCAGAAACAATTCCGCCTGCATAACCAGCACCTTCACCGCAAGGAAAAAGATTTTTTATTTCAGGATGATTCAATAATTCTTTGTCGCGAGGAATTCTTACTGGCGAAGAGGTGCGCGTTTCAGGAGCAAGAAGTAAGGCATTCGGTCCGGAGAAATGTGGCATTTTCGTGTTGAAATGTTGAAGCGCACCGACCAAGCATTCTGAAATGAATTTCGGAAATAAATCGCGAAGATTAGTTGAAGTAATTCCAGGACTATAAGAAGAGTCTGGAAGGGTAGTGCTTTTTTTATTGTAAATAAAATCGGTTGCGCGTTGCGCGGGAGCGAATTGATTGGATCCGCCTAGTTCATAGGCCTTTTTTTCTATGTCTTGTTGAAGGTGCAATCCTGCAAGTGGCCCCGAGTAATTCAGGTTTTCTAGGTCGCTCAACTTCACCTCAACCACAATGCCTGAGTTTGCCCAAGGATTGTTGCGTTTGCTTGGCGACCATCCGTTCGTTACAATTTCTTCTTGCGAAGTGGCGCACGGAGCAACGATTCCTCCGGGACACATGCAGAAAGAATAGACGCCGTGATCGTTCACTTGTGTAACAATGGAATAGCTTGCCGGAGGTAGAAATTCTCCGCGATCATCACACTTGTATTGAAGCTTATCTATTGTGCGTTGTTCGTGCTCAATGCGAACGCCAATCGCGAATGGCTTCGCTTCAATGGCAATATTTTTAGCATGGAGCAATTCGAAGATATCCCGCGCGCTATGTCCAGTTGCCAACAAAACACTGTCGGCCTGAAAAGTATTTCCCTTTGCTGTTTTTATTTCGTGAATGGAATCACTTCCAATGTTGAAATCAACCACTCTTTCTTCGAAATAAATTTCTCCTCCGTTTGCCAAAATGCTTTCACGCATGTTGGCAATAATTTGAGGAAGTTTATTTGTTCCCACATGCGGATGGCTCTCAGTAAGAATGTTCTCATTCGCTCCGAATTGAACCAGCGTCTCTAAGATGCGAACCACGCTGCCTTTTTTTGTGCTTCGCGTATATAGCTTACCGTCGCTGTATGTTCCAGCACCCCCTTCTCCGAAACAATAATTGGAATCTTCGTTCACAATTCCGTTGCGCGTAATTTCAACGAGATCGCGTCTCCGCGCACGAACATCTTTTCCTCTCTCGAGAATAATGGGCCTTACACCCAATTCAAGAAGTCTCAATGCTGCGAATAGTCCGGCAGGCCCAGCACCGATAACGATGGCGGAGCCTTTTATTTCATGCTGAAATTGACGTTGATGAACAGCAGGAAACTCTTCATTGGATGCAATGACCGAAATTCGAAGAAGAACAATTGCTGTTCGCTTCCGCGCGTCGATTGATTTTTTGTCGATGCGCCATTTAAAAGAAAGAGGAGATAAATTCAACGTGAATTGAATTTTCTCCTCTAAATAATTGAAGTCGGCCGATTGGGCAGGACTTACTTGAAGTTCAATAGTGTTCATACTGTTGGTCTATTCAACCAAAAAAGATGATAAAAAAATATTATAATGCTTTCACCGCTTTTCCTGCTTTTGCAGTCTTAGCAACTTTAGCTTTTACTGAACCTGGCTTTCTTCCGCGCTTTTTCAAAACTTTAGGAGCCGCAGGAGTTGCTGATGCTACCGCTGCCGATGCAACAGTCTCTTTTTTCGGTCCTGTTTTCTTTGCACCTGGTTTGTTTTTAGATCCTTTTGGACGACCGCGACGTTCTGAACCTGCTGATGATTTTGATGTACCAGCTTTGCTCAAGATAGAAGCAATTTTACTTGTGATTTTAACTTTTCTGCCTCTACCGCTTTGAAGTGAAGCAATAAGGTTTGCAGCGTCTACCAATGAGTTTAGTTCTTTCTCTCGGCGCGCAATTTCTTGTTTAATTTCGTTTAATAGTTTCATAAAAACAACTTTGTATTTATTAATGTGTGCGAAAATATCGCGCTAATTTAAATTTAAATCCTAACAGAATGTTAAAAAATGTGAAGAAAATTTTAAGGGTGCCGCATTCGGATTACTTTAGCGGCTCAATTTGAGCAATATGAAATTCAATAAAAAGGACATTTCGAAGGAAGAATTATTGGCATTGTACGAAGCAATTAAATTGCCCCGTTTAATCGAGGATAAGATGCTAAGTCAATTGCGTTTGGGGAAGATCTCGAAATGGTTCTCTTCCTACGGACAAGAAGCAATTTCCGTGGGTGTAGGAATGGCAATGGATGAAGATGAATTTATTTTACCCATGCACCGAAATTTGGGAATCTTCACTTCCAGAAATTTAGATTTAAAACAATTGTTTCTTCAGTTTCAAGGAAAGAAAGACGGATTCACAAAAGGGCGCGATCGTTCGTTTCACTTCGGAACGAAGAAGCATCATGTTGTTGGAATGATTTCTCATTTGGGCCCGCAACTGGGCATTGCAGACGGAATAGCACTAGCCAATAAATTGGAAGGCTCTGAGAAAGCAACAATAGTATTCAGTGGAGACGGTGGCGCAAGTGAAGGAGATTTTCATGAAGCATTGAATGTGGCAACCGTTTGGGATCTGCCGGTTATCTTTTGCATTGAGAATAACGCATGGGGTTTGTCTACGCCAAGTCGTGAGCAATTTCGCTGCAAGCAGTTTATAGATAAAGCAATCGGATATGGAATGCCGAAAGAAGATGCTATTCAGATCGATGGAAACAATATTCTTGAAGTTTATTCAACGGTTAAAGAGATTGCAGAAAGCATTCGCAAGAATCCACGTCCTGTAATTTTAGAGTGCATGACTTTCCGCGTTCGCGGACACGAAGAGGCGAGTGGAACGAAGTATTATCCGGAAGGAATGATAGACGAATGGTCGAAGAAAGATCCCGTGGCCATGTATGAGGAGTTTTTAATAGAAGAGAAATTAATTACTCGAGGCGATGCAGAAGCCATGAATTTAAAGTTGAAAGATAAAATCAACACGAATTTAAAGTCGGCCTATGCAGAGCCAGACATTGAAGTAAACGAGGAAGAAGAATTCGAAGATTTGTTCGCCCCGTTTTCAAACTCCGAAATCCCGGCATCTTCATCCAAAAAGAAAATGCGTTTCATTGATGCCATTCAGGATGGGTTGCGCGAAAGTATGCGCAAGCACGATCGCTTGGTTTTAATGGGACAAGACATTGCTGAATACGGCGGTGTATTTAAAGTGACTGAAGGATTCCTTGAAGAATTCGGAAAAGGCCGCGTTCGGAATACGCCGTTGTGTGAATCTGCTATTGTGGGTGCTGGATTGGGATTGAGCATGAAAGGTCACAAGGCCATGGTGGAAATGCAATTCGCAGATTTCGTGACTTGCGGATTCAATCAGATAGTAAACAACCTTGCGAAGTTGCATTACCGTTGGGCGGAAAACGCAGACGTTGTCGTGCGCATGCCAACAGGTGGTGGCGCTGCAGCCGGACCATTCCACAGTCAAAGTAATGAAGCATGGTTCTTCCATACACCCGGATTGAAGATTGCATATCCTGCTTTTCCCTCCGACGCGAAAGGATTGTTGTGTCAAGCTTTTGAAGATCCGAATCCAGTCTTGTTCTTCGAACACAAGATGCTTTATCGCAGTATTGAAGAGGAAGTCTCTGAGGGATATTACACGCTTCCATTCGGAAAGGCACGTATTGTTTCATCTGGAGATAGATTAACATTGGTGACCTACGGGCTCGGTGTTCACTGGGGAATGGATGTGTTGAAGGAAGAGAAATATTCTGGAATCGAATTGATCGATTTGCGAACACTTGCTCCTTTGGATTACGAAACAGTCATGACCTCAGTGAAGAAAACAGGACGCGTTGTTGTGTTGCACGAAGACTCGCTAACGGGCGGAATAGGCGGGGAGTTGGCTTCACGCATTACCGAAGAGTGTTTTGAATACCTCGATGCTCCTGTAACGAGATGTGCAAGTTTGGATACTCCCATCCCTTTTAACGCGGGATTGGAGGTGAATTTCATGGCTAACAATCGATTGAGAACAACATTGGACAAAGTCCTTTCGTATTAAGTTTTCCTTCTCTAAATTTATCGTCAATGAAAAGGCGGTGGAATTTATTTCAAGTCGTGCAGGTGTTTGTGCTTGCCCTTGCGACGAGTGCTTCAATGGCGCAGGTTTCGCTTGTTGCCGATTACACCGCTCATTACGGAATTGTTGAAGGGACAGACCTTACGGGATATGTCACTTATGATGTCTATGTCGCTTTTCCGAATACGAATTACAGATTAACTTCTATTGGAGGCGGGCTTCAAGCAGACCCGAACTTCACCGTTCAGATTTCTTCCGATTGCAATTTCTTCCAACATATAACTGGAAGTTATTTTTCTGAAGGAATCAATTGCGCTGATTACGCTGCAAGTCCCGCCTTGGAATGGGACAGTCGTTTTGCTCTTGGAAGTGAATGCAACAACACGAGCTCTTCCCTTTACAACGTTTCTTCTGAAATGAACGCTTTGAACAATTGGGAAAATGGCAGTTCAACACTCTCGCTTTCGAATACGTTGTTTTTCCGCATGCCGAATGACCCTTCGGTGCAAACAAATACAGAGAACAAAATTTTAGTTGGAAGATTTACCACGTGTGGAAATTTGTGCGTGAAGTTGGGTGCTCAGTATTTTGAAAATTATTCCGGCCCTGGTTCAGCATTTCAAACCGAAGTGTTGGAAGGGTGTTTTAACAATCCATGTTTAGCTAATCCGATTGCACAGACCGCAACCGTAACACAAACCGGATGCTCAACAGAAAATCAAGTGATAAATTTGAATGCAGGTGGAAATGTTCCTGTGACCTATGAGTTGTGGAATACCTCCGTGAACGCGCTTGTTGGAACTTCAAATTCTATGGATGGAAGTTGTTCTTTCAACGCGCCAAGTGCAGGGTCTTTCGTTATTCATTCAACCGATACGTATGGATGTCGCGATACAACGAATGCCATTTCAATTTTAGAATTTATTGCGCCAAGTGTTCAGTTGATTGGAAATAATCTCACGTGTTTTCAAGATGCTTCTGGAAGTATTGAAATTTCAGGTTCAGGCGGAACAGGTGCTTTAACAGAACTTTCCACAAGCTCACCACTTCCATTTACATTAATGAATTTAAATGCTGGAGTCTTGAACGTGCAGGTGATTGATGAAAATGGATGCCTAGCATCGAGCAGTGTTCTGTTGGAAGAGCCAGCTGTTCTTCAAGCGACACTCACGCAACAAACTGATCTTGTCTGCGCCACGCAATGCACAGGTGCAATTTCGTATTCGTCAAACGGAGGAGTAGGGAATTATTCCGTCGAACTTCTTTCGAACGGCTCGTCAGGTTTGGCTTCTGGAATCTTGACTAATTTATGTGGAGGAGCAGACACGCTTGTTGTTTCAGACGGAAATGGTTGTTCGTTTCAATTGCCATTCGAATTGAATTATCCCGACTCGCTGCAAATTCAAAGTTCTATTGTAGAGCCAACGTGTTACGAGTATGTTGACGGAAATGCGAACTTGTTTTTCTCTGGAGGAACGGGGTCTTTACTCATAGATATCGCAAATGGTAATTTCGAGATCCTTCCGCAATCGGTTGTTGAATACCAATTGGCAAATCTTGGAGTAGGAACAATTTCCATTCATGTGGAAGACGATGCCGGTTGTTCAATCGATGAAGTCATTACTGTTGAATCTACTTTTCCTTCCAACTTGAATTTGAATACCACCTCAACGGAAGAGTCGTGCTTCAACAATTTAGACGGCACCGCTGAGGCTCTTCTTCAAGGTGGAAATGGTCCGTTTAGTTTTTTATGGAATGACCTGCAAGCGCAGCAAACCGCCTTGGCGACAGGACTTGTAGGAAATAGAAACTATCGTGTGGAAGTGACCGACGTGAATAACTGTATTTATAAAAGAACTGTTTTTGTTCCGTTGAAAGACGGATGTATTTTCATTGCGAATGCCATCACTCCGAATGGAGATGGATCGAATGACACATGGGTAATTGGCGGATTAGATGGTTACGCAGATGCGCATGTTCAAGTGGTGAACAGATATGGACAAGTTGTTTTCGAATCGAATGGTTACGCGAATCCTTGGAGAGGCACATTGAACAACGAGCCTCTTCCACCTGCGGATTATTATTACGTCGTGAGCTATGACAAAAGCAAAGAACCTTTAACCGGAGTTGTTTCCATCAAGTATGAATAAGCTCAAGTTAAATACCCTAGAGGCAAGATTCTTCGAAAGGTTCTTCGAAAGGTTCTTCGAAAGGTTCTTCGAAAGGTGTTTCACAAGCATCTTTATTTGTTTCGTGCTGCTAATCGCCTCGACATCTCAAGCACAACAGTATCCTCGTCGTACTTTATTCATGGTGAATCCGTATGCTGTGAATCCCGCTGCTGCTGGCGTGAATAGAGATATTCCACTTTACACGACCTACCGTTCGCAATGGAACGGAATGAATAACCATCCGAAGACATTTTATTTGACAGCGAATAAGCAATTGCCGAATGGGTTTGGAATTGGAGGTGTGTTGTTTCAGGACAAGACCGGAGCGTACTCAACAACATCATTTGAATTTTCAGGAGCATCGCATATTGCAATTAGTCGCAAACAATCTGTTGCTTTTGGCTTAAGTGGTATAGGAACGCAATATGTTTTCGATTTAAGTAACGCTGTTGTTCAAGATCCGAATGACGTTGCTTTGGGTGGCGGCGTAAAGCAATCCTCCTTTTCGTTGAATGCGAATGCAGGAATGATGCTTTACGGTCAGAACTACTATTTCGGAGTAAGTATTCCTTACCTCCTTCAACCGAAATTAAATTTTGGGAGTGGCAACATCAATGAACGGGTGATTCGACATTACCAATTGATGGGCTCATACGAATTCAGTTTAACCAAAGAATGGGGTCTTTCAACAAGCATCTTCACGAGATTCACGGAGGTGACACCTCTTCAAGTGGATTTAAATGCGATGTTTAATTACAAGCGCGATCTGTGTTTCGGGTTGACTTATCGTCCGAAAGCCTCGTGGGCCGTCCTATTCGGATGGAAGTTTGAAGGCTATTCGCTCTGGTATTCGTATGAAATGAATACAGGTGTGGCCCAGTCCTTAGGTTTTAGTTCGCATGAATTTACTTTGGGATATACCATAAAAGCACCACGCGGATTCCGTCAGAAAACATTAACGCAAAAACGCGGACTTTTAACGTTGTAGTTATTATATTCGTGGCTATGAAAAAAATAGCATTGTTCTTCTCTCTCATTTGTGCCATTCAAATGAATGCACAGACATGGCAAGTTGGAAACACCACCCTTACAGAAAGTGACCTCGTTACGGGTTTAAGCCTTCCTTGGGAAATGGTTTGGGGTCCGGATGATTTCATCTGGTGTACCACCCGTGTAGGAAAGGTATTGCGCATTGATCCTTCAACAGGAACATATACTTCAATCCTAGATAAAACTTCTTTGATTCCATACAGCGGTGGCAGCGAGCCAGGAATGTTAGGTATGGCCTTGCATCCAGATTTTTTGAATACACCGAAAGTTTATGTGGTGTACAATTACACGCAAGGGAACAACGTGAAGGAACGCTTGTCTATGTTCGATTGGGATGGAACAGCTTTGGTGAATGAAGTTCAATTGATTAACGCGATAGGCGGAAATTCAATTCACAACGGTTCACGTTTGGTAATTAGCCAAGATCAAAAAATAATCATGTCTACGGGTGACACCGGAGACGGCGGAGTTAGCTCTCAAGATTTGACTTCTCTGAATGGTAAAATTCTTCGCATCAATTTGGATGGTAGCATTCCTGCTGACAATCCAGATCCAAGCACATATGTTTATTCCTACGGTCATCGCAACTGTCAAGGTTTGGCAGTTGGTGCGAATGGAATTATCTACGCTTCTGAGCACGGACAAAACAACAGCGATGAGTTCAACATCATTGAGCCAGGAAGAAACTACGGTTGGCCAACGGTTCAAGGTGCATGTAACACCACCGCAGAAATTAACTACTGCACAGCGAACAATGTAAAAGAGCCGTTGATAGAATGGTCTCCTTGTCGCGCCGTTAACGGAATTGAATATTACAACCACCCTTCAATCCCAGAATGGAACAACTGTATTCTTATGGCTGTATTGGGCGGATTGAACAGCTCTTATGAGCGTATGACAGTTTTGCACTTGAGTGCAGATGGCCAGTCTCTTACAACAGCTGACGTAAGTGGTTCAAACACAAACTCAGATGCATTCTTTCAAAGTTTTAACAAGCGTCTTCGCGACATTTGTGTGAATCCACACGACGGTTCAGTTTACGTTGCTTTAAATGGAGCACAGTATCCAGGTGCTGGTCCGAACACCATTAAAAAATTCCAAAACTTAGTTTGGGCAGGAATTCAAAACGAAGGTGTTTCTCAAAACTTAAATGTTTATCCAAATCCTTCTTCAGAAATAGTAACAGTTGAATTCTCTTCGAATCAATTGGGCGGAAACTATTCTATCTATTCTTTCTCAGGAGCGTTAATGGCTGAAGGGAAAATTTCAACGTTGAAAAACGAATTGAATGTTTCTGAATGGTCGAAAGGAAATTATTTCGTGGTTTCTGAATCTTCAATTGGAACAACATCTAAGACGTTTATCGTTCAGTAATAAATGAAGAATATTTTTATTTGGAAGACAGCAAAGTGGGTTTCACTTTGCTGTTTTTTTTTAGTGAGTAACGTTCTGTTTGCTCAAATAGTGCAGAAGCATATTGTATACGAAGTCCTTGAAGATTCGGCATTTGTAACCATTGAAGTTTATGACAGTTACACCGGATATCCAATTCAGGCGACGGCTCAAGTTGGAGGGCGAACATTTCAATGCAACGAGTTAGGTAGAGTCTCTGTTTACTGTAAAATCAGAAGGTGTGTTGATTTTGTTGCAGAAGGTTATTACGAAAGAGGATATTGTTTGAGCAATAACGAAGAGGTCAAAAAGAATGAGGTGATTCGGCTTGACATGAGTCCCATTTCAAAGCAGATGGAAGCGCTGACTGTTGTTGGTTACAACAACAAGCGCAGTAACCTCAGCACTCCAGCGAGCATTGGACTTGTGAAAGTTAATGCGCATTATGGCGACGGTTCGTCACTTCAAAATGCATTCAATTCGGTTAGCGGCGTGTCTTACGATTCACGTGGTTATGGAGGAAGCACACGGTTGAACATTCGCGGAAGTTTTTTCAGAGCGCCAACTACTATCCGAAATGTCAAGATGTATTGGAAAGGAATAGCATTGACGAGCGCAGACGGACAGTCACCTTTGGAGATTGTAGATCCTTCGAATGTTGCAAACGCGAATATCTTGAAAGGTCCAGGCAGTGGGGTTTGGGGAAATGGAACTGGAGGAGTTGTTCTTTTTACGCCTTTTTCATTGAACCAGTCGGTATATGCGAAGGCGCAATACGAGCATGGTGAATTCGGATACAACAAATCGGTTTTTCAAGCGGGTGTGAGTAAGAGTGGATTCAGTTTAATGGTAAGTCAAGTGAATCAGGAAACGAACGGCTATCGCGATCAAGAAGCGAACAAAAAAGAACAAACCTTAATCGAATTTTCAGCCAATACGAAACGTTGGAAGCACTACGTTATGGCCATGCGCTACAAAGGATATTGGGAATTGCCCGGTGCAATTTCTGCATCGCAGATCGCTGCAAATCCCCGTCAGGCCAATGCCTTCAGTATGGCGAATAACGCGCACGTAGATCGTTCAAGAGACATGGCCGGTTATTCCGGCGAGTTTATTTCGAAGAAAAATTTTCTTCTTGAGCTATCAGCGAATCTCTTTCAAACCGAAAAAATAAATCCTTACGGTACCTCCGCTCCTTCAAGCGGATACAAAGACGAGAATGCAAAAGGAAACGGAGAGCGAGCGGTCTTATCGAAATCCTTCGACCTAAATAAAAAGGGTAATTTTCCTATCAAATTGAAGTCATCAATAGGAGAAGAAATTCAGTTCGAGAATTTTAACTTAAACGAATTCGGATTGTTGAATGGAGAATCGAACGGTGTTTCGAAATACAACTTCAACGTAGATTATATTACTTCGAATTTTTTCTATCAGGTGGAAGCGGAAGTGGCGAAGCGTTTGTTCGCAACAGCTTCTGTGGGTTTGAACAATACGCAAGCGCGGATAACAGGAACTTCTAAAGATGCTGCGCAGCAATTAGTAGTGATAGAAGCCTACACAAACGCGAATCCACAAGCAAGGCTTTATCCGAATGTTGGAGTAAGTTATTCCTTAAAGAAAAGTGAAAAATTGGGAAATTGGAATGTATTCGGAAATTACAGCACAGGAAGCAGTGCGCCAACAATCTTTGAGCAATACGATTATTCAAATCAATATTTGAATGAGAATTTGATAAATGAATTCGCTCGCAATGTTGAAGTTGGAGTGAAGGGAGCAGGCAAGATGTGGTTTGTTGAAATGAGTATTTACGATCAGCAAATTACCGATGCGATTGTTCCGAAAGAGACTTTGTTTAATGGTTACTATGCAACATACATCAACGCGGGCAAGCTTGTTCAGCGAGGCATGGAGTTCTCCGGAAGTGGCACTGTTGAGTTAGAGAGGGCTCGTGTTTATGGTTGGGTGAGCGGTTCTTGGACGAACTATGAATTGCTCGACGAGAGTGGTTCGGGAAGAATGCCAGGTATGCCTTTGGCGCAGTGTAACGGCGGATTGAATTTTACCGGGTTTTATGGATTCGGATGGTCCGTTACGAATCAATGGACAGACAAGGCGCCGCTGAATTCGACACAAACCGAATGGTCTGCAGCGAGAAACGTTTTGAATACTGAATTCACCTATGGACATACATTTATTCGACGTGACGAAGTTGCCGGAGATTTTGATCTAGTTACTCGAGTTCGTTCTTTAGGTTCAATTAACATCAATGCTGGAGCGAACAATGTCTTGAATACCAATTACACCACTTTCTATCAATTGAACGGTGTTGGTGGAAAGTTCTTTAATCCGATGGCGAGAAGAAATTTTTATTCGGGAATAACACTGCGAATCTTCTTGTAAATTTGCAGCATGTTAAAAAAGGCTTTTTTCTTCGTCTTGCTTGTTGCATTTGGAATGGCGGGTTGCAAACCAACGCCTATTGCCGAAGCGAAATTTGAATTCGATGAAAGTCTTCAGTGGAAAAAGAGCGAGCCGGTTTCATTGAAATTAGACATTCGTGAAAACGCTGAACCGTGTGAGTTGTATTTAGATGTTCGTTACACCACACTCTTCCCATTCGATAAATTGGAATTGCACATCAAAGAAATTTCAGAGCAAGGCGTTGTTGTTCCTCGCGATGTGACCATTGAAATTCGAGACAAAGATGGTTTCGTAGGAGACATTAGCGGAGATCTCGGGGATATTGAGCGTGTTTTGGATTCAAATAAGCATTACGAAGATCACGGCGTATACACGTATGAGATTTCGTTTAATCATCCAGTCGATATCTTGTTAGGAATTATGGAGCTTCGTTTAAGGGCTGTTCCAAAAGCGAAGAAGTCATGAGAGATTTTAAAACATTTTCATTTCATACACTCGGGTGTAAACTGAACTTCTCGGAGTCTAGCACCTTGGCGCGCGATTTTCAAGAGCAAGGTTATGGAAGAGTGGAGTTGGAGGAAGGTCCAGACGTCTTGGTCATCAACACCTGCAGCGTTACCGACGAAGCCGATCAGAAATGTCGCTATACCGTTCGAAGAGCGAAGCGCTCCAATCCGAATGTCTTCATTGCAGTTATCGGATGCTACGCACAATTGAAGCCCGAAGAGATTTCAAAGATTGAAGGAGTGAATGTTGTTTTAGGCGCGAATGAAAAATTCAACTTGATTGATCGCATAAAAGAGTACGACGAGTCTGAAGGAAAAATATTTGCAGGAGAAATTAAAGACGTGAAGGAATTCATTCCTTCATTTTCATCTGGAGATAGAACGCGAACCTTCTTGAAGGTTCAAGACGGATGCAATTATTTCTGTGCGTTCTGCACCATTCCTTTAGCAAGAGGAAGATCGCGCAGCGCCAATGTTGAAGCAACATTGGAAGAGGCGAAGAAAGCCATTGCTGGTGGTGCGAAGGAGATTGTTTTAACCGGAGTAAACATTGGTGATTTTGGAACGGCTCACAACGAAACGTTGTTGGATTTAATTCGAAAGTTAGACGAGTTAGAAGGAATAGAGCGTTACCGTATCAGCAGCATTGAACCGAATTTATTGACGAATGAAATTATTTCATTCGTTTCCACTTCAAAACATTTCATGCCGCATTTTCACATTCCCTTGCAAAGTGGAAGCGATGAAATATTGAAAGGCATGCGCCGCCGATACAGAACTGATTTGTATCGTGAAAGAATTACATCAATTAAATCTACCATGCCACATGCATGCATTGGCGTAGATGTGATCGTTGGTTTCCCTGGAGAAACCAATGAGTGCTTCAATGAAACCGTTGATTTTTTGAAAGATTTAGACGTTTCGTATTTACATGTGTTTACTTACAGCGAGCGCGCGAATACGACTGCGTTGCGCATTGAAGACATTGTCCCCATGGAAGTTCGTAATGAACGGAATAAAATTCTAAGGTTGTTGAGTGCAAAGAAGCGCGTCGCGTTTGATGCATCTTTTAAGGGACAAATTATGCCAGTGCTGTGGGAAAGCGTAGATGATGAAAACATGATTGCGGGTTTCACACCGAATTACATCAAAGTGCGAAAACACGCAAATCAGTTTGTTTCCAATGAAACGAGTCTTATAGAATTATAGTTTTCTGAACCAGGTGACGTAAGGCATTGGTATGGTTTGACCACTCAAATTAGCGCCTGCAACACACACTTGAAATGCCCTCCCATCGCCTTGATTAATTCGAAGTCCTGGCATAAATATAAAGAATGGATTCGATTGCTTTGTTTCAACTACAACGGCCGTTGAAGTTTGCGAAGCCGAATTATAGAACCAATTGCCTTCGGAGTTAGTAGTGTTCATTGATCCAAACATGGAGTCGAATATGAAACTTGTTTTCTCACTTAATCTGAGATTCATGCCAACAGATGCGATTACCCCTTTTGTTGCTGGTCGCTTGGTATACTGAATCGAAGGGTATGGATTTCCAGCTGTTGGATAGTAAGTTCCAGGGCGATAAATTTCTTGGTTGAAATCGAACACGCCGTATCCAACACCCAAGGTGAAGTTTCTGTCGCGGTCGCCGTAAGTAACATTTCCAAAAGAGAGCGAAATCAGAGATTGTGGGTCAATGTAGCCTCCATTTCCAGCAATTTCTCCGATAGAAAAATTGAGTTTGGGATTCTTTGTTTGGAAGCTGTATTTGGCGGTTAGCGCAAATGGACTGCCTATCCATGAAGTCATAATGCCCACGTTAAAATTGTCTGCAACAGCTAAATGAAATTCAGGCCCCCAAAGGTTGATCATATAATAGTTCTCTCTTTTCTTGATTGGAAGCGCGTTTGTTGTGAAAGAGTATCGTGTACTAAAAGGATTGCTCTTTACTTTTGTATCATTGAGTATTACAAAGTCATCTTCTTTGAAATTTGTAATGGATTTAATATCTGTCTTTTTAATGTAAATCTTTCCCACAGTTTCAGTTTCAAAAAGCATCTCTCGGCCATCGTCGGAAATAATTGTTCCCGTATACTCATTGCCATTAGTGAGTAGAACAACCTTTTTATTGTTGTCGGTTTGAGCAAATGAAATAGACATAAAGGCAAACAACAACAGGAGTGTGCTAAATAAATGTTTCATAAGATAAGTTTTTGTTGATTCAAAGATAAGTTAAATCATTTGCATGAATGCATCTGATAATTTCTTTTTGGCAATGGTCTTATCTTCTTTATTCAATGGATCAGGCGGGCCATATGGAGTTTTGTTTACATCAATGATGTAGATCTTCTGATTCCCTTTGTGACGAAGGACATCGAACTCACAAAAATCTACTTTCATTGCTGCAGCGTATTTTTCTATCTGATCAATCTCTTCTGCAGAAAATAGTTCTTCAGGTGTATGGAGTGTGGCGCGATGCGCTTTGTTGGTGAAGCGGTGTTTTTTCGTTTTGAATTTCAAATACACCAAGGGGATTTTTCCTGAAATAACAGGAACACGGATGTCTACATATTCACCCGCTTCGTTCGTGTTATCGAGTACCTTCTGATATACCGCATCTGTTTTCGGGAATGGCATTGGACAAACAACTTCTTGACCATCGTGCACGGCATTCTCGTCGCTTTTTTCCACAGCAACTCCGATGTACGTCTTTGGATTTAGATTCATGGAATAGCCGAGTGCTTCCAAATGAACCACGTGCACGCGCTCTTTGGAAATGTCTGGACAGTTCACGTTTATAATTCTTGCATTGGGATATTTTTTTCGCAATGCGCTGGCGCTGCCGTAGGTAGCGTTTTCAAAATAAATAATAACATCTGGATTGGCTACGAACTTATTGGTTAGCCGAACCTTATTCATTTTAGCAATTTTCGAAAGCGTTGTTTTCTTACTTGGATAGGTAGGAGCCGCTACCCAAACAGGTAGTTTTCCGCCATTTTGAATGAAGTAAATTCCTTCTCGAATAAGACAAGCGACATCTTTAACAATGACCTCGAAAAAGGGCATTCCTTGCCTGTAATTATTTCTTAATCCCATGATTGATATAATTTAGGATTTAATGTCTGTGTTATGAAATCGTTTTGAAGATTTCCTCGCGCTGGAGAATATTCCCTACCGTAAAAAATAATTTGAAGATGAAGTTTGTTCCAACTTTCTTCAGGAAATAATTTCTTCGCGTCACGCTCGGTTTGCTCAACGGATTTTCCATTCGTTAATTTCCAACGTGTCATAAGTCTGTGTATGTGAGTATCTACAGGAAAGGCAGGTACACCGAATGCTTGAGCCATAACAACGCTGGCGGTCTTGTGTCCTACACCGGGCAGTGCTTCTAACGATTCGAATGAAGCAGGCACTTCGCCGTTGTGTTCGTTTATAATGATATGAGAAAGGTTGAAGATGGCTTTGCTTTTCGCCGGAGAAAGTCCGCAGGGCTTAATGATCTCGCGAATTTCTTCAATGCTCAACTTAATCATGTCGAACGGATTGTTCGCTTGTTTGAACAAATGCGGGGTAATGGTATTCACCCGAGCGTCTGTGCATTGCGCTGAAAGAAGCACAGCAATTAACAAAGTGAATGCGTCAGTATGATCGAGAGGTATGGGAGTTTCGGGGTATAGTTTTTCCAATTCAACTCTCACATAATCCGCCGCCTCTTTCTTTTTCATTACGGAATGAATTGAAATTGAGTTTTGTCTTTTGTGAAATATTCACGCTTCGATTGTCCATTCCATCTAACTTCTACAATGTTCTGTTGGTCGGAATATAAGTCCAGCAGAATTGTATTGTTAACCACTACTTGATTCGGATCGAAGTAATTTCCTTCAATAAATAAAGTAGTCATGTCATTGTCTACGCTGTATCCAATAAAATTTAAAACGACATTTCTGCCTCCAGCTTGAAGACTTAATTTTTCACCGATGTATTTTTTCACGAGTTCAAATACTTCTGGAGACTGCGGGTAGAGTGAATGGTATCTGTAACATTGGGCCTCAATGGCGTGCTCCAAATCGTCGGTGAATATTTTCGATGTGATTTCAATAGCTCTAGTCTGAGCATTGAATTCAATGCTGGTATTGCTCAAGTAGAATTTATGAGGCAAAGGTGCAGATGCCTGAAGGCATAGAGCCAAGAGCGCGAAGCAGAACAATAGAACCGATTTCATTTCGCCAAATTACAACGAATTATAGTTTAGCCCTTACCTTTGAACCATGTTAAAATGCACATTGAATAGTGATGAGCTCGCAAAAGCAAAAGCAATTGTAGACGGTTCTCAGAAAATAGTTATTTCAACCCACATCTCACCCGATGGTGATGCTATTGGTTCTTCATGCGCCATGGCTCAGATGTTAGTTAAAATGGGGAAGGAAGTGACAATTGTTCTTCCTGACCATGCTCCAGCTTATCTGAGTTGGTTGAGTGGAAATGAGTACGTAGTTGTTTGCAAAGACCAAGGCGAAGAAACCGCCAAGCGCATTCAAGAAGCTGATGCGATTTTTATTTTAGATTATAATCACCTGGGAAGAATTGGTGAAACAGTAAAGAAATTGCTAGAAGCGCAGATGGGTGTGAAGCCATTTATTCTCATAGACCATCACGAGCAACCCGCCACCTTTCCTGAAGTAGTTTATTCAGACACGAGTATATGCAGCACATGTGAGATGGTATTTCATTTTGCAGGTGCAATGAATTGGTTGGAGCTTATTGATGTGCCAACCGCTCAAGCTATTTATTGCGGAATTATGACCGACACCATGTCGTTCCGTTTTCCAAGCGTGAGTCCAGAAACGCACGAGATTGCTGCTTGGTTAATGCGCAAAGGATTGAAGCCACATGTGGTTCATGAGAATGTGTTGGACTCTCAGAGAGTGGAGCGCTTGCGTTTGATGGGGTATGCGCTTTCAGAGTGCATGACTATTCTTCCAGAATACAAGGCTGCTTTTATTGCAATTACGAAAGAGAACATAGATCGCTTTCAGCCACAATCTGGCGACACGGAAGGGTTAGTGAATATGGCATTGAGTGTTGAGGGAACTACCATTGCGGCGTTCTTCCGTGAAGACGAGGATTGCGTGCGAATTAGCTTTCGAAGCAAAGGCACACGTGATGTAAATCAAATGGCTCGAGCACACTTCAGCGGGGGCGGACACAAGAATGCTGCGGGTGCGCGTTTGCATGAGTCGCTTGAACACACTATAGGGAAGTTTTTAGAGTTACTACAAAAAGGAGAGATATAATGAAATTGATCTATATGGTTTTGGCATTCATCACAATTCTCATGAGTTGCGATAGTTGCACTAACGATAAAAAGGCTGTTCAGCAAATGACTCAGGCGCAGATAGATTCTATGCTCATTGCTCAGAATAGAAGTTTCCATTTGCAAGAAAAGGAACGGATACAAAAATTTGTCTCTGAAAAGCAATGGCCAACAACCATCACCGGAACTGGAATTCATTATTGGATATACGAAAACGGTGCGGGCGAAACAGTAAAGTCTGAGCAGGTCGCGATGGTTGAATACGAGGTGTCGTTGCTAGATGGCACTGTTATATACAAAAGCCAACCCGGAGAAAATGTGCCTGTGAAAATTGGACACGACAATGTTGAAAGTGGCTTGCACGAAGCGATTCAGCTTTTGCGTAAAGGAGACCGAGCGAAATTTGTGCTGCCTTCTTATAGAGCTTATGGTTTAACAGGAGAGGGTAAAATTCCAATGAATGCGGCTGTGGTTTACGACATTCGTTTGGTTGAAATTCATTAACTAAATAATTCTTCTTAAAAGTTTAGCTAGCCATTCTTTGCGCGCATAAGGAGGGTGGACGAGTGGCGTTGAATTGAAAAATCGACTCACATGCACTTCGGATTTTAAGTGACAGAATTCAAGGAATCCATGATAGCCATGTGAGTAGCCCATTCCAGAAAAATTACTTCCTCCAAAGGGCATACGCACATCGCTTAGGTGAAGGAATACATCGTTAATGGTTACTCCACCAGCCCAGGTATTTCGAGTGATAAACTTTCGTTCGTTTCTGTTGTGTGAAAAAACATAAAGTGCCAAGGGTTTGTCTTTGCTGCGAATGAAGTCGACCGCCTCTTCCATGGATTCGTATTCGAAGATGGGAAGTATAGGTCCGAAAATTTCTTCTTTGAAAACTTGGGTTTCGGAGGAAACATTTCCAACCACAGTTAAACCGAACAAACGTTCGGTGGGTTTGTGTGTCCCTTCAAAGAGAATAGTTCCTCCTGTATTTCGAACTTCTTCAACCATGGATGTCAGTCGCGCATAGTGTTTTTCAGAAACGATGCAAACGACCTCGTCTGAATTTAATTCGCCATCTATGGTGTAATTTGAAAGGTAGTATTTCTGAAGATGTTCAACAAACTCAGTTGTTTTTCCTTTCGGTAATAAAACGTAATCGGTGGCTATGCACGTTTGTCCGGCATTGGTATATTTCCCCCAAAGAATTTTCTTCGCAGCATCTTTAAGGTCGTAATCTTTTCCAATCACAACCGGAGATTTTCCACCAAGCTCCAGGGTAATGCTCGTTAGGTTTTTAGCAGCAGCAGCCATCACCAATTTTCCAACAGCTGGAGAACCAGTAAAGAAAATATGGTTGAAGGGAAGCTCAATCAATTGCGCGGCAACGGCGCCGTCTCCCAATACCACCGACACTTCTTTCGGAAGGAAGGTGTCTTCAACAAATGCCTTTAATGCTTCGCTAACAGTTGGGGTGTATTCTGAAGGTTTTATTATAGCGGTGTTCCCTGCTGCAAGACAAGATATAAGTGGAGTGAGAGTTAATTGAACGGGATAGTTCCAAGGAGAGAGAATGAGACAGACACCTTTCGATTCAACCTGTATTTTATTGCGCGCAAATGGATTTGCGAGACTCATTCCAGGATAACTAATAGCCATCCATTCGTGAAGTTCTTTTCTTACAGCTTTCAATTCAGCGAAAATGAGAGAGAATTCCATAATGGAAGATTCGAAGGCGTGTTTGTTTAAGTCGGTTTTTAAAGCTTGCGTTAAT
Source organism: Flavobacteriales bacterium (assembly GCA_044338665.1). Classification (GTDB taxonomy): domain Bacteria; phylum Bacteroidota; class Bacteroidia; order Flavobacteriales_D; family Sanyastnellaceae; genus CAIZGX01. The sequence continues at coordinate 32,405 of JBIIWZ010000014.1, forward strand.
GCAGCCTCGTGTTTATGCAATCCTTTTTCAAATCTGTTGAGCACTCCTAAACGCTCGGAAAGGCTACTGTTTTTATAAAGTAATGCATGCTTTTTTTGCAGCTCGAAAGTTTCCAAGTTCAACATAATTGTGTGCTATTCGTGTTCGCGAATTTTTTTCGTTTCGTGTTCGGCTGGTTCATCTGTGATTTCCTCTTCCTTCAAATACCAATCTTTTAAATTCGGCTGGCCTGCATCTGCCCACGCGCTTAACCAAAGGCTTCCGAGGGAATAAACAGCTGAACGCATTCTTCGTTCAATCTGTCCATTTAAAAGTTTGCTATAGGCCTCTGAGAATTCTCTCGAATAGGTTCGCACTTCAATGTTGTTTCGCACTTCAAATGCATATTTTTTATCGGAAGGAAATTGTTCGGTTAATTGCGCTTCAAACTTCAGCACAGAATCTACTGCTGCGTAACTTTCTTTGAGTCTCTCCCAAATGAAATGTTGCGGGGCGGAAATGTATTCGGCTTGCCCAACAAAGAAATCGTATTGTGGAAATTGAATTTCAGGAACGCGACTTTCCCAAAAACCGTGAATCCCTTTCTGATTTGTTTTTTGTCCGTTGTAATTGGAAGTCGAATGAAGAGGCACGTGCACATCTCCAACGTAATGGCCTATTTCGGCTGATAGTCGAAGAACACGATTCACATCTTTTTCTTTGAAGGCAATCACCAATTTGGAATAAACGAGATACAAATTCCAAGGAACAATGCCATGTGCGCGAAGGCTGTCTTCTCCGTATTTCGTTACCGCATCGTTCCAACGCTCGGGTAAATTATCAAATGGAGACGAATTATTTTCTGTAACGTATCGATCAACATCTAAGAAGTGACACTCGCCTTCTCCTTTCACGCTGTATCTTCTTTTATCGGGATCTACACTATGATCTATTAAATAGTTCATGTTGTATTTATAGAATCCGAAAAGTTCCGGAGGCAACGTGTAAATAGCTAGCTCATTGATCTTCTTGTGTCCGAAGAACCCCCAGTCTAGACAAACATGCGGATCTGGTTCTTTTGAAAAAACGGTCAAGGGGAAACAAAGTACCAATAATATAAGGGTCTTTGTTTTCATGATGATGGAATTACACGTTGTCGATTTCTAATTTCACCAAGCGTCCTTCGCGAAGAATAGGAATGCATGGCACAGTATCTAACGTCAGACAATACTTCACATCTTTTTGAATTTTCAACTTCATCAAGCGCTTGCGATGCGAACTTGCACGAAGGAAGCTGTAAAAATTATCACGCGCTGAGCGGTATAAAAATTTAGCAGAGATGGTGCTGTCTTCGTTCGAAACGAATTTGCGTGTTTCTAAAAGTATGTCTGCTATTGCACCTGCGCAGATAGTGTCTTCCAAATTCATTTTTTCTTTCCAACCAGAAGCAAGAATGAGAACGTTCTTGTTTTGTGAAATAAGCCAGTTACTGAGGTAAGTTAGGTTATTCAGACAACCAATCACAACAGTGCTTTTATCCTTGGCAACTTCAATTGCGTTTGTTCCGTTTGTTGTGGTAAGAACAACTGTTTTTCCAATTAAATCGGGATTCATGAATGCGTAAGGCGAATTTCCAAAATCGAATCCTTCAACCACTTGTCCGTCTCTTTCGGCTGCGGTGATGTATCCCTTCGACTTATAATCAACAGCTTTTTCAACCGAATTAATGGGAATGATCTCTTTTATTCCGCAATGAAGACCTGTGGTAATAGCGCTTGTAGCGCGAAGCACATCAATAACAACCACAATATCAAATCCATTGTCATACAACGGGAAGTGACTTGGTGCGTAACAAACTTCAACAATCTTTCTTTCGCTTAGTGCTGGCATAGGATAGGTTCTAAAAAGCTAAAATTAACAAAAGAAAAGGAAAGCGGCGAATTTGTTTATGCCATAACTAACTTCGCAACCTAATTAGAACCCATGCGTGTAAACAAATTCATAAGTGAATCGGGACTTTGTAGCCGAAGAGAAGCCGACAAGTTTATTGAACGCGGTCTTGTTACAATTAATGGAAAGAAGATTGGACTTGGTGCCGAAGTTGGACCAAGGGATGTGGTGAAAGTGAATGGTCGCGGTCTAAATAGAGAAGAGAAGCAAGATTTGGTTTTGGCTTTCAATAAGCCTATGGGCGTTGTTTCTACCACAGATAAAGTAGAGAAGAACAACATCATAGATTACATAAGCTACAGTGAACGTATTTTTCCAATTGGAAGATTAGATAAGGATTCTCAAGGGCTAATTCTTCTGACTAACAATGGCGACTTGGTTAACAAGATTCTTCGCGCAGGAAATAAAAATGAAAAGGAGTACATTGTAAGCGTAGACCGTCCGTTGTTCGCAGACTTCGCAGAGAAGATGAGTCAAGGTGTTCCTATTCTTGGCGTTCAAACACGTCGCTGCAAAATAGTTGTTGAAACTCCGTTTGTGTTTCGAATAACACTTATACAAGGACTGAACAGACAGATTCGAAGAATGTGTGAACACTTTGGATATACAGTCACAAAGTTAGAACGTTGTCGAATTATGCACATTGGCATACAAGGACTTCAGGTGGGTGAATTCAGACCATTGGAAGAAGATGAGATGAGACTGTTGAATAAGTATCTTGAAAAATCGAAATCAGAAGCTCCGGAGAAGAAAGTTTCGAGCGATCCAGACAAGCCGAAGCCGAAACCAAGACCTAAGCCGAAGCCAAGAACAAGTACTTCTGCATCTTCACCGTCATCTTCGAAACCAAGATTTAAAGCCGGTAGTAAGTCTCATGCTAAACCTGGTGAACGCACGTTTCGAAACGGACCTAGCAAGGGCAGTAGCAGTCGCGGAAATTCAGGGAAGAGTAGCAGAGGGGGAGCGAAAAGAACGGGCAGATAGAACTTAGTGTAAAAATTACACTAAGTAATTCGTTCGTCTTGTTTATCTTTGTTGGAAATACAATTTCCTATGGCAAACATTGCTCACATTCATGCAAGACAAATTCTCGATTCGAGAGGTAATCCAACAATTGAAGTCGATGTAATAACAGATCAAGGTACTGTTGGTCGCGCTGCTGTTCCTTCAGGAGCAAGCACGGGCATGCACGAGGCGGTTGAGCTTCGCGATGGTGATCAGACTCAATACCTGGGCAAAGGCGTTATGCGTGCTGTGCAAAATGTGAATGAAGTATTGAACAAAGAATTGGAAGGTGCTTCTGTATTTGAGCAGAACCTAATAGATATGGCAATGTGCGCTATCGATGGCACAGATAACAAAAGTGTTCTAGGAGCGAATGCAATACTTGGCGTTTCTTTGGCTGTTGCGAAAGCGGCGGCAGAAACTTCTGGATTAAGTCTCTATAGGTATATAGGTGGAGTGAGTGCAAACACGCTTCCGGTTCCAATGATGAACATTATTAACGGAGGTGCGCATGCCGACAATAAGGTAGACGTTCAGGAATTCATGATTCTTCCGGTGGGTGCTGAAACATTCAGTCAAGCGTTACGCATGGGAGCAGAAGTATTTCATCATTTGAAAGCAGTTTTGAAAAAGCAAGGTCATATGACAAACGTTGGTGACGAAGGTGGGTTCGCTCCGAACTTCAACAGCAACGAAGAAGCACTTCAAACCATTATGCAGGCAATTGAAGCTTCTGGATATAAAGCAGGAGAAGATATTGTATTGGGATTGGATTGCGCATCGACGGAGTTCTACAATCCGGAAACGAAGTTGTATCATTTGGAATCGACCGGAGAACATTTAACCAGTTCTCAAATGGTAGACTATTGGGCTGATTGGACAAAGCGTTATCCGATTGTATCTATTGAAGACGGATGTTCTGAAGATGATTGGGACGGTTGGAAGTTGATGACGGAAAAGTTAGGTGACACAACTCAATTGGTTGGAGATGATTTGTTCGTTACAAATGTGAACCGTCTTTCTCGCGGAATCGAAGAGGGCATTGCGAATAGTATTTTGGTAAAGGTGAATCAAATTGGTACATTAACGGAGACGATTGATGCTGTGAACATGGCTCATCGTGCTGGATACACTTCCGTAATGTCACACAGAAGTGGAGAGACAGAAGACACCACGATTGCAGACCTATCCGTTGCGCTCAATACTGGTCAGATTAAAACAGGATCGGCATCACGCTCAGACCGTATTGCAAAATACAATCAGTTATTACGTATTGAAGAAGAGTTGGGTAAGATGGCCTATTTCCCGGGAAAGAGCATCTTACGATAGAAGATTTTCAGGTGTTTAGAAAAGGAGAACTTCGGTTCTCCTTTTTGTTTTGAATAAAATGAATAAATTGATGTTTGTTGCTGAGGTGGTTTAGCAACATAGACATGTGTATATATCGCGGTTTCATTTTCGCATTCTTTTTTGATTGCCTCAATCTTTGTAACAGGTGATGAAATGCTCAAAACATATATTAATTGGAATCCTGTTACTAGGTTTTTCAGCCGCAAATGCACAGGTCTTGGATAGTACATTACATTCCATCAATAGGCTTTATGCGCTATGGGAAAAGGGATACGCTCAGTCGAAAGAACAAGCAATCTGGTCAGACTTCAAAGTGGCAGAAGCGTCTTGCTTCCATACACACCACTAATGGTGTTTTATTCAGGCTATTTTCTCAGAATAGTCAGAACGCGAGCTTATTTCAATGAGTTTTTGTTCAAAGCGTCATACGATGATAGCTGGAATCCCGGAAAGAGTTCCAGAGCAGCCAAAGCGCTCAAGATTTAATAGCTCTATTGATTCAATTCTGGATAACGGCGGATCAGAGCATCTTTTTGCTTTTTCTGCGTGTTTACGGAATAAGTGAATCGTTTTTTGCCGTCTTCAAAACGCTTGTTCTCGTCCTTTACATTCTTTATTATTTCAGCGAAAACCTCATCAGAAGTGCTAATGGCCATAATGTTTAACTTGTATTCGAACAAGTACCACGTGGCACCGTCGATTTGTATGTAAAGTCTGAAAATATCAGCCGAGCGTTTTTTCTCAATTTCAATTAAACCTTTGGTGTATTTAAAAATTTGTTTTTTGCCCATAGAGGCAATTCCTATAGGACCACTTGTAGTGAAAGTCTCGAGTGAATCGTGCCAGACCCATTTCAAATCACCAAAATAGAAAAGTTGTTGCAACTCTTCAGGCAGTTTTTTTAATTCACCGTCCAAAGCCATGTCGGCAATAACTTTATCGGATTTTTCTTCGCCTAAAAATTCAATCAAGCTCTTTTCAAATTGAGTTTTGTTTAAATCAATTGGATCCAAGTTCGCATTTACTAGTTTTTCGGCTAAGTGTTTTTGTGCTCCGTCATCAAAAGGGAAATTTAACAAGGTAGTACTTTGAGCATTTAGAAGGGAATCAGCGGTTTTAAACTGAACAGTGCCAACAGACTTCATGGACATCATACCTAGGTCTATATTGAAATCCATAATTCCATCGCCTGTTAGTTCGCAGCTTGTGGTATTTAGACCTAAGAGTTGTCCTGGTAATTTTGGTTGACGAATTTTTTCCTTTGACCCAATAAAATAAGTCTTTTTAGTTTTGTCGAAATACAAGTATCCGGTAGACTCAATCAAACCTCTGTCATTTTTATACAATTTGGCACTTAAAAAACCGGGGTAAATTTTCATCGGTTGTTCATCTTTGATAATAACGCCAACACCTAGTTTAGACATAGACATGTCTCTTAATGTGCTGTCAATGGGGATGTATATTTCTAACGGATTTATTTCAGATTTGAATTTGTAGAATGTGCGTGAAATACTGTTACAGTTGTGTAAAACACGCACTCCTCCGTTGAATGTAAGATTCGGATTGCTTGCATGTAATTCGAATCTGCCATAGTATTCGAAGGCAGGGGATAAGAAAAATTGGTCTTTCTCTGCTATTTCACCATAAGCAACCGTTTGGTAAGCCGAGTCTAAACGGAAATTACTTATGTGTATTTTCTGTTCCTTTTTATTTTCGTCTTTGTATATCAAATCACCGCTTCCTTCATATCTTTTTCTCCCGTCAATTTTTAAGGTGGCATTGAAAATTTTATGGTGTTGTGTTACGAAGTTGCTGATGACTTGAGCGCGCTCAAGCTTGCGCATGTTGGCCCATTTCTCAATCACTACATAATTGCTATCGGGCTGAACTTTAGAGTCGGCCACAATGATATATTCTATCTTACGACAAGTAAGTAGTGTGTTTTTTAAGTCATACTTTGCGAACGGGGAAAGAAAGTTTAAACTATCCTGATTGGGATCAATGGAGTAAAAGTTACTGCGTTTTTTTTCAGCATCGGTATCAATGACTAAATCGCTTGATGCTTTTCTGTTTGAAGATAATTCCATCTCAGATTTATCCATGAACCAAGTGAATTGATCCATATAGCAGATGTAGAAATTCGAAGGAAATTCAATTTTTGTTTCACCGCTGTTGCTCTTAAACATTCCTTTTCTCGCATCGAAATCAACATCAGCGTTTACGTTGTCAGTTTTAAATGCAAGTGCTACGTCATCAGCGTTTGACTTTAGTTGAAACTGCGCTGTATCCGCTAGTATTTTTCTATTCTTGAATTTGAAGTTTTTAGACGAGAGCTTCGCACCAACGAAATCAGCATCACCGCTAGCAGTCATGCCTGTTGGTTCTAATCTCATCAATCCTTTGAATACAGCCTCTTTAGAGAAACACTCAATTGATATTTCTTTGGTTGTAACTTCTAATTTATCTTTCTTTGGAGAGAAAGACAATTCTATTTTGCTTGAAGTCGCATCTGGAACATTGGCTTTCTTATTGCCTTCGTTAGTGAAAGTAGACGCAGTGCCAAATACTTCATTCGGAACATAAGTAAAAGCATCTGAGGTTGATGTAGAAGTTAAATAGTCCAACTTTCCTTTTCCAATAAATCCTGAATTGTTCAGTGTTAAATCGCCAACAGTAGTTGCTTTTCCATCATAAGTGGGGTAACCGGAATCACCAGTTTTGACACGAAATCCCAAACTGAAATCATCCATCAAGACAAGAGGCTCTTTTATGTCAGGGAAAATGCCACCGCTGACGAGTGTTCCTATGAATTTTAAGTTTTTATTTTTAAAGTTGTCCAAAGAGTCCAACGTGAAGGGATCTACCTCATAATAAAAATCATTTTTTTTGTAAGCTCCTTTTTGAATGCTGTATTTATCCCAAAAAACACTGGAACTTTTGGTGCAAGTGAGGATTGGATAAGAAGGGTAATCCTTGCTGTGATATCCACTTTTATTTGTGGGATGGTCAACTTGCAGTGTTCCAGAGAGTCCGGCAAGAACGTTTTTAATTCTTATCTTAGGATAATTTCCGTAATTATCTGGGGTACCTTCTAAATCATCAACATAGATTATGCACGAGTCAACTTCTGTCATTTCAAATTTGAATTGGTCATAAATGAAATTGTATTTAGCACCCATTAATTCGAAGTTTCCTGTATTTAACCTGCCGCTAAAGCTGAAGTCTCTGTCTTTGTGTAATAAAATTTCTCCGTCAGTCGGGTATAAAAACACTTTCTGTGAATCACTTAAAAGAACAGAATTTACGCCTTTGATTAAAATATCTCGATCTAAGAGACTGAGCCTTGCGTTTTCGGCACGGCCAACCTCAGATAAAAATTGAATTGCATCGTAGTCTGCTTTTCCTTTTATGTTTTGAACGTGCTTGAATAATTTGTCAAGAAGGACAATATTCCGAGTTGTGAGATCATATTCGATGTATCCTTTGTTGGTAAGATCAATTAATATTGGAATCCACTGCTCAACACCCGTGTGAGCCTGTTGGGCAAAATCAATAGCGTTGAAGAAATTAGATTGCTTAGCAATTCCGGTTCGTTGCAGAATATAAACAGGATGGTCTGATGATATTCCTGCCAATGTGGAAAACCTCTTTTGCTTGAAATAATCTATAGACTCAAAATCAGCAAACCCTCCAGGTGTTACTCCGAACGACCCGAAACTCATAAAAGGCGCGTCAATGTTCCATTTTAATGTTTCAAAATACATTTCAACTTCATGGTAGGTGTTCTGAAACGGAGAAGGGGAAATTCCTTCCTCGGTTCTCGAAAGCTCCAAATCCCTTGTTTTTTTTACGAATAGAAAAAATAAATCAGGGTGGCATATACTGTCTGAATCTAAACGGATTTTTATTGAGGCATTGGTACTCTTAATTCTATCCGGACGAATTTCAAATCGTCTACTTTCTGCAATTAATAAAGGTTTTTTTTCGCGGTAAAATGTTAATCTAGCAGGCTCTTCTGCTGTGCCTGTGCCCTCCAACTTTTTCCCCGCCATTTTAAATCCCCCTTCGTAATCCACATTTGGTACAATGTTTTTTATTTCAAGACGCTTGTAATAAGATTCAAACATCGGGTAGTCGGTGTTATCCTCATTCCTATTTGAAAGAATTTTTTCAGTTAACCTCCCTGTTAAGGGTTGGTCAAAGAATTCATTGTAGAATAACACACTGTCCATGGCGAAACTACTTTCTTTGATACGCAGATCGTATTTGCCTATTAGGGCATATGTTTTATTGCTGTCGTATCCGGCCTTAGTCCAAGTGATCTTGCCATGATTGCCAATGAATTTTTCTAACGTAGGGAAATAATTGCCTGAGGTTTCGTAAATAGCTGTACTATCGCCTCGACTGAAACATCTCAAATTCAAGCTGGGGAATTCAATTCTAGGCAATGAATCAAAAGCAAAAGTGTAATTAACATTGTCGGTTGTCCATGCAATCGCCTCTGCTTTATAAAACGTGAAATTCTTGAACAGTCCAATACTTGACTCTACAAACTCACTTCCGAATTTCTTTATTTTTTTATCGCTATAGATTCGAATGACGATATCATTCCAAGCCAGTAATTCGTTCTCAGTCTTTTGAGATGCAGGGAAAAGTATAAAAGCGTTAATGTAGTTTTCAAAGTCAGGAAAAATTTTGCACTTTGTGTCAATAAACAAAGTTAATGTTTCTCTAAATTTTGCTTTTTGATTTGTAGAGTATACATTGCCCTCAAGCCACATAGGAGCAAGGTTTTTTTGAATAAGGTCCTTACCACTATCTTTTTTTAAGTCTTCGAATAGTTTCGTAACAACGGAAAGCATTTTCTCGTCATTGTCAGGGAGTTTTTCGTTTTTTTGAGCGATTATACCAAGACTGAATATGATGCTAAAAAATAGGAGCGATAGTTTCTTCATTATTAATGAGCTTGTTCAATTACAAGGTTAATGCATTTTTTCCTCAAATCATTTTGTGAACGCTTCGAAAATGGCGCATATTTTCAACAACGAGCATCCTGATTATCGTGCCAAATTCGTAGCAGACTTCGTACCTTTGCACCCTAATCACTTTTGCAATGAACAAAGAGGTATTTATCGTTTCAGCCGTGCGCACTCCTATGGGAAGTTTCGGCGGATCATTAGCTAGCGTTTCAGCTACACAATTGGGTGCTACTGCTATTAAAGGAGCACTGTCTAAAATTAACTTGAACCCAGAAGAAGTTCAAGAAGTAATTATGGGGTCGGTTCTTCAAGCCAATCTTGGACAAGCCCCTGCACGTCAGGCGGCGAAATTTGCTGGATTATCAGACACCGTGCAATGCACCACTGTGAATAAAGTATGTGCTTCAGGAATGAAGGCGATCATGATGGCGGCTCAAAGTATTCAATGCGGAGATGCCGATGTGGTAGTGGCTGGTGGTATGGAAAGCATGAGCCGTGTGCCTTTCTATTCAGAGAATTTGCGATGGGGAAATAAATACGGAAATGTGACCATGATCGACGGTCTTGCCAAAGACGGATTAACCGACGTCTATCACAATTACCCGATGGGAAATGCTGCAGAGCTTTGCGCGAAAGAGTGCAACATTTCTCGCGAAGCGCAAGACGAATTCGCAATTGAATCTTATAAGCGTTCTGCTGCTGCTTGGGCATCCGGACAATACGCAAATGAAATTGTGCCGGTTGAAGTTGTAGGAAGAAAAGGCGATGTAGTTCTTTTCGCGGAAGATGAAGAGTATAAAAATGTGAGCTTCGATAAAATACCAGGACTTCGTCCAGTGTTCGCAAAAGACGGTACAGTTACCGCTGCAAATGCTTCAACCATGAACGATGGTGCGGCTGCTTTGATCTTAATGAGCAGAGAGAAAATGGAAGCTCTGGGTTTAACGCCTTTGGCAAAACTTACGGGTTATGCCGATGCAGAGCAAGCGCCTGAGTGGTTCACAACGACTCCTTCTTTGGCTTTACCGAAAGCTGCTGCAAAGGCTGGAGTTAAGTTGGAAGATTTAGACTTAATCGAATTGAATGAAGCATTTAGTGTAGTGGGTATCGTGAATACCCAAAAGATGAACTTAGATCCTGCCAAGGTGAATGTAAACGGCGGAGCTGTTTCATTGGGTCACCCACTCGGTTGCAGCGGTGCGCGTATAGTTGTTTCTTTGGTTCACGCGTTGAAAAATCGCAACCAGAAATTAGGTGGTGCCGGAATCTGTAACGGAGGAGGCGGAGCAAGCGCGGTTGTTGTTGAAGCGGTATAATTCAAATAAATGAAATTAGTTTTTCCAAAGCAAATCACACCGCGCTGGCTTATCTTCTTGATAGACCTCGCGCTGTGTACTTTTGCCTTTCTTGGCGCTTATCTGATTCGTTTTGAATTTGCTATTCCGAAAAATGAATTGGAGTTAATGGTGCTTTTCGCACCGATATATTTTGTGGTAAGAGCTGTTTCTTTCTTTGTTGGAAAATCTTATTCTGGAATCATTCGTTTCACAAGCACCCAAGATGCTATACGTCTGGGGTTTGTGCTCTTGTTGGGTAGCTTGTCCTTTGTGCTTTTGAACTTCTTGCGCAGGGGAACAAACGGATCTTATTTAGTTCCTTTGTCAATTGTAATATTGGAGTTCCTATTGAGCGGAGCCCTTTTAGTTTTCTTCCGTCTATCAATAAAATTCCTATACATGGAATTAAAAAGTTCGAAAGGAAGTAGAACGAAAGTAGTGGTGTTCGGCGCAGGAGAAGGCGGGTTGTTGTTGAAAAGAACACTCGATCGCGATCGGAACTCGGCATTGGAAGTTGTGGCCTTCTTCGACGACAATCAACAAAAAGTTGGGAAGAAATTGGAAGGCGTTGATATCTTAAGCGCAGAGAAACTCGACGATTTCTTAGCTTCTAATCTTATTGAAGAACTCATTATTTCGGTTCCTGAAATAGCCATTGCGCGGAAACGTCAATTGGTTGATTTAGCCTTGAAATACAAAGTGGGTTTGAAACATCTTCCACATGCGAACAACTGGATTAACGGAGAACTTAGCGCGAAACAATTGCGTGAAGTGAAGTTTGAAGACCTTCTTGGAAGAGATGTGATTCAAATGAGTTCGAACGAGGTGAAAGACATTATTCAAAACAAAGTCGTTCTTGTAACAGGCGCTGCCGGAAGCATTGGTAGCGAATTGGTTCGTCAATGTTTGTTGTTGAGTCCAGCGAAAGTCATTGCATGCGATGTAGCAGAGACTCCCATGTTTTTATTGGGAAATGAATTGTCTAAATTCATAGATGAAGGAAAGTTGGAAATGGTTATTGGCGACGTGCGCAACGAATTGCGCATGCGACGCATGTTCAAAGCGTTTCAACCAAAAATAGTTTTTCATGCTGCGGCTTATAAGCATGTTCCATTGATGGAAAACAATCCGGCTGAGGCCATTGCAACCAACGTGTTCGGTTCAATGAAGGTATTAGAAATAGCAGCAGAATTTGACGCTGAACGTTTCGTTATGGTAAGCACCGATAAGGCTGTGAACCCGACCAACGTCATGGGGGCAAGTAAACGCATTGCTGAAATGATTGTGCAGTCGAAAGACACTTCGCTTATATGCGTAACCACGCGTTTTGGAAATGTGTTGGGAAGTAACGGTTCTGTAATTCCTGTTTTTAGAAAACAGATTGAAGAGGGCGGACCAGTGACCGTAACGCACCGCGACATTACCCGATTCTTCATGACCATTCCAGAAGCGGTGCAGCTGGTTCTAGAAGCCGGCGCCATGGGGAAGGGAAACGACATCTTCGCTTTCGATATGGGGCAGCAAGTGCGCATTTCTGATTTAGCGGAACAGATGATTCGCTTAAGCGGATTAGAGCCAGGGCAGGATATCGAAATACAATACACCGGTCTTCGTCCGGGTGAGAAATTATGCGAAGAGGTTCTTGCAACCGAAGAGAACACGGTTCCTACGCACAACGAGAAAATTCTTTCAGCGAAAGTGCGCACCGTTGAAGCTTCCGAATTGAAAGAGAAGTTATCTCGTTTGGAAGAACAAATGAATCTTCAAAACAACCAAGAAATGGTTCGTGTCATGAAAGAGATTGTTCCTGAATTCAAAAGCAACAATTCGGAATTTTCGTTGCTCGACAACTAAGAATCATGGCGAGTTACCGCACAGTTTCTTCATCGGCCGATTCATTGTACAAAGTAAGCGGAAGCAAGCACATTGGAAAAACCTTTCGTGTTCATTCAGAAAAGGAAGCCAAACAAATCATTCAAAATCTTTGGGAGGTACATCCGCAAGCCACACACATTTGCTTCGCATATGTCTTAACTATTTATGAAAATTTGGAGCGAAGCTCAGACGATGGAGAGCCCGGTGGTACAGGCGGAAAGCCAATCTTAAATCAAATTAAATCAGCCAAACTAACAGAAGTCTTGGTTGCTGTTATTCGGTATTACGGCGGAACGAAGTTGGGTGTATCCGGTTTAATAGACGCCTACAAAAATGCCGCGAAGCTTGCCCTGGAAGCAAGTGGAGTAGAGGAATGTGAAGTGGAAGTTCAATACGCGCTAACTGTGAGTCACGAAGAAACGCCTTCGCTCATGAACGCGTTGAATAGACTTTCATTTCGAAAATTGAATACGCGTGTTGAATTGGATTTCACCATTGAAATTTCCATCAAAGAAGAATCGGAAATTCAATTTTTAAGTGTGCTGAAAGATCTTCGTTTAACTTCTTTAGAGGAAACGAAAATCTAAGGTGTTTGATTGTCGAACGGCACAATTTGTATGCTGCTGAAATAAAATTGAAGGATGTCTTCTGCTAATTTTCCTTTCTTCGCCATGTTCATGGCACCTTCTTGACAAAGTCCAACGCCATGTCCGAAGCCTCTTCCGTGAAGAATAATTTCGTTGTCTAATTCTTCAATATGGAAATAGGCCGATTTTAATTTTAAGTCTGTGCGCATGTCCTTGGTTGGAAGAGATGTGTTTTTTTGGACATAGTAAAAAGGACGTTTGTTGGCGCTGCAATTCATATTTCCAGCAATGCATTCGTCTGAATCGTTGAGTGAAATGTTTTTCGTGGTTAAGTAGTTTTTCCAATCAGTGGAAGAAATTCGTTTTTCCCACGTGCTGTTTGGCATTCCCATGCAATAGGGGTCTTTCTTTCCAACACAGTAGGAAAGATTCGATTTCCAAACGTCTTGGGCACTGCAGGTTTGTCCGCCACAATTGCTATGAAAAAAAGCAGTGATTAACTGAGCAGAACTGTCTACAATAACTAAGTTTTGTGTGGCCTTTACGGCTGTGAAAATATCGATGTCCTTTTTAGAAATGCCATGGTAAACCTGGCAATGCGTTCCGTCGCAAACATCATATCCAACGTGTCTTTCATGATTGCGCAGAGCGTAGGTTCGACTTAGAATGGCTTGCACTTTATAATATTCTAAAGGCTTATTCGCTCCGCCTTCGGCTTCAACCACACCGGCAACATATTCTTCCACGGGAAGTGTATTGATTACTTGAATTTTTTTCGGTGAAGGTTGAAGGGAAAACTCACCTTCGTATTTGAAAATAAAGGTTTTTGAGTTTTGCATCAAAGCGAAAAGCGCATTGTTTTTCATCGAAGAAAAACTCGCTTTCGAAGTTTGAATGGTTTTGTTAGGATCCGTTTTTACTTGAATAGTTTTCCCATTCAACATAAACACAACGGTATGCTTCCTAGGTATATGAATATTAATGGTGTCGCACTGAATATGGAAACTATCTGTGCATTGCACATAGAGGTATGTCCATTGTTTTTGAGAAAGCAATTCCAAGCGAACAACTTGTCCGTGCAGATGCATTGACAGAAGTATTGCGCAGAATAGTAAGATGCTCGTTTTCACAAGCGCTAAACTACGTTCAGAAGAATTAAGCTTTTGATCGACCTTCAATATTTTTCAACAGCAAGCTCGCCGTTAACTCCGATGCTCCTCCGTTTCCAAGAGATTCTTTTAATTCAGCGTAAGATTTCAAAACCGCTTCACGTTTGCTTCCGCCAATTAGAACGGCTCGCAATTCTTCCTCGGCTTGGGTAACGTTCCATTCGTCTTGAATAAGTTCACGAACAGCTTCGCGATTCAATAATAAATTCACCAACGAGATGAATTTTATTTTCACCAAGCGCTTCGCAATGGCGAAAGAAATTGCGTTCGCTTTGTAGCAAACTACTTGAGGAGTTCCCAGTAAAGCTGTTTCAAGTGTAGCCGTTCCACTTGTAACTAAAGCCGCTTCGCTGGCTTCCAATAAATCGTAAGTGACGCTGTAGAACAAACTCACCTTGTGCTTTCCAATTATTTCCTTGTAAATATTTTCCGGAAGGGAAGGAGCACCGGCAATGATAAACTGATGTTCGGGAAATTTGTATTTCATTTCCAACATGACATTCAACATGCGGGTAACTTCTTGTTGGCGGCTTCCCGGAAGCAAAGCAATAATTGGACGGTTATCTAAGAAATATTTTTTTCGAAATTCTTCCGGAGAAACGCGCTTGCGTTTGTTCACTTCATCGAGAAGCGGATGACCTACAAACTGAACGTCCATTCCCTTCCTTGCATAAAAATCTTTTTCGAAAGGAAGCACGGCGTAGAGTTCTGTAACGTCTCGTTTAATCTTGTGTACACGATTTTCTTTCCACGCCCAAATTTGCGGAGCAATGTAATAATACACCGGAATACCTTGTTCCTTGGCCCATGCGGCAATGCGTAAGTTGAATCCGGGGTAGTCAATTAAGATGAGTGCATTTGGACGCTCGCTTAGAATTTCATCTTTGCAGCGTTGTATGTTTTTGAAAATGGTGCGAATGTTTTTCAGCACTTCCCAAAAACCCATGAAGGCTAAATCTTTGAAGTGTGTTGAAATTTTCACGCCTTCGCGTTGCATTAAATCTCCACCCCAACCCACAAGTTGAAGGGTAGGATCTTGCTTCAACAAGGCCATGGCCAAATTGCTTGCATGCAAATCTCCCGAGGCTTCCCCGGCAATGAAAAAGAATTTCTTTCCCTCTTGCATCAATATAAATAGATAGCAACAGGAACGCTAACAATAACAACAGCTAAAAGCCCTTTGCAGAAGTTGTAATAGTCTTGACGTATCATGACGAAGAAGAGAATGACATCGAACAATATACTTACGGTAACAAGTTTGTCATGGAAAATATCGCTTCCTTGAACCAATGTTTGAAAGAACCTTCCGAAGGTTTGACCATTGAGCTGTGCAATTAAAAATCCGAATACAACGAATCCAACAGCAGCTCCAAGTATTCCAGCAGCAAGCCCGAATGCGAACGTGTCTAATTTTCCTTTTTTCACTGTGGCCATTGTTGTAAGTGTTTAAGTGTGTGATAAGCAGTTAAATCGTATTGAACAGGAACAACTGAAACATACATGTTTGCTAATGCATATTCGTCGGTGTCTTCTCCCTTGTCGTGGTTGTGAAAAGTTCCAGTTAACCAGTAGTAATCTTTTCCACTCGGATCTTTTCTTTGTTCGAACCAATCGTCATAGAAAGCTTCGGCTTGACGACCAAAACGAATGCCCTTAATGTCTTCAATATTTCCTTTCGGAATGTTAACATTCAAACAGAAATTTTCAGGAAGGTGTTCGTCGTTCAAAACATTGCGAACGATTATTTCAGCGTAGTGCATAGATGCTGTGAAGTCCGCGTCTTCCGCGTAGTCTAGAAGAGAGAATCCAAGTGAAGTAATACCTTCCATAGCACCTTCCAATGCGGCCGACATGGTTCCGCTGTATAAGACGTTGGTGGCAGAATTGTTTCCGTGATTCACACCACTTAAAATGAGATCTGGCTTTTTCTTAATGATTTGCGAAATGCCGAACTTCACGCAATCGGCCGGAGTACCTGAACATGAATAGGCCTGAACCCCTTCGCCAAAGATGTTTTGTTCTTGCGCGCGAATGATACCGTTAATGGTAACCGCATGCCCCATTCCGCTTTGTGCTTTGTCTGGAGCAACCACAACTACTTGTCCGAATTTCTTCGCAACCTCCACCAACGAACGAATACCTTTCGCGGTAATGCCATCGTCGTTCACAACTAAAATCGTACGTTCTGAATTCATACTGCAAACATAAGCTTGAAAAGTAGCATCACTTGCCTCAGGTTCATGAATATTTCTTCATCTTTGCCCAAGATTTATAAACATATGAATGCATTCGTAGTAGGTGGTGTTCGCACTGCAATTGGAAGTTTTGGAGGAACGCTT
>JBIIWZ010000026.1:0-19204 GCA_044338665.1 Flavobacteriales bacterium
AGAAATCTTGTTGTTTAGGTTATTAGAATGTACAAAAATTGAGCAATATGAATGCAGTAGAAGCAATGCAATGGAGATATGCGGTGAAGGCCATGAATGGTGAAAAGGTGAGTGATGATAAGATTGAAAGAATTTTAGAAGCTATTCGTTTGTCGCCATCTTCAACCGGATTGCAGCCTTATGAATTGCTGGTTATTACAAATCCGGAATTGAAGACCGAATTGAAAGCGGCAGCCCACAACCAGAGTCAGGTTGAAGATTGTTCTCATCTTTTGGTTTTTGCTGCGTGGGACACCTACACAGCTGATCGTGTTAACGCGTGGTTCGATTTGGTCAATGAAGTCCGTGGAGCACAAGGCGAAGGATGGGAGAAATATCGCAATTCCATTTTAAGTAGTTATGTTCCTCGTCCTGCGGAAGTGAATTTCGAGCACGCATCGAAGCAGGTTTATATTGCATTGGGAATAGCCATGTTAGCTGCCGCATTTGAGGAAGTTGACGCGACGCCTATGGAAGGGTTCAAGCCTGCAGAGGTGGATCGTATTCTTGGTTTAGAAGCGAAAGGATTGAAGTCGGTACTTCTTCTCCCTTTAGGATACCGAAATCCGGAGAAGGATTATTTGATTAACGCCAAGAAGGTTCGAAAGTCGATGAGTGATTTTGTGCATAAGCTTTAAAACGATCTTAATCAGAGTGAAATGAATATGAATCCATTAAAAGTTTTTGTATCCCGCATTTTACTTCATCCTATCATTAGAGCTTCAATATATTATTCATTTCTTTTAATTGCTTTTTTTCTCTTATTTATAGGAATCGCTGTCATTTTTGGAGAGCACGATGGGCGTCAATTAATAGGTTGGTTTATCTGTATTTTAGGTTTAATTCCAGTTGTATTCATGATTCAGTTTCAAGGATGGTTCTTTCCGAAAGCTGAAAATTCAGAATTGAAAAAAACCACCAAAGTACTCTCGAGGTTTTTGCATACATCTAGGAGTTTTCTTCTCTTAATTTTCTTCTACTTTTTGTATTTGCTATGCGTCGTTGTTTTTTATTTAACTCATTTCTTATTCATTCATCATGTTATGTGGTACGGTTTGAAAGGAGAAGTTATCTTGCTTGAATGGTGTCCACTTGGAGAGCATACATATCATCTTTCTGAAGAGATGTTTGGTTATATAATTTTCGTTCCTCTTGCATTATCATTGCTTTCTACAATAGTATTCAATCACTCCAATAGAATTGTTCGTGTGGTATTGTTTTTACTTCCCGTTGTTGGAGTTGTCTTTTTTCTGTTTTTAAGCACCAGATATAGCGATGAGATAAATGAAAAGGCCCAGAAATCAATGTCTGAGGCTGAGAGAAAGGAGTACGAATGAAAAAAGTCCCCAACTTCGTTGAGGACTTTTTTGTCTCTTCGTGATCCCGAAGGGATTCGATAAATCTATGAATTGCACATCTGAATGTGCGGAATTGAACTATATTTGCACAATAGGATATGCAATATGGAAATTTTACTGGAACAATCTGAACGACTTGTCGCAGCTACATCGACTGAATACAAGCGATCTTTGTACAACTCAATCAAGTGGAACAGTCGGCTAATAGGAATTAAAGGAGCACGAGGTACGGGGAAAACGACAATCTTGCTGCAGTGGATTAAAGAGCTTGATTTGCCTGCTGACAAGGCGGCTTATTTTTCGTTGGACGACCTTTATTTTACTGTTAACTCACTAAAGGATACTGTCACTCAATTTTATAAAAATGGAGGAGAAGTTCTTGTGCTAGATGAAGTACACAAGTATAAAAATTGGTCGTTGGAGATAAAGAATATTTACGACTTTTTTCCAAGTCTGAAGATCATTTTTACTGGATCTTCTATCATAGATATTTCAAAGCAGGAAGGGGATTTAAGTAGAAGGGCACTGATGTATGAATTGCCGGGATTGTCGTATCGTGAGTATTTGTTCATGCAAGGAATTATTGAGCTGCCCGCATTAAGTCTGGATGATATTCTATTTAAGAACTCGCAAATAATAAAAGGACTTCCGAACCACTTTCGTCCACTTGAACATTTTAGTAATTATTTGAAGTATGGTTATTATCCGTTTGGGCTGGAAGATGAAACCACCGTTCATCAACGCATTAATCAGCTCATAAGAACCATTGTTGAAGTGGATATGGCGGAACTCAAAGATTTCGATATTCGCAATGCAAAGAAGTTGCTGCAATTGGTATATGTGATAGCGCAACAAGTTCCATTCAAGCCAAACATTACAAGTCTTGCAACGAAGACAGGGATACATAGAAATTCATTGAACAATTATTTACATTATCTAGAGCAGGCCAAGATTATTTCATTGTTGTTTCCGGAAGGGCAGAGTGTTGCGGTATTGCAAAAGCCTGAAAAGATATTTCTGAATAACACGACTTTGTTAAATGCTCTTTCAGCTGAAGAGTCATCTGTTGGCACTGTTCGAGAGACTTTTTTCCTCTCACAGCTTGTTCCATTCCATAAAGTGAATATGCCCAAGAAGGGAGATTTTTTGGTAAATGGAAAATACACGTTTGAAGTTGGTGGAAAGGGAAAAGGGCAGAAGCAAATTGCTGAATTAGAAAATGCCTGGGTTGTTAAAGACGACATTGAATTCCCCGTGAATAAGGCAATACCACTTTGGATGTTTGGGCTTTTGTATTGATGGGGTGAATTGGTGCAAACAAAAAGTCCCCAACTTCGTTGAGGACTTTGTTAAATTTAAGAAAACTATATTCTTTTTATTTATTCACTTTGAGATAATCATTTTTCCTGCTTTACCTCGATGCCTTTTAGCGATAAGTAATTATCCGTTCGATAACTGTTTTGTCTTGTGAATCAAAGGGTTTTGATAAATCTTGATTATAACATCTTTCCATTGTATACTTAATCCAATTATCATGATTATCATATTCAAATCTATGCCTTTCCTTGGAATAGTCATTAAATACTTCATATTTGACTAGATTGCCTTTGACGTCATATTCGAAGTATTCTTTGGAATCGGGAATTGGCTTATAACCCGGCTTGTATTCCTTAATTAATTCTATTAAATTTTTTTGACTGTCGTATTTATAAGAATATATATAGCCATTATCGAGAAAATTTTTTCCACCGTCTGAAGAAGTGAAAAAGAACTCTTCCAATATTAGGTTGTGGTCGTTGAAGGTGTATCTTGTTTTTTCTATCACATTTCCGTTTTTGAATATTTTAAATTTGATTCTGCCAAGATCATCGTACTCAAAAGTTGGCTTGGGTATAAAAGTTTTGCTCAATTCTTTTTTATTTGCATCGAAAATTTGTTCGGTTATGCCTGAGGCATCATCATAAATATAATTTGTTTCATTAAAAACAAGTTCAATTGAACTTGGCACGCCCATGCCGCCGCCTTTAACTCTTGCGGACGTTTCTTGTTTGCTTAAAATATTGCCATTAGGGTCGTAGCTCAGAGTTTTTTGCTGCTGTATTTGCCCATCTTGCCCATATCTTTTGTATTCAAGAAGCGAATCTTGATTGCTGTATTTCCAAACTTCCTTACTAGATAAAATATTATCCCGGAAAATATTTTTTTCAGTTATGTTTTTCTTTTGATTCAAAAAGTAAGTTTCTCGAATTTCATTATTCCATACCGTATCTCCACTATTTTGGTGTTTTTTCCCAGTCGTATAAATTTCTATGGCTGAATCATTGTTTTTGAATGAAATTACAGTTTCAGAGCTGTAGGATTTGTTTTTGGTAATTATTTTGGTCAGTCTTTGAAGATTGTCAAAAAAGAATATTTTTTTTTCGTCATTTCGCTCATCTATTTTTTTCAGCTCGCCAAATTGTTCTCTGTAAGTTCCGAATGTTGTTTCAATCGAACTAATGTTTCCTGTTCCTTTTATTTTTTTTCAATCCGGCTAGGAAGTTGTGATGGAATAAGATAATCATCGAATTGTAGTTTTGTCTCTTGTGCACCACAATTAAATAATACGCCAAAGCATATCGAGGTTGTTAAAATTTTAATAAATTTCATATTCACAGTAAGTATTTCCTTTTTATTGATTTAATCAAACAGAATAGACAAAATTAAGTGAAAAATTCCGAGACAAAAAAGTTCAGGAATTTCATTCCTGCTTTTTGTTTGTTTCCATTCGCCTTCAAGTAAACTTGGTCGAATTCCTACAAACAAAAAGTCCCCAACTTGCGTTGAGGACTTTTTTGTCTCTTCGTGATCCCGAAGGGATTGCATTTCCCTTTTGCTCCGAATTCCGAGACAAAAAAGTTCAGGAATTTCATTCCTGCTTTTTGTTTGTATCCATTCGCCTTCAAGTAAACTTGGTCGAATTCCTACAAACAAAAAGTCCCCAACTTGCGTTGAGGACTTTTTTGTCTCTTCGTGATCCCGAAGGGATTCGAACCCCTGGCCGTCTGCTTAGAAGGCAGATGCTCTATCCAACTGAGCTACGAGATCATTCATCTGTAAAAAAAGAAAGACAACCGAGTTGTCTTTTCTTTGTCGGGGTGGCAGGATTCGAACCTACGACCTCCTGCTCCCAAAGCAGGCGCGATACCGGGCTACGCTACACCCCGAAATGCTCTTTAGCACCCTAAGGGGGTGCAAATATACAGCTCTTTTTGAATTAACAAGACTTCTTACAAAATCTTTTTTATCCTACTGCGCGAAGATGCTACGTGCATCAACGTTCGCACTTATCGGATTAATAACCATTGCCGGAATTCCAGCTTCGTTGGTAATTATCTTTTGCTCTGCATCTGCTCCAAATGCATGAATCAATCGCTCACCAGCAAAATTCAAAATACAGATCAAATCAATCTCAGCATACTGACCGTATTTAACAATCTCCTTCACAAATCCAGAACTTCCCTCCTCCGTTACTTTCGTCTTACAGGCAATTCCACGCTCATTGAAATACCCTTCAGCATAACTCATGTTACGCTTCACTTGGTTATTTAAAAACTCATCTGATTCCTTCGGACATATAATATGAACCTCTGCCTTGAACTTAGCAGCCAGCTCACTTGCAAACTTTATTTTTTGCTTCGTTTCTTTGTGCAAGTCCAAGGGAACCAAAATCTTTTTGATATCCGCCGTGCGCGTAGTTTGCTCCTGAACAACTATAAATGGAGCTTTCGATTCGCTGATTACCCGAAGTGCATGGCTGCCGGTAATGAATTGAAATCCACGTAACCCGTGTGTGCCCATTACAACTAATTCAGCATTGGTCTCTTCAGTAACTTTGGGTATCTCGTCGAGAATTTCCCCGTGACGAACAATGGCCTGCGCAGTCACTCCCGTGTTTGAATGAGATTGTTTAATCTGTGCGCTAAGTTTCGACTGTGTTTCAGTTTCATCTGCACCCGCTTTTAAGATGTGTAAAATATGAACTTCAGAACTTAACGTTTTCGAAATCTCACATGCATACTTAACAGCAACATCAGATGTGCTTGAAAAATCAGAAGGGACAATAATTTTCGACATATCAATTATTTTTTTTAGTGCCACATAGGTATGAAATAAACAGAATCGTCTTGCTGCTCTGGCGTTATCAACAGCACAGGAATTTGAGCTTCGTTGTAAATTAAATCCTCCTCCTCTGTGCGAGGAAACAACGTGTACAAATATTCAAAAGAGAAATTCACCGCGCAAATTAAATCGGCATCAACCGTTGCAGCATAGCCCGCAACAGATTTAGCAAACGGTCTTTGGTCTTTTTCAATGTGCATGCTGAATGGAATATTCGCGCTGCTGAATACCTCCTCGACTTTAGTTATCAATTCTTCGTCATTATCGCTTGCCACTTGTTGTGCTATGAAATAAACCTCGCTGTTAAACAACTTGGCCATCTCAGCAAAGAAGCTCGCTTCTTCCAACAACTGCTGACGGAAAGTAACTGGAATAACAATCTTCTTATATCCTTCCGAACGAATAGGTCTTTGCTGAACAACTATGAAAGGAGTTGTGGATTCTGAAACCACTTTCAAGGCAAGACTTCCCGTTATACGCTGCATTCCGCGCATCCCGTGGGTTGGCATAAGCACCAAACCGCAGTGCTGAAGTTTAGCAATTTCATCTACTGTGGTCGAAAGGTCCCCCGCTTCAACAATGGTCTTTACAGATCCTTCGAACGTCGCACGAATGCGTTCGGCCCATTTGTTTAATTCATTCTGAGCGTGCGGAATGTCGCTCTCGTGCTTCACCAAATGAAGCAGGACAATTTCAGAGCTAGCGAGGCGCGCAATAAATTCCGCGTGAAGAATGGCGTTATAGCTATCTTCCCTTAAATCAAAGGGAATAAGTATGCGATTAATGTTTTTCATATTAAGTGGTTCAAAAGTAATAAAGAATAAGCATCTACGTTAGTGAATTGTTTCACGAAATTAGCATTAACAATTAGCGACATGACCGAGTTAAGCGCTTTCTATTTACAAAATCTGGAACCTGTGCTGCAGCGCCTGAAAGATGGACTGCACAAGCATTACTATTACCATGATGTTCGTCATACTTTAGATGTTATTGAACAGTCTCAAGCAATAGGAAAGTTAGAAGGAGTTGCTGAACGGGAACTTGAAATTTTGAAAATAGCCGCACTTTTTCACGACACCGGATTTTTAAAAGTGCGTTCGGGACATGAACAGGCGAGCGTAGACTTTTTTCAATCCATCGGTGGGCTTAGCGCGCTAACTCAGGAAGATTGCGATACGATTGCCGGATGCATTCGCGCAACACACATGCCGCAGACCCCTTTGAATCACTTGGAACGAATTCTGTGCGATGCCGATTTAGATTACTTGGGAAGAGAAGATTTCGGTTTAATAGGCGAAAATTTATTTCTTGAAATGTCGGCATGCGGAGAGATGAGCGATCGCTTTGCCTGGGACAATCTTCAAGTAAAATTTTTAGAGGCTCACCGTTTTCATACAACTTCGAATCAAGCGCGAAGAGATATTAAGAAAGCTGAAAACCTTAGCGAAGTTCGCTTGCGCGTTAAAGAAAAAAATTAATTCACTTTTTCAGCCAGGAACAATTCCATTTCACCCTTTCCTTTCAACATAACATTTCCTTTCGATTCATATTGAAATCCGTCTGGGATGAGTGTTTTGGTAGCGTGAGTAATGGTCACTTTCATGGGTGTTCCGTTACTTTCCACTCGAGCTGCTATGTTTACGCTGTCGCCTAAAATATCGTAAATGAAACGTGATTTCCCTACAATACCCGCAATGACTTCACCGCTGTGAACTCCAATTCGACACGTCCAAGCTTGCTTCGAAACTTCATTTCTTTTTTCAAGAAATGCAATGAATTCATGCGCTATGACAACCATATCTTTCGCGTGATCTGACATCTCTGAACCTATACCTGTAGTGGCCATATAGGCATCTCCAATGGTCTTGATACGCATTCCGTTATTTCTCGAATAGATCTCGTCGAACTCGCTGAAAATTTCAGAAAGTTCTTCAATTAAAAACTCAGGAGTTAGGGTGGAAGTAATGGTTGTAAATCCCACGAAGTCGCAGAAAAGTATACTTACATTTTTATGAATCTCAGGAGTGTGTTTTCCTTTTAGTATAAGAT
The DNA here is from genome assembly GCA_044338665.1 of Flavobacteriales bacterium. Classification (GTDB taxonomy): domain Bacteria; phylum Bacteroidota; class Bacteroidia; order Flavobacteriales_D; family Sanyastnellaceae; genus CAIZGX01. The sequence goes on from JBIIWZ010000026.1 coordinate 7,608, forward strand.
CGGAAATGACTCTTTCTGGAAGTAGAATACGTAAAAGCGATTCTGATTTTCTTCGCTCTGCTTGAAGGGCAATGTGCGTACTTATGCGCGCCATTACAATATCTGGATTGAAAGGCTTAATAATAAAATCGGCACCACCAACCTTGAATCCACGTGTCTCATCGGCCACTTCATTCAAGGCAGTTAGAAAGATAACAGGAATTTTTTGAGTGAGCGGATTGCTCTTTAGCTTTTCACAAGCCGTGAACCCGTCCATCTCAGGCATAACAATGTCCAAAAGAATAAGATCGGGTTGTTATTCTTGCTGCGCAATTTCTAATGCTTTTTCACCACTCTTCGCAATCTTCACGCGGTAGTGATCTTTCAGCAATGCTGAAAGCACTTGAAGGTTTTCCACCGAATCGTCTACAGCTAAAATTAAAGGTTTCTGTTCCACGTTTTCCACTTAAATGTCTTTTAATTATTTCTTCAATATGTCATGTAACATTCGACCAATGTTCCAATAATGGGAAACATTAAACCGAAGAGCCCACCGTACAGCGCATACATTTTCTGCTCTGTGTTGAGTGTTCTTCGGATGAAGGAAATACGTTGAGTAGGTTTAGCTTCCATGGTGCACGAATTTACTTCAAATTCGTGCACTACGGACTTAGGCTTCCTCTATTTTTTCACCTTCAATTTCTTTGCGAAAAACGAGCGTTCCTTCAAACATGTCGAGTACTACTGGGGCAGTTTTATCTATAGTTCCGGCAAGTAAATGTTTTGAAAGAATATTCAACACGTCTTTTTGAAGAACACGTTTTACGGGACGTGCGCCGAATTGCGGATCGTATCCTTTTTCGCTGAGCCACTCCAAGGCTTCTGGAGAAACCTTCAAGACAATGTCATTCTTGCGAAGACGTTGCGCTAAAATGTGCAATTGAATGGTTACAATCTCGCGCACTTCTTTTCGCAGTAACGGAGGGAACATGATTACTTCGTCTATGCGATTTAAGAATTCAGGTCGAAGTGACTTCTTCACCACTTCCATTACTTCTTCTTTCGTTTTTTCGAAGAGTGAAGTCAAGTTGGTTTTATCGTCAACGTGATTGTAGTTTTCTTGAATGATGTGCGAGCCAATGTTGCTGGTCATAATCACAATCGTATTCTTGAAATTCGCTACGCGACCTTTGTTGTCGGTTAACCTGCCATCATCTAAAACTTGAAGTAAAATATTGAATACATCTGGATGTGCTTTTTCAATCTCATCGAGCAATACAACGGAGTATGGTTTTCTTCGAACGGCTTCGGTCAATTGTCCGCCTTCATCGTATCCAACATAGCCCGGAGGCGCTCCTACCAAGCGAGACACACTGTGCTTCTCTTGAAACTCGCTCATGTCTATGCGTGTCATGGCGTTCTCATCATTGAACAAATATTCGCTCAATGCTTTCGCTAATTCAGTTTTTCCAACTCCCGTTGTTCCCAAGAAAATGAACGATCCAATCGGACGCTTCTCATCGCTCAACCCAGATCTGTTTCTGCGAACTGCATCGCTCACGGCAGCAATGGCTTCTTCTTGACCAACCACACGCTTGTGCAATTCCTCCTCCATGCGCAATAACTTTTCACGCTCACTTTCCATCATGCGTGAAACAGGAATGCCTGTCCATGCTGCTACCACATCGGCAATTTCTTCCGGATCAACTTCTTCCTTCACCATCTTGGTGTTGGTTTGAAGTTTTTGAAGTTCTTCGCGATCAACTTCAATCGCTTGTTCTTTCTCGCGAATTTTTCCGTATCGAAGTTCTGCTACCAATCCGAAGTTCCCTTCGCGCTCGGCTTGTTCTGCCTGCACCTTGAAATGTTCAATGTCTTTCTTCGCCTGCTGAATGCGCTCTACAACGTCTTTCTCCGCTTTCCATTGTCCGTACAATCCGTTGCGTTCTTCTTGAAGATTTGCGATCTCTTCGCCAATTTCATTCAAACGCGTAACATTGTTTTCGCGCTTGATCGCCTCTCTTTCAATTTCTAATTGAAGAATTTTACGTTCGATTTCGTCGAGCTCAACAGGCTTGGAATTTATTTCCATCCGCAACCGCGAAGCGGCTTCGTCAATTAAATCAATGGCTTTATCTGGAAGGAAACGATCGCTGATGTATCGTATAGAAAAGTCTACAGCCGCAATGATTGCGTCGTCTTTGATCTGCACTTTGTGATGTGATTCGTATTTTTCTTTCAATCCACGAAGAATAGATATTGCGTCTTCGCGACTTGGTTCGTTTACCATGACTTGCTGGAAGCGACGCTCAAGTGCTTTGTCTTTTTCAATGTATTTCTGATATTCATTGAGCGTAGTTGCGCCTATGGCGCGAAGCTCTCCGCGAGCTAAGGCAGGCTTCAAAATATTCGCCGCATCCATGGCACCTTCGCCGCCGCCTGCGCCAACGAGCGTATGAATTTCATCGATGAAAAGAATCAATTGCCCATCGCTTTCTTGAACTTCTTTCACCACCGATTTCAATCGTTCTTCGAATTCACCTTTGTATTTCGCACCGGCTACAAGTGCGCTCATGTCTAGGCTATAGACGGTTTTGTCAATGAGGTTTTCAGGAACGTCTTTGTTTATGATACGGTGCGCAATGCCTTCAGCAATGGCTGTTTTTCCAACGCCAGGTTCACCAATTAAAATCGGATTGTTTTTCGTTCGGCGTGAAAGAATTTGAAGCACGCGACGAATTTCTTCATCGCGACCAATCACAGGATCGAGCTTGCCGTCTTGCGCAAGTTTGTTTAAATTCTTCGCGTATTTTTCCAGCGACTGAAATGTTTGTTCTTGGGTGGAAGACGTTGCACGTTGACCTTTGCGCATGTCGAGAAGCAATGCCTTCAAGTCTTTGCTGTTCACACCGCGGTCTTTCAGCAATTGAGCAGAAGCGTCTTTGGTGTCCATCATTCCCAAGAGCAAATGCTCCACGGTAACGAAGTCGTCTTTCATGTTTCGGGCTTCGGCGCTTGCACGCTGAATCATGTCGGTTGCATTTCGACTTAAATTAATTTCACCACCAGAAACCTTCGGAAGTTTTTGCAATTCCAGTTGAACGGAATTGTTAACGGCTTCAAGAGTGGCGTTGAATTTTTTCAATATAAATGGAAGAATGCGATCGTCTTCTTCAAGTATTCCTTTCAACAGATGCAATCCGGCTATACTGCCGTGTCCCATAGACATTGCTATTTGCTGCGCACGTTGAACGCTTTGTTGTGCTTTAAGTGTGAATTGTTCGAAGTTCATTTTTCTAAATTAATTGCAGCGTTGCTTTCAATAGCCTCGCCGTTGAGCAAATTCGGAAATAATTTCCGAATGAATACTGATTGAAGTGTCTAAAAGACAGATTGCTCTTGAGTTTCAAGACGAAAAGTCTTGATTTAAATCATTTAGTTCTTTGAAAGGTGCAAGCAAGATTCTTTGAAAGATTCTTCGAAAGGTCCTGCGGAAGGTCTTGCGAAGTACCTATTTCAAGATTCTTCGAAAGGTCCTGCGGAAGGTCTTGCGAAGCACTTATTTCAAGATTCTTCGAAAGGTCCTGCGGAAGGTCTTGCGAAGCACTTATTTCAAGATTCTTCGAAAGGTCTTGCGAAGCACCTTCGGAACGACCTTGTGAAACACCTTGAATCACTTAGTGATAGAAATAGCTGCAATGATTCCAATACAAGCGATGTTACTGATTAGAATATTCGCTATAGCCCACCCGAATTGCTGTTGTTGAAACAATTGAACCGTCTCAAAACTAAAGGTGCTGAAGGTACTCAAACCGCCGCAGAGTCCTGTGGTGAGGAAGAAGAGCGTGCGCGGAGAGATATTCGATTTATTCGCTAACGCGAAGGTGATTGCAATAATAATTGCTGCGGAAATGTTCGCCAGTAAAGTTCCAATTGGAAGTGAAACAGTTCCCATTTTGAATGGAAGTCCAATGAGGTATCGAAGAACAGATCCAATTCCTCCGCCAACAAAAATGAGTGCAAGCGTTATTCCGTTCATCGTTTAATGAAGGAAAAAAGTTTGTAGAAAACGTAACCGAACATTCCGCCCATGAACCATCCCATGAGAATGTCGGTAGGGAAGTGAACCCCTAAATAAATTCGTGAAAGGGAAGTGATAATTGTTCCGAGTATCAAAATTGTTTTCAAACGATAATGCCTTGGTAACGCAAGAAGCACAAAGAAAGTAAGCGCTGCGAAATTACTAGCATGTGAGGAGTAGAACCCGAATTCACCGCCGCGATAGTCATTTCCATTAGCATCCTTGGCGTAATGCAATTCGTCCTGAAGCTTTTCAGTGTGCGAAGGGCGATGTCTTTGCACAGTTGGTTTGAAAATTCGACTCGAAACCAAGTCGCTTATTCCAACTGAAAGTGAGGCTAGAACAACAGCATAGATTCCGAATTTTTTTCCGTGGGTTGTAATGAACTGCCAAGAAATGTAAATGAATAGGGGAATCCAAATAAGTGTTCCGCTAAGCACAAGCATTGTCCTGTCTAGTCCGCAGATACAAAGCCCGTTAATGGCTTTCAGCAAGGCAATGTCAAGTTCAATCATGGGCCTTAAGCGTAGAGCAGAGCTATTTCGTTCGCGTAATTGCTAAGAATGTTTTTGCGCTTCAACTTCAGTGTTGGTGTGATTTCGCCACTTTCAACCGTGAATGGTTTTGAAATCAAATGAATGCCTTTGATCTGTTCCCAGTTCCCGAAAGCGTTGTTCATATTTGAAATAAACGCTTTGATTTCCGTATTTAATTTTTCGTTTTGAATAATCTCTTCGTTCGAAAGTGAAGCCAATTCAGGGAAGTGAATTTTGGCGAAAGCGCAATCGACAACGATGAGTGCACCCGGGAATTTTTGTCCGTCGCCAACCACCATACATTGTTCAATGAAATGCGATTCTTTTAAAGCGTTTTCTAATACTTGTGGAGCAACATATTTTCCTCCGCTAGTTTTGAAAAGCTCCTTCTTTCTATCCGTTATTTTAAGAAATCCGTCTGTAAGAATTCCAATGTCTCCAGTGCTGAACCACCCGTCATTCAACACTTCCGCAGTGGTCTCAGGGTTTTTGTAATAGCCCATCATGACTTGGGGACCCTTCACTAATATCTCTCCGTCTGCAGCAAATTTCACTTCTGTTTTTGGAATTATCATACCCACAGTTCCAGGGCGATACATATTCGGAGTTCGCAAGGTGTTCACTGAAATAACCGGAGACGTTTCAGTCAATCCGTATCCCTCTTTAATTGGAATTCCAGCCCCTGTAAAGAATCGCGCAAGTCTCGGTTGAAGGGCGGCAGAACCGCATGCCACAGCACCAATTTCGGTAAGTCCCAATGCAGCTTTCACTTTGCTGAAGACAAGCTTTTGAGCAATCTTCAATTTGAATTCATACCAGCCTCCGTTGGCGCGCTCAGGTTCCCACTGAAGTGCAAGATTTACAGCCCATTTGAAAAGCGATTTTTTGATTCCTGTATTCGCTTCGCCTTTGGCAATAATGCCGTCGAAGAATTTTTCAAGTAGGCGAGGAACCGCTGTGAAAATATGTGGTTGGTTGGCTATTAAATCTTCTTTAATGTTGTCCATACCCGTTAGGGTCACGCTCACACTATTGTTAATGTACAAGTAGTGTAACATGCGCTCGTAGATGTGGCAAACAGGGAGGAAACTCACGCATCTGGCCTTTCCTTTTTCTAAATAAGGAAGACGATCTAGGCAGTTCTCTACGTTTGAAGCAATGTTCATATGAGAAAGCATAACCCCCTTCGGAAGTCCTGTAGTTCCTGAAGTGTAGATAATAGTTGCTAAGTCTTCGGTCTTAATTTTGTCTTTTCTCGATTGAACCACTTTCGAAGAATCTTCGTTCAGAGAAAACAATTCTTTCCAATGTTTGGCGCCTTCAATTTTTTCAAAAGTGAAGACGTCCTTCAAAGAAGGGACTTGTTGGCGAATGTTTTGAATTTTCGTTAAAAGCTCTTGGTTCGAGACGAAGCAAATGGTGGCCTCACTGTGATTCAATATGTATTGAATGTCGTGCTCGGTCATGGTTGGATAAATGGGCACGTCTATAGCCCCTATTTGTAAAGCGGCGTGATCACAGATGTTCCATTCGGTGCGACTGGCATCGGTGATAAGCGCAATTTTCTGTCCGGGCTGAATGCCGTATTCAACAAGCCCGTTGCTCAGTTGATTTACAAAATCAATAAACTTCCGAGTGGAATAGGTTTCCCATTCTCCGTTGCATTTGCTTCGGAACATAACGTCAAGTGGAAGATGCTCCAGTTGATCGTAGGCAAAATCGAATAATCTGTTGTACATGAAACGAATATACTAAACGAATTCCTTCGCTAGACGTTCTGACATGTAATCGAATAATTGTTGGAAGGGTCCCTTCACCATCATTTCCATAAATGGATTAAGGGTAGCGTCGCAATCTTGATGAGCAGTGGTCGTTGCTCCATTACTTTTCAACTTCGCTTTGAGCGCGAAAGGAAACGGACTTTTATCAGTTGTTTCAAAAGTTGTTTCAGCATCTTCAGTAGTTAAAACAGCGCTTACGCGTTTCAATTCAATAGTGTAAACATTTTGAATTTTGAAGGAACACGAATCTTCGGTGTTGCTCCAATTTGAAATTTTATCTAACGGAAGTAAGCGCTGAATGTTCGGCATGTTTTGCAAGTACGCGTGCACTTCCGCTATGGAAGCATTTACTTCAACACTTTTGCTAATGAACTTAGCCATTGGATTGAGATTCAAGGTATGCAGCGCTCCAAGCAGCTGGATTCTCTCTCCAAACTTTTAACGTATTTAACTGCTCTTCTGTGATGTATTCCTTCTTCAACGCTTGTTGAAGTAGAGCGTGATAATCTGTAAGCGTGTGCAATGGAACATTAGCATTTTTAAATGCCTCTTTCGCAATTTCGAAATCGTAAGTGAAAATGGCAACCATGCCCATAACGTCTAGACCAGCTTCGCGTAACGCAGTTACTGCGCTTAGACTGCTATTCCCAGTTGAAATAAGATCTTCAATCACGACTACCTTTTGGTTGGGTTCAACCACACCTTCCACCTGATTTCCAAGACCGTGTTTTTTTGCTTCACTGCGCACGTATGCGTAAGGAATTCCCATCTCTTGAGCCACGAGTGCACCTATGGCAATACCTCCGGTGGCAACACCAGCAATAATGTCTGGAGTTCCGAATTTTTCTTGAATGGCGTTCACAAACTGCTGACGAATGTGTGTTCTGCAAACAGGGAAGGAAAGGGTTTTGCGATTGTCGCAGTAAATAGGCGACTTCAGTCCGCTTGCCCAGGTGAATGGGGCTTGAGGTTTCAACTCAATTGCCTTAATTTGCAAAAGATAATCAGCTACTTGTAATCCCACTTCAATATTTGAATCCATGACGCGAAAATACAACGTGTATCACCTCGAAAAACTATTAACTTTTTCACAAGAGGAGTTTGATGAATTTATAAAAAATCGAAAATTCATTCATGCAGCCGGTGGATTGGTGCAGAATACCAATGGTGATTTTTTGTTTATGGAACGAAATAAGACCATTGATCTTCCGAAAGGAAAATTAGAGAAAGGTGAATCTGATGAGGAAGGTGCACTGCGCGAGGTTGAAGAAGAAACAGGTGTATCTGGATTGGAAATCATTCGTCCGATAATTGAAACATACCATACCTACACCATGAATGGGAAGGATGTTATCAAAAGAACGGCTTGGTATTTAATGCACGTTGAAGGAACGCCTGAACCAACTCCTCAAGTGGAGGAAGGAATTTCTTGGGTGAAATGGATGAAAAAGCAAGAAGTGACTTCATACATTGAGGAGGGTTATGCTTCTGTCAGAGATGTTTGGCATTCAGCCAATATTTAGTGTTGCTTTTTCGTTGTAGTTCCTGAATGAAATCAATTTTTAAAATATGAAAGGAAGATTGTTGGGGTTAGTGTTTTTTTCGGTTATCTCCAGTTTAGTGGTTAGTGGCCAGAAATCTGATTTGACTGGGGTTCCAATTGGAGGTCAAATTTGGATGTCAACAAATTTGGATGTAACCAAGTTCCGCAATGGCGATAAGATTCGTCAAGCTCAATCAGATGAAGAATGGGAAGAAGCCGGCTTCGATAAAAAACCGGCTTGGTGCTACTACAATTTAGAGAATGACACTGGCGGCACTGATATCGTAAAAAGAGGAATTATGTACAACTCATTTGCAGTGAATGATAAAAGAGGCTTGGCTCCAGTTGGGTGGCACATTCCTACTGAAGGCGAGTGGAACAATTTGCAATTTGAAGTCGAGATTCAAGGACCAGGAATTGCATCCTTATTTTCAAATAATCTTTGGTCTAGTGCAAAAGGCGAATTCAACTCATTGGGAATGAATATAAGTCCCGACGGTTGGAGAGATGTTGGCTGTGGAGGTCTTGATCGTGATGTTACTTTTTGGGCTAAGAAAGTTAGCGACGAGGGCACGCCAACTGTTGGTTTTCATCTCGAAGAAGAATCAATAGGAAAAATGGACTATGGCTCCACGAACTGGATTATGGGGCATTATGTCCGATGTGTAAAGGATTAATAGAATCCGTTATAACGTCTTCCAACCTTGAGCACTGAGCTTTACAGAACCGCCACCGATAGTCATCAATAGATTTTCTCCAGCTTTTTCTGTAGCATGTCCGATAATGCTAAGGTTTGGATTTCCTTTTATTTTCTCGAAGTCGTTTTGTGAAACCGTAAACAACAATTCGTAGTCTTCACCGCCGTTTAATGCGCAAGTGGTTGGATCAATGTTATGCTCTTTCGCTGCGTCGCGTGTTTCAGGAGCAATGGGTAATTTGTCTTCGTAGATGGCAAATGTGCACTCGCTCTCTTCCGCAAGATGAAGAATCTCAGAGGATAGTCCGTCTGAAATATCAATCATTGCTGTTGGTTTTACTTCAAGCTTAGCTAATAATTGCACAATGTCTAATCGTGCTTCAGGCTTCAATTGACGGGCTAATATATAATCGTAATTTTCTAAACTCGGTTGAGCAGTAGGCGCACTTTTGAAAACTTCTTTTTCGCGCTCCAATACTTGAAGTCCCATGTATGCTCCGCCTAAGTCTCCGGAAACAACCAATAAATCTCCTTCTTTAACGGTGCTCCTCAAAGCAATGTCTTCTTTGTTCGCGTAGCCGATAGCTGTAATTGAAATAACACATCCTGTTGGAATAGTCGTCGTGTCTCCACCTACCATATCTACTCCGTAAGCATCGCATGCGGCAAGTATTCCTGAGTAAAGTTCTTCAAGAGCTTCCACAGAATATTTATTGCTCACTGCCAAACCTACGGTGAATTGGGTGGGCGTTGCATTCATGGCGCAGATGTCCGAAAGGTTCACCACAACGCTTTTATATCCGAGGTGTTTGAGGGGAGTGTACATTAAATCGAAATGCACACCTTCAACCAACATATCGGTAGTCATGACCAACTGTTTTCCCTCCATCGGTTGCATCACTGCTGCATCATCTCCAGCATCGCGAATAGTCCCTTCGTTTTTCGGAAGGAAATATTGAGTCAGATGTTTAATTAAAGTGAATTCTCCGAGAGCTGACAGTTCAGTGCGTTGTTGTTCCATTTTGCGAAGATAGTAGGTTAGGCACTCAATCGAATATCCAGCACTTCCAACTGAATAGTACTTTGGCCGTTCCAAACGTTTTCATTCAACTGAAAAAGGAGGTCAATTTCCTTTCCTTCCAGAATAGGAAAAACCCAATCGGCCATTTTAAAAGCGATGCCTTTCATTTCTGAAACATTTGCTGCTTGCTTCACATGAAGTTGCAGGTGATCGGCATGAGCACCAACAAGTTTCGTGAAGCGTGCGTTCTTAATGTTTTTCGAAAGGAAAACAGGACGTAAATTTTCAGGACCATGCGGTTCTAACGGTTGAAGAGAATCGTAGAGTGAAACAGAGATTTGATCGAATTGAATTTCCGTGTCGTACAGATGACATTTTTCAATTCGAATGTTGTTGGTGAAGTTTCGAACCACTTCATCAAAGGCTGATCGAAAGGCTTCGAAGTTTTCCGATTTTAATTTCAATCCTGCTGCCATGCTATGTCCGCCAAACTGAATCAAATGTTCTGAACAAGACGAGAGCATGTCATACACATCAACGCCTTCAATGGAACGAACGCTTCCTGAAAGAATGCCGTCATCTTCGACAAGCACAATAGTGGGCTTGTAATAATTTTCAATAAGTCGCGATGCAACAATTCCAACAACACCTTTGTGCCAGCCTTCTTTTTTCACAACGGTGGTGAAGCTGTCTTCATAAAACGAATCGGACTCAATAATGTCGAGTGCCTCTTGTGTAATGTTTCGGTCGAGGCCTTTTCTTTCTTGATTATTCTTTTCAATTTCTGCAGCGACAGTCTTTGCGTCTTCTTTATTGTTGGCGAGGAGAACTTCTACGGCTCTTTTTCCAGAAAAAATTCTACCTGCAGCGTTTATACGCGGAGCAATAAGGAAAACGAGGTCAACGACTTTCAAAATCTTACCGCTGTGTTTTGCGTTCGTGAGAAGTTCGGTTATACCTGGACGAAAGTGCGTATTGATCTCTTTCAATCCGAAATGAAGTAGGACGCGATTTTCAGCGGTAACGGGAACAATATCTGCTCCGGTGGCGACTGCTACTAAATCAAGAAAGGAATAAGCAAAGTCGAGCGGTTCGTTGTGATGAATGAACCAGGCACACATGACTTTGAATCCGACTGCACATCCGCACAGGCCTTTGTTTTCGTAGGTGCAATCTTTTCTTTTCGGATTAACCACAGCGAAAGCAGGAGGAAGAATTTCAGGAGTGTGGTGGTCGCAGACAATAACGTCTATTCCGTATTCATTGCATTTTTCAATACGAGGTCCGTCTTTAATTCCACAGTCGAGGGTTACAATGAGTGAGAAATTATTTTCATGGGCGAATTCTACTCCTGCATCTGAAAAACCATATCCTTCCTTATATCTATCTGGAATATAAAAGTCGCATTCGAATCCCTCGTGCTTCAGAAAACTGTAAAAGACCGCAACGGCCGTTGTTCCGTCAACGTCATAATCGCCGTAAACCAATATTTTTTCGTTTTTTTCTTTGGCTGAAACCAATCGAGCAATGGCTTTGTCCATGTCTTTCAATCCGAAAGGATCTAAAAGCTGATTAAATTCAGGGTGAAGAAAGGTCTTTGCTTGTTCAGCAGTGAGGACATTTCGTTGAAGCAAAATTTCAGCGAATGCTTCGGCGGTCGCTGTTTGTTGAGCAAGTTCTTTAATCTCTTCCGAAGAGAAATTGCCGCGTTTTTTCCAAATATTTTCTTTAGGAGTACTCATTTGGCGCAAAGTTAGTCCGAGAACTCACGCAACCCTTTTTCATTTTATGCGGTCTTTTCGTATATTCGTACCCCAAACCTTTTAAAGAAATGAAGAAATCTTTACGTTCTGTTCTTTTGCTCATGAGCATTTTCACAATGTTTGTGCTGAATGGCTGTCTTAATGATGACAACAAAATTCCACCAAATTGTTATGACGGAATTTTGAATAACTCGGA
>JBIIWZ010000027.1:0-18402 GCA_044338665.1 Flavobacteriales bacterium
GTTGAAATTACATTTACTGCTGGCAATGCGTAGCCGTGTGCTTTTGCATCGTTCAACACTTCGGTAACTTCGTCACCGGATAATACTCCTGCTTTAAATTTCATGATTTTATATTGAAGTTGTAAAAGTAATGTGATTAGATCCGCCCGCTACGTGATAAATGCTCCGAGCGTAGCTCAATTGGAACTTTTTGAAGTTGACAGTTGTTCCGAACGAGAGTCCAGCAGTCGCTGGTCTATTCGGAATTGAAAGTTCTTTTCTTTGACGATAATTGTAACCTAGTCCAACACGCACATTGCTTCCGAGAATAATTTCAGTTCCTATTACTAGGTGACGCATAAGCAAATCTCCGAACTCCCATGTTCTGTCCTCCACTGGCAAACCGGTTAAAGGATCAACGATAACTGTTGCATTTGGATCGGTGTATTTTACGTTCCATTTCTGCACATTTTCATAAGCGATGTGAAACAAGAACGGTGAGTTTTTTGGACGTTTGCTAATTCCTATTTGAAGTTCTAGTGGAAGTTTCTCTCTTGAGTTTTCGCGATAGGTTACAAGTTGCATTCCCACATTTTTCAAAACGAAACTTGCAGAAAAATTCTTTCGAGGTTGAAAATAAGTCGCCGCTGCATCTATGGCGATTCCGTATGAGTAATAGGTATCGAAAACGGAATACAGATTTTTTAAGTTCAGGCCAACACGCCACAAGGAATCGACTTTATAGGAAGCTCCGAGCGTTAAAGCGAATTCGTTCGAAGTGAAAGAACCAAGGTTGTTTCCGAGTCCGTCTAATCTTTCGCTAGTCCCGTAACCGAAGTATTGCAGTGTTCCCGCGAAAGCGAATTTGCTCTTTGTGGGATGAAATCCGAAAGAAGTGTATCCGAAATTCGATTGACCGAAATAGCGCACGTAGCTCATGGCGAGTTTTCGATCCATGAGCGAATCGATGAGTGCGGGATTAATGGCGGCTGTATTGATATCACTGGCACAAAGGGCTATTGCATTGCCGCCAATTGCCGCAACGCGGGCAGAACCAAATACGTTAATTCCTGAAAAAACAGTGGTGCCCGCTTGCGCGAAGCTGCAAAGTGAAGCTGCGCAAAGGACAAAAGTGAGGAGTTGCTTTTTCATGATTTAGGCATGCAAGTAACGAAATAGTTCTGAATATATTTCACAGCTTACTTTGCTTTTTCTTTCAGAAGAGCTTTGTCTATGACTTCGTGCATGTCTGTCACGAAGTGAAACTTCAAACCTTTCAGGTAGCGCTCATCGATTTCGTCGATGTCTCTGCGATTTTTATCGCAGAGAATAATCTCTTTGATTCCTGCGCGCTTCGCGGCGAGAATTTTCTCGCGGACTCCACCTACGGGAAGGACTTTACCTCGGAGTGTGATCTCTCCTGACATGGCGAGAAACTTCTTCACTTTTCGTTTGGTGAAGGCCGACGCAAGCGCCGTTAACATGGTAATACCTGCGCTTGGGCCGTCTTTTGGAACGGCGCCTTGAGGGACGTGAATATGCACATTCGTTTCATCGAACACTTTCGCTTCCATTTCGAGCAGACTCGAATGTGCCTTCAAGTATTCCAACGCAAGTGTTGCGCTTTCCTTCATGACATCACCCAAATTTCCCGTCAATGTGAGTTTTCCTTTTCCTTGCGTTAAGCTCGATTCAATAAATAAAATATCGCCACCTGTTGGTGTCCAGGCCAATCCTGTAACTACTCCGGCTACGTCGTTGTCGACATATCTATCTTTCTCATAGCTCACGCCTAAGGCCTTTGAAACATCTTCTTTCGTTAGCGCTGCTTTATATTTTTCTTTGAAGGCCATTTGCTTCGCACGATGACGAACCATTTTACCAATGCGTTTTTCGAGTGAACGCACGCCGCTCTCATTCGTATATGATTCAATCAAGAATGAAAGGACTTCATCATTGAACGAAATGTTCTTTTCTGTTAGTCCGTTTTCAGTTAATTGCTTCGGCACCAAATGGCGCTTCGCAATTTCTAATTTTTCTTCTAGTGTATATCCGTTTACTTCAATGATCTCCAATCGATCGCGAAGCGCGGGTTGCAGCGTAGATAAAGAGTTGCAAGTCGCGACGAACATGACTTTCGAAAGGTCGTATTCCAACTCTACGAAATTGTCGTAGAACGCGTGATTCTGTTCCGGATCCAAGACTTCCAACATAGCAGAACTCGGATCACCGTGAACGCCCTGCCCCATCTTATCTATTTCATCTAAAACGAAAAGTGGATTGGAGGTTCCAACTTTTTTCAAATTCTGAATAATACGTCCAGGCATTGCACCAATGTATGTCTTGCGATGTCCGCGTATTTCAGCTTCGTCGTGCAATCCGCCCAAAGACATGCGGACGTATTTTCTTCCGATTGCTTCCGCGATGCTTTTTCCTAATGAGGTTTTACCCACACCTGGAGGTCCGTACAAGCAAATGATTGGCGATTTCATATCGCCCTTAATTTTCAATACAGCTAAATGCTCCAAAATTCTTTCCTTCACTTTTTCCAAACCGAAGTGATCGCGATCGAGTATTTCTTTCGCGTGATGCAAATCGAAATTATCTTGACTGGTTTCGCTCCAAGGCAAATCAAGTAACAATTCAACATAGTTCGATTGCACACTGTATTCGGCAGCTTGCGGATTCATGCGCTCCAGCTTAGCTAATTCCTTTTCAAAGGCTAGCTGAACATTTTCAGGCCACAGTTTCAGCTTACCTTTTTCACGCTTCGCGTCAATCTCTTCCTTTTGCGGATTGGCGCCTAGTTCATCTTGAATTTGCTTGATCTGCTGCGTTAAGAAATATTCGCGTTGTTGTTTCGAAATATCAATGTGAACCTTCTTCTGAATTTCTTTCTTCATTTCGAGCATTTGCAAATCGTTGTGCAATTGTTCGAACACTTTTCTTGCGCGCTCATCTAAGTCGGCTATTTCCAAAAGCTCTTGCTTCTTCTCTACATCTGCCTTCATGTTGGAAGAAATGAAGTTGGTAAGGAAGGACAATCCGCTAATGTTCTTAATGGCCAATGCTGCTTCGCTTGGGATATCAGGAGAAAGGTTAATGATGTTCAACGCATGATCGCGAAGCGATTCGAATAAGGCCTGTTGCTTTTTACTATCTGCCTTGTTATTGATTTCTTCAAAGGCTGAAACTTGAGCAACAAAGTATGGATCTGTGTTTACCAAGCCCTGAATTGAGAAGCGTTTCTTTCCTTGAAGGATAACCGTTGTGCTTCCATCGGGCATGCGCAACATTCGAAGTATGGTTGCTTGCGTTCCAATGTGGTGAAGGTCTTCGAACGACGGATCTTCCATATCGGCGTTGCGCTGAGCAACTACGCCAATAGTTTTCGTTCCTGTGTTTGCGTCTTGAATGAGGCGAATACTGCGGTCTCTTCCTACTGTAATAGGGATTACCACACCCGGAAAAAGAACAGTGTTTCTCAGCGGCAAAATGGGCAACACTTCAGGTGTTTCCTCATTGGCCATATTGTCCTCGTCCTCTGCTGAAATGAGGGGAATATATTCTTGATTGTTTTCTTCGTCAGAAAAAAAATAGTGCTCTACTTCTTTATTCATACTCCTCCGTTTTCAATGTCAATGCCACTTATCTCTCTCTGCCGTTATGACCGAGAAGCAGCAGTTATTTTAAATACATACGCCAATACAGCCTTTTCAGCTACTGACATTTCCTTGCCACGGCGTTGCATCATGCGCTCCGCTGTTTGAATGGCCTTGTCTAAGTTGTGCTCTACCACACCAGTTCCCCAGGTAAATGATGGAACACATTTCGGCGGGAAATCCCCTGCAAACACATTTGCTGCGACACCAATGTAGGTGCCGGTATTGAGCATGGTGTTGATTCCGAATTTCGCGTGATCGCCAACAAGCGCTCCGCAAAAAGTAAGACCAGTGTTTATTTCATTTCGATCTAAATCGTTTGAAATGGAAATCGTACTGTAGTTGTTTTTTAGATTACTGCAATTCGAATCGGCTCCGAAATTCACCCAAGAACCAACAACTGCATTTCCTAAAAACCCGTCGTGACCTTTGTTGCTAAACGAATGAAAAACAACATTTGATGTCTCTCCTCCTATGCGACATTCTTCACCAAAAGAAGAAGGTCCGTAACATTTCGTTCCCATCTTCAACACCGCGTGTTTACCGATGTATAGAGGTCCGCGCAACATACTTCCTTCCATCACCTCCGCTCCTTCGTCAATGAAGATGGGTCCACTCTCAATATTCAAAACCGCATCGAAAACCTTTGCGGAAGGGTGAATATATAAGTTGTGTCCCTCACCAATTACTCGGCAATATTGACTTGGTGTTGCACTGTTTTTTTTATTCGCTAAAGCGAAATCTTCGCGAAGCAAATAATCGTTTACTGAAAACAAATCGGTAATTCCATTTAACCACATGGTCTCTGCTGTCCATGCTCGGTGCTCGAAGGAATCCCAATTCATGTGCAAACCTCTTGCGGCAACACATACTTCATGAATGAAAAACGCTTCATTGGGCTGCAAACTTTTGATGGCAGATACTGCTTCATTGTTCGGTAGAACGCGCGAATTGATGTACAACGTCTCTCCAACAGGAATTGCACTGTATAAATCTTGCAACGAACTTCTGGTTTGAATGAATAGTGAATCATGCTCGAAAAACATTTTCCAACGATCTTGAACAGAATACATTCCAGCAAAAAGATCTGCAATAGCGCGGGTGTGCGATAGCGGTAAAAATGAATTGACCAAGTGGTCTTCAAAAAGTACGATTTGCATATTCTTCAAATTTACGCGCTACGTTTCAATTTCCAACTGGAAATTCCTACAGAGACTATAATCGTAAAGAAGAAATAACATGGAACCAGATAGCGCTGCTCAATGAATCCGAGAACGCCCCCCAAGACAACAAACAAAACCCATGAGGAAACGAGCCACCAGCGGCCCTTCCAATCTTTCAGAATAACCGGGATGAATAGGATTAGCGCGAGCACATTCACCAAGAGCAACAAGGCGTATGACCCAACCTTCACCCCTTTTTGAATGAGGTTCATTTGTGCGAATGCCGGACCTGGAATGTTATCGATTCGCGCTGGAAAAAGAAACTGCTTCATCAATCGGAAACGATTCAATAGATAGTAATCTGAAGGGTGTTCGTGCATGTAAGCCGACTTGTACTTCCGAGCGCGAGAGACGATTTCATTCCCCAAACTGTCTTTCGAAGTTCCTTCCAATTCATAATAAAAGCGATGGTAGTCTTCCTTCAAACGCTTCATTTCTTCAGCACCGTAGGCGGTTGTGTAATGACGCTCATTCAAAGGCGAAGTTGTGCATCCGTCCTTTGCGATTAAATAATTCGAAGCAGAATTCGGAACCCAAGGCTGACAGTCTTCTCCCCAAGCAATGACCAAATCGCGAATGGCTACCAGCTCTTCCGGCATGTATCCGTAGCATGAAGAAAAGGAATCTACCATTGGAATGAATCGATTCGTCTTCGAGTAATTGTATGCCGTCCAACTTCCGAAAGCCAGGAGCAACGGTATTCCGAAGAGGATTGAAGATTTGTAGAAGTGTGTTCGCTTGAACAAAAGAAAATAAAGAACAGGAATGAAGAGCACGTGAATTTGTCGGAAGAAAATTGACCACGTCAAAAACAACGAAGCCAAAAAAACGAGTTTCCAATTCAATTCATTTTTGAAACGAATAGCTAAATAAAACGCGAGAATTAAAAATGAATTTCCAAGGCTATCGGAAAGGAGCATCGGATCCCAAACTGCAATTAGCAATGAAACTGCATAGATAATTCCAGCTATGTAATAAGCTCTCTTGTTCTTAGCGAGGTGTCCGGCCAAACGCGCGACCCAAACAACACTGAGTATTCCGAAGATGAGTTGAAGAAGAATGACAAACTGATAAGCTACAAACGGATTGAAGACCGCGCTTACTTCAGAATAGATGGGTGCAAACGCAGGCATGCGACAAACGCTTGAATAACCTTGACCTTGCGCCAGAGATTCTGCTGGATTGAAATATCCTGAAGTATCTCCGGCATGAACGGCAAGACCTTCAACGGGTCCAGACTGCCAATAATTTGAATATTGAAAAAAGAGGTAAGCAAAGAGTAAGCACTTAAAAACAACCAACGCGAAAATGAAACTTCTTTCTTCTCGGTTCGAAAGTGGAATGCTTAATCTTGATTCAAACATGCTTTGAAATGTTTGATGACATAATCCATTTCTTCTTGCGACATAGGCACATACAATGGAAGCACAATACTACGATCGGCGGCATCTTCAGAGATTGGGAGAGTTATATCCAATCCCCTGTTCTTGTATGCAGTCTCGCGATGTGAAGTCATAATTCCTCTTCGTGTTGAAATGCCTAAGTCGAGCATTTTCTGCATGATGTCGTTTCTAGAAATTGGACAAGAAGATTTTATGTAAACTGAAAACGACTGCCAATTGGTGAAATCATTTTCACTTTCGAACGGCAAGCGAATGCATTCAATGTCCTTCAATTCATTCAAATAGAATTGTGCAATTTCTCTTCTTCGTTCTACAATGGAATCTAATTTTTCCAATTGACGAATTCCAACAGCTGCCTGAATATCGGTCATTCGGTAATTGTATCCAACTTCCAAATGATCTTCCACAATCACCTTGTCGCTTAGGTGACGAACACGATCGTTAACACTCATCCCGTGTTGACGCAAGCGTTTCAAACGCTCTGCATATTCTGGGTTTGAAGTGGCAATCATGCCGCCGTCTCCGGTTGTAATTACTTTTCTCGGATGGAATGAAAAGCAAACCAAGTCTGAATGCGAACCAATCTTTTTTCCTTTGTAGGAAGAACCCGCGGCACAAGCAGCGTCTTCAATTAAGATGAGGCTGTGCTTCGCGCACAACGTTTTTATTTCGTCTATCTCGAAAGGAAGTCCAATCTGATGAACACCAATAATGGCCTTCGTCTTCGACGTAATCCTGCGTTCAACATCTGCCGGTTCTATGTTGTAGGTTTCTGATTTCACTTCAACAAAAACAGGAGTTGCTCCAACGTATACAATTGCGTTTGCGGTAGCGATATAACTCATGCTCGGACAAATGACTTCGTCGCCTGGACCAATGCCTGCAACAATGAGCGACAAGTGCAAAGCCGTTGTGCAATTGCTCACAGCCACAGCGTATTCACTCCCCACGTATTGCGCAAACTTCTCTTCAAACTCTGCCACGCGCGGACCTTGGGTCACCCAATTCGTTAGAATGGTATCGTAGGCCAACTGCGCTTCTTCAACTCCTAAGTATGGTTTTGCTACTGGGATTTTCATTTCTTCCAATTTTGAAGTTCTATTTCATTCATTAAATCGCTCGTCTGATTTAATGCCTTGTAATATGCTATCGTTTCTCTCAATCCTTCACGGAAATCCATTTCATTATCAAATCCTGTTAGCTCCTTAAACTTCTTAGGATTCACCCACAAGCGAGGAACGTCTGCCGGTCGATCTTCTTCAAACCGAATGCTCATTCGGTCTTTCAATTCCATTTCTTCAATCAACACTTCCATGAGTTCTTTCATGGAAATTTCAACGCCTGTTCCAATGTTTATGATTTCTCCAACAACCTTATCATTCTGCATTAATCCGACAAGCGCTCTTGCGGTGTCCTTCACAAAAAAGAAATCACGCGTTACATCGCCCTTTCCGAAAACGACAGGCGCTTCACCGTTCAGCATGCGGACAATGCTTCGCGGAATAATCTCTCCGGCATCGCCTTCGTAGTGCGCACGTGGTCCGTAGTTGTTGAAGATTCGCGTGATTACGGTTGGAAGTCCATAACACACATTATATGAATAGGCGTAGTTCTCGCCCGCTAGCTTGCTACTTCCATAAACCGTTTTCGGTGCCGGAACACCGAGCTCATCGATCGGAAACGTTTGAATGTCTCCATAAATTTCAGACGTTGAGATGTAAAAGAATTTTGAAACTTTCTCTTTTCTCGCGGCTTCTAAAACGCGAAGCGTTCCTTCCGCATTCACACGGTGATTCTCGAAAGGACTGTGAATGGAATGACGAACACCCAAGCAAGCCAAGTGATAAACCACATCGACTCCCTTCATGATTTCATTCACTTGCGCTTCCTCACAAATGTCTCCTTCCGCAAATTGGAAAGTACTTTTCTCCAATGCGCTTTCAAGGTTTCGCAATTTACCGTTCGACAAATTATCGAATCCAATTACGTCGTGTCCTGCTGCAAGCAAGGCGTCTGTGAGATGCGAGCCAATGAAGCCCGCAGCGCCAGTTACAAGAATTTTACTCATGCTCTCTTGAGATTAATAACAAATACTCCAGCGATAATGAGCGCTATTCCAACGATGTTATTCCACGCCAATTTCTCTCCGAAAAATATTGCTGCTACTGAAGCCGTGAGAATGAAATTAACAGCAGCACTCACAGGAATGACATAACTGAAATCGCTTAACGATAATGCCTTAAACAAGACCAACGCCGAAACGAAAATGATTCCCATTCCGAAGAATACTTTCGGTTCAAATAAAAAGGAAAAATAATCTTTCACTGAAACCAGTCCGCGCTGTTCTGCGCCCCAACTGTTCAGGGTTAATTTGATAAGCGAAGCCCCCATGACTGATAGCGTGGCATACAAGGCAGAAAGTCCGAAAATTACAATCTTACTCATTTCTTAATATTTCTTCAATAACAGATTCGGGACGTTTGTTTACTTCATCGAAAATGCGCCACAAGTATTCACCAATAACGCCTAACATGACAATCACCAATCCCAAAAGAAACGTGATTAACGAGGTTACCGTAGCGAATCCTGGCTCTGAAATTCTTCCTGTAATTCCTCCAACGAGCATGAGAATTCCGTATCCAAAACTGAGGAACGAAACACACATGCCTATGAATGAAATGAAACGAATCGGAACAACTGAAAATCCTAAAAACGAATCGAGGAACAACTTCCATTTCTTTGAAAACGTCCACCCGCTCTTTCCGCTTGAACGCTCTCTTCTTTCGTACTCGATAACATACGGTTTGAATCCGAGCCAATGCGAGAACAACGAACGATTGATGTTCTTCGACGTGTTCTTTAAATACTGAAGAATACTTCCATCCCAAAAAGCAATATCGAATCCGCTTTCCGGAAAATCTTTCATTACGAACAACTTCACCAAAACGTAATACAGCTTCGCGTAAATACGCGTTAGCAAAGGATCTTTTCTCTTTTTCGCGCGAACGGCGGTGATGTATTTCTCGCCGTTCAACCAGAGCTGTGCCATTTCAGGAATGAGTTCCAGTGGATCTTGAAGGTCTGCTGCATAGATGGTGCAAGCATCTCCAGTAACTAATTTCAATCCCGCATTGCTAGCGCAGATAGCTCCGAAGTTGCGCGTTAATCGAACCACTTGTGTGTCTTTGATCAAGTGACGATGCTTCAACAATTCATCCCAAGTACCGTCCTTACTTCCATCGTCAACGCACACCAATTCCAAGGAAAGATCCATGGCATTCAATTGCTTCTCCACTTCTTGCATGTTGTGAAAGAGCGGAAGAATAAATTCTTCAACATGAAAACACGGAATGACTACAGATACTTTCTTCATGAAACAAATGCGTTTAGAGCATCCCAATTTACGGAATTTAATGCTAATGTATAAATAGGCTGAACGCTAGTGCGCGCGCCGAATCCTTCTTTTTGTTGCGAAATACCTAGAGCCAAACTGGCTCCTTGATTGTTCGTGCTTGTACCGAAATCGATATAGTTCTTTTTCGAATACGTCTCTTGAATGAGCGTTGCGAAAAGTAAATCCAACGCGCCCTTCTCCTTCCCTTCTAAAGTTGAAGCTATGTATTGAAAACGCACGCAGTTGGGCGTTTCAAAGCAGAGAATGCCTCCACACATTTCATTTCCAACAAATGCTGCGTGCAGGATTATTTCATTTGGAAATCGATTTTTCAAATCGATTAATTCTTCTCGCGAATGCGCTGGTTTTGAATTGTAGGCCTTCAATAAATCTTCAACGATGGTAGAATACGCATCTACATTTTCTGAAACTTCAATGCGAATACCTTCCTTCAAAGCCTTCTTCATTCCACGAATTCTGCGTTCTTGGAAGGCAGGAACGTTGGAAGGAATAACAACTGGATTCACATGTTGACCGCTGCATAACGCTCCTGCAAGATGCATCATGTGCACATCTTCCTGCGAAGGAATTTGGTGATACATGTATGGAATGGTTTTGTAATACAATGTTTCAAAACCCTTAGCCGACAGGTAGTTCAGAAAATTCTTGAACAGCGCATGAAATTCATCGAGACGAATATTTTGCGAAAGCACCCAGCCACCGTAGGTTAAACCTTGGTGACAGTATATAATCTGTTCCAATTCATTCATGGGTAAAACGCCGACCAATTTCTCTTCGTCAAAAGCAAGCAATGAATGGTCGTTGAACTTTGTTCCGTGGTACTCGATAAAATTTCTTGAAAGATGAAAGGTTCCGTTTTTACTTTTGGAAACAAATTCTTCCCAATGCGCGCGATGTTCTTCTGTATATCGAATAATTCTCATAATTCTTCCTCCAAAACGGCTACGCCGAAACCTGTTTTTCCATTCTGATTTCCGTTGTAAAAAAGGAATCGTCTTCCATTCACATCGACCACACACGGATAGCAAACCGATTCGTTTTCCCACGGTTCACTTCCAACAGAAAAATGGAATTCACTGTCCTGTCTTACCCATGAATAGCCGTCTTCAGAGGTGGCGTATCCTAAACGGTAGCCCATTGATTTCGTCCGAACACTGTAAAACATTTCAAATCCGTTTTCCTTTTTCACTACCCATGGTCGTCCAAAACCGAACTCATCTTCGTTTTGAAATTGAATGCAATCGTGCTGATCCACTTCCCAATTTAAGCCATTTGTTGAAACCGCATGATGAATGCGATACGTTGGAACTTCCTTTCCGTTCAAGTCTATCCATGCGAATGCACCGACATACCACATGCGCATTTTTTCTCCATCTTGAAGAATAGAAACCGCGCTTCGAATATCGGGTTCTGATTTTGTTGGAAGCAAAACAGAATCAGCTTGAAAGCGCTGAAACGAGCCATCTGCTTGCTCTTTCGCTACTCCTGCAAAATATCGATAAGGCACATCAGTTGTGCGTTGCACTCCCAAGTAGTACAACCAATTTTCATTTTCATGTTGAAGGAATTGCAGCGGGCAAACGCCACCATCGTCGAATGAGCCTTCGGTTCCAATATCGAGCAACACAGCTTCACTTCGAAAAATAATTTCAGAAGGATTGTGTGCTGAAACATCTACATAACTGATTCTTCCATTGAAGTCTTCATCCATGGAATAATAATAAACACGAAGAACATCTTCGTTCAAAATGCGCACGGTAGGTATTGCAGCGTATTGCTGCGACCATTCCAAATTCGGATTGGCTTCGACAATTCTACCGAGGCGCTTCCAATTCATCGCGGTGTGAGTTTATGATAAGCGCGACACGAGATTGGAGAGATATCCTTTCCTTTCACAATGGAGTCTTCTGGAATGTTCTTTACCACTAACGCTGCGGAAGAAAGCAAGCAATCGTCGCCAATGCTCACGGCGTTATTTACAGTACTATTCACACCGAGGAAACAATTTTTCCCAATGGTTACTCCTCCGCTTATAACAACGTGCGACGAGATGAAGCAATTGTCGTCGACCCTCGAATGGTGGCCAATGTGATTGCCGCTCCAGAGCACGACATTGTTTCCAATTTCGGTAAACGGTTGAAGGGTGTTGTCTTCAAAAATAAAAACGTGCTCACCCAATTTTACGTTTCTCCAAACGAAAGCGTATGAGCTCACGTAGGAAGCAATTTCGTATCCATGTGCTTTTGCTTCGAGATACACTTGAGTGCGAAGTCTGTTCAACTTCGTGTACACACATGCTCCGAAGAATGCGTGATCGTTGGGGTTGTAGAGCGAAGGCAAATCTTCGAAAGCCACCAATGGCAATCCAAAAATCTCTTCCTTGTTGATGTATTCACGGTGAACACAAAACGCTACCACTTCGTAATCGCTGTCATGCGTGAAGTATTCGTAAGCTATTTCAGCGAACTCTGTATTTCCAAAAATGACTAATTTATTCTTCATGCTATTTGTGTTTTACAAATAAGATATCCTCTCTTCTATTCGACATAGGCAAGGTGCTGTCTTGCGGAAGCACGAATGCTTCTATTCCTTTCACTCTTGCCATTTTCAATATTGAAAAAACATCATCGTCGTTGAACTCGCCTGGCTTTTTCTCATTCCAATTTATTTCTGGAAATGAATTCGGACCGTGGTTGTTTTGGTGGAATTGAATGCCTTCTTCCGATGTGAAAAAACGATTTCGTTTCGACACATTCGGAATATCGCCAATGAGGGCCATTCCGCCGGGGTGAAGCAATTCACAGATCGATTCAACAAACAATTCAACGCTTGACTCTACGGCTATGTAATGCAAAACGCTATAGCAGATGATGGCATGAAAGGCGTTCTTGTTTTCCTTCGACCATTGTTTTGTTTCGTTTGGAAACATGGCCGAGAACTTTTCACAAAACGAAAAATCGGGAAGTTGATTCAGCATTTCTTGTGAATCAATGAGCACAACATTTTGTCCTTTAGCTTCCGCGTTCTTCAACAACATAAAAGGCAAATCGCTGCAGCCTGGACCGATGTCTAGAATGCGCGCCCCGTCATTTTCTAACGAAGGAACTTTCGACTGAATATCTTCCCAAATCAACGCTTCCTTCCCTTCACGAAAGTGATTGAAGAATCCGATTTTCTCATAGCGCGAAAGACTTTCGTCGTTCGCCAATGTTTTGAATTTATTGAAATCCAAATCGGAGAGTTTTTCGATCTTGTTCTCTTCGCTCATGTTTTAAAGGTATTGGGCAAGTTCGAAATTATTGTAATGTGCTTCATTCGTTTTCATGAGCTCGGCCACCTTTAAACTTCCGGCTTGCAGACGAATGATGGGGTCCCAACCGATGGCGGAAGGAAGAATGCCCATGTGTCCGGCCGGGACATTTTCCGGGTGGAAATTAATTTCATGTTGAAATAAATCGGCTTCGCGAACGTCACCTGCGAAGCGCAGGAGAAGTGGGGAACTTAGCGTCTTCCAAATATTCAAATTCAACAATGGAAAATTCCCCCAGAGGTTTTCAGAAAAAGGAGAACCCGTGTAAATCACGGCTGAAGCCGATTTCCATTCATTTGGAATTTCCGTGGAATTCCAATCTCCGAGATAGGTTGCTCCTAAATTTTCAATTTCACTTTTGTATTCCAGCGGACAATACACGCCCACTCCGGCCGACATGCTTACCAGAGGTTTGCAGAGGTAGGGCGTGAAGTCGTTGTTCGAGACAACGATGAATTTATTTCGATAAGGGGTTTGCTTGGCGTCTTGAATGAGTCGAACAACCATGTCTCCGAGATAGCCGAATACATCGACTTGCGGATGTCTTTCGTTGGTTCCCGCCACGCGGATTCCCTTCGACTTACAAAAATCTAAATCGAGATCTTGTGAACGAAACTCCCACGCTTCGAACATGAGTGGGATTCGACACGAAGAAGAAATACGCTCAAGAATAGTACTATCCAATGGACGAAGCGCACCGCTGTTTGTTACAACAGTAGCTCTTTCCCAAGGCATTTCATTTTTTTCTGTGTGGAAATGAATACGGCCTGAAACTCCGCATTGTTCAGCTAAAGCCTGCACTTCGCTCATGCAATCACGTGCAGAACCATATTTCGAGTCGCGCGCGAAAGCGTGAACCTCTGCTCCTGCGAGCGCTGCCAATACTGGCGTGCAGGCATAAGCTCCTGAAGCGGCTTCAGTAAGCACGCATTCACTTTTCAATTGAATGTTCAAGTCTTGAATGATATGTTGAAGTTTTTCGTTCAACTTAAATTTCAATTTTAACTTCTTTTCCGTTCTGCTTAATGCTTTGCTGTGCAGCTTCCAGAATTCGAATGGTATTTAATCCGCCCAATGCTGAAGCGCGAGGCTCAGAATTGTTTTCGATGGAAGAAATAAAATCTTGCGCCAATTTTTTGAGTGGCTCGGCCAATTCAATTTTCGGGACATAGACATCTCCAACACGATAGTCGATCATGACTTTCTGTTTTTCTTCAAGGGTACTTACACTATGAGCAGTATCGTAAACCTTAATTTTTTCAGTCGGTTCCATATCATTGAACACGACCATCTTTTCACTTCCACCCAACAACATTAATCTAATCTTCACGGGGGAAGACCACGAGCAATTGAAGTGGGCTATGAAATTATTTTGGTAGTTAACGGTTAAATAGGCCACGTTCTCAATACCGTTATGAATGTGGCTTACGCCGGTAGCGTTCACACTTATTGGCAATTCGTCTGACAAGTAATCGAGAACAGAAATATCATGCGGAGCGAGGTCCCAAAGCACGTTCACATCTTGCTGAATAAGTCCTAGGTTTATTCGAGTTGAATCGAAATATTTCAATTCCCCTAATGTCCCTTCGTCTTTCAAGGCTTTCATTTTCTCAACTGCACCCGTGTACAAGAACGTATGATCGACCATGAGCAGCTTTCCTTTTTGTGCTGCGATATCTATAAGCTCTTTGGCTTGAGCAACCGTTGCTGTCATTGGTTTTTCTAGAAGTACGTGTTTTCCTGCGAGGAGAGCACGTTTCGCTAAATCGAAATGGGTAAAAACGGGTGTTGCAATTACGACTGCATCAATTGAGTTGTTGTTGAAAGCATCATCTGCCGAAGTCGAAGTGGCTAATGTTGGAAATAATTTCGAAGCTTGATCGAGACGCTCTGTTTGCGAATCGATTAATACATCTACATTAGCGTTTCCGAGTGACATGAAGTTACGAAGAAGATTAGGTCCCCAATATCCATAGCCTATTTGCGCAATTCGTATCATGATTAAGGTTTGGCATCGAAGTTATTGAAAAATGAAGGGACTACCAATTAATTGAAAGGGGAAAGCCCAGCGGGGAATAAAAAATAAAGAAAGGTAAAAGTTTTATTGAAAAATGAACCTTTTCGAACAGGTAATGTTTTATCAGCAAAATCAACAACTATGCGCCCTCAAGAGTTCACCATTAAGGACCTGGAGAATTTCTCGGGAATCAAAGCTCACACCATTCGTATTTGGGAGCAGCGCTATGGGATTCTTTCTCCAGACCGCACAGACACGAACATTCGTAAATACAACGACAAGGATTTAAAATCGCTTTTGAACATTAGTCTGCTCAACAGCCTAGGTCACAAGATATCGAACATAGCGAAGCTTTCTGATGATCAGATTAGAGAGATCATAAACAAGCATGCCCATAGCAACAACACGGAAGAGCACTTTTTACACATGCTCAAAATCTCCATGTTGAATTACGACGAAGAGCTTTTTTCAAATGTTATAGACCCGCATACGGCAGAGCATGGGTTGGAAAAGACCTTCCGTGTAATCATTATGCCGTTCCTTATGCAGATAGGGTTGCTTTGGCAGTCGGACTCTATTTGCCCAGCTCAAGAGCATTTCATTAGTGCACTCATTCGTCAGAAATTGTTGTTTCATGTTGAATCAGTCAAGATTCCTCTGGAGCAAAACATGCGTCCAGTTGTTCTTTTTCTTCCAGACCTAGAAATTCACGAACTTTCGTTGTTAATGCTTCATTATATTTTGAAGCTTCGTGGTAGAAGAAGTATTCTTTTGAGTCAATCTGTTCCGGCAGATGATTTGAAGCAAGTGGCTCAACGCTTGGGCGATGTTGATTTTGTTTCAATTTTCACCACTCATCCTTCAACAGTTATGGTTCCAGACTATTTGAAACGACTCACTCGCATGTTTATGGATACCGACTGTCATTTCCACTTTACTGGATACAATCTCAAGGGAATTAAGTCGCCTGACACGCTTTACATTACGCTCTATTCGAATATCGACGAGTTACTTGACGGACTAAAAAACTAAGTTTCAGTATATTAGTAATTTTGTTTAATATTTTTTCAAAATAATTAAACAAATATTTGGAACGAGTGTCAATCTGTTTAATATTTGCAATGCATTCATTAAACAAAACGCAAAAACATGAGCACACTCGAATTCAACTACCTAATTGGTAACCATTCTGGATCTTTAAAGAGCTTTGCCTATAATTTCACAAAAAACGTAGAAGATGCAGAAGATCTTCTTCAGGATACGCTTGTAAAAGCTATTCGCTACAAAGATAATTTTCAAGACGGAACGAATTTCAAAGGATGGTTGTTTACGATCATGCGCAATATCTTCATCAACAACTACAAGCGCAAGAAACTTCAAAAGACAATCAACGACTCTACCGACAATCAGTTCTACTTGAACTACGGTAAGATTTCTGAAGATACCGTTTCTTCTAGAATTAACGAAAAAGACATTAACAAGGCAATAACGCAACTTCCATACGAATTCAGAACTCCTTTCCAGTTGTTTGTAGATGGATATCACTACGACGAAATTGCGGATTCAATGGGTATTCCAATGGGAACAGTGAAATCGAGAATATTTCACGCACGTAAAAAATTGAGCGAAGAGTTAGCTCATTTTGCTTAAACGAAGCAGAAAGTGTCCGTTTCGGGCTCTTTCGAGAACTTCAACATTCAATTTTACTGACTTCGCTGTTTGAACAGCTGTCACGAAGTCGACAAACAACCAGGGAAAACATTGCGTTTTCCCTTTGTATTTCAACTCGAATTGAACTTTACCAAAATACTCTGAATCGAGCATAGGCCAATCGGCCTTAGCATAGGTGACATCGGTGCTGTCAATGAGTATTGAACCCGTTTTGCTCAAGAAACTTTTCAGCTTACGAAACATCAATTTCAACTCGGCCGGAGACTCGGCCAGCCCCATTCCGTTCATGAGTACCAAAACTGTATCGAAGTTTTTCAAAGTCAAATTCCTCCAATCTTCATTTATTACTTTGTTCACTCCTTGAGAAAGTGCAACGTTTGCTGATTTCTTCGAAACTTCTACTGCTGTAACATCGAAACCTTTATTCTGCAAGTAGAGTGAATGGCATCCTGCTCCACAACCTAGATCAAGGACCTTCCCCATCGATTCTTTTAAAGCGATTTTTTCATATTTCAACATGTTTTTGAAGGGACGAAAAAACACGCTTGGAAACATTTCGGGTTCTTCACTTTTGTTAATGAATACGCGAATGGGCGCGTTATCATTTTTCTCAAAATAATTCTCCATTGCGGAGCCCATAACATCATCTCTCATAAAGCAAAGATAGTTCTCAAGTAAAAATTAAAACCGCGGCAACCAATTGCATAACTTTGTAGTCTTGAAGATGTCAAAACCTTATTATGACTAAAAAGTTATTTTTCATAATCTCCTTTTTGTGCTCAGCAACTGCTGCTGAGGCTCAGCTTCAGCTTCAAACTTTAACCATTCAACAATACGTTCAGGATGTATTGTTGGGAAGTGGAGTTGCAGCGACAAACATCACCTATACCGGCTGCCCTCAGCAAATTGGGTACATCACAGGAGGAAACTCCGTTGGATTATCGATTGACGGAGGTATTGCGCTCTCATCTGAAGCTGTTGCCACAATAGTTGATCCGGCATCGACGGCATTCTTAGATGGTACCTGTGAAGTTTCTGGTGACGCGGCACTTCTTTCGATAGCTAATTCTGTTCCTCCTCTTATTGGACAGACTTTTTCTGTTGGAAGTGCGAACGACGTTGCGATTCTCGAATTTGATTTTGTTCCGACCGGAGACACCTTACGATTCAATTACATTTTCGGAAGCGATGAATACCTTGCCTGGGTAAATTCTTCTTTCAACGATATTTTCGCGTTCTTACTTTCTGGACCTGGAATAACAGGTCCTTACGCTTCTCCAGCTGGATTCCCAGGAGGAGCTGTAAATATTGCTCAATTGCCGAATACCACCCCACCCCTTCCCATTACAATTAGCTCTGTAAACAATGTGTTGAACAGTTCTTATTACATAGATAATCAACCAAATGTTGGGATTTATTTAAATGGATACACTGTAACATTGGAGGCCTATGCATTGGTCCAGTGCGGTGAAACTTACCACATAAAATTGGCTATTGCTGATGGCAGTGACACAGCATTGGAATCTGCAGTAATATTGGAAGAAGGGTCTTTTTCAAGTAACGCAGTTGTGGACGTTGACTTGACTTTAAATGCTGGTGGTCCGAACGAAGAAACACTATTTGAAGATTGTGGCGAAGCAACATTAACCTTCACCCGTCCTGAAGTAAGTGACCTTTCCATTCAAGACATGTGCATTATCACATGGACGGGCACTGCTGTCA
>JBIIWZ010000028.1:0-18283 GCA_044338665.1 Flavobacteriales bacterium
GCATCGGCCTTTCCAGAAGAAATAATTTCTTCCGCCAATTCGGGCGTGTTAATTCTATTCGTTGCTGAAACCGGAATGGAAACGTGTTGCTTCAAAAATTCCGCAGCCCAAACAAAAGAACCTCTTGGAACGCGCATGCTAATCGTTGGAATGCGCGCTTCGTGCCAACCAATGCCCGTGTTCAACAAGTGAATACCTGCAGCTTCCAGCGCCTTCGCGAATTGAATGACTTCCTCTTTCGAACTTCCTTCTTCCACCAAATCAACCACTGAAATGCGATAGATGAGCATGAACTTTTCAGAAACAACTTCACGAATAGCCGATATAATTTCCAACGGAAGACGCATTCTATTTTCAAACGTTCCTCCGTATTCATCTTCACGTTTGTTCGTTCGTGGCGCAATAAACTGGTGCAAAAAATATCCTTCGCTGCCCATGATTTCCACGCCATCATATCCCGCTTGCTCTGCCAATTCCGCGCAGCGAATAAAATCGCGAACGGTTTGCGGAATCTCTTCCACGCTTAATGCGCGCGGCGTGTAGATGTTAATGGGCGCTTGCAACGCAGAGGCACTCACGCATTTGTCATGCACTCCGTATCGGCCCGCATGCAGAATTTGCATGGCAATCTTCCCTCCTGCTTGGTGCACCGCGTTTGTAATGATTTGATGTTTCGAAATCTGCTCATCTGCATTGAAGCAAATGGCGCCTGGCCAAAGTCTTCCATCATTGTTTGGAGAAACTCCGCCTGTGATAATTAACCCCACTTCTCCTTTCGCGCGTTCAGCGAAATAGGCGGCCATGGCTTCGAATCCGTTTGGAAGTTCTTCCAATCCGGTATGCATAGACCCCATAATGAAGCGGTTCTTAATTTCATTCTTTCCAATGGAAAGTGGCTGAAGTGCGGCGGTAATCATAGACACGAAAGTAAATGAAAAAATTGCTTTACATTTGAAAGTGTATTTATCACACGAAGTATCATGAGCAAGAAGAACAGTGAACCAACACCGAAAAACACACTTGGAATGGATGTATCCGTTGACTGCGTTGTTTTCGGATTCGACAACGACACGCTGAAAGTGCTGTTAATTGAGCAAAAGCAGCCGGATACTGTTCACTTTAAGACTCAGAAGGCAGTCCCGGGCGATTTGGTTCTCGACAACGAAAGTTTAGATGAAGCCGCGAAGCGCATCTTGCAAGAATTGACTTCGTTGAAAGGAATTTATTTAAAACAGTTCCACGCCTTCGGAGATCCGAATCGTGTTCGCGGATTGAAAGATCAGCAGTGGCTTCGGACCTTTCGTGTGAATCCGGAAAGACGCGTATTAACCATAGGATATTATTCTTTGGTGAAGCTGTCTGAGTTCAAACCTAAGGCCGCATCTTTTGCAGGAAAAACCTATTGGGTAGACGTTTACAACATTCCATCTCTCGCCTTCGACCACAACGAAATTGTGCACAAGGCATTGCTTATGCTGCGTCATGAGCTCATGGCCGACCACATTGGCTTCGAATTACTTCCTGAAAAATTCACATTGTCGCAGTTGCAGAAATTGTACGAAATTATACTCGACAAGAAATTAGACAAGCGTAATTTCAGAAAGAATATCCTTCGTACCGAGACCGTGACGGCCTTGGAAGAAAAACAACAAGGCGTGTTGCACAAGCCTGCTCAACTTTTTAGCAAGAAATGAGAATAGCATTTGTTGTAGTTTTATTCGCTTTTTTTTCGACCGCATTGCACGCTCAACAACCCGCATTCAACGAGGCCTTTCTTCAAGGCGAGGTGGCGAGTATTTCAATTACAATAGATCCCGATTCTCTTGCGGCTATGTACACCAACCTTGGAAATTCGCATGAATTTCCCGCGGCCATGGTCTACACATTTTCTTCCGGATTCTCTGCTTATTCAGGCATTGGCGTTCGCTTTCGCGGCAACACCTCTTTGAATGCCCAGAAGAAATCGTTCAAAATAAACATAGACAAATATGTCAATCAGAATTTTTACGGACTATCAGAGTTGAATCTTATTGGGAATCAAAACGACCCGTCGTTGTTACGTGCAAAATTGTGTTGGGACTTCTTTCGCGATGCCGGAGTGCCTGCGTGCAGAACATCTTACATACGTGTTTATGTCAATGAAACTTACATGGGCGTCTATCTGCACGTTGAGCAGATTGATAATCGCTTTGCAGATGTTCGCTTCGATGACGGTACCGGAAATTTATGGAAGTGCCTGTATGGATCGGACTTGAACTATCAAGGATCCAATCCCACCTTGTACACCGACGATGCCTATGATTTGGTTGAAAATGAATTTCAAAACAATTACGCTGAATTGGCTCAATTCATAAACGTGTTGAACAATACACCGCTTTCTTCGCTTCCCTGCGAACTGGAAAAAGTATTCAACGTTCACGACTACTTGAAAATTATGGCGGCTGATATTTTATTGGGAAATTGGGACAACTACATTTTCAACAAAAATAATTTCTACCTCTATCACAACGAGAAAACCGGAAAACTCGAATACATACCTTACGACTTAGACAATACGTTGGGTATAGACTGGGTGGGTGTTGATTGGGCGCAGCGGAATTTGTACAGTTGGTCTACATCTTCAAATCGTCCGCTTTTCACAAGACTACTGCAGATCCCTTCCTACCGAAATGAATTCAGCAATAATGTGAATGATCTTATTGCGACCCAATTCAATGCAACTGCATTTCAAGCGACGGCATCACAACTTCAAAATTTAATTTCCACTGCCGCGGCTGAAGATCCATTACGTCCGCTTGACTTCGGTTTTACTTTCGAAGATTTCACGAACAGCATTAATTCGTCATGGGGCGGACATGTTCCTTACGGCATTGTGCCGTTTGTTCAAACCCGTGCAACACAGGCTTTGCAGCAGCTGGAAAACATTTCCTCTTTCACGCGTATTTTCAATGTCGTTCCGAAATTTCAGAACGACAGTCTGTTCGTTTCATTCCAAAGTAATCTTAACAGCAATCAGTTGGCTGTTGTGTGGAAGGAAATCGGAACTACGACTTGGAACAATGCCACGGCAACCAGCTTGGGATATTATGGTCTGGAAGATCAGCTTTATCATTTTGAAGGACAACTTCCAACAGATAGTATAAACATTTTAGTTGGCGTTATTCCTGTTGAATGGCTGAACGACATTGATGCACAAGATTGCAATTTTGAATACCTCTATGGACAAGAGTCTTCAACGCCGTTGGTTATTAATGAAGTGGCACCGTGGGGAACAGATAATTGCATTGACTTTTTGGGCGCGAATGAAGATTGGATTGAATTGTACAACCCTGGACCTTCTGCTGTCTATTTAGGAAACAAGTTTATCTCCGACGACGCCAGCAATTGGAACAAATGGCCCTTGCCGAATGTGACGTTAGATGCTGGAGAGTTTCAGTTGTTGTATGCCGATAAAGAACCCGAGCAAGGTGTGAATCATTTAGACTTCAAACTCGACGACCTTTCTGAAACCGTTTACATTTCGGAAGTTCAGAACAATTCACGTGTACTTATAGATTCAATCACCTATTCCAACATTCCAATCAATCATTCTTATGGAAGAGCAACAGATGCTAATCCAAACTGGATAGACTGGACCGTTTCTACTCCGAATGCAAGCAACCTTCCTGTAAGTGTGAATGAACTTGTTTCTGGAATTTCGCTTTATCCGAATCCGGTTATTGAAATGCTTCACTGCACCGAAAAAATTTCAGGAAGAATAATTTCCATGCAAGGAGAAGTGGTTCAGGTTTTCTTCAACACACAAGAAATTCCTTGTCAGTCTTTGGCTGCGGGCATCTATACTTTGCAGACTGACAAAAGTCTTTTTCGATTTATTAAATCGAAATAAGGTTATCTAGACTTGCCTTTGTAACTTGCAGGCATGTATTACAGCGACTATTTAAAATTGGGCGACGTATTAAATGCCCAAGAACTTGAGAGCGACAAACAAGGTCAGCACGCTCACGACGAAATGTTATTCATTGTCATTCATCAATCGTATGAATTGTGGTTCAAGCAGATTCTGTTTGAAATGAAGTCTGTTTATGACATTCTAGCGAAAGAGAACATTAACGACAACAGTCCGGAGTTGCAAATCGCTGTAAACCGCATGCACCGTGTCACAGAGATTCTTCGAATCTTGGTTGACCAAATTAATATTTTGGAAACCATGTCGGCGCAAGACTTCCTAGACTTTCGCGACATGCTTCGTCCAGCAAGTGGATTTCAGAGCATGCAATTCAAAGTATTGGAGACATTGCTTGGATTGAAAGTGGAAGAACGTCATGGACAAGAATATTTCACCAGTCAACTACGCAGTGAAGACGCGAAGCACATCTATGCATTGGCGAAGGAAACTACGTTGTTGGAATTGGTGAACAATTGGTTGGAGCGCATGCCGTTTTTCGATGATAAATATTGGGTAGACGGAAAGTTTTGCGAGCAATACAGAAGCGCCTATTCCTCTTCATTGAGTGAAATGGAAATGCAAAACTTGAAGGCGTTCGACGAATTGTTTATGTCGAACGAGCCCGTTGAAAACAGAAAATTGAGCAAAGAAGCTAGAAGAGCTGCGCTCTTCATTATGTTGTATCGCGACTATCCGATACTTCAAAATCCGTATAGAATTATCAATTCATTGTTAGACATTGACGAGTTGTTAGCGACTTGGAGATGGAGACACATGAACATGGTTCACCGCATGATTGGCGGAAGAGCGGGTACGGGAGGAAGCACTGGAAAAGGATATTTAAGAGAAGCGGCTATGAAGCATTACGTGTTTCAAGAATTCGCTGAATTAACCTCTTTCTTGGTTGAACGAAGAAAATTCCCTGCTATCAGCGACGAGCTTGCAAAGAAACTTGGTTTCGAGAATGGATAGTTACGTTCGAGATTTACTCTCGGACATTGTGCGTTCCATTGATGAAATTCATGAGTTTTCAAATGGTTTAACCGTTGAAGATTTCAAATTATACTTATCGAATAAAATGATGCGTCGCGCCATAGAGCGCGACCTCATTATTATTGGCGAAGCCATGCACGACATCGTGAAAGTCGATCACACCCGTGTTATGCGCATTAAAAATTCTCGTCGCGTCATCGAACTCCGCAACGACGTGGTTCACTCCTACGACGATCTAGCCAACGAAAAAATCTGGCAATTCATTTGGACCGAGCTTCCCCATTTGCGGAAAGAGGTGGCGCATATTCTTGATTTGCATTATTGAAATTTGTACTTAGTTCAAATTTCATTAGGTAAGAGAAGTTAAGAAAGGAGAAGAAAAGGGAAGAATTATCTATCTTAAATTTCTATCCCCCACCTTTCAGTGGGGGCATTTCGGATGCCGCTCGCAGAGCGAGCTCTACGCAACGCAGTTCCAATTACGCAGTTCCAATTATGATCCCGATAGCTATCGGGAGGAATTACGGAGTAGAAATAAAACCGAAGGTTTTCCAATAACGTAGTTCCTACTCCTTAATAATTGTCCTGCTCAACTCTTCACCGTTTGTTTCTAATTGCAAGATATACGCTCCGTTACTGAATGAAGATAAGGAGATTCTTTTATGTCGTTCTCCGATTAACCAAGTGTCTTCTAATACCAAACGGCCAGAAGAATCATACATGCGAATAGGAACAGGTTGATTAAAATAGTTATTGGTTTCAAGAATAAAATCTCCTTGTGTTGGATTGGGGTATATGATGAAATTAGATTGTAAGGGAACGGGATTACCAGTAAGCGACTTGTTCAATTTTGCTATTGAATTAAGATTATCGCATGAGCCGATTCTTTTGAATTCACCTGCGATATAAAGGGTGTCGTTCATAATTGCAATATCTCTGACAACATTTGGGAAGGTTGATGCTGGCGTGTCGTATGAATTGTAGATTGTGTCTGGATTCAGAGCGAAGCTACCAAACTGGTTCAATTTAGCCACACCGTGTGATTCCATACCGTCTATTTCAGAAAACCAACCAGCGAGGTATAACTCATTTTCATACACTTCCATGGATACCACACGTCCGTTGGTTTGATGTGGTGCCAGATGAAGGGTGTGACCGTCGTAATAGATTAAATGGACATAACCTGAATTGCCAAAATATTCGCCAAGAAAGGTGCCGCCAAGCCAAAGCTTATCGTCGTATACAACCATGGCTTCAACATTTGCGTCAATCCCTAAGCCTTGTCCAACCTGGTGAATATCTCGGTCATAGATTGAGGCGAGGTGATTGATATCGCTCTGATTTTCCCAAAAACGACCTCCAATAAAAAGCGTATCGTGATAAAATGCCAAACAGTTGGCTCTACCCGTGATATCAAGATAATCTACCAACACTTCCACTTCGTTTCCATCGTACCTAAAAGCTAGATCTGAGGTGTCACCATTAATGATAGAGTACCCCCCAGTCCCATATAAAACGTCAGCATATTCAATAAAATCTGTAAGAAGACTTGAATAAAAACCTATTGGAATTGTGTCCCAATGTTGACCATCGAAATGAATTAAAGAATTTTTATATTGTCCAAAGAAATTATTGCCAGCGTATAGCTCGTCTTTGTATTTTATTATTGGATTAAAGACTAAATCACCATTTGACATTACCCCAGTTTTACTCCAAGTTGTTCCATCCCATATCGCAGGAACATAAAGCTCCTCACATTTATGCGAGGGCAATAAACCACAAGCCGTTATTGTTTTATTTTCCTCATCGGCGAGTAATTGATATACATAGGAAAAATGAGGGCCGCATCTAAATCCTGAATCCAGATCCAACCACAATTGCCCGTGGTGGGTAATTGAAATTAGAAAGAATGAGAAGACAAATGCTCTTTTTCTTAATGAATCACTTCCGGGTATTTTCATCGTTATTTATTCGTTTAAAAAATCATTCTCTACTCGACCAAAACCTTCGAACTATCTAACCAAGCATTGTTGCTTAACCAATGTAACGTGTACATTCCCGAGCTGAGCGAAGAAACATTTATTTCAATGGTGTTGCTTGAAGAAGCGAAGAGAAAAATATTCTCCCGAAGGACTTCTCTTCCTTGCATGTCTATGATTACAATTTCATTCTGATTGTTCGGAACGTAGTTTTCTGGAAAGGTGAAGTTGAGTTTTACTTGATCGTGAGCTGGATTCGGAAAAACAGTTATTGTGTTTTCTAAACCAACAACAATTTCTTCAACGTTCACATATTGACATCCCGGTTCTAGGCATCCCATGGAATCTACTTTGAAGATCCACGGGGTATCAAGTCCATCATTTGGATCCCCACTATGCTGTCTAATATAACCACATAAAACCATTCCTTGATCAGAAGTAGGTTTGGAATCTAATAAATAATGATAGGCAGGACGAGTGCCCACCTCCATTGGAAAATTATTAAAATAACTGTAAGACCGAAACCACAAACTATCGCGTTCAGGCGACAGCGCCAAAATTCCCCCTAACCATCTGCCTTGTGGTCCAGAACCTTGGCTAGGTGTTAATTGGTTATCACAAACAACGAGATAACGTCCCCCAGAAGACTTGTGCAAATCGACAAAATGACCATCATTAGTAAACAAATACTTCTTAGCTTCAGAGGTTTCAATCAAATCTCCTGTGCCATTTTGTTCAACTAAAGTAGAATACAAATAACCTTTAAAAGGAAATGCTTCACCAGTAGATTCCTCAGTGCTTCTACCTATTAATACAACTCTATCTTGTTCGATTTCAATTAAGCTTGCATTTTCGAATGAACATGCTCCGCCAATCGTAAATCTACCTTCTTCAGCACCTAAACTATCGGTTTTAACCAGCAAAATATCGGTATTTAGAAAATCACTATTTGTACACTCATTAAGAACTAATGATTGTGCAATTATCCAATAACCACCATCCATACTCTTTTGTGAACTAAAAGTCCCCTGTGAATCTACAATATTACTTAGCCAAATAATTCCGCCTGTTCTATTTATTTTCATAAGCATACCAGAACCTTCAGGATTTGGGTTCTCAGGACCCAGATAATAGCCTGTCAAAACATAAGTACTATCTTCTATTTCCTCTGATAGTGAGCTGAATCCATAATATCTTGATGCTAATGAATCAATAATGTACCTTGATTTTATTTCTCCAAGAAAACCAATTGTTATGAGATAGTTTATATCAGCTTCATATCCTACAGAATTATCTCGGCTAGTCAGGGTTGTTACAATATCCCTTTCCTCGTTCATTATCATCGGTCCTGGCCACCAATACCCATAAACATTGCTCCATGATTGACTCCTTTCAATGCCAACTGTATCATACCTTGCTTGAAAAAGCAATTCACCGTTAACAGAGACCTTGGAAGAAAATACTCTCCAAACATTTGAATTCGTTAATGGGTTGCATAAAACGCCCTTTCCGAATGCCAAGTAACCGTTAAACCAATCTGGATTAGTATCAACGATAAAAACATTTTGAAACGCACCATGCGCAGTGTAATTATAAGGCGGCCATTGACAACTTACAGGATGCGCACGATTGAATTCGGGCCACTGGGCATGAGCCAGAATTGCGTTAAATAAAATGACAAGCGAGAATAATAGTTTCCTCATTGATTCAATTTGAATGAATAAATTAATTCATTGTAAATCTAATTGTCACACCAATTGGAATTACCCCAAACATTGCCAATTCTTACCATTCTAAAAAACTGCGCAGTTTTTTCGGGCTTCAATTTTGAATAAATTCAGATTTTATAAGGGATTGGAGGAACTGCGTTATTGGAACTTCGTTGTTCCTACTGCGTAATTGGAACTACGTAATTGGAACTACGTTGTTGGAACTTCGTTGTTCCTACTGCGTAATTGGAACTACGTTTTTAGAACTGCGTTGTTCCTCCCGATAGCTATCGGGATGCATAATAAAAATCGTCGAAGACATTCGCAAAGCATTCGCCAACGGCATTCGTCGCAGACTTCTTACCCCTTTTTACCCATCCTTATTCTCTCATATCCAATCAGATACTTAAAGCATATATGAAAATCACATAACCATTTTTACGAGCCATCATCTTTCAGAATTGTTTTGTAATTTCGTATGAGTTACAATGCAACAAAACAACACATCCGCGATGTCCTTTCAGGGAAGAGCCGAATTAGGAATGGAGAACCTATCCAAACAATTGCCTGTTTCCTTAGATCAAGCCAAAAAGCAAATCGAATTTCTGAAAGCGAACAGCAAATCAAAAAACAAGAAGCAACGCGCTTAATTGATTTTGCGAAAAAGAATGATTTATGGTTTTCCAGATTCGACGCTTCTAACTACATAAGTGAAGGTGCAGAGCAGAAAGTATACTTGATGAATTCTTATCAAGTATTCAAGTTAAACGATTCCATTTATTTCACCAGTTGGCTAGACTACCTGAACAATCTATTGCTTCATAATTTTTTCTTCGAAGACACTTCCTACGAATTAATTGGATTCACCTCTCTAAATAATACCCTTTACTCATTGGTGAAACAGAATTATGTACAAATCACAGAACCCACTAATTTGAATGTGGTAAAACAATTTTTAGAAACTAACGGTTTCGAGAATATCAGAAATCATGATTATTACAACCCCAATCTAGGAATAATCTTAGAAGATCTTCACGACGAAAACGTCTTGGTAAATAACGGTTTGTACTATTTCATTGACACGGTCTTTTATCTCACGTCAGATTTTTAGAGGGAATCACATCCTTTTTCAAAGTTGCAAAATCAAGTTCAAACAACGAAATTCAAATAACGTCGTCCCCTCTTGAATTGTTTGAGGTTCCAAATTGGCACCTCAAACTTTCAAACTCATCTGGCCAAAGCTACAATCATTGAGAAGGCAAATGGCGTTGGGTGGGCAACTGGCGTTGCGAGGGCGATTTCATCGCGAAGGTCTGCGACGAGGGTCGACGACGATTCTAACAACGTAGTTCCAATTACGAAGTAGGAATTACGAAGTAGGAATAAAATCTCCGATTTTCCAATTACGTAGTTCCCTATTTTCTAACAAGAAACAGCATCGTCCACTCATCACGAACACGAGTCTCTTTCCATTCGAAAGCAGAGAATGCCTCTAACAATACAGGGACGTCGTTTTCGTAGAATCCGCTTAACAACAATGGAGCGCCTGATTGCGTGCTGTTCTCGTAGTGTTTCGCTTGAGCCAAAAGAATGTTGCGATTAATATTCGCAATGAATATGTCTGCAGTTTTTCCTTCCAACAAATCTTCCACACCCAAGAGTGCTTCAATCTTTGAACAGTTGTTACGCTCTATATTTTCAATGGCGTTTTCATACGCCCATTCATCAATGTCTATTGCCCAAACTTTCATCGCGCCGAGTTTCTCTGCGGCAATGGCAAGAACGGCGGTGCCGCTTCCCATGTCAATCACTTCCTTGTCTTTGAAATCGAGCTCAAACATTTTCTGCAACACCAAATACGTTGTGGCATGATGACCCGTTCCGAAGCTCATCTTCGGTTCAATGATTAAGTCGAGAACGCCTTCCTTCGCTTCGTGAAAAGGAGCTCTAACGCGACAAAGATTATCGACATCAATCGGATCGAATTGCGATTCCCACTCGGCGTTCCAGTTGATGTCTTCCATTTCTTTCTTCGAGAAATGAATGGTCACATCTTCAAGGATTAATTCCAACAATGCATTTTGCAATTCTTCATTGTCGAGGTGCGAAGGAACATACGCCTCTACCCCTTCTTCTGTTTCTTGAAAACTGTCGAAAGCCAATTCGCTCAACGAAGCAATAACTAAATCGTTTCCCGGAATAAGCGGAGAAACTTGAAACATGTAAACCGTGTATTGCATTAGGCGTTGTAGATAAATTCGAAATCGGCAACCTTCAATGAAGCGCCACCAATTAATCCGCCATCAACATCTTCGCAAGCCAAAAGCGCCTGCGCATTTGTAGCGTTCATGCTTCCTCCGTATAAAATCTGAATGTCGTTTGCTACTTCTCCGAACATGGTGTTCAAAAACGAACGAATGTGTGCGTGCATCTCTTGCGCTTGTTCATTGCTTGCTGTAACGCCTGTGCCTATTGCCCAAACGGGTTCGTATGCAATGACAATATTCTTCATTTGATCGGCAGAAAAGTGTCCGATTACTTCTTCAATTTGTTTGGTCACAGTTGCGAAATGCAACTCGTTGTTACGCTCTTCCAAGGTTTCTCCAATGCAATAAATCGCAGTTAGATCGTTGGCCAACAACTGATCTACTTTTCGCTTCAACAATTCTGAAGTTTCGTTGTGGTATTGTCTGCGCTCGCTGTGTCCAACAAGGCTTCCCTTCACTCCCAACGAAGCCAACATCGTCGCAGAAATTTCTCCGGTGTATGCTCCTTTGTCATTTGCGCTGCAATCTTGCGCGAACACCGAAAGATTCGGATGTGTTGGACATAGTCCAGCTAGATAACAAGCCGGGACACAAACGGCCATTGATTTGTTGTTGGAAGGAAATTCGTTCACCGCTTGGAATAAAGCTTTCGCCTCTTCCCAATTCGTATTCATTTTCCAGTTTCCGGCGATAAGTTTTGAGCGCATTTTTCTTTCAAAGATAATGAAGTCCGAGGGACGAATGTTGCAAAGCAACGAATGCCAGAGGCGAATGTGGCGGAGCCACGAATGTCTATGACTAATGTTTTCAACGAATGCCAGAGGCGAATGTCCTTCGGACGAGGGTTGCAAGCAACGAGGGTCTTCGACGTTTCGTGATGAAGCGTTTTTATTCCTTCACGAATCTAATTGCTTTCAATGTTCTATTCTTATTTCTTATTTGAAAAAAATAAAGCCCCTGGCTTAAGTTCTCTATATTAATTTCTGTGTTTTCCTTCAGTAAGGATATCTCGTCATTGTGTTTTTGACCCAGCATATCAAAAATAGTTATGGTAGAATTCTCAAAATCTGAATAATTGATATTTATAGTATTTACAGCTGGATTCGGATACACGCTAACCATATCTTCATTTGTCATTGAAATAACTCCGATAGGATATATCGTTGTATCACAAACAGGATTCGTTGAAACTAGAGGCGCAAAAAAGTTTGCTAAATTATTTTCTCGTAAAATGGAATTATCATAAGCATGGCATGGATTGTTAATTTGATCTGCGCAACTGCCTGTTCCAAATAAAAAATTGTAAGGGAAATTGGTTATGGTAAATTCATCCTGAATATTATAACCATATCCATTATTGGTGTTCCAATTGCTAAATGCCCTGCTGCCATATAGCTTTGGCGTATTTGCTATTCCGTAGCAGTTATAACCGTTTGACATACACCACGACAAACCGGCATAAACACCACCACTATCAATAGGTACCACTAAATCACAAGGTTGATGAAAGGAGTATATTGCAGGTTTGGGTGAATTTACTTTGTGATTTTCCAGTAAATCACTAAACATGGCGCCATACATATTTCCAATTCCTTTTATTTGAAAAGTTGTACTTGTGGGTTCA
The DNA here is from genome assembly GCA_044338665.1 of Flavobacteriales bacterium. Classification (GTDB taxonomy): domain Bacteria; phylum Bacteroidota; class Bacteroidia; order Flavobacteriales_D; family Sanyastnellaceae; genus CAIZGX01. Next base: position 12,522 of record JBIIWZ010000028.1, read on the forward strand.
ATGGTACCATCAATATCTCCTAAATCTGGTCGCGCTACATTAACACCGTTAAAATTTTCTCCCACACAATATTCACAGCTTAATGTGTTACTAAATGGATTGGGTGCATTCGTACTTGCATATGCTTGAATTGGCTTTTCACTAATTGTATCTAACAACCCTATTCCAAGTGCAATGAAACTACCTGCGCTTTCTCCTGCTACAAAAATGTTGTTGGTATCAATTTTTAAAGAGGCATTTCTATTAACTAGATATCGCAAAGCCCCTTTGCCGTCTTGCACGGCTCTATAGTATGACCGATACCATTCGGCACTATCAGTTGCAAAAACACAAGAGTAATTTGGGTAATTGCAATTCCATGATAAATCATCTGGAATAAAACCTAATCTATAATTTATTGTAGCTGTAACATAACCTCTTTTCGCAAATTGTTTACACAGGTTTGTCATTTCATTTTTATCTCCGGCAAGAAATGCACCACCGTGTATCCATATCAGTAGAGGCTTTCTCGAAATATGGTTGATGTCATCGCATATTGGCGTGTAAATGTCCATTGTTAAATCCTCTGTGCTTCCGTTGAAGTTTAGCGCAGTTCCATAAGTGACATTTAATGTACTATCATAATCGTATTTTTTATCTATCCACTGCTGAGCATTTAAATTCAAATGCAAAAAAAATACAAATAGTACTGTTAATTTATTTGTCATATTGTTTAACTTTTTTTTGGTTCAGGGTATGGCGAAGGTAAGGACGAATGCGCTTTGCGCGAAGGTCCAGCGGACGAGGGCCACTAGCGTTGCGAGGGTCCTGCGGACGAGGGCCACTAGCGTTGCGAGGGTCCTGCGGACGAGGGTTGCAAGCAACGAGGGTCTTCGACGTTAGTTGCGGTTTGAAATCCAAGAGTGAAAAAAAATGGGAAAGATTATGTTTCCTCATCAAACAATTCGGACATACATTCACGACGTCCACTGCAAGGGACGAACCAACACGTTTTAAAATATGATTTCAAAAAAGAAAGCGCTTACCGCGGTGCTTGCTACTTCTGTACTATGTAGTGCAGCGACATATATTGTCGTGAAAAAGGTTTCTGTAAAAAAGGAAGAGGCGTCTGTCAATGCTGGCGAGTGTTCCTATAACATTAAACGTCTGCTCGGTTACGAATACATTAAACCTTTGGAATATGCCGAGCCTGAGAATGAATCGGCGTTGTATAGTTCTTTCAAAACGAAAGTAGATGCGCTTGTTGCAGAAAAGAAGAAAGCGGGATTGCTGAATAACGCTTCTGTTTATCTGCGTGATTTCAAGAAAGGAAACTGGATGAGCTTTCAAGGAAAAGTTCCGTTCCATCCGGGCTCATTGATTAAAGTTCCTATTCTCATTTCTTATTTGAAGTTTGAAGAACATAGGCCTGGTATTCTAAATGCTCCTGTAACCTTCGAAGCGGGTCAATACATTCCTTCGCAGTCGTACAATTCAAAACAGATTGAAGTCGGAAAGACTTATACCATCAAAGAGTTGTTAGAATACATGATCAAATATTCCGACAACAATGCGACTTTCTTGTTGAAGAAAAACTTAGACGTCGCACAATTCAAAAAAACTTATGACAATGTTGGTCTTCCAGTGCCGAACGTTATGGATGTGAATTATAGTCTTTCTGCGGAAGACTTTTCCGTCTTCTTAAAAGTCTTGTTCAATGCGGGATATTTATCCATTGCTAACTCTGAATATGCGCTTAAGCTTTTAACGGAGTGCGATTTCAAAGATGGATTTGTAAAAGGTCTTCCTGCTGGAACTCCGATTGCGCACAAGTTCGGCGAATGGGGCGACGGAGGTGCGAATCACGAATTGCATGAATCTGGAATTATATACATCGATGGCGAAGCTTACATACTAACAGTCATGACCAGCGGAAAGAGCATTCCTGAATTAGCAAAAACGATTCAAGAGATTTCAGCTTTGTTCGATCAGGAATTAGATGATCCGAATAAGGCGAATGGGTTGTTTCAGAAGAAAAATGTTGTGATGTAATCACGAATGTGGCGGAGCCACTAATGTGCGAAGCACGAATGCCGGAGGCGAATGTGGCGGAGCCACTAATGTGCGAAGCACGAATGCCGGAGGCGAATGTGGCGGAGCCACTAATGTTGCAAAGCAACGAATGTTTTCAACGAATGCCTGCGGCGAATGTCTTCGACTTGTAAAACAACGCAGTTCAAACAACGTAGTTCCAATAACGTAGTTCCAATAACGTAGTTCCAATAACGCAGTTCCAACAACGAAGTTCCTCAGTACCCCGGATAGCAGTGGAAAGCCTTTGAGCGAAGCGAGAAGCTTGGAACGAATAGCCGGAAAAGGTTTAAAAAATTGGATGCAAAAAAAAGGAGCAAACCGAAGTTCGCTCCTAATCTTTTAATCTAAACCTAATCTACTATTTCTTAATTACGCGGATGGTAATGTTTGAAGTATTGTTGTTAAGATTCACGAAGTAAACTCCGCTTTCTAAGTTGCTAGTATCAATCGTGTGGAACATGTTTCCAGCGTTCACAGCGAATGCTTCAGCAGAAACTATTTGTCCAGCTACATTGAAGATCGTAGCATTCATCATACCTGAATCGAAAGAGCTGAATTGAATGTTCAATTCGTTTTCTGTTGGATTAGGGAAAACCATTAGGTCTTCGAAAGCCACGTTTTCAGAAACAGCAACGCTAGTTAAGTTAATGGTGAATGTGTTCGAACAATCTCCGTTTGTTGCAGTAAGAACAACTGTAAAGTCACCGCCTGTTGCAAAGATGTGCGAAGGGTTGGTTGACGTTGAAGTTGTTCCGTCACCGAAATCCCAAGAGTAAGATGATGCGTTGGTTGAGTTGTTTAAGAACTGAACTGTGAAGCTTCCGTTTGTTTGAGTGAAAGAAGCGTCAGCTGTTGGAGTAGCGTTTACAGAGATGAAGATTGGAGCCGAAGCACCTACTCCGTTACAAGCGTCAGCGTTTGTAACGTTCACTGTGTATAGACCTTCAAGCGCTGCATCAATTGTTTGAGTTGTTTCAGAAAGACCAACACCGTTGAATGTCCAAGCGTATGAATCAGAAGCAGAAGCGGTCAATGTTACAGCAGAACCGTCGCAAATTGAAGTGCTTCCGTTAGCAGAGATAGTTGGGATTGGAGAATCGCTCACGTTAACGCTAATGGTGTTTGAAGAAGCTGAACATCCGTTTGCATCTGTGTACTCCAAAGAGAAGTCACCCGTTGCAGAAACAGTGATAGCATCAGCAGTAGCGTTTGTGTTCCAAACGTTTCCACCTACTTGAGAAGAAGCGATTTCAACGCTTCCACCAGTACAGAAAGAAGTACTTCCGTTTGCAGAAATCGAAACTGTTGGGTTTTCGTTTACAACAACTGTCAGTTGGTTTGAATTTGCAGTACATCCTTTGCTGCTTCTAGCAAATACACTGAATGTTCCTGAAGTCATTACATCTTGCGTAGAACCTGTAGCACCGTTGTTGCTCCATACGAATTCAGAAGCGGCATCTGAAGAAGTAGCATTCAAAGTAAGCATTGACCCTTCACAAATTGAAGTAGAACCAGTAGCTGAAACAGTCGCTGTGATTGCGTTGTTCATTGCTGAAGAGTAGTCAGCATTTTGTGGATCCCACTCTGCCCAACAAGAAGTCCAGTCTTCTGAACCAATTGCACCGCGGAAAGATACCGGAGTGAAGAACGCGTCTTGTAAATATGAATCAGAGAAATCTGATCCTGAAGCCAACTGAGAGTTAGCCTGAAGAGAGAAGTCTGGGTTTGAAAGACTAATGCTGTTCCAACCTAGCTCAGCACCTGTGTTCACTAAACCGTTTGAATTTGCATTGAAGAAATTCGTAATGTTGAACGCACCATTTACGTTGTTTGGATTTGCTGTAGTTACAGTAGCCAAAGAGTCGTTCATTTGTGCAATAATGTTATTCTTAAAACGAAGATTGTTTGCAGTTGCATTTCCTTGCGTTGATGCACTCTCGATTAAAAGTCCAACTGGATATCCCGCAAAGACACTGTTAAATGTGCTAGTCTCTGTTCTTCTTCTCAAGTGCAAAGCACGCTTGTAGTTTGAATTCATTGTTCCTGGGAACAAAAGAGGACCAGCAACAGTTACGTTTGAGAAATGTGCTTGCGTGTTTGGTGTAGCCACACTACCGCTAGCATCGTTATCTGATTCAAATCCGTTTGAACCTGATTGGTCAGCGATTTGTGGATCGCGAAGAGCTATTGCAAATTGAACGTTACCGCGGTATCCGAAATCTGTATCGAAATCGTCATCCCAGTTGCGGAAAGAGATAATATTCTTCACGTTTACATTTCCACCGAACCACTCAAAAGCATCGTCACCGCAGTATGATACTTGAACGTGATCTATTGTTGTTCCGCTACCAACTCCACACATGGTGATACCGTTGATTTCAGAATTTGGTTGGAAAGGAATTCCTCCGAACTCTATACGAACGTAACGAATGACACCTGAGTTATCATTGTTGTTTGGCATTGTTCCACCACCGTAGATAGAACCTACTCCACCTTCAACTACTGCTTCACCTGCCGCTGTTCCGTTACCTGCGTTAGCTGGAGAGTTCACTGCAGCTCTTCCGCAAATAATTAAACCTCCCCAGTCGCCATAGCTTCTTTGCCCGGGCGATTTTTGAGACGTCATTACAATCGGTTGCTCTGCCGTTCCTTCTGCGCGAAGGAATCCGCTGCGCTCGATGATTAAAGAACCTTTTGTTACCAAATCTCCTTTGATAATAGTACCTGGTTGAATAACCAAGGTATCGTTAGCCGTAACCTTTACGAAACCTGAAAGGATGTAAATGTTGTTGTTCGTCCATGTGGTAGTTCCATTGATGTCAATGTTCCCACTTACCACAATCTGCGCCTGGCTTGCAAATGCAGCCAACATGAGCGCGAAAGAGAATAAAAGTTTTTTCATTAGTTTGAATTTGTTTCGGCAAAATTGCCGCTTATTCTTTACGATAAGATGATGAATAACTTATGTATTCATTATACAATTCTCATCTGAATGTTATGTTCTTTAAGAGAATGTTAAGGCTACTTCTTCTTTTGAGTCTGCTTTACATCTTCTCTGAACTTATAACTTAACGTTACACTCCAGTAATTACCTCGGTTGAAGTATTGTAAGCGTTGATCATTGGCGCGACTTAATTTACCATCTTGATTGGCATCTTGAAGGAAAACGAAATCTTGTTTCAATATATCTTGAACACCCGCGCGAACAGAGAATCCGTTTTTGAAAGACTTGGTAATAGTTATGTCTAACATGTCGCGAGACATTTCATACACCTCTGGAATATCAGGAATACCCACAATGGTTACACGAGGGCCTATGCGATTGTACAACACCGTTACTTGCCATCCGGTTGAGTCGTTGTCATAATACAATCCTCCGTTAATGATATAAGGAGACTGACCTACCATTGGACGATTCGGATTCAATCCTGAAGCAACTCCTTCGGCACTTACTTGAATGTCTGACTTAATGAAAGAAGCATTCGCTACTACCGTTAAGTTTTGAAGAATTCTGTTTGCAGTCATTTCTTTTAACGACTTGCGAATATCGAACTCAACACCATAGCTGGTTGCACCCAATGCGTTACCCGGAGCGAAGCTACGTGTTCCACCTGATCCAACGCCCGGCACGAAGTATGGCTCAATTGGATTGTTAAATTCTTTGTAGAACAATGCAGCACTCAAAAACT
>JBIIWZ010000029.1:0-17888 GCA_044338665.1 Flavobacteriales bacterium
TTCAAAATGAATAACTTACGGGAATTTTAAGTGGAGATAATCGGATTCGAACCGATGACCTCTTGCATGCCATGCAAGCGCTCTAGCCAACTGAGCTATACCCCCTTTGCTTGAAGAGGGAGCAAATATAAGGAGGATGGTGGAACTTCGTAATTGGAACTTCGTTATTCCTACTTCGTAATTGGAAAATCGAAGATTTTATTCCTACGATGTAATTGGAACTTCGTTGTTCTCATCCTAAAGGTTAACTTTTCTGTAATAGGAATTATGAAATAGGAATTACGAAGTAGGAATAAAACCAAAGGTTTTCCAATAAAACCTCCGGTTTTCCAATAACGTAGTTCCCATTACGCAGTAGGAATAAAATCTCCGATTTTCCAATTACGAAGTAGGAATAAAACCTTTGGTTTTCCAATAAAACCTCCGGTTTTCCAACAACACAGTTCAAATACCTCTTTTAAGGTATAGCCCTTCCTAACCGATAAAGTAGCTTTGTCAAGTGAAGAAATCGCTCGCGAATTACCGTCCTGGAGAATGCGCCCAAATAGTGGGTGTGGCTGAACATGCCATGGGAGCGAAGCTCATTGAAATGGGATTCTACCCCGGTAAGCACGTGAAAGTGCTGTTCAGAGCGCCTTTCAACGGGCCATTTGCAATTGATGCCGGTGGTGCCGTACTTTCGCTGCGCGAAGACGAGGCGTCTTTGATAGAGACCATTGATTGCTAACCCATGTGTACCAAAATTGCCCTAGTCGGCAGCCCCAATACAGCGAAAACTTCCCTGTTCAACCTGCTTACAGGCATGAACCAACAGGTGGGGAACTTCCCCGGAGTAACCGTGGAAAAACACTGGGGGAAATTCAATCTGCCCGACGGTAGAGTGGCCGAACTGCTCGATCTTCCCGGAGCATACAGCCTGAACGCATACTCCGAAGAGGAAAAGATTGTTTCCGATATTCTTCACGATAGAAATCACGAGGACTTCCCCGAACTGGTGGTCGTTACATTAGATGTCACCAACCTCGAACGCAACCTGGTTATCCTTACTCAAATTAGCGATCTGAATATCCCCGTCATCGGTGTGCTCACCATGAACGACATGCTCGCAGGGAAACCCATCGACACCAACGAAATGTCGAAGGCGTTCAACGGAATTCCATTTTTGAAAATAAACGGAAGAACAGGCGAGGGGAAGAGAGCCTTGATCGATTTCATTTCAGCTTGCCAGATTCAACCGGTGGAAGCATTCATTTCCTTCCCACTGAAAAAAAATCTGAACCTCGCAGAAGCCCGCAGAGATGCCGAAGCGCGCAAGAGCGATATCGTTCGACGATTAACTGAAGTGCCTTCGTTCGTGCGCGAGTCGCACGATACCTTCACCACGAAAGTCGATAAGATTTTGGTTCATCCGATTTTCGGATATGGAATATTTTCACTGGTTCTCTTCCTTATTTTTCAATTCATGTTCGTCATCTCGGCTATTCCAATGGACTGGATCGACAGCATCTTTTTAAATTTCAGTCAGTTTTTACAAGGCAAACTTCCGGAAGGAATTTTCACCGACTTACTTACTCAAGGCATTGTGCCTGGCGTTGGAGGAGTGTTGGTCTTCGTTCCACAAATTGCCATTCTCTTTTTCTTCATTGGTGTGCTCGAAGAAACGGGCTACATGACTCGCGTGGTCTTTATTATGGATCGCTTGGTTCGTCCATTCGGACTAAACGGACGAAGCGTGGTGCCCTTGGTATCGAGCGCTGCGTGCGCCATTCCGGCTATTCTTTCAACGCGTGTAATCGGTAATCCGAAAGAGCGACTCATTACCATTTTGGTTTCTCCGCTGATCAGTTGCTCGGCGCGTATTCCCGTTTTCGTGTTGCTGATTTATTTGGTTATTCCGAACACCTATGTATATGGATTCATTGGCGTGCAAGGCATGGTCTTGTTCGCGCTGTATGCGTTAGGTGTTATTGGCGCGTTACTGGTGGCCATGGTCATGAACAAGTTCATTCGTTCAAACGAAAAAAGTTTTTTGTTGTTGGAAATGCCCGAGTATCGTTGGCCAAGATGGAAGAACATTCTTCTTCACCTGAAAGAAAAAGTTCAAGCGTTTGTCTTCGATGCCGGAAAAATAATCTTAGCAATTTCAATAGTTTTATGGGCTTTCGCCGCATTCCCAAAATTGAATGAAGAGCAAGTCGCTCAAGGAAAATCGCAAATTGAAGAATCGTATTTGGGTCAGGCAGGAAAATCCATTTCACCCGTCTTCGCTCCGCTAGGATACGATTGGAAGATGACCGTTTCGTTGCTCACGTCTTTCGCAGCGCGCGAAGTGTTCGTGGGTACCATGGCAACCTTGTACAGCGCTGGAGAAAATTTCGAAGAGGACGAATCGTTGCTCACCCGTATGCGCGAAGACATTAATCTTCAAACTGGCAAACCCGCTTATTCGCTTGCATCTGGACTATCACTTATGGTCTTCTATGTTTTCGCAATGCAATGCATGGCCACCTTCGCTGCCGTAAAACGCGAAACCAAATCGTGGAAGTGGCCGCTCATTCAAATGGGCTACATGGGCTTCATGGCCTACACGTTGGCGCTTCTCACCTTCAATTTATTCAGCTAATGCAAATTGCGCTTACCATAGCAATACTTCTTTTCGCGACGTATTATGTTGTGAAGCGATTGTTTTTCAAGAAGAAGGAGTCGTGTGAGTCATGCGACATTTCTGGTAAGTAGAACATTTGTGCTCGGTAATTTTTTCTAGATAGGTTTCCTATTATATTTGAAATCTAAACTTTTAATTAAATATGAAATCATCTATTGCCTCAAGAACATTCCTTTTCGTAGGAGTTTTATTTCAAGTAATCTTATTCTCAAGTTGTGGAAATTCAGGTGGCGATGATTTGAAGGCCAAAGAGCTCGAACTGAAAGAGCGCGAGCTTAAATTAAAAGAACAAGAGTTGAATGGCGGTAGTACTGCAACTCCTGAGCAATCTCAATCTTCGAATACAAACGAAGTAACTTTTTCAGCCAATGCAGTCGTCAGCGGCAATTCAGTTATTCTTCGCGCAGATCATAGCACTACTTCCAACAAAGTGAAGTCGATGAAGAAGAACGATGGTTTAATTATTTTAGATGAATTCATTCCTGATGGAAATTACGGGGAAGCCATCTTGACGCAAAAGACAGATTTCTTCAGCGATTATAACGGTGTATTTGTATTCTCTCTACCTCGCGGAAAAGCGGTGATGGTAGAAGGTAAGTCAGACGGCTACCGTTATGACATTTCTTATCAAGATGCTAAATCGAAATCGAGAGGTTTTGCTAAAATTTCGCCTGACTTGTTAGAGTTTATCTCAGGAAAGGCTTGGTACCACGTTCGTTTGGCAGACGGAACTATAGGTTGGGTGTTTAGTGAGTTCGTTCAGAAAATGTAATGAGAAAATACACGATATGTTTGTCGACCATGATCTTGTTGTGGTCATGCCAGTCGCCTCAAGCTCCTGCCGAAAAAGAGACTCCAGCAACGTCAGAGAAGCAGGAGTCGAAGGTGGAGCAGAGCAAAAGTGCCGTGCAAGTTGAAATTTCGAAATCACTTTTGTTGGGGAAATTCAGTCCCTCTGAAACGAAAGGATTTGTTGCTGTCCCTTCAGAGTATTGCTCGAAGCCCATGTACATTCAAGAAGAAGTGTTGAACGCATATTTAAAAATGCGCACTGCTGCTTTAGCTGAAGGAGTGAATCTATTGATTATATCTGGAACAAGAACCTTCTTCGATCAGAAGGCTATTTGGGAGCGTAAGTGGGATACGAACGCTGCTGAAATAAAGGATTCATTGGCGAATGCCAATAAGATTTTACTCTTCAGTTCTATGCCTGGAACCTCTCGCCATCATTGGGGAACAGATATCGATTTGAATTCGCTAGACGATGCCTTTTTCCAATCTGGAGAAGGATTGAAAATTTATAATTGGTTGAAAGCACACGCTGGCGAATACGGTTTTTGTCAAACGTATTCAGACAAAGTTGAAACCAACAGAACGGGTTACAGCATGGAGAAATGGCACTGGTCTTACATGCCGCTTTCTTCAAAGTATTTAGCCGCATACGTTTCAACCATCACCTACGCCGACATCAAAGGATTTAAAGGAGATAATCTTCCCGCTCGACTTGACGTAATTAAAAATTATGTTCAAGGGATAAGTGGGTTGTGTAAGTAAGAACTTGAGGGCAAATGGCTTTGCGAGGGCATATTGCTATGCGAGGGTTTCTTCGAAACGAGGGCAACTTCGTTGCGAGGGGCCTGCGGACGAGGGTCTTCGACGATTCGAACAACGCAGTTCCAATTACGCAGTAGGAATTATGAAATAGGAATTACGAAGTAGGAATAAAACCGAAGGTTTTCCAATTACGTAGTTCTACAACAGTTTCTTCAACTCCCTCTTAAGTTCAGGAAGTTTTTTTCGAACGATAGCATACACTTCTTCATTCGAAATATCGTCGTATCCATGTATAAGTTTGTTTCGAGTACCTATGATTTTATCTAGGTCGGTTATTGCAATATCAGGTGAAATGTTTCGAAGTCTTTTTGCCGCTTCACCAAGTATTGTGAGATTCCATTCAACACCAGCTTGAATTAAGAAGTCTTTTTTATAGGCGTGAAATGATTTGCAAGGACGCATGAAGGTTTGAATTTTCACAATGCAATTCATCATGTGTCGCAAATAAAGTCTTGGATTTTCTTCTCCGTAAATGCGCGTGCTGTTCTCGCTTACTTGAGAGAAGAATGCAGGGTTTTTAATATGACTGTAGCTAACTAAATCGACCTCTCGCTCAAATAGTTTTTGAAGTGAAAAGTTCAGATCGTTCATATTCATTCCAAGTCGAAGCGGTGTCAGTTTCTCTTTGAACTGAACCATAATATCGACATCGCTTTCCATCTTGAAATTCCTCGATTGCGCAGAGCCAAATACCCATGCGTCGCTAACATCGAATTTCTCGAGCAGCTCATACACTTGTGGCATTTTGTTCGCTATTTCAGATGCGATAGGCATGGGACAAAAATACGAAGTCAATTTGAAAAAAAATGGAAGGTGTTATGCGGGTTTATGTGAATTGCTTCGCGAGGGCATATTGCTATGCGAGGGTTTCTTCGAAACGAGGGCAACTGCTTTGCGAGGGCATATTGCTATGCGAGGGTTTCTTCGAAACGAGGGCAACTCCGTTGCGAGGGTTTAACAACGTAGTTCCAATTACGCAGTAGGAATTATGAAATAGGAATTACGAAGTAGGAATAAAACCGAAGGTTTTCAAAAAATCGCTTTCGCGATTTCCGAAATTGCCTTCACCTTTCCCATCGTATAGTAATGCAAACACGGAACTCCCGCGTCTTTGAGTTCTTTCGATTGCGCAATGCACCACGCTATTCCAATTTCTTGAATCTCTTGTTTGCTCTTCGCTCGCAAAACTTGTTCTGTTAATTCTTGTGGAATATCTATGTGGAAGTGATGCGGTAAAATGTTCAATTGAGACAAGGTACTGAGCGGCTTTAATCCCGGAATAATAGGAACAGTTATACCAGCAGCGAGACAATCTTCGACGAAGGAGAAATATTTTTTGTTGTCGAAAAACATTTGCGTGACAATGTACTCAGCACCTGCATCTACTTTTTGTTTCAAGTAACCTAAGTCCATTTGCTGATTCGGAGATTCGAAATGTTTTTCAGGATATCCCGCAACACCAATACAGAAATTCGTATGCTGAACATTGCTCAAGTCGGGATCAACATATTTTCCGTTGTTCATATTCACCACTTGCTGAACCAATTCTTTTGCATAGCGATTGCCATCGTGTTCAGGAACAAATCTTCCTTCACTTTTTATCGCATCACCGCGAAGCAACAACACATTGTCAATGCCCAAGAAATGCAAATCAATAAGCGCATCTTCCGTGTCTTGCTTCGAAAATCCTCCGCAGATAATGTGAGGTATAGTATCGATCTGATATTTATTCAAGAGCGCGGCGCAAATGCCCACTGTGCCTGGACGTTTACGCACAGTGTGCTTCTTTAACAAGCCATTACCTGCATCGCGAAAGACATATTCTTCGCGGTGATAGGTAACATCTACAAACGCAGGCTCGAACTGAATGAGTTCATTCATGGTCGTATAGATTTCTTGAATGTTATCGCCTTTCAGCGGTGGTAAAATTTCAATGCTGAACAACGTGCGTTTCGCTTCTTCTAAATGTTGAATGACTTTCATGTTAAAACAATAAGGGTGATAATATTTTCTTTGCTTCATCAAGTGACACGCCTCTGCGAACAGCGTAATCTTCCACTTGATCGATTTCTATTTTTCCAATGCCGAAGTATTTGCTTTCCGGATGACCAATGAAATAGCCGCTCACAGATGAGGCTGGCAACATAGCCAACGACTCGGTTAAGGAGATGCCAATTTCATTTTCAACATTCAATAACTTCCAGATGGTTCGCTTTTCTTCGTGGTCTGGACAAGCAGGATAACCAGGTGCCGGACGAATGCCTTTGTACTTTTCAGAAATCAATTCTGAATTCGACAATTGCTCATTTGCCGCATACCCCCAATATTCTTTTCGAACTTTTTCGTGAAGCAATTCGGCAGTGGCTTCGGCCAGACGATCGGCAATGGCCTTGACTAAAATGGCGTGATAGTCGTTTTGTTCTTCTTGAAATTGCTTCGCAATGTCTTCCGCCCAATGTCCGGTCGTTACAGCGAAACATCCGATGTAATCTTGCTCATCTTTCGAGATGAAATCGGCTAACGCGAAATTCGGAACGCCTTGCGCTTTCTCGGTTTGCTGACGAAGGGTAATGAATGTTACGTCTTCCTTGCAGCTCGAATATTCTGTGGAATACACTTCAATATCGTCGAATCTTTTTCTTCGAGCAGGAAACAAACCGAACGTTCCTTCGGTCGAACGATTTTCTTCAATCCATGAATTCAAAACGTCTTGCGCATCTTTGAATAGAATAGTAGACTGTTCTCCAACAATTTCATCTTTCAATATTTCCGGAAACTTTCCGGCCAATTGCCACGCTTGAAAGAAGGGCGTCCAGTCGATGTATGGCGCTATTTCCTTTAAACTAAATTTAACTTTCTGTACACCTAATTTTTTAGGTTGAAAAGGAACGTGTGTTGCTGTCGGTTGGAAAGCATTGCTGCGCGCCGTGTTCAGAGATACGCGTCTTTTCTCTCGCTGATGCGTTTCGTAGTTTTCACGAACGCGAGCGTAGTCTGTTTTTATTTGTTGAAGGAAAGCTTCGCTTTCTTCTTTGTTGAAGAGACTTCGCACAGCGGGAACTACCTTGCTGGCATCGTTCACGTGAATGACAGGAACGTGCGTGCGAGGTTCAATCTTCACAGCGGTGTGCACGCGCGAAGTGGTAGCTCCACCAATAAGAATAGGGAAGTTTAATTTTCTTCTTGAAAGGTCTTCGGCTAAGTCGCACATGATTTCCAATGAAGGAGTAATGAGTCCGCTGAGTCCAATGGCGTCAGCGTTTTCGCGAATTGCTGTTTCAATAATCACTTCATTCGGAACCATGACCCCCAGATCAACAATGTCATATCCGTTGCACGCCAAGACAATACTCACAATGTTTTTTCCGATGTCGTGAACGTCGCCTTTCACGGTAGCGAGAACAATTTTTTTCTTCGCTTGGGCTTGAAGTGGGTTGCGTTCTTTTTCAGCTAGCAATTGTGGTTCAAGCACAGCTACTGCGGCTTTCATAACACGCGCACTTTTTACCACTTGAGGCAAGAACATTTTTCCGCTACCGAAATAATCGCCAACGATGTTCATTCCGTCCATGAGCGGACCTTCAATAATTGAAAGTGGAGTATGGTAGTGAAGCAACGCTTCCTTCACATCCGATTCAATGTGCTCGGTTATTCCATGCACGAGTGCATGCGAAAGTCTTTTTTGAAGCGACTCGTTTCTCCACGCCGCAACGGTTTCAATTTTATTTTTTTGTGAATTGAATTGTTGTGCTATTTCAAGAAGAGCCTCGGTTGCATTCTCCGTTCGATTGAAAATGACATCTTCCACCTTCAACATTAAATTTTTGTCTACCTCATCGTAAACCGCAAGCTGCGCGGTGTTCACAATGCCCATGTCCATGCCCGACTTAACTCCATGATAAAGAAAGGAAGCATGCATGGCTTCGCGCACAACGTTGTTTCCGCGAAAAGAGAAGGATACATTCGAAACTCCTCCACTTACTTTTGCATGAGGAAAGTTAGCTTTAATCCAAGTTGTTGTCGCGAAAAAATCAATGGCGTAGCGCTTATGTTCGTCGAGTCCTGTTCCAATTGGAAAAATATTCGGATCGAAAATAATGTTTTGCGGAGGGAAGTTTACCTGTTCGGTGAGCACGCGATAGGCACGCGCACAAATGGAAGTCCTTCTTTCAAACGTGTCTGCTTGTCCGTGTTCATCGAAGGCCATGACTACCACAGCAGCTCCGTATTTGCGTGCCAGTTTAGCGCGTTCAATAAACAGCTCGTCGCCGTCTTTTAAGCTTAGCGAATTCACAATACATTTTCCTTGTGCGCATTGAAGTCCGGCTTCAATAATTTCCCATTTCGAAGAATCAATCATAAGCGGAACCCTGGATATATCGGGCTCTGCAGCCAAAAGATTCAGGAAGGTGCGCATGGCTTCAACGCCTTCAATCAGCGCATCATCCATGTTAATGTCAAGGATAACCGATCCGCTTTCGACTTGTTCGCGCGCAATGGCAATGGCCTTGTTGTAATCCTTTTCTTGAATGGCCTTTTTGAATTGAATGGAGCCTGCGACGTTGGTTCGTTCTCCAATGTTTATGAAGTTGGCTTGCGATTCAATGCGAACCACTTCGAGTCCGGAGAGGAAGAGTGTGTTAGTCATTGTTCGAAGTGTTATGAATAAGTGAATGCAACGCTTGAATGTGTGCAGGCGATGTGCCGCAGCATCCGCCAACGATGCGGAGTTCAGGTTGATTTAAAAACGGTTGAATTTTATCGCGAAAGGTTTCTGCGGCCTCGTCGTATCCGCCCATGGCGTTGGGTAATCCTGCATTCGGATAGGCACTTAAGTGCGCATTGGTGAACGATTTTAGGGCAAGCACTTGCGGAAGTAATTGCTCTGCACCTAAAGCGCAATTGAATCCAATGCTGAATAACGGAACGTGTTCTAAAGAGACCGCAAATGCCGCAGCGGTTTGTCCGCTGAGTGTTCTTCCGGCTAAATCGGTAATGGTTCCGCTGGCCATAATGGCAATGTGGCCATTCGGATTTTCTTTGGTAATGGCGGAAAGGTTACGATCTTCCATGACGTCGAGAATGGCATGGAATGCGGCTTTCGCGTTGAGGGTGTCGAAGATGGTTTCAACCAAGATGGCATCTACACCACCGTCGAGAAGACCTTCCACTTGTTCGCGATAGGCAGATTTCAATTCGTTGTAATTCACGGCTCTGAATTCAGGACGTTCGACATCGGGAGAGAGCGAGCAGGTTTTTGAGGTAGGACCTATTGCTCCGGCTACGTAGGCTTTCGGTGCATTCGGATTTTCATGTTGGAATTTATCGCGAGCGGAAACCGCCACTTTTGCCGCAGCTATGTTGAGTTCGTAGGCGATGTGCGTGAGACCGTAATCGTCGAGTGAAATGCGTTGCGCGTTGAACGTATTGGTCTCAATGATGTTCGCGCCAGCTTCGAGGTAATTGAGGTGAATGCGTTCAATTAAATGCGGCCGTGTGATGCAAAGCAGGTCATTGTTGCCTTTCAGTGAGGAAGGGTGATCTTTAAAATTATCTCCGCGATAATCTTCTTCTTGCAAATTCAACAACTGAATTTGAGTGCCCATAGCACCGTCGAGAAGTAAAATGTGTTTTGAAATTTCGTCTTGTATTCCCATAGCGCGTATTGCACTGCCCAATGGGACGGAAGTGAAAACTTCCTTTCTTATCTCCCTTCGAAACGCTTCGAAGTAGGAATTGGCACCCTGCTTTACCGGGTTGCCAAGACATCTAAGGGCCTATTCCCTCCGTCTTTCTGGATAAGTGCGATGCGAAGATAAAACAGATCTTGAGAAACACAAATGCTTTTTAAAGAAGTTAAGAGAAGTTAAGAAATGGGAAGAGAAGGTAAGATTAACAACGAAGTTCCAATTACGAAGTAGGAATTATGAAATAGGAATAAAACCGAAGGTTTTCCAATAACGCAGTTAAAGGTTCCAATTACGAAGTAGGAATTATGAAATAGGAATAAAACCGAAGGTTTTCCAATAACGCAGTTAAAGGTTCCAATTACGTAGTAGGAATTATGAAATAGGAATTACGAAGTAGGAATAAAACCGAAGGTTTTCCCATTTCTTCATTAGATCAATGACTCTCAGATAAGAGATTTTAGTTGCGGTATATTCTTTTCTAAAATCGTTCTGATGAGTTCTTTTGAAATAGGTTTCGCTATGTAGTCATTCATCCCGGCCTCTAGGCAGTGTTCTTTTTCCCCTTCAGTAACACTAGCAGTGCACGCAATAATCGGAAGGTCGTAATTCAACGCTCTAATTTTTTTAGTTGTTTCTCGCCCGTCCATCTCAGGCATTTGAATGTCCATAATAATGAAGTCAGGATGTATGCTTTTCATTAATTCCAAGGCCGCGAATCCGTCTGCAGCCTCATGGATGTTTAAACTTGGATAAACTTGTTGAAGCATAACTCTCAACAGCAGCAGATTTAGAACATTGTCATCTACGATTAGAGTGGACAACTTTTTAATTGCTTTGAACTCAACTGGTGGGTTCGTTATCTCCGGAAGATCAATGTTGGATGAATCATGCTCACAAGTCTCCAATTCCATGTCGAAATAGAAAAGACTGCCATTCTCTGGACTCGAATCGCAGATAATTTTACTTTCCATAAGATCAAGAATACCATTTGATATAACTAGACCTAGACCAGAGCCTCCATATTTTTTAGAGGTGGAATTATCACCTTGATGAAACACTGAGAATATATTCTTTTGTTGTTCAGCCGAAATGCCTATTCCCGAGTCTTGCACAGAAAAGCGTATGTCAACTTTATTTTCAAACTCACCAAGTTTTTCCAGCGAGAGTCGAACGAATCCACGTTCAGTAAATTTTATACCATTGGAAACTAAGTTCACGAGCACTTGACGAATGCGTGTCTCATCAATTAGCACGAAGACTGACTCCCCAATGTCTATTCTTAATTCTAAGTTTATGTTCTTTGCCTTTGCAAGCGGCATGAGAGTCTTGTGCACGCTATTCGTGAGTTCAAGAAGATTTGTTCTTTCCCGAAGGAGTTCTACTTTTCCAGCTTCAATTTTGGTGAAGTCAAGAATTTGGTTCACAAGCTCAAAAAGAAAATTAGCAGAATCGTTAAGGCTATTGACAAAGACTTTTTGGTCTTCATCGAGAGAAGTGCTTTTAAGTAATTCGCTGAATCCAATGACACTGTTTATAGGTGTTCTAATCTCATGGGAAATATTAGCTAGGAATTGAGATTTAGCTTGACTAGCAGCGTTGGCGGCCTCCGTTTTTTCAATGAGCTCAATATTTTGATTGTTTCGTCGAATAACAGAGGCGATGTTGTTAGATAAAATTTGAAGAAGGTTTCGAGCATTGTCGTTCCATTCAATTTTTTCTTCAACAGCATCGAATCCTATAAAACCAAAAAGAAAGTTTTCTTCAATTACAGGTAAAACAAGTAAAGACTGAATGCCTTGGGGTTCTAAAATTTCTTTCTCCGGACCCCAAGATTCATCGAGTTCATTCAAATCGCGAATGTAAATTTCGTCTCCTCTCAACATGGTGTTCATCCAATTGGGTAAAATTTCAATTGGAATATCTTGAAGTTCTGTAATTTGAGGAGTTACTCCAGCTTTGCACCATTCGTTAGTATTTGAACAGGTGGAAGCTTGGTAATCAAATGCAAAATAGTAGACACGATCAACCTCTGAGAAAACACCCATTTTCATAAGAACATGATCTAATGTTTGAGATAGATTCTCAGGATTAGATTGAATGATTTCTGAGGTACATGCAGTTAGCAGGCTACTGAATTCATTGAAGTACGAAACATCGTTGTGGTTTCTTTTCATATTCTGTTCTATCGAGGTTTCATAAAAGTATAATTTTTTCTTTTAAGCAAGGTA
This sequence comes from Flavobacteriales bacterium, assembly GCA_044338665.1. Taxonomy (GTDB): domain Bacteria; phylum Bacteroidota; class Bacteroidia; order Flavobacteriales_D; family Sanyastnellaceae; genus CAIZGX01. Next base: position 12,198 of record JBIIWZ010000029.1, read on the forward strand.
TCGTTTTGTATTTTTTTTTATGACTTTCAGCAAGAACATAAGCAATTTCGGTTTGCAGCTGTGGAAGATGTGTTCAATGTGTTAGTTGTTCATTCTGAGAAACATACGTTTGAACATTTAGAATGAATTTTTGTTTTGAATATATGAATAACAGATTTCCGCAGGCACTTTATCAAAAATTTCTCTCCAATGAAACTAGAAGAAGTTGACGGAGGACTAATGTTGCAAAGCAACGAATGTTCTATGAACGAATGCCCGTTGGGCGAATTTCTTCGACGTTTTTTATTACTCAGTAGGAATTATAAAATAGGAATTACGCAGTAGGAATAAAATCTTCGATTTTCCAATTACGTAGTAGGAATAAGACCGAAGGTTTTCCATTTCGTGTTATTTTTGTTCAAACTCAGAGAAAATGGACAGAAAGAAATTCATCGTCAGCACAGCCCTTGCAGCAGTAGGTGCTTTTTTTGTTTCGAAGATTAGTGGGGTAGATGGAAATAGTGAAAAAGAGAAACAGAATGGCTATGAGACCTCTGGCTTAAGAGGAGTGGAAGGAGTGTTCTCTCCGACAAACCGACACATGGTTGGAAATGGATTCAAGGTGATGAATTTCTATCCGAATGGAAAGGGATTCGAAGAGCGTATGTCGCCATTTTTTTTGCTAGACTTCAATGCGGAAGTTGATTTCCCTCCATCCGAAATTTCACAAGGTGTAGGTGTTCATCCGCACAGAGGAATTGAGACAGTCACCTTTGCTTACAAAGGATCTGTTGAGCATCACGACAGCAAAGGCAATCACGGAATTATTGGTCCCGGAGATATTCAATGGATGACAGCCGGAGGTGGAGTGCTTCACAAAGAATATCACGAACAAACCTTCAATCGTTCGGGTGGTGCCTTTGAGATGATTCAGTTGTGGATTAACCTTCCGAAGAAACACAAGTTTGCTCCAGCGAAATACCAGAGTATTGTTCATTCCGACAAACCGAAATTTTCGTTGGCGGACAACGGAGGTGAAGTGCATGTAGTTTCTGGAGATTACAAAGGCGTGAACGGAATTGCTTCAACCTTTTCACCCATTCACATGTACGATGTGCATTTGAACGAAGGGGGATTTGTAGATTTCGAATTACCTGCGAATTACAATTCAGGATTGTTGTTGGTAGACGGTGAGTTGGAAGTGAATGGAACATCTGTAACAGAGAACAATTACTTGCAATTCAAAAACGAAGCCGGAGCGATTCACATTTCAGCAAAGAAAAAATCAATCATCCTTGTCCTCAGCGGTGAACCCTTGAATGAACCCTTCGTGGCTTATGGTCCATTCGTTATGAATACAGAACAAGAGATCCGCGAAGCCATTGAGGATTACAACGCAGGGAAGTTTGGGTTTTTGAAGGACTGATTGCGAAGCAACTAATGTGCGTTGCACGAATGTTCTTAAAGCGAATGCTATTGAAGATTACCAATGAGTTCATGATTTTTTAATAGTTTGTATGATGTGAATGATTCTTTTAAAAGAATGTCTTCGTCTTACAAAGCGGTCTTTTTTTCGTTTAGTCTATTGCTTGTTTCGAATTGTATCATAATAATGTTATATTTATTTTCTGAAATATGTAAATATGAATAATCTTCGCTACAACGGGCGTAGGGCCTCGAATAATAATCTATATTTATACAATAATCTCAATTAATTTAACTTGCATCAAATGAAAAACACATTATTCGTATTCACTGCGGTTATGCTTCTAACTTCATGTAAAATGGGGAAAGTGCTTAATTCTGTTGAAATAAGCGAACTTCAATTGGAGCATGTGCAGCCGTCGTCTCCAAGCAATGTTTCTTGGGATCCGTTTGGTAGTGGCTTAGGAGATGTTCAAGTGAAAATTAAAAACATGTCTACTGGACAAACAGTATATTCAAGCGAGGTATACGACGACGCTTCTTCGAAGAATACTTATCGCTTTAAAAGAAACACGCCGATTTTAATTTCAGATTTAAACGCAGCTTATCGTGTAGATGTATACGATTACGATGACCTAAGTTCAGATGAGTGGATGGGAGGGTTTGATCTTAATCTTCTAGATTATAAGAAAGACAGTCAGATCGTTTTAAAGAATAACACGAACGCTATGGATGTAACACTTCAATTGAGTTGGAACTATGTGAAGAAGCGTTCGCTAAAGGAAAGTAAGTAGATTCAATTCAATTTAAAACGTGAAATCAGCAAGAACTTGCTGAAACAATTGCTCTTCTGATTCATCAACAGATGCAAACAACTCCATGCAGCTGCGAACTTTTTTAGCGTCACTGTTGAAAATGAGATAAGCATCTTTATGATCGTGTTGGGACATAGCTCTTGTAATTTCTATCAATCGTTTGCCTAGTATAGGATGTTGAAGGAATTCTTTGGCCTCCTCTTTTCCAGCGATGCCATAAAATTCAGAATTGTAAGTTACACCCAATCCTTTTTCTTGGGGGAAGATGTACCAAATCCAATGTTCATGTTTACTTCCGGATTTTATTTCGTTTAGTGCAACTAAGTAGCCTCTCGTTTCATTCGCCTGCGCTTCAATGAATCTTTCGATATTATAGATGTCTAATCTTTCCATGAATCTCGCCTTTGTTTTCTATGCTCAGAATGTGAATCTTTTTCAAATGTGAATGTAAAACAAAACCCTCTCTTTTCAGAAAGGGTTTTGAGGGATTGAGTTTCGGAAATTAACAAAAGAAGTCAGTGCTTGTGTCTTCGTTCTTGTCGATCTTTTCACTGTATTTGAATCTGGCATTGCGCTCTTTCTCGAACATCTCATTGATTCCCGCGCTGTCTTTTGAGAAATTTAATGTATTCTCAATGGATAAGGAACGCGCCATCTTTTCAATGTCGTGGTCTGTGCCAATGTAGGTGAACGTCCAATTGTTTTTCTTCAGCTCTTCAACCTTTTGCTTTATTGAAGATCCCGTGTACTCCTTGGATGCATTCTCTTCGCCATCGGTAAGAATGGTTACAAGGACGTTATAGTCTGTTACGCCTTTCAATCCATTCTCAATCATCGCAATGCCTTTACCCATGGCGTCAAACAAGGGTGTAGAGCCACAAGGACGGTATTTTGTTTCATCTATTTCTCGAAGAATGTTTGCCGGATCTCGTTCATGAAGTTTCTTCACTTCAATTCCATTGAAAGAAACGAGTGAAATAAAATGTTCTTGTTCTGGGAATTTCTTCTCAATACCCTGAATGGTTTGAACCAATTCATTGAACCCTTGGATGATGTTACTTTTAATCGGAGACATTGATCCGCTTTCATCTAATACGATGAGATTGTGCACTTGGTGTTTTTTTGTCATGTTTTTTTTATTTTGATTTGTATTGATTTGAATTTTGTGTTTGTATTTTTTTTTTGCTGAAGCGAAATACTTTCAGAACGGTGCAGACATTGTGCACAGTTGTTAAGTTTTATGAAACGGTGACGTTTCGCTTCACATAAATCTCTTGTGGATAATCACTTTGAAAGACAAATTGCGTAACCCCGCATAACCAAATTTTTTCTGGAACCGAATCGTATTGATCCGTTAGATTGGTTACGGTATAGTCACCATTCGATACGTGAGTCAATTTCAATTCAGCATCAAATTCAGTTGTTGCGTGATTTGAAAAGGTGACATTCACGCGCTCATTTCCTGTGGAGAGAACATCAAGCATAACATCTGCTCCCATGACCATTTCTAAATTTGCTCGTGGCCCCATCCATTCTGGAAGGTCTATGTACCAGCGGTCTCTTCTTGCTCCGAACATACCTAGGATAGGAATGCCGTTCAATACGGTGGTGTTTTCGATTCGATAGAAATCGTAGGTTTTGATTTGGTTTACTGTTTCTGTGCTCATAGTTAAAAAATTATTTGTTTCAATCGTTCGGACAAAGCTCTATCCGTAAACGCACAAATAATAGTTTTAACAAGCTTGTAATTTTTTCAGTATGAAGAATAGAATCTTCTGTACGTCTTGTAATATAAGGCGAATCAATCCTTTCACTAGTTTAACTTAAATGAGTAGAATGCCTGACATGGCCTTGAAATTTTGTCAGTATTAAAGTCGGTCTATGACAAATTGTAAGTGAAATAACAATGTTGCAAAGCAACGAATGCCCTACGGGCGAATGCTTCGCGAATGTGCCTTGCACGAATGTTCTTCGGACTAATGCCCTTCGGGCTATTGTCTTCGACTATAGTTTCATAACAACCTAGTTCCCACAACGCAGTTCCCACAACGCAGTTCCCACAACGTAGTTCCCACAACGTAGTTCCAACAACGCAGTTCCAACAACCTAGTTCCCACAACGCAGTTCCCACAACGTAGTTCCCACAACCTAGTTCCAATTACGCAGTAGGAATTATGAAATAGGAATTACGCAGTAGGAATAAAACCGAAGGTTTTCCAATTACGTAGTTCTTTCATAAAGCCCCTTCGCCTTCGTAATAATGTATCTATTCAGACCCTTTCCTGCTTTGGCAAGTTCAATCATTTTCAAGACTCGTTCTTCCTTAGCCGATTTGAAACTGTATTTTTTCGGTTGGTTTAATCCTCCAAACCAAATGTTAATGTATGTATCACCAATGGCCTAATGCGTAATTGTTGAATGCAGCTCTGTATTGCCATACTTCTCCTTAATCTCCTCCATTTCGCGAATGTAAAAAGGTGAATGTTCTAATTCCATTTTTGGACAATTTGATTTTTTTGAATAACACAAAGGATAGTTGCTTTAGCCCATGCTGTGGGTAAAACTATTCTTTCAAGATGCCGAATGAACGAACAATTGTCATGGCATCGTATGACTTATAGGGTCGAAAAATCTTTCGACCGACACGAATTATCATTCGACCAACGATATTTGTAAAAATGAAATTAGGATGAAATTGAATTTCGTGAATATTATTTCAGCAGTGACAATGGCTGTTGTTTTTGTTGGATGTGGAAATGGGGAGAAGTTGAACGTTCCAAATCAAAAGAGTTTGTCTGAATATTTCACTTATTCAAATGAAGTTGAAGGAGGCGGAGTGAAGATGATTCCTATTGAAACTCCGGTTGGGACGTTTAACGTTTGGACGAAACGTTTTGGAATCAATCCGAAGATTAAGATTTTGCTTTTGCACGGAGGTCCTGCTATGACGCACGAGTACATGGAGTGTTTCGAAACGTTTTTTCTTCGTGAAGGATTTGAGTTTTACGAATACGATCAGCTGGGTTCTTATTATAGCGATCAGCCAAAAGACAGCAGCTTGTGGACCACCGAGCGATTTGTGGAAGAGGTTGAACAAGTTCGAAAAGCAATAGGCGCCGACCAATCGAATTTCTATGTGCTTGGTAATTCATGGGGAGGAATTTTAGCCATGGAGTACGCGCTGAAATATCAAAATAATTTGAAGGGACTCATCGTGGCTAACATGGTGGCAAGCGCCCCGGAATATGGAAAGTATGCAGATGAAGTTTTAGCGAAACAGATGAACCCAGAAGTTCTTGCAGAGATTCGAGCACTTGAGGCAAAGAAGGATTTCGCTAATCCACGATACATGGAGTTGTTAATTCCGAATTATTACAACGAACACATTTGCCGACTGAAAGAATGGCCAGACGGATTGAATCGCGCCATTAAACACGCCAACAATACAATCTATACACTCATGCAAGGGCCG
>JBIIWZ010000030.1:0-17778 GCA_044338665.1 Flavobacteriales bacterium
TGAAGAAATCTTTACGTTCTGTTCTTTTGCTCATGAGCATTTTCACAATGTTTGTGCTGAATGGCTGTCTTAATGATGACAACAAAATTCCACCAAATTGTTATGACGGAATTTTGAATAACTCGGAGCAATTGGTCGATTGCGGAGGTCCGAATTGCGAGCAGTGTGACCACTGTATCGATGGTATTTGGCAGCCGGAATATGGCGAAACATGTGTAGACTGTGGCGGCGAATGCGGACCATGTTCTCCTTGTGCGAATTGTATTCAAGACGGTGATGAGGCGGGTATTGACTGTGGTGGAACGAATTGCGGCCCTTGCGCTGCATTGTGCGCCGACGGATTACTAAACGGAACTGAAACACAAGTAGACTGTGGTGGAGCATATTGCGAGGCTTGTCCAACTTGTACAGACGGAATAATGAATGGAACCGAAATTGGTATTGACTGCGGTGGAACAAACTGTCCTCCTTGCGCAACAGACGGTAACTGTACCAATGGAATTATTGACGGAGGTGCTCAAGGTGAGTTCTGGACTGACTGCGGTGGTGTTGACTGTATGGCTTGCGATACAGTCATTACGTTCACTGCTAACGGTGTTAACCATGTGGGAGTTGCTTCATCGTGTACCTTCAGTTATGCAGGTGGGGTAGTTACTGTAACAGGTTCTACACTTCAAGGAGGAACAATAGCATTTACAATGGCTCAGCCAGTTGCAGGATGGGTAAGTGGCTCTGTTATTAATATGGCTACTTCAACAAACCCGGCTAGTGTTATGGCATTCACAAATGCTTCGGTTGCGCACAGCACCGCATTCGGAACCTCAACAGCTACCGTTAACGTAGTTAAGTTCAGATCTACTCCAGCACCAGGTGGAATTCGTTACACCTTCTCAGGAACGTTAAAGAACTCAGGTGGTACTTCAACTGTAAACATCTCGAACGGTCTAGTTATGGTGCCTTTGCAATAAGAAAATAACTAAATAGAAATATTGAAAACCCTTCACAAGAAGGGTTTTTTATTTCACCCCTAATTTCGTTTCTTTGCACCCAATTTAGCAATGAACTAAACATAAAAATATGCATTTCGAATTATCAGAAGAACAATTAGCCGTGCAGGCTGCTGCAAGAGATTTCGCGCAGAACGTTTTAAAACCAGGGGTTATAGATCGCGACGAGCATCAACGATTTCCAACAGAAGAAGTGAAGCAATTGGCAGAGCTTGGATTCATGGGAATGATGGTAGATCCGCAATACGGCGGAAGCGGTATGGATACTTTGTCTTACGCGATTGCGATGGAAGAGATTTCGAAAGTTGACGCATCGACTTCAGTTTGTATGAGCGTGAACAACTCGTTAGTTTGTTACGGTCTTCAAGCTTACGGTAACGAAGAGCAAAAAGAGAAATTCTTAAAGCCTTTGGCTAGCGGAGAAAAAATAGGAGCGTTCTGTCTTTCTGAACCAGAAGCTGGGTCAGATGCGACTTCACAGAGAACTACTGCCGTTGACATGGGTGATTACTATTTGTTGAACGGAACGAAGAACTGGATAACCAACGGAAGCACAGCTTCTACGTACTTGGTAATTGCACAAACCGATCCTGAAAAAGGACACAAAGGAATTAACGCGCTAATCGTTGAACGTGGAATGGAAGGGTTCATCGTTGGAGCGAAAGAAAATAAAATGGGCATACGCGCAAGCGACACGCATACTTTGTTGTTCAACGATGTGAAAGTTCCAAAGGCAAACCGTATTGGTGAAGACGGATTCGGATTCAAGTTCGCAATGAAGACATTGAGCGGTGGACGCATTGGTATTGCGGCGCAAGCTTTGGGTATTGCAGCAGGGGCATACGAATTGGCTTTGGCTTATTCAAAGGAGCGTAAAGCTTTCGGAAAGGAAATTTCACAACACCAAGCCATTGCTTTCAAATTGGCTGATATGGCTACGGAGATTGAAGCTGCACGTTTGTTAGTGTACAAATCTGCTTGGATGAAAGATCAAGGTATGAACTACGACGAAGCAAGCGCTATGGCGAAGTTGTACGCATCGACAGTGGCTATGAAGCATACGGTTGAAGCTGTTCAAATTCACGGTGGATACGGATTCGTGAAAGAGTATCACGTTGAGCGTATGATGCGCGATGCGAAGATTACACAGATCTACGAAGGAACAAGCGAAGTGCAAAAAATTGTCATTTCAAGAATTGCACTTTCAAAATAAACGCATCTGAATTTCATTAACATAGGGCTGTTGTAAGACAGCCCTTTTTGTTAGAAATCACCTCCATTCGAAATCTATTTTCGTACGGAAGCATGAACCCATTCAAACATACCATTCGTTTTGCGCTTGTCCTACTTATTCTCGCTGCGGGAATAGGTGTAGTCTATTATTTTTTGAATCGAAGTCATTCTGAATGGACAAGTCCTTTGGCCTACATTCCCTCAAGCGCAAGTGGTGTTGTAGAGTTGAAGAAGATTGAGGCATTCTCTGAAGCCATAGATTGGTCTGCAGAATTTTCTTTGAATGAAGGAATAAGTCGAATGCTTCGTGAAGTTTCCGAAGACCCGCAAGGATTGAAATTCGCAAGTCAGTCTGTTTGGATTGTAGAGAATGAAGGCAATGACCTAATCATTCTTCCTGTTGGATATGGTGAAGAAGGCCAAGCGCTCGCTTCAAAATGGAATGCGAAATTTCCTGATTTGAAATTTCTCTTTCAAGAGCCTTATGCCATTTATGGAAATGGAAATATTGATCTTCCCGCAGAGGGAAGTCAGCTCGATGATTCTCCCTCTTTCATGTGCGTGAAAGGAACCACTTCCTTCGATTCAAATTGCCATTATTATTTCAGAGTAGATCAGGTTTGGACGGCGCTAGACGATATTCACGGAAGTGAATCTTCGATGATTGCCGGCTTCCAATGCAAACCGCTCAACCTACTTGCAAATCAGTCGAGCTTCACCTTCCAAAAAGTATTGACGAACGGAAGAACCAACACCAATTATTGGTTCAAGGCCGTTCACGCGGGAAGTCCGCTAGCCCTGTTGTCTTACCTCGATTCTCTTCGTCCGCAAGACGCACGCAATGCGTTCTTAAGTGCGCGCATGGAACAAGAAGCCAAGAAGAATGCTTCTTTGCTAGAATGGCTGAATAACAACGCCACCGGCGAATTGGCTATGGCTAATTTCGGAAGTGATACCCCTGGCGAAAGCGGAATGATTTACGCCTTGGGGTTGAAATCAGACAGTGTGAATGTGAGCGTTTTGTTTTCAGATTCATTGGCTGTTGATCCGATTCGTGAAGCGAACGCAGCAGAACTCTTCGCTATGGATAAAATTTATCCGAGTGAGGTGAAATACTATGGCGTTCGCTATAAGAATTTTTTCATGTTCGCAGAATCGAGAGAATTGTTGTTGGCCCATCAGCAATATCTGTTAACGGCAGGTGCAATTGGCGACAAGAGTTTCCCTTCGTTACCGAAGGGTGGGGTTATTACTGGAACGGACATGAAATATTCAAATACGCTCTCTGCTAAATTGGGCAACAGCTGGCGCGTGTGGCATTTCTCTTCCGTTGCAGACCGAACCCAAGTGCGTTTGGTTGGTAAGGGAGCGATTGAGATTCAAACACAAGTTCAAGTGGCTGAGGATACTGTTGCCATTCCACCACAGTCAACGCCAACACCAGCACCAGTTGTGGAATCGGGAAAAACGAAGTCTGTAACGAATCACATCACAGGTAAGACTGAACAAGTCAAATATTCCGGCTCGAAGATCGAATGGGTTGCGAATGGAAAAACAACTTGGTCTGTTACGCTGTCGGCTGAAATTCTTGGAGTGGAACAGATAGACGCGTTTAAAAACGGAAAGAAGCAATTGCTAATTCTGACTAATTCCAGATTGGAAATGTTAGACATCAATGGAAAGAATGTCGTTGGTTATCCGGTTGTTCTTTCTTCTAAACCCTGCACGAATTTGTGCGTGGTTGATTATTCGAACGCTCGCGATTACAGAATTTTGTTTGGTTGTTCCAACGGCACTGTTTACAATTACTCGTCGAATGGAAAGTCTACAGCGGGTTGGAATGTAGCAAGCATGAAGGGTGATCTTCCTTCTTCCATTCAGTATAAAAAAGTGAATGGACAAGACGAAATTCAAGTCAAACGAGCAAGCGGAAAAACAACAATTTTGAAACGTAACGGCGCAGTGAAATAATGAAAGCAATCTATTTAACGAAGTTCGGAAAAGCGCACGAGGCTTTTGAAATCAGAGAAGTCGCTGAACCGATTTTAGGTGAAGGTGAAGTATGTGTGAAGGTGGAAGTTTCAGGTTTGAATTTCGCAGATGTATTGGGAAGGAAAGGGTTGTATCCTGCACTGCCTGCACCTCCTGTGGTTATGGGTTACGATGTGGTTGGAATTGTGGAAGCCGTTGGTGAAGGGGTTTCTTCCAATTGGATAGGAAAACGCGTAGCGTGTTTAACTCGATTCGGTGGTTATGCTGAAAAGGTTTGCACCGCCGTTACAGGCATTGCTGAGCTTCCAGCTTCCATTCCTTCCAACGAGGCCTGCGCGTTGGCAACGCAATACGTGACTGCTCTATACATGTGTGATTTCCTTCAACAAACAAAAAAAGGAGAGCGTGTGCTTATTCATGCGGCTGCTGGTGGAGTGGGAACCGCGTTAATTCAATTGTTGAAGGAAAAGGGCTGTGAGATTTTCGCAACAGTGGGCAGCGATGAAAAAGTGAATGTCTTAGCGAAACAAGGCGTTACCGCAGTGAATTACAATTCGCATGACTATGAAATTGAAATTCGAAAACATTTAGGAACAGCTAATCTTGATGCGACTTTCAACAGCATTGGTGGAAAGACGTTTAAGAAAGACATGCGCTTATTAGGGGCAGGAGGAAGATTGATGTTGTTCGGATTTTCAGACCGAACGAGCAAATGGGGAGGGAAGTTGGCAACGCTTAAGTTGGTGTTCGATATGGGAAGACTCATTCCTTTGCTGCTCTTGGGAAAGAGCCAGTCTGTTCTTGGAGTGAATATGCTAAGAGTAGCAGATGAGCACCCCGAAATCATTGGAACCCTCTTGAATCAATTGGTTCAGATGCACACCTCAGGAAAAATTAAACCCATTATCGGCGGAGAATATTCGTTCGCTGAAATAGCAAAAGCACATCAATATTTAGAAAGTCGCCAAAGCTCAGGAAAAATAATTTTGAAGTGGTGAACACCCTAACACTCATTTTCTTATACATTCGCCAAGAATAACTTTTATATGTCAACGCAACACAAACTTTCCACTGCCGGATTACTCGTTACACTAGGTATTATCTATGGTGACATAGGAACTTCTCCGCTTTATGTAATGAAGTCGATTGTAGGCGACAAGCCTATTAGCGAAATGCTTATTTATGGAGGTATTTCTTGTGTTTTTTGGACGTTGACTATTCAGACCACCATTAAGTATATCTGGATGACACTTCGTGCCGATAACAAAGGTGAAGGCGGGATTTTTTCGTTGTATAGTTTGGTGAAGAGAAGAGGGAAGTGGTTGTTTTGGCCCTCTATGATTGGAGCAGCGACGTTGTTGTGTGATGGAATTATTACACCTCCAATTTCTGTTGCATCTGCAGTAGAAGGATTGAAAGTTTTTGATGAAGGAATTCCAGTGATGCCCATTGTATTGGCCATTATTACGGGCTTGTTTATGATTCAGCGTTATGGAACAAAATTGGTGGGTGTTGCCTTTGGACCTATCATGCTCATTTGGTTCTCTATGTTGGCTGTATTGGGAACTTACAACGCGATGCTTCATCCGGAAATCTTCAATGCGTTGAATCCGAAATACGCCTACGATTTATTGGCGAATTATCCGAAAGGATTTTGGTTGTTAGGAGCGGTATTCCTATGCACGACTGGTGCTGAGGCGCTGTATAGCGACCTTGGACATTGCGGTCGTCCGAACATTCGAGTGACTTGGATTTTTGTGAAGACAGCTTTGGTATTGAATTACATGGGGCAAGGTGCTTGGCTTATGCAGCACACAAGCCTAGAAGGTAAGAATCCGTTTTTTGAACTTATGCCCGAGTGGTTCTTACTTCCTGGAATTATAGTAGCAACATTAGCAGCTGTTATTGCGAGTCAGGCCTTAATCTCAGGTTCGTTCACACTCATTGGTGAGGCGATCAACTTAAACTTCTGGCCACGTGTAGCCATAAAATTTCCAACCGAGACGAAAGGTCAATTGTACATTCCTAGTGTGAACTGGTTGCTGTGGGCCGGTTGTATTGGCGTAATGCTTTACTTCAAGGAGTCTGCGCACATGGAAGCTGCCTATGGATTATTCATTACTGTGGCCATGCTTATGACCACCTTGTTGTTGTCGTATTATTTGATTTACCACAGACACTGGCCGTTCATACTTGTGGCCGGAATTGCTTCTCTGTTCTTTGCGGTGGAGCTATCTTTCTTCATTGCGAATTCAGTAAAACTGAAAGAAGCTTGGATGATGCTGATTGTTTATGCTGGAATTCTAATGGTGATGTACGTAACCATTCGCTACCGTAAGTTCAGCAACGAACGAATTGGTTTTATCTCTTTAGATCCATACATAGATACGCTTAGAAAACTTTCAGTAGACGTTAGTGTTCCTAAGTATTCTACGCATTTGGTGTACATGACCAAGGCGAGTTTCCATGATCAGGTTGAAAAGTTGGTCATGGATTCTATTTTAGAAGGAACGCCGAAGCGTGCCGATGTGTATTGGTTTCTGCACGTAGATCGCACGAACGAACCTTATACCATGGAGTATGAAGCGCAAGAACTCGTAGACGATTTGGTAATAAAAGTGAATATTAAATTGGGATTCCGTGTTCAGGCGAAGGTGCACAATTACTTCTGTTTTATTCTTCAAGATTTAGCCACCAAGAATCACTTCAACCGCATTCAAAAACCAGAGCCTTATGGTTCCTATAACGACAGTATCGACGTTCGATTCGTGGTGCTTCAGAAATATTTAAGTGTGGAAAATGAATTGGGAGTGAACGAGAATTTCATTTTCGAGGCGCATCAATTCCTCAAGAGTATTTCTCTTACAGATATCGATGCTTGGGGATTGGAAGAAAACAGAACTTCAGTTGAAAAAGTTTCAATGGTTGTGAAATCGGGCGAGCGGTGCAATTTAATTATGCGCGGACACAAAACACAATCGTAGTTACATTAATTCGGAAAGCTCTAACCAGCGCATGGTTCCGTTATCTATTTGATCAGACAACGCGCCAAGTTCAAGAGCGGTTTTTTCCATCTGAATGTGATCAGTGGCTTTTAAAAGCTCGGCTTCAAGCTGAGCTTTTTTCTCTTCCCACAAAGGCAAATTCTTTTCAAGTGTCTCGAACTCGTGTTTGTCTTTGAACGAAATTTTTCCAGCTGGTTTTTTCTTTTCTTCTTTGATGGAAGGGGCTGGTTCTTCTTGCTTCTTTGCTTCGGCAAGTCTTTCTTGCTTCGCTGAAGCTTCGCTTAATACCGCTCGGAAATCAAGGGTACTTCCCAATAAATCATGCACGTTTCCTTTTCCATCTAAAAGAAATAAATGGTCTACCAATTTGTCTAAGAAATATCTGTCGTGACTCACAATAACCAAGCATCCGGTGAAATTCAACAAATAATCTTCTAGTGCTGAAAGCGTGAATACATCTAAGTCGTTCGTAGGCTCATCGAGAATCAAGAAATTCGGATTTTTCATCAAAACCAACAGAAGTTGAAGACGCTTACGCTCGCCACCGCTCAGTTGATCAATGCGGTTGAAGTGCATGTGCTTCGGGAATAAAAATTTCTCGAGCATCTGCGACGCGCTAATGGTTTTACCTTTTGCCAGTGGAATGAAGTCAGCAACATCGCGAATACATTCGATAAGTCGTTGTTCGGGTATTAGGTTCGAAGCCGATTGCTCGTAAAATCCGAACACCACTGTTTCTCCATTCACAATCTTTCCGGCGTCGGGCTCCATGCGCTTGGTCATGAGGTTCAGGAAGGTTGATTTCCCACAACCGTTTCTTCCAATGATACCAATGCGCTCGTTCGATTTGAAGACATAGTCGAATCCGTCCATGACTGTTGAATCGCCCATAGACTTCGTGGCCTTAATGAATTCAACCACCTTGGAACCCATGCGGGTAATGTTAATCTCAAGATCTAGTTCACTGTCTTCTGGCTTGCGTTTCAATTTGTCTTTCAACTCTTCGAACGAGTCCATCCGACTTTTGCTTTTCGTTCCGCGTGCACGTGGCATGCGGCGGGCCCATTCTGCTTCGCGACGGAAGGTGTTTAAATTTTTATCGCGTGAAGCCGATTCAAGTTGCTCGCGCTCTGCTTTCTTTTCAAGATAATAAGAGAAGTTTCCTTTGTATTTGTATAGCTCTCCGTTTTCCAACTCGAGAATTTCATTCGTGATATTTTCCAAGAAATAACGATCGTGCGTTACCATGAACAAGGTCATGCGTGCCTTCGTTAGATACTCTTCCAACCACTCAATCATGTCCAGATCCAAGTGGTTCGTGGGCTCGTCTAGAATTAAAAAGTCTGCCTCTTCCAACAACACACGCGCTAGTGCAATGCGTCGACGTTGCCCACCGCTCATGTTTCCCATGAGTTGGTTCAGATCAATAATGTTGAGTGCGCCAAGAATTTGTTTCGCCTTCGCGTCGTAGTCCCAGGCATCAGCATGTTCCATCATATCATGCGCTTCTTGAAGGCCTTCACCACTTTCAATAGCAACGTCATAAGCGCGAATGGCTTTGGTCATGAGGTTGTCTGCCGCGAAGAGAAAGTCAATGGCAGTGCCGTTTGCATCGAACGCTTCATCCTGAAGAAGAATGGCCCATTTGATTTCTTTGTTGAATGTAATTCTGCCCGAATCGGGATAGTCTTTTCCTGCCAACATGTGCAGTAGCGTTGATTTTCCTGTTCCGTTCTTCGCAACTAACGCAACTTTTTGTCCTTCTTCAATACCGAAAGAAAGGTCTGTAAACAATTCACGAATACCGAAGGCCTTCGACACATTTTCAACTGATAATACATTCATGGCGCGAAGTTCGTTGAATTTGTTCAATTATACCACAACACATTCCCGTGCAATTGTGTTATTTTCGAAGAGTGAAATTTTATACCGCTCCCTTTTCTGAAATTCCTTCCGTGAAAATGTATCGCATTCTTGCGTTGCGCGCCGATGTTTTTGTTGTTGAACAGAACTGCGCTTATCAAGATTTGGATGGGAAAGACGAGCACTCCCTTTGGGTTTGGGCGGAAGATGAAAGGGGCACTGTGCACGCTACTGCGCGTTTACTTCCTGCCGGAATTTCATACAAGGAAATTAGCATTGGTCGCGTGTGCACTTCTTTGCAGTCGCGTGGCTCTGGACTAGGAAAATTACTCATGAAAGAGTGTTTGGACCAGTGTGAACAGATTTGGGGAAAGCAAACCATCACCATTTCAGCACAAGAATATTTATTGAAGTTTTACAATGAATTGGGATTTGTGGAAGAAGGCGAGATGTATTCGGAAGACGATATTCCACATTTGAAAATGAAACGAAAAGCATGAGTATTTCAGTCACGAAATACAACATTCACGAGTGGTTCATGGCCGCTGGCGTATTTTGCATGAGTGTCTATTCGAAGGGCGTAACTATTTTTTTTGCCTTGGCTTTTTTAACCATGGTCATTCAAGTTTTTTCAGGTGGAAGGAAAATCGAATGGTCTAGTTTCAATGGTTGGGCCTTTGTTATGTATGGAGTTTTTACTGTGTTTTTACTTTCTGGAATTTGGAACGAATGGAATCACCAGACCGCTCTTTCTGAAGTTGAAACAAAAATTTCATACCTAGCATTTCCACTTTTGTTTTTATTCACATCGAATTCTATTCTTCATTCATTGCGGAGATTTCAGTGGGCGCTAGTAAGCGGGTGTGTCTTCTTTGCGCTGATTTGTCATGTGCACGCTGTCTTTGGATTTTTCGAAACGGGGCTGTGGGAAGAGTTTGTTTATGGAAGACTAGCATGGACGTTTCATCCAACCTATTTGGGATTTTTCTATTTGCTTTCCATGGTGTTTTTAGCTGGGGAGTTCCTCGATTCAATGAATAAAAGGAAATCGAATTGGCTAGTGTTAGGCATTGTGTTCTTTTCTCTGGAAACCGCATTCATGGCTTCTCGCGCTGGCTTCTTAGCACTGTTTTTGTTCTATGCAATTTTTGCTTTTCATGTCTATCGAAATGGAAAAAACAAGAAAAGGGCTCTCGTTGTATTTTCAGCTTCGATGCTTTCCTTCATCATTTTATTTTTAAGCTTTTCGCCCATTTCAGGAAGGGCGAAAGAGGCTGTGGAAAATTCAAAGTCAATTTCAGAAACGAAAAAAGAAGAGAAAGTAGCAAGCACGAGCGAGCGTATTGTGAGTTGGCAAACCGCATGGGAAATTGGTCGCGATTATCCGTTAGGAGTTGGGACCGGAAATTGGAAGTCGCATTTCAAGGAACGTTATCTCTTGAAGGGAGCAAACTTTGCCGCAGAGCATTCGCATCCTGCTCACAATGCTTATCTACAAATTTTAGTCGAATGGGGGTGGCTGGGATTACTAACGTTATTGTCCTTGTTGTTTGCGGGATTTAGACGTGCTTGGCAGATGAATGACTTGTTTTTTTTAACTTTCATACTTGGGGTGTCGTTTCATTTCATTTTTGAAAGTATGTTAGAACTTCAGCAAGGCCTTGTTTTTATTGGGTTTTGGATGTTTCTCTTGATTCATAGAAAACCAAATTCGATGGTCTCAGAGTCCTAAAAAATGACTATTAGGACAAGTCCTTTATTTTTCTTAAATTCGTTGCGAAATTTATTAAGATGGCAACAATAGAACTGAGGTTACCCAAGATGGGTGAAAGTGTCGCAGAAGCGTCTATTTTGAGTTGGTTAAAGAAGGAAGGCGATCGCGTTACTGCGGACGAGCCTTTGGTTGAAATAGCAACGGATAAAGTGAATAGTGAAGTGCCATCTCCGGAAGATGGTATTTTGGTTTCTTGTCGTGTGAATGTAGGTGATACCGTGCAGGTTGGACATGTCATTGCAATTATTGAAACAGGAGATGGAGCGAGTGCATCAGCGCCTGTTGCGGCTGCCGCGCCTTCAATAATAGAAGTACCTGCAGTACCTGCAGCACCTGCAGCTCCCGTGGCTGTTTCTTCTGGAACTGCTGTTGTCTCTTCTTCAGATAGATTTTACAGTCCGTTGGTGAAGAATATTTCCAAACAAGAAAATATTTCTCAAGCTGAGTTAGATAGTATTTCAGGAACAGGCCAAAATGGTCGTGTAACGAAAGAAGATTTGATGGGCTATATCGCTAGTAGAGGTAATAAAGTTGCTCCAATTCAAGCAACGTCAACGGCGTCAGCGCCAGTTTCCAAATCAATTGAAGCTCCGCGCGTTAAAGGTCCTACCATTACTGTGGGTCCGAACGATGAGATTATTGAAATGGATCGTATGCGAAGACTTATTGCCGATCACATGATCATGAGCACGCAAGTTTCACCTCACGTTACATCTTACGTAGAAGCAGATTTGACGAATGTGGTTATGTGGAGAAACAAAGTGAAGAAGCAGTTCGAAGCGAATGCAAAAACGAAATTAACGTTTACTCCAATTTTTATTGAAGCTGTTGCGAAAGCTATTCGTGATTTCCCGGGAGTGAATGCAAGTGTAGATGGAAACAATATCATCATGCGTGGCGATATTAACATTGGAATGGCTGCAGCTTTGCCTTCAGGAAACTTAATTGTTCCTGTAATTAAGAATGCAGACCAGTTGAATTTAGTGGGTATCGCCAAAAAAGTAAATGACTTGGCCGAGCGTGCTCGCGCAAATAAATTAACTCCAGATGAAATACAAGGTGGAACATATACCTTGACCAACGTTGGTTCATTTGGAAATGTAATGGGAACGCCCATTATTAATCAGCCGCAAGTAGCTATATTAGCCGTAGGCGCAATTCGCAAGAAGCCAGCTGTTATAGAAACTCCGCAGGGAGATGCCATTGCCATTCGCCACATGATGTTTTTGTCACATTCTTACGATCACCGAATAGTAGATGGCGCATTAGGAGGACGTTTTGTTCGCCGCGTTGCAGATTATTTGGAGGAATGGGATGTAAATCGTGAAATATAATTTTTGAAAAAAAGTAAACCTATGAAAACTCGTTTCTTTTCCCTTTTGATCGTCGTGTTGTCTGCTTTCAGCAGTGTGCACGCATCTTCGAATGTTGGTAATCCAGAATTTAATGCAGCTTTTTCAGAAGCGAATAAATTAATGGAAGAAAAATTTTGGGATCAAGCTTCAAATGAGTGGAGAAAGGTTTTGGGTATGGATGCTGAAAATATCAATGTAAATTACAAATTAGGCTACTGCTTATTGCAGACAGAGACCAATAAGGTTGAAGCTTTGAAGTATTTGGAAAAAGCTACCTCGAAAAAATTGAATTCCGGCTATGACCCCTTCGATCCAAACGAGAAAGCCGCTCCAGTTGAGGCTCTGTTTTATTTAGCCATTGCACAACACTTGAATATGAAGTTTGATGATTCTTCGGAAAGCCTTGAGCTCATGAAGAGTCAGATTAATAAAAACCACAAATTAGCTGCTCAAATTGATCGAGCAATACAAATTAACGAGTTTGCTAAACTTCAGGTTGCTAGTCCTAAGAAATATACTATCACAAATGCAGGCCCGACTATTAACGGTGTTTTTGCTGATTTTGGTCCAGTACTTTCATTTGATGAGAGCAGCATTTTCTTCACGAGCAGAAGACTTAGACCAGATTCAACGAACGCGAAAATCAGAGACTTTATAACTGACAAATACCGTGATGATATCTACGTTTCCTTTAAAGGAAGAGATGGAAAATGGGCGCAGCCGGAATTGTTGAATTTGAATTCGGATGATCATGATGCGACTATTTCTGTTTCTCCAGATGGAAACACGTTGTTCATTTATAAGGATAGTCTTGGCGATGGTCAAGTAATGTATTCGACTCTTTTGGGTGAAACATGGAATGCTCCGGTGAAATTATCGTCCAATATCAATTCGAAATACTGGGAAACACATTGTACTATTTCTGCCAACGGAAATGAATTGTATTTTGTGTCAGATCGTCCAAACGGCATTGGACAACGCGATATATATAGATGCGATAGAAATCCGAATGGTTCATGGGGAATGGCTCAAAATCTAGGAAATGCTATCAATACAATTTATGAGGAAGATGCTCCATTTTTGAGTCCTGACGGAAAGTATTTATACTTCGCATCGAAAGGACATTCAACAATGGGTGGATTCGATCTGTTTGTAAGCGAGCGTTTGCCAGATGGAACGTGGGGAGCGCCTGAGAATATGGGTTACCCATTGAATACGGTAGATGATGATATATTCTTCCAACCGATGGCAGACGGGAAGCGTGCTTTTTATAGCTCAAGAAGAGATGGTGGATTGGGTGATTTAGATATCTATGAAGTCTTGATGCCAGTTAAAAAAGGAGAGCAATTGGCAAGCTTGAAAGGTGTTTTCAAACCGGCTAAGGGAAATAGCTTGCCGAAGGAGGGTCTGAAAGTGGTTATTGTAAATACCAAGTCTAACGAAAAACAAGAGTCGTTGGCCAAGAATGACAATGGCGAGTTTTTAGCTGTCCTTCAACCTTGTTCTACATATTCAATAGACTATTTGAATGGCATTGAAAAGTTGAAATCTGAATCGTTAACAGTGCCCTGCGATGGCGAGAAGCATGACTATACAAGAGAGATACAGTTATTGGCCAAGAAGGATGATATTGTATTTAATAAAGAAGATCCAATTCAAACTAAGATCGACGCGGACAAGACTTACGCTGAATACTCACACTACTTCCTTTATGGTAAAAGTGATTTTTCCACCCAAGAAAAGGAATTTGTAGAGTTCATAGGTAACTGTCAGAAGGTTATCGATCAAAAGGCATTCGTAACGATAGTTATAGAAGGTAGTGCATCGAACGTCCCAACTGTTGAAAGTAAAACGAATACTATTCTCTCGAACGAACGTTCGGTTAATGCTCAGACGGCATTGACAAAGGCTCTTTTGAAGAATGGATATGTTGAAAATGTTGACTTTAAATTTGAAAAGCCAATCAATGTAGTTCAAGGAAAGAAATTCGAAAACGATGCGTTGAAAAACAAATCGGAATACGAAAAGTATCAGTACATCAAAGTTAAGGTTCAATAAAATAATTCATGCTTCACCTAAAGAGACCGTTGGTTTTTCTTGACCTGGAAACCACCGGGACCGACGTTGCGAAAGATCGCATCGTAGAAATAGCTTTTGTAAAAGTTTTCCCCGATCAAACCCAAGAAACAATTCCAGAATTTAAAGACACCAAGTTTTTAATCAATCCGGGAATGCCTATTCCCATTGAATCTTCTTTGGTTCATGGAATATACGATGCAGATGTGAAAGGCGCTCCGCTGTTTTCAGATTGCGCTCCCATGTTGAGTGATTTCATTGAAGGATGCGACTTGGCGGGATATAACAGCAACAAGTTCGATATTCCATTGCTTGCTGAAGAGTTCCTTCGTGTGGGTATTCCGTTCACCTTGGATGGAAGAAATACCGTAGATGTACAAATACTCTTTCACAAGCTAGAGCCAAGGAATTTAACTGCTGCTTTTAAATATTACACCGGAGGAACGTTGGAAAACGCTCACGCTGCGCTTATAGATACCCAAGCCACTTACGAAGTGTTCAAGGGAATGTATGAAAAATACAAAGACGATGAGCGAGCTCTTCCAAACACCATCGAAGAAATAGAAGCGTTGAGCAGTTACGGAAAACGTGCAGACCTTATTGGTAACCTTCAATACAACGAAGAAGGAGATATGGTATTCGGATTCGGAAAACACAAAGGAGTGAAAGTGGCAGACGTTCTAACGCGCGAGCCAGGATATTTCGGATGGATGATGAATGCAGATTTCCCACTTTATACCAAGGAAGTTCTTCGCAAGTTCCGAAACAACATGATGGCATAAAGCTATGCGAGTTGCAGTCCTCGTCTCGAATGATCTGACATACGATCAGCGAGTAAGCAAGATTTGCGATTCCCTTCAACATAAAAAATGGGAAGTACGTTTGGTTGGCGTTCTTAAATCGGGAGGCACTTCGCTTCAACGCAATTATTCAACACAAAGACTGAATGTCTTTTTTACCAAAGGACCGTTGTTTTATTTCATGCTGAACGTGCGCATGTTTTTCTATTTGCTTTTTCACAAAACAGAAATCATTTGGGCGAATGACCTCGATGTCTTATGGCCGGCGGTTTTGATGAAGAAGCTTCGAGGTACGAAAGTCATTTACGATTCGCATGAATATTTTACAGAGGCGGAAGGATTAACGGGAAGAGAGCGAATTAAAGCTATCTGGACGCGCATTGAAGAACGCTGCATTCCGCATGTAGATCTTTTTATTACGGTGAATGAAAGCATTGCTTCCATCTATCGAAAGAAATACAACCGCGAAGTTTTAGTACAACGCAACATGCCCATTTTGGTGGAAGATGAAAGTGAACGGGAGGAGTTGTTTGAAACGAAAACCGTCGTTCTTCAAGGTGCATATATAGACCCAGATAGAGGCGGAATGGAATTGGTGGAAGCGTTTCAGTATTTGGAAGGAATTCAATTGTTGATTGTTGGTGCAGGAAGAGATTTGGAAAACATCAAGAAGCGTATAGTTGAACTTCGATTGGAAGAAAAAGTAAAAGTTCTTCCACGTATGTCTTACTTCGAATTGAAAAAATTAACGCAACGCGTTCACTTGGGTGTATCGTTAGACAAGCCGTTACACATGAACTACACGCTTTCACTTCCAAATAAATTGTTCGATTATATTCACGCCGGAGTGCCTGTGCTTGTAAGCAATTTGGTTGAACCCGCGCGCATTGTGAATGAATTTAAAGTAGGTGAGGTAATTGAAGAAGTAACGCCGAAAGCTATAGCAGAAGGGATTCAGAAAGTGCTGAATTCCGCTTCATATAATGAGTATAGAACCGCCACTAAAAAAGCAAAGTCGGCGTTGCATTGGCAAGCCGACTTCGATAAACTAGATTTCTCTAAAATTTCTTAGAACAAAAATCCGACAGCAACTCCTGTGCGGACAAAGTATCCAACGTAAGGACGGAAGGCTTCGTTAGGTGCTTCAACAAAAGGTTCGCTGGTTGACACACGCGTGTCTCCGCTATTCCAGATGGTTCCGAAGTTTACGTCGATGCTAATTTTATCTTGGAAAATTCTTTGGTAACCGAATGACATTCCAACTCCGCCTGTGTTAATGTTGCGTTTGTTGTAATCGTAGATAGTCATGTATGTAATGGGGTCGTATCCTACATAAATTTGTTCAAGCGCTTCCATATACTGGTAACGTGCAAACATAGAAAGGTAGATACCTTCAGGTGCATTGTACTTGCCCATGTAATAACGGAATTCCGGGGTAATTGCAACGCGTGTAATGTAGCTGCTTGCGAAGCCATCGCTTTGATCTTGATATAAACCACCAATAACAAAGCTTGACCTTTCTTTCGTTTGATGTTCGAAAGACACATTAGCTGTGCGCATAATGGGAGAAGAAATATCCAACTTAAGGATGTTCTTTTTTTGTGCTGAAACCACGCTTGAGGTCAATATCAACACGATTACGAATAACTTGCTTATAAACTGCATATATTTTTCTTTTTGTATGAATAAATTTAGTGCAATTTCGCTAAGTCGAAACGAAAAAACTATGACAAAAATTTTTAACATCATTTATCTCGGTTTAGCTCCAATTTTATTTGGGTTAAGTTGGTTTATTTCTCATGAATTGTTCAATCACTTCATGAAGAATAAGGGTACGTTGGAAAACCCAGCGAAAGACAATTCATTGGTCTTCGCTTGCGGATTTTCATTCTTGTACCTGTTGGTGTTTTTTATCATACATGACCTCTATCCGAAAAAAAATAACAAGTCGTAAATACATTACAAGATCACACAACAAATTTGTCAAACAATTAAAAATTAAAGAAACATGTCTGAAGTAAATAAAGAAAAATTGAAGGCCCTTCAATTGACCATGGATAAGTTAGAAAAGACTTACGGTAAGGGCGCTGTAATGAAATTAGGCGATAGCGCAGTGGAAGCAATGGAAGTGATTCCAAGCGGATCATTGGGTCTTGACCTTGCCTTAGGCATAGGTGGATTTCCGAAAGGAAGAATCGTAGAGATATACGGTCCGGAATCTTCGGGTAAAACAACCTTAGCCATTCACGCGATTGCAGAGTGTCAGAAGATGGGCGGCATTGCTGCTATCATAGATGCGGAACACGCGTTCGATAAGTTCTACGCTGAAGCTTTGGGTGTAGACACCGAAAATCTTTTGATTTCTCAGCCCGACAACGGTGAGCAAGGTTTAGAGATTGCTGATAACCTCATTCGTTCAGGCGCCATTGACTTAATTGTCATTGACTCTGTAGCTGCATTGACTCCTCGTTCTGAGATTGAAGGAGAGATGGGCGATTCAAACGTAGGTGTGCAAGCACGTTTAATGTCGAAGGCTTTACGTAAGCTTACAGGTACCATCAGCAAGACCGGATGTTGCTGCATCTTTATTAACCAATTGCGTGAAAAGATTGGTGTCATGTTCGGTAACCCTGAAACGACAACAGGAGGTAATGCTCTTAAATTCTACGCTTC